>NZ_JAKUHC010000003.1:0-546863 GCF_022664295.1 Bacillus cereus group sp. BfR-BA-01311
GGTTTCACTTCTGGCTCCTTCGGCTCTTTCGGATCTTCCGGTTTCACTTCTGGCTCCTTCGGCTCTTTCGGATCTTCTGGTTTCACTTCTGGCTCCTTCGGTTCTTTCGGATCTTCCGGTTTCACTTCTGGCTCCTTCGGTTCTTTCGGATCTTCTGGTATCTTAAAATCTTCTTTTATTTTCGGTAAAATTGTAACTGTAGGCTCAAGTGGCGGATTTATTTTATCGTCCACTACTGCTTTATTTGTTATCCCTTTACTCGGCGCTTCTTTTACCTTCGCTTTAAAAATAATACTACGTTCTTTCGTATCTGTAATTTCTAGATACTTGGCGATTACTTTTCCAAACTCCATTTTTAACTCTATTGGATTTGGCTCAGCCCCTTCAAATCTAATACTACCTTGCACGTATTCTAAACCGGCTGGAATTTCATCTTCTATTGTAACTACATCTAGTTTTCCGTTTTCCACCGTATTTTTGAAGCTAATTCGGTATTCTACTTCTTCTCCTAGCTTTGGCTCTTTATTACTTACTGTCTTCGCTGCTGTTAACTTACCATCTTTATATTCTGGCTTTATTTTCGCTGTCGGTTCTATAACTGGATGTTTCGGATCATCCACTTCAATAATCGCTTTATTTGTTATTTCTCCTCCAACTTTTGCTGTTTCTTTTACCTTTACTTTAAAGATGACACTTCTTTCTTTCGTATCCGTAATTTCTGGATACTTCACTGTTACTTTTCCATTCTCTACTTTAAGTTCTGTAGGCACAGGCTTATCACCTACGGCCTCCAGACTATCTTTCACATACTCTAAACCAGACGGAATTTCATCTTCAATCTTTACATCAACTAACTTCCCGCCATCTACTGTGCCGTTAAAAGTAATTCGATATTCAATTTCTTCCCCTAGCTTTGGTTCATGATTACTTACTTCTTTCCTTGCCTCTAGTTTCCCATCTTTATATTGCGGTGTGATTGGTATAAGTGACTCAACTGGCGGCGTCGTCGGATTATTATCATCAACAATCGCCTTGTTTACAATCTCTTTTCCTACTTGTACCGTCTCTTGTACTCTCACTTTAAAGATGATACTTCTTTTTTTCGTATCCGTAATTTCTGGATACTTTGCTGTTACTTTTCCATTCTCTACTTTCAGTTCCACCGGATGTGGTTCCGGCCCATCAGACTTTATACTATCTTGTACATATTCTAAACCGGCTGGAATTTCATCTTCTACCTTTACCTCAGTTAGTTTTCCGTTCTCTACCGTATTTTCAAAGCTAATTCGATATTCTACTTCTTCTCCTAACTTTGGTTCATGATTACTTACTGTTTTTTCTGCTTGTAATGCACCATCTTTATATTGAGGCTGAATAGAGATATTCGGTTGCTCTGGTGGATTTATTGTATCTTCCACAATCGCCTTGTTCACAATCTCTTCGCCTACTTTAGCTTTTTCTTTCACTTTCACTTTAAAGACGATACTTCTTTCTTTCATATCCGTAATTTCTGGATATTCCGCAAGGACGGTTCCGTTTTTCACTTTCACATACAACGGTTTCGGATTCTCTCCCTCGGCTCTTTCACTACCTTCTACAAACTCTAAGCCAGTTGGTAATTCATCCTTAATCTTCACCTTCGCTACTTTTCCATGCTCTACTACGTTACGGAAAGTAATTCGATACTCTACTTCTTCTCCTAATTTTGGAGCTGGATTATTTACTGTTTTCTCAGCTTTTAGTTTTCCGTCCTTATACTCCGGCGTAATAATCGCTTCTGGTTTTTGCGGCGGATTCTTCGGATTGTCATCATCCACAATTGCCGTATTCACGATTTTCTTACCGACTTTTGCTACTTCCGTTACTTTCACTTTAAAGATAATACTACGCTCAGCTGTATCAGTAATATTTTCATACTTCGCTGTAATTTTCCCAGCTTCTTCTTTTAACTCTACTGGCGCTGGCTCATTACCTTCTGATTTTAAACTATCCTTCACATACTCTAAACCAGTTGGTAATTGATCCTCAATTTTCACTTCTGCTAGTTTTCCGTTTTCTACCGTATTTTTAAAACTAATTCGGTACTCTACTTCTTCTCCTAGCTTTGGATCTTTTTTATTTACCTTTTTATCAGCTTTAACTTTACCGTCTTTATGCTGCGGGGTAATTTCTACTTCTGGTCGCTCTGGTGGATTTTTTGTATCATCAACAATTGCTTTATTTACAATTGCTTTGTCCACTTCAACAGAATCTTTCACCTTCACTTTAAAGATAATGCTTCTTTCTTTCATGTCAGTGATATTTTCATACTTCGCACTAACCTTACCAGCTTCTTCTTTCAACTCTACTGGTGCTGGCTTATCACCTTCTGCTTTTAGACTATCTTTCACATACTCTAAACCAGACGGAATTTCATCCTCAATTTTCACCTCTGCCAGTTTTCCATCTTTCACCGTATTATTAAATGAAATTCGGTATTCGATTTCTTCCCCTAGCTTCGGTTTATGATTATTCACCTTTTTATGAGTAGCAATTTTACCGTCTTTATATTGCGGTGTAATTTTTGCTGTCGGATCAATTACTGGATGGTTCGGATCATCAACATGGATAATCGCTTTATTTGTGATGTCTTTACCTATTGCAACTGAATCTTTCACCTTCACTTTAAAGACGATACTTCTTTCTTTCGTATCCATAATCTCTGAATACTTTGCCATTACCTTACCATTTTCTACTTTCAACTCCACTGGTTTTGGCTCTTCACCTTCAGCCTTTTCGCTTCCTTCTACAAACTCTAATCCAGCTGGAATTTCATCTTCTATTTTTACCTCTGCTAGTTTTCCATCTTTCACCGTATTATTAAAAATAATTCGATATTCGATTTCCTCACCTAACTTCGGTTCATGATTACTTACTTCTTTTCTTGCCTCAATTTTCCCATCTTTATATTGTGGTGTAATCGGTACATAAGGCTCTTCTGGCAGATTCTTTGTATCATCTACAATTGCCTCATTTACGATTTCTTCTCCCACTTTTACGCTTTCTTTTACCTTCGCTTTAAAGACAATACTTCTTTCCTCTGTATCTGTAATTTCTGGATACTTTGCCATTACCTTATTATTTTTCACCTGTAGCTCTACTGGTTTCGGTTTAGAACCTTCTGCTGTGATGCTGCCTTCTACATACTCTAAACCATTTGGTAATGTATCCTTTATATTTACCTCTACTAGTTTTCCGTTTTCTACCGTGTTTTTAAAACTAATTCGGTATTCTACTTCTTCTCCTAGTTTCGGTTTATGATTATTTGCTACTTTCTGCGCAGCAATTTTACCATCTTTATATTGCGGAGTAATTTCCACATGAGGCTCTTCTGGCTTATTTTTTGTATCTACTACGATTGCTTTATTAACAATCTCCTTACCTATTTCTACCTCTTCTTTTACTTTCACTTTAAAGATAATACTTCTTTCTTTTGTATCGGTAATTTCTAGATACTTTGCCATTACCTTACCGTTTTCAAATTTCAATTCTACTGGACTAGGCTTAGATCCTTCTGCTTGTAAACTGTTCTCCATGTACTCTAATCCAGCTGGAATTTCATCTTCTACTGTAACCTCTACTAGTTTTCCGTTTTCTACCGTGTTTTTAAAACTAATTCGGTATTCTACTTCTTCTCCTAATTTCGGTTTTTTATTGTTTACAAATTTCTCTGCTTTAAGCTTACCGTCTTTATATTCTGGCGTAATTGTTACTTCTGAAGTTGTTGGATCTTTTGTATCATCAACAACTACTTTATTGACAATGCCTTCACCAACCTTAAATTCTTCTTTTACTTTCGCTTTAAAGACGATACTTCTTTCTTCTGTATCCGTAATTTCTGGATATTTTGCGATTACTTTTCCATCTTTCACTTTCAGTTCTACCGGATCTGGCTTAGAACCTTCTGCTCGTAAACTATCTTTCACATACTCTAATCCATTTGGTAAATCGTCTTCTATTTTTAACTCTGCTAGCTTTCCGTTTTCTACCGTATTTTTAAAGCTAATTCGGTATTCCACTTCTTCTCCTAACTTCGGCGTTTCATTATTTACCGTCTTCTTCGCTTCCACTTTTCCGTCTTTATGCTGTGGAGTAATTTCTGCCGTCGGTGTTTCTGGCTCATTTTTCGTATCATCAATAATTGCTTTATTGACGATTTTTTTACCGACTTTCACTTCATCTTTTACTTTCACTTTAAAAGTGATACTTCTTTCTTCTGTATCCGTAATCTCTGGATACTTCGCCATTACCTTACCATTTTCCACTTTCAATTCTACTGGATCCGGCTTAGAACCTTCTGCTTTCACACTGTTTTCTACGTACTCTAAACCTTCGGGTAAAGTATCTTCTATTTTCACCTCTGCTAGTTTTCCAGCTTCTACCGTGTTTTTAAAACTAATTCGGTATTCTACTTCTTCTCCTAACTTCGGCGTTTCATTATTTACCGTCTTCTTCGCTTTCACTTTTCCGTCTTTATGTTGCGGAATAATTTCTGCTGTCGGTGTTTCTGGCGGATGTTTCGTATCGCTCACAATCGCTTCATTAACAATTGAATCGCTCACTTTACCTTTTACTTTCACTTTAAAGGTAATACTTCTCTCTTTTGTATCTGTAATCTCAGGATACTTTGCCATTACCTTACCGTTTTCAAATTTCAATTCCACTGGATCTGGCTTAGAACCTTCTGCTTTTACACTATCTTTCACATACTCTAATCCATTAGGTAAATCATCTTCTATTTTTACCTCTGTTAGCTTTCCATGTTCTACCGTATTTTTAAAGCTGATTCGGTATTCCACTTCTTCTCCTAACTTCGGCGTTTCATTATTTACCATCTTTTTCGCTTCAAGTTTTCCATCTTTATACTGAGGAATAATTTCCGCTGTCGGATTAACTGGCTTGTTTTGTGAATCATCAATAGTTGCTTTATTAATGATTTTTTTACCAACTGTTACTTCTTCTTTTACTTTCACTTTAAAAACGATACTTCTTTCTTCTGTATCCATAATTTCTGGATATTTTGCCATTACCTTACCGTTTTCAAATTTCAGCTCTACTGAATCTGTTCCGGCACCTTCTGCTTTCAAACTATTTTCTACATACTCTAAACCTTCTGGTAAAGTATCCTCTATTATCACGTCTGTTAGCTTTCCGTACTTAACCGTATTTTTCATACTAATTCGGTATTCTACTTCTTCTCCTAACTTCGGTGTTTCATTATTTACGATTTTCTTCGCTTTAATTTTTCCATCTTTGTGTAATGGTGTGATTTTTGCTTCTGGTTCTTTCGGATGCTTCATATCATCAACAATTGCTTTATTGATGATTTCCTTACCTACTTCCGCTTCTTCCTTCACCTTTACCTTAAAGACAATACTTCTTTCTTTCATATCTGTAATATTGTCGTATTCAGCAATGACTTTTCCATCTTTCACACTTAACTTTAATGGAGCTGGTTTATCACCTTCAGCCTTTTCACTGCCTTTTACATACTCTAAACCGTTAGGAATTGTATCCTCTATCGTTACCTTTTCTAGTTTTCCGTTTTCTACCGTATTTTTAAAGCTAATTCGGTATTCTACTTCTTCTCCTAGTTTTGGTGATAGATTATCTACTGTCTTCTTCGAATCAATTATTCCATCCTTATGTTGCGGAGTAATTCTTTCTTCCGGCTCAATCGGTGGATTTTTCGTATCATCAACAATTGCTTTATTGACAATCTCTTTATCTACTTTTGCTTCTTCCTTCACCTTTACTTTAAAGACGATACTTCTTTCTTTCATATCCATAATATCGATATACTTAGCTTTGATTATTCCATTTTCAACAGCTAATTCTACTGGTCCAGGTGCTTCTCCTTCGGCCTTGATACTATTTTCTACATATTCAAGACCTTTTGGAATTGTATCTTCCACTCGCACCTCTTCAAGTTTTCCGTTCTCAACCGTATTATGAAAACTAATGCGGTACTCGATTTCCTCGCCTAACTTTGGCTTCTTATTATTAACTACCTTTGTAGCAGCAATTTCACCTTTTTTACTTTGCGGTGTAATAACAACCTTTGATTCAACAGGCTCATTTTTCGGATCTTTTGCAATTGCTTTATTTACGATTGCCTCCCCTACTTTTGCCGAATCTTTTACTTTCACTTTAAAAACAATACTTCTTTTTTCTGTATCCGTAATTTCTGGATACTTTGCCATTACTTTGCCGTCTTCCACTTTTAGTTCTACTGGCTCTGGTTTTATACCTTCAGCTTTCAAACTATCTTTCACGTATTCAACACCTTTAGGTAGTGTATCTTCTACTAGCACCTTTTCTAGTTTTCCGTTTTCTACCGTATTATAAAATGTAATTCGGTATTCCACTTCTTCTCCTAGTTTTGGTGTTTGATTCGTTACGCTTTTTTCAACATCCACTTTACCGTATTTATAATCCGGCGTAATCTTTTCTTCTGGATGCTCAGTTTGTCCATTCGGCTCACTCACAACCGCTTTATTAACAATCGTTTCTCCGGCTTTTGCCTCTTCTTTTACTTTCACTTTAAAGGCAATGCTTCGCTCTTTTGTATCCGTAATCTCTGGATATTTTGCGATTACCTTACCATTTTCTACTTTTAACTCTACTGGATTTGGTTCAGCACCTTCAGCTCTCTCACTGCCTTGAACAAATTCTAAGTTAGCTGGAATTTCATCTTCTATTGTAACTGCATCTAGTTTTCCGTTTTCCACCGTATTTTGGAAGCTAATTTGATATTCAAATTCTTCTCCTAGCTTTGGCTTCTTATTTGTTGCTTTTTTCTTTGCAGCAATTTTACCGGCCTTATGCTGTGGTGTAATCTTCTCTTCTAGATTCTTTGGTGGATTTGTTTTATCACTAACGGTTGCTTTATTAACAATTTCTTCACCAATTTTTGCAGTTTCTTTTACTTTTGTTTTAAAGACGATACTTCTTTCTTCCATATCCATAATTTCTGGATACTTTGCAATTACTTTTCCATTTTCAAACTTCAGCTCTACTGGCTCTGGTTTTGCACCTTCTGCTTTCAAACTATCTTTCACGTATTCAAGATTGCTTGGTAATTCATCTTCAATGGTTAATACATCTAGACGTCCATCTTTTGTCTTATTTTTAAATGTAATACGATACTCTACCTCGTCACCTAGCTTCGGTGTTTTATTAGATGCTATTTTTTTAGCTTCTATTTCTCCCGGAACTTCTTTTGGAGTAGTAACCGGAACATTTGCCTCATCTTCGGTTTCATACTTTATCTCGGCGCTATCTTCTCCCTTTACAACAACAATATTTTTTATTGTTGTGTCTGATTTTATAGATTCTTTCGCTTTTACTTTGAATGTAATAACGGCACTTTCCCCCGGCTTTAAAACACCGCCGTCTTTAGCATTAGCACCTTCACCAACACGGAAATCAATTTGATTATTTACAAACTCCGCTTCATCATCGCTTGCATCATCTGTTTTATTTCCTTTATTACTTCCAGAAATATATTGTATAGATCCCGGAACATACTCTAAACGATCATCTAATTTATCAAAACCTTTTACATTCGATACCGGCGCTTGATTATTTTTCGTATCATTTTTCACTTCAATTTGATACGTAAACTCTTCACCAGCTTTAATTTCCTTAATTTCTTTACCGGTACTATCTAATGCCTTTTTATCAACTTGTAAGTTTGGAGCATTATGTTCTGTAACAAATGTGGCGTTGTTTAATACGTAAATATCACCAGTACCAGCATATGCTCTAAAACGCATTTTTCCTTCTTTCAAATCATTCTTTACTTGAGTCGGTCCTTCAAGATGATACGTATGAATGTCAGTACTGAATGAATTTGTCCAATCCGGGTTATATCCTGGATATTTTTTTGTAACAAACTCGTTAGTACCGTCTACTTGTACTTCTGTCATAGAAGAATCATTCGCATCATTATCTTTACCGTTAATATTTTTTATCTTTATATATCCAGCGCCAAAATCATATTCTCCATAATCATAGGCATATCCATCTTTCTCAGCTGGATCACCTTGCGATGAAAAATAACTAAATTTTGCTTTAAAAGCACCTTCTTTTGGTGTGTTTATTTTATTAACACTAATATCTGTCCAGGCTGTACTTTTTTGAGAGACTAGCCCTTCCCAAATCTTCATATCTTTTACGGTTTCTTTATGGTTTTCATAAACTAATATAAGATTCCAGTTGCCCCAGTAGTAACCACTGCCTTTTTCAAATTTAATTTGTGGCACATTCGCAACTGTCACCGTTTGAGAAATACCTTGCTGTGCAATTACATTTGTTACGTCAGCATATGCAACATAACCGGCACCAGCACCCGAGTAATTTGAAATATACGGTAAATAATCCGCTTTTCGTATACTATCAGCACTTACTTCAGCGTATCCTTTATTCCCCATTTTCATTTTAACGGGCTCTCTTACATCTGCATCGCTAACTCTATACTCTTTAGATGGATAAGTTGGCGTTCCCATAGCTGCTGTCCAAAATAAATAAGCCTTTTTCACTTTACTTCCAGCAGGAATGTTAGGAAAAGCTCCTGTTGACGAATTAAAAGTACTATCATCGTTATCAACGTCCACAGTCATTTTATTCGTCTTATACCCCAGACTTTGTCTGCCATAATGATCGGTCGTCAAACCAAGTGTTACATTACCAGTCTGTACTAAATTACCAGCAGTAATTGTAGAATACAGTGGATCTCCAAATCCTTGCTTATCCCCTGTTTGCATTTGAACCTTCGAAGCATTCTCTGATGCAGCTTGTACTTCTGCAACACTCTGCTTTACTGCCTCTTTTTCTGGCTGTTTCTCAGCTTCGGTTACTGGTTGTTTTGGTAGTTCTGTTTTTGATGTAGGGTTATTTTTATCTTCCACAGATACTTTTAGCTTTTCATCAACTTTTTTAATTGTATTATTAGCTGATGGGCCAACTTCTTTCTTACTACTGTCAGCCTCCTCATCGGCATTAGCTGCTACCTTTTCTTCAGAAGGGATTCCCTCAACATCTACAGACATGTTTCCTATTTGTACTTGATCTTTTTGCACACTAATCTTTTGTTTGTATTCTTTATTAAAATGCTGCGTGCGGCTAGCCTTTATTAGCACCGTCATTTTTTCGTGTGATTTTAAATCTCGAATTTTAAGATTAGAAGAAAGAAGTTTTCCTCCCTTATCTTTTTCTTCTACATAGAAATCCGCTACTTTATTTTCAGGTAACTTCTCTCCGTTTACTTTCACAGATTGCGAGAGGAACGTAATTTCATTTTCATTACTTTGTTTAAGCACCAATTCTTGAATTGGTGTATCTCCCGTATTTTCAATCGTATATTGAAAAACGTGCTCCCTCTTAGCTACTTCCCCCTTATATATTTCGGCATTTACTTGCTCTGCCTTAATTTTCACATCATTTCCTTGTAACTCATCCCAGCTTTTTTTATTTATCTCTGCAAAAGCACTGGGTGAAGGCAATATGATGGATAGGAGAAGTGTGATCATTGTTACGACATTAAAACACTTCAATACTTGTTTCATATTTTCTACCTTTCTCCTTTCTATATGCTTGCTATCCGTCTACTTAATTTCGTAGCCGTATACATAGCAATATATATCCACTCGCAACAATCCGACCTACGAAAATGTATCGTTGAAATCCCAATGTCAACAATATAAATCTCATAGAATATTACTATTTTAATTTATCAAAAATAGCATATATATATCGGACACTTATACAAACCTTCACCATTTTTTAACATAGTAAAAAATGCCCTATTGTATAGGTTTATATAACAGTTTAAGGATACACAAAAAGCTTAACATATCTCTTAATCTATTCATACATACAATAGAAATTTTACCATTTTTAGTAATTTCAGTTTGTTATTTATGATTAAAATTTTCAAAAAACAATAACCGTTACATGTAAAAATATGTTATATTATTGAGGAACATATGTTCTTATTTTAAAGGAGGAATTTGTAATGATAAACGAACCCATTATCGTAAAAAAAGAAGCTTTCCAAGCAATCGGCGTTTCGATTACGACGACTAACGAAAGAGAGGCATCTACTGAAGGAAAAATTCCCGAGCTCTGGAACCGATACTTTCAAGAACAAATGATGCATCACATCCCAAACCAAAAAACGAAAGCAACATTTGCTTTCTACTCAAACTACGAATCAGATGAAACTGGTACATATACATTCACAATCGGTACGACCGTTTCTTCATTAGAAGACGTTCCTGAAAATATGACAACTTTAACAATACCTGCTGCTACATATGCGGTATTTATAACGAGAAAGGGACCAGTTGCTGAAGTCGTTTGCGAAGCTTGGGAATATATTTGGCAATGGTCGAAAGAAAATAAACGTGCCTTCACAACAGACTTCGAGCTTTACGACGAAAGAGCATTAGACCCAAATCATGCACAATTGGATATTTATATTGCGTTAGCCTAAAAAAAGATGCCCATTCGGCATCTTTTTTTGTCGTTAAATAGCTACTGGGCAAATTCATTATTATTGTCTACAATGAGAAAGTGCAGTATAGAAATATTAGAAACTGTATAAAGTGAAACTATAATCAGTGGGGGCATCTCCCATTAAGTATTAGCCCTCACCAATCGGGCGTTTACTGGTTTTTTAGTTTAAATTTGTCACATAGAAAGGAAGCAATATGGAGGAACTACAACAAAATAAAACTGCTTTAGAAGGAAGCGGAAAACCGTTATTAAAAAATACGAATTTCCTTTTTCTTTGGGCAGCTACTCTTTTTTCAAGCTTTGCTTTAGCCTTTTTTACTTTTTCACAAACGTGGTACATAGCAAAAACATTAAACCTTGAAGCTTCACTCGGTGTTGTTTTCGTAGCTCTTAGTGTTCCAAGGCTTATTTTTATGATTATCGGCGGCGCTGTAGCTGATAAATTCCCGAAAAAAAATATTATGTTTTACTCCAATATTATTCGAGCGATTCTTGTCGCAACCATTCTCACATGGTTTATCGTTGGTGATGTAACACTATATACATTTGCTTTATTCGCTTTATTCTTTGGACTTGCTGATGCTTTTTTCTGGTCAGCAGATGGATCTATCTTACCTGAATTGGTAGAAAAAAGCCGGTTAACACAAGCGAATTCACTTACACAAATGACGAACCAAGCATCGGTCATCTTAGGCCCTGTACTTGGCGGAATTCTGATCAAATTTACAAACTACGAGACAATATTTTCTATTACAATTTTATTACTGATTGTCGCAGCCATACTCGTTCAAAAAATACAATTTACGATGCCAGAACTAAAAGATACAGATAAAGGTATGTTCACTTCCATTAAAGAAGGAATCTTATATGTAAAGGAATCGCCATTCCTTTCAACTTTCCTTATTTGTAGCGCTTTTTTAAACTTATTTTTAATCGGCCCGATGCAAGTTGGTTTCCCGCTTTTTGTTAAAAACGTGCTGCATGGTGATTCGCTCCAGTTTAGTTACTTAGAAGCGTCTGTCGGCGGCGGAATGGCAATCGGTGCGGTCATTGTCGGTTTAAAAAATATTAATCGTAGACGCGGTCTATTTTGCATTATCATGATGCTACTGTCTGGTGTCTTCTTCTTATCCATCAACTTTAGTACCGTACTATGGCAAGCATTATTAGCTGGCATGTTTTACGGTATTACAATCGCAATGGCTATCGTTCCACTGATGGCGATGATTCAATCGACAGTAAAAGAAGAAATGATGGGGCGCGTAATGAGTTTGCTTATGCTATCATCAATGGGCTTTATCCCGCTTTCTTATGCATTCACATCCATCGCGCTTGCAATAGGAATTCCAATCGTAACCGTTATGAAAAGCGGTGCAATAGCTGTTATCGTCTTCGTACTATTTGTAGCGATTCGTGTTCCAGTTGTAAGGAAGTTCGATTAGCTAATTAGAGTCATGTATTATACACATGGCTCTTTTTTGAATGGATCAAATAGTGATATTCCCTTACTTCTCCTTAATGCTGCTCCCCATTCTAATCCAACCTCTAAAAATAAATCTCGCACTGTACTGTATAAAAGTGCCCCAATGTCTTTACGAATTTCCCCATATTTATATGCCCTTACAACACTTTTCACACGCCAAATTAAATTTCCATACACTTCTTCGTCAGCTAATATTTGCTCTAGTAAAACACCTTGTTCTAGTAACCCACTCTTTTTATATGCAAGCTCCACCTTACTCCAAAATATATTAATTTTCTTCGGATTACTCGTCATCGGCAGAAGTGCATATATAAAAGGCTTCGGTATATCATGACGGCAATACGTCTCATCAAGCTCGTACGTTCCTTTTCTTTTCTCTTTTATTTGTGGAATGTTTTTAGAAAGAATTGTTTCCCCAGCGCTTTTTTGCTCATTTTTACTACAGCCAGTTGCATTATCCTCACTTTTACAAGCGGACATTTGCATACGGTCATCCATGCGGTCAATCGCAGATGTAAGAAATACATATAAGTTCGCACTATACCCACCGCGCTTATGTCTCTCTTTTGTTGCAACACGCTTTATAATTCCTAGTTCCTCTAACTTTGCAATTGAACGGCGTACTGTACGAATACTCTTTCCAACATTCGTCGCAATCGTCTCCATTAACGGACAAGCGACCCCTACTGTTTTTTGTTTCTCATTCACCGCATACTTTCCTAAAAAATGAATAATGGTAGCATCCGTTTTATTTAATTGAAATCGATAATATTTCAAAACTTGTTTTTGATATGTATTAAACTCTTCTTTACTTTGAAATTCACTATATGGTTTCATTAAATTATATAAGCTTCCCATTTTTATCACCTCACTTATAAATAAGAGGCAGGAAGAAAAATTGGCGTGATAGTTAATATTTTTTATTGGAGATGAAAATATGATCGTAATTAGTGCTTGTTTAGGTGGTATCGCTTGTCGGTATGATGGAAATGACAATCTCGTTTCAAAAATAGAGGAGCTTTTGCAAAAAGAAGATACAGTCCTCATTTGTCCTGAAGTATTAGGAGGATTGCCAACACCTCGCCCCTCAGCTGAAATTATTGGCGGGAATGGCGACGACGTTTTAGACGGAAAAGCGAAAGTGATGACAAAAGACGGTGAAGATGTCACGGAGTCTTTCGTGAGTGGTGCTTATAAAGCACTAGAACAAATCAAAGATTTGCACCCAGAATATATTATTTTGAAAGAGCGTAGTCCATCTTGTGGTAGTTCTACAATTTACACCGGAGAATTTAACGGGAATAAACAAACTGGTTACGGGGTAACAACTGCTTTATTCAAAAGACACGGACTTACAGTCATTTCAGAAGAGGATTTTGAAAATATAAAAAGGAATTGACCCTGTTCGTCAATTCCTTTTTTCTTTCTTATTTTGCACCTAATTTTTCTTTCACTTTCGCTGGAAGCTCATCTTTCTTTACTTCTTCCCAAGCCGAAACACCTTTTTTATCTGAGTGGTATACGCGTAGGAATGCATCTTTACGTAAGTTTTTTTGAGCTGTGAATTCTAATTCTTTCTCTTTACCGTCTTTATCAAAGCCAGTTAGCTTATACTCATAATCTTTATATTTTTGACCATTATCAGCTTTACTATGAACTTCTTTTCCATCTACTGTAATTTGAACGTAGTACTCATCTTTACCCATACGGTTTAAATCACAACCAACTAACAAACTTGCAAATACAACTAAAATACTAAATAGTGCAATGTACCTTTTCATTTCCTTCACCTCATATGTTTTTTCTTATAGTCTTATCTTAAAGCCCAGAGCTTAAAGAAGAAATTCAAAAACATGACATGAACATTACACTTTTGTAAGATAATAATTATTTCTTTACTTTGGAGACTGTCATTCCCTTATCAATTGGACTTTTACGCCAAAAGAAAAGACCTCCTTAACGATTTTATTTCATCGCTAAAAAGGTCTTTCTCTATTTCTGCTAAAAACTTAGCACTCTTCTGGCTTACCAGCATTCGTCGCTGTACGGAAAGATGATCCACATCCGCATGATGCGATTGCGTTTGGATTATCAATTGTGAATCCGCCGCCAAGCATAGATTGTTTATAGTCAATTTTTACTCCTTTAACAATTGGAGCACTTTCTGTATCGATAACAAATTCAACACCGAAAAACTCAAGAACTGTGTCGTCTTCTTTTGGTTCTACTTCAAATCCTAAGCCGTAAGAAAGACCGCTACATCCGCCGCCGTGTACAGCAAGGCGCACATACTTCTCTCCATCTTCAGCATCTTTTAACATATCTTTAATTTGAAAAGCTGCTTGTTCTGTTACTTCAATCATGAAATACACCTTCCTTTCTGTTCTTAGTCCATTATACATCTTTACGCTTCTATCTTGTACTCATACACTCCGCGGCAAATTACTTCCGCAGGGCCTTTCATCAACACGTTTCCTTCTTCAGTCCACGCAATCATTAAATCGCCACCAGCTAAATGAACAGTAATTTCCTTACCGCGTTCCATCTTTCCATTTAAAATAGCAGCTACAACTGCAGCGCACGCTCCTGTTCCGCAAGCTTGCGTTACACCAGATCCACGTTCCCAAACGCGGAAGTTCATCTCGTCATCATTCAAAATTTCGATAAACTCAACATTTACTCGCTCTGGAAACATTTCATGTGTCTCGAGGACTGGTCCAAGTGTTGTAAGAGGTGCTTTTTCTACATCATCAACCAAAATAACCGCATGCGGATTTCCCATTGAAACAGCTGTAAATGCATAACGATGATTATTATATAAGAAGTTTTCACGAATAAATGGCGTTTCACCTTCACCAAGCATCGGTATTTCTGCACGTGTTAGACGCGGTGCCCCCATATCGATTTTCGCTAATGTCACGACACCATCTTCTACTGTTACTTCAGCCGTTACAATACCAGCTAACGTTTCAATTGTGAAAACTGTTTCTTCTACTAGTTTATGCTCATACGCATATTTCGCTACGCAGCGCAAACCATTACCACAGCTCTTTCCTTCAGAACCATCATTATTAAACATGCGCATTTTCACCGGAGCTACGTCTGAAGGGCAAATTAAAATCATCCCGTCTGCTCCAATACCAGTATTAATATTTGAAACCTTTTCGGCCACAAGGGCTAAATCTTCTTCAGGAATTTGCTCTTCAAACATATTTACATATATATAACTATTGCCAAGACCATGCATTTTTGTAAAAGAAAATTGGCTCATTTATATTCACTCCAAAAATAATTTGTTATGTTAAGTATAAAATGCATGCTTTTAGAACACAATATGAATGTCCCCCGTTTCTCATATTTGACAACGTTTGGCGATGAGCCACTCTTACACAATTTGTGTAAGAAAAAAGCCCTTCTAAAAAGGGCCTTTTTTTATTTATCCCACTATTTTCAATTGGGAAGGCTAATAATCAGCATTAGTCTTCCCCACAAAATAAAGTTTTATCTAATGGAAAAGGTGCTGCTAATTCGCAACACCTTAAAACATTGGATTTTCATCCAAATACTCATATACATTATTAACAAGCTCTTCTACTGTTGTACCTTGTACAACTTCACCATTTACAAGTGCAAACGGTCCTTCAAAACAAATACCACAATACCCTAGACAACCGTACTCCATTACATCTAAATTCGGATCTTTTTCTAATTTTTCTAGAGCTGCTTGTGAACCACTTGCAAGGTTACCTACACAAAATTCAATTAATGGTTTAATCAAAATTCTCCCCCCTGTACTACAAAACAAATTACCTTTTCACTTTATCTATAAGAAGAAAACTAAGCTGTTTCTTGTTGTTTTCGTTACACAGTCTAAACTATTTAGTTACTTCATTACTTCACTTCAAAGTAGATGACTTCTTCTATATAACATGCTACTTCCAATGAAATAGTAACTACAAAGGAAAAACAGTTTATTTTACTTTTCTTCTTATTGTACAACAGAGTATTCATTCATGCATTGTTATTTGTTCACAAATTCGATATAATTTGATTGAGTAAAGTCAAAATATTTTATTAATATAAAATTTTATGATTAGGGGATATTTCAACAGAAAAGGGGTAATCCATCATGAAACACCTCGTAATACTAGGTGGCGGCTACGGTGGAATGAGAATTCTGCAAAGGCTACTTCCAAGCAACCAACTTCCAGATGATGTACAAGTGACATTAATCGACAAAGTACCATATCATTGCTTCAAAACTGAATATTATGCATTAGTTGCGGGTACTATTTCAGAAACGCATATTCGTATACCGTTTCCTGAACACCCACGCCTCAATATTCAATACGGCACAATAACAAATATTGACCTCGAAGAAAAAGCTGTTCATCTCGATGGCGGCGAAGCAATCCAATATGATGACTTAATTATCGGACTTGGCTGTGAAGATAAATATCATAACGTTCCTGGGGCTAGGGAATATACACATAGTCTACAATCAATTGAACAAACACGTAAAACATATGAACAATTAAATAGTCTAGAACCAAATGCAACAGTAGCTGTTGTTGGTGCTGGCTTAAGTGGCGTTGAAGTAGCAAGTGAACTTCGTGAAAGCCGTTCTGATTTAAAAATCTATTTATTTGATCGAAAAGATAGAATTTTATTCCCATATCCAGAGAAATTAAGTAGATATGTAGAAGAATGGTTTGTAAAGCATAAAGTTAACATTATACGAAACTCTAACATTACAAAAGTAGAACCAAATATTGTGTACAACCACGATGAACCACTTGAATGTGATGCAATTGTCTGGACAGCTGGTATTCAAGCAAATGAAGTTGTTCGAAACCTTCCAGTTGAACAAGATGGTAGCGGACGGGTTGTCTTAACGAAATATCACAATATTCCAAACAACGAGCATGTTTACGTTGTAGGAGATTGCGCAGCACTTCCACATGCACCATCTGCCCAACTTGCTGAAGGTCAAGGAGAACAAATTGTCCAAATATTATTAAAACGTTGGAATAATGAACCACTCCCTGATGAACTACCTGTTATTAAATTAAAAGGTGTTCTAGGATCTCTTGGTAAAAAACACGGATTTGGTTTACTCGCAAACCAACCGTTAATGGGACGTGTACCGAGATTATTAAAATCTGGTCTTCTTTGGATGTACAAATATCATAAGGGTTAATACTTTACAGGCTGTCTACTATGTAGGCAGCCTCTTTGCATCAGTTTTTAAAAATTATCAGACACATCTTTCTCAATATGTATAATGATTTATTTTTCATTTTTATATTAAAAACTACGGATAAACAGTGTATGCTATTTGTAAGTTGTTTTATTATTTCCTTGAAGACCGAATTCATTCGGTCTTATTTTTTATGTGATAAATACTTTTGTAGGAGGCATTATATTCCACTTATGAACTTATCGAAACTAAACAATCGAATAGAAGCGAAAAAGAAAGAGTTAATCTATCTCGTTGAACGATACGGATTCACTCATCATAAAGTGATTTCTTTCAGCCAAGAATTAGATCGTTTACTTAACTTATTAATAAAACTCAAGACGAAGAAAAAACGTTGCTCTTTATAACCGTTATCTTCTCTTTTTTGATACGATATAACTAGAATCAGAAAGGAGCGATTTATGTTTACATTAAAAAACGTTATATATAAAGATATACTACACATTCCTTATTTACAGATTCAAAAAGAAAAGATTACTTGCATTATCGGTGAAAGCGGAAGCGGAAAAAGCACGTTGCTTCGCATGTTAAACGATTTACAATCTCCAACATCCGGCACAATTGAATATAACGGAAAATTAATTTCTGATTATCATCCTATTCAATTACGTCGTGACGTAGTTATGCTTGGGCAAACTCCACCTATTTTTGATGGAACCGTTAAAGACAACCTATTAATGGGACTTCGTCTTTCTGAAAAACCATTTCCAAATGATGATGCCCTGCGGAGTGCATTACAAACCGTTAGCTTAGACAAGCAATTAGAAGATAGCGCCTCCTCACTATCTGGCGGTGAAAAACAAAGACTTGCCTTTGCACGTATCGTACTTATGGATCCGCCTGTTTATTTATTAGATGAACCAACTTCGGCGCTAGATAGCGATACAGAGCGCCGCGTTATGAAACAATTTACTGAACTAGCACGAAAAAAGAAAAAAACAATTATCTTCATCACACACTCACAACAACTTCCAGAAGAAATTGCAGACGACATTATTGAGATTAGTAAAGCAAACGGTGCAACTAGAAAGGAAGTGCTCTCTGTTGAAGGGCGTTATTGAACTCCAAATTTGGCAACTTGCAGCTGCCTATATTTTCATTCTTATTTTAATTGGACTTGTAAAATTAAAAGGAATACCTCGCGAAAAACAAATCGCTCTCGCAACATTCCGTATGACCATTCAGCTCGTACTTGTTGCATATGTCCTTACATACGTATTTGAAAACAGTAATCCATTTTATACAATTGCTCTCATTACTTCTATTACTACCTTTGCAATTTTTAATATTTATAAACGAGTTAACATCCCAATGTCTAAAGAATTAAAACGAGTAGCCGCCCTTTCCATGGTCGCCGGATCAATTGGGCCACTTCTACTATTTATCTTTGTTATTATCGGACATGATCCGTGGTATGCTCCGCAATATATCGTCCCTATTACAGGAATGTTAGTTGGGAATGCCATGACTGGTGTTTCTCTCGGCGCAAATACGTTCTTAAACAATATGAAATCGCAAAGAGGTCAAATTGAAGGTGCACTTATGCTCGGCGCAACACCGAAAGAAGCAGCTGCTCCGCTCATTCGAGACGCTTTTGATTCTGCTATTTTACCAACAATTAATTCTATGGTCGGAATGGGGATTATAAGCTTACCAGGCATGATGACTGGTCAAATATTATCCGGTGTATCACCATTCACAGCCATTCAATATCAAATCGCCATCATACTCGGTATTTCTGGAAGTACTGCCTTTGCTGTCATTATCTTTTTACAGCTTGGATATAAAACGTTCTTTAATAGGCGATGTCAATTGAAAGAAATTGACTATGGTGCACGGTGAATGGTGCGTAGTTCACGATGAATGAAATTATATTAACGATTTTTTCAATATATCTATCATAACTTGCAATATATCAACGATTTTTCAAATATATCTATCATAACTTGCAATATATCAACGATTTTTCAAATATATCTATCATAACTCAGAATATATCAACGATTTTGTACGAAATATCGATTTACCGACAAAAAGTGACATAATAAAAAGAGGAGGCTATCTGCCTCCTCTTCTATTTACTTACGCCTTCTTAACGAACTGTGATTTTAACTTCATAGCTCCGAAGCCGTCGATTTTGCAATCGATATCGTGATCGCCATCAACTAGACGGATACTCTTTACTTTCGTACCGATCTTCACAACTGAAGAAGTTCCTTTTACTTTTAAATCTTTAATAACAGTAACTGCATCGCCGTCTTGAAGAACGTTTCCGTTCGCATCTTTTACAACTTTCGCACCATCATTATTTTCAGCTTCTGCTTCTTGGCCCCACTCATGAGCACATTCTGGACATACGAAAAGAACGCCATCCTCATACGTATATTCTGAATTACATTTTGGACAATTTGGTAAAGTAGCCATAAATTCATTTCCTCCGTTCATTATTTATACGTAAAAATCAAAATTGATGTTTACATCTCGATAAATAAAATTTGTATAGCATTTCTTTATAGTGCCATAGTCTCACGTTATTGACAAGCCTACCTCAAATTCTCATTTTTTATTGTATTTTACAAAATTTCAATTTGTATGCCGTTTTTCTATTTGCTCTTCTACTAATTTTAAAAATCTTCGTTGTGCATTTTTATTTTTTACGAGCAATCGAACTCTTAGCTTACTTTGTAAATATGAGCGAACTTTGTAGTTCGTAATAAATAACTTTCGATACTTTTCGTCTTCATATATGATTCGAAACCATTCATACTGCTGCAAGTAACGTATGTTAGCATCAATCTTTTTCGTGTGTAAACCCGTACTTAAACTAATCGATCCTATTAGAGCTTCTATTAATGCTGAAATTATTTCTCTTCCCTTAATAAATAAAAGAAGAACCTTCACAAGATTCTTCTTTTCAAAATGAACGAGTTCCCTCTAGAAACCCCAATTATTTTCTTCAATGTAAATTTGATATTCTTCTACTTCTTCTTCACTTAACTTCTTATTATTTTCATATACCTCTTGCCACTCGAAATAATCTTCATCGAAATAAACAGCAAATTTAATTTTCACGTTTTTCTTCTCTGTATAATCATAACCAGTAAACTCTACTACGTCATAATCTTTTTCTTTCTTCACAAACTTCCAAGTTGGATTATCAGTCATAATCTCTAAAGTAACCCCTTCGCCACTTGAACGAACAACGTTTTTAATATTCGGCTCAGTTGGTAAAAAGGACAGCCCGAACGCAGCTAATCCGTACACAATCCCGACTATAATCTGTAAACCAATCATACCAGCAATACTCACGCCGCCCTTTGATTGTAAGAAATACGCCTTCTCATGATCAGACGCATCTTCTCCCTTACGAAAAACACGAACAGCCTGCTTATAATATAAACGGTTTCCTTGCCATCCAGTAAATATCATCATTCCTAATTGAAGAGCTAAACTAAATGTTACATAAATCCCATCTGGAATATCTATAAAAGGGGGTATAACTATACTAGGTATAGCCAATAACGCAAATATAATAAATAACTTATACATTTTACGATAAGCTAACCAAAAAGTTGGGAAGAAAAAGGCTACCCAATTCCATGTATTCCCTTGCGCTGGATTTTCTACTTTACCCCACTTAAAGTCATAATAAGCTGTATTCTTTTGAACAACTTTATGTAATTCTTGTGGAGAAATCGTTTCTTGTAAAACCGTGTCCTTCACGTACATCATCCTTTTCTTATTTCTATATACATTTATTGTATATGGACAAAATGAAGGAATCTAACAAAAAATACACATATTTCATAAAAGTGAACGGAAATCGAATATATTCCGACAATTATCCGTTTCTTATTTCATTTTACTTTTAAATATATTAAAATAATCGTGTATCATACCTTTAATACACTAAGTTAATTATTTTATATATTCACTAAAAAGGATGCATCAAAATCATTTTTATACATCCTTTTTAGTGAATATATACTACTATTTTAAAACAAACATCTCGACTTAAGAGCGCTCACAAATTAGCCTTCTACTATTTCAAACATATTTCCACTTACACAACTAATGAATAGTCTATTATTACCTTCCTCAATTGATACAATAAAATCTATTACAACAACATTTTTAGGGAGTTTAATTATATTTTTTACTTCGCCACATTCAGCATCAAGTATTATCAATTCTAAATTTGAAGTTGCAATGTAAATTTCTCCATCTTTATATAACAGAACCTCTGTAATATCATGTAGAGTAGTATTGTTCCAAAGCACTTTACCTGTTTGAATATTAATACCACAAATTCTGCCTTCTCCTAAGGACAATACCATCATCTCTCCGATAAGAAATGGAGGCAATTCAATTTCAAAAGACATATTTACTTCATATAACTTTTGACCGCTCTTATGATCATAACATTGTATTTGTCTACTTACCCCTTCATATCCATACTCAGTTCTTGTTAATAGTATTTTTGCTTCCTTTGATTCAATGTAAGAGTACCATACCTCATCAAAAGCTTTTTCAAAAATTAAGTTACAGCCTTCTTTTCCATATTCCCACTTTTGTAATACCTCCATTGCTACACATATAAAATGTTCATTAGTTAAAGTAACTGGTTCATTTGGATTACAATCTTCCATCATTTGTTTCCATCGTGTAGAAGCATCTAATAATTGAATGGCAATTGCAACATTACTATATGCATCAACTTCCCCATCTTCATCAAAAGGATTCCCTGCTAATACATAGTAATCTGTGCCAAGATGGCACTGCAATTTTTCTCCTCCGACTCGAACATTCTTTTCCCATACTTTTACTCCACTTTCAAGCTCTAATAAAACATTGTAGCCTTCTTGTGTAATAACTAGTAAACGTGGTAACTCTTCTCCCGTAGTTTTTACATCTTGTATAATATGCCCTTCTATTTCTAAATTCCATAGAAGCTCCCCACAACTTGATGAAATAGCGTACAATTTCGCCATACTTTCTCCAAATCTATTTGCATGCCAAATAATTACGACACCATTCACAGTAATGCAATTACAATCTTCTACTATTGGAATACGGCACTGCCAAATCTCTTCTTTCGTTTCACTATCGAGTTTACGAATTCTGTGGTTATTTTCCTCTACATAAAAGATACTCTTCTTATCATGAGATAGTACCGGAGTAAATATCGGTTCAACCTCTCTCCCTTTTAAATACTTCCATTTTAATTCATACTTGTCACTTGTAGAATGATAAGTTCGATACATAATTTCGTCATTTCCATTTACAAGTTTAGGAACAAATGGATCAATTTCTAACATTCTATGGTAAGCATCTTTGATTCGAAAAGAATCAAATCCACTCATGTAAATCTGCCCTATCTCCTTTTTAAGAAACGAAAAAAGTACTCGTAAAAATTGCTCGCTATCAACACTAGCTAATTTCTTGCCTCTCTGATTAATAATGAGAAATTCCCCATCTTTCTTCTTAAATTCCATCTTTTTTTCATATTCATTTAAGAAAATTGTAGCGTCATCATATTTAAAAACCTCGATACAAGCATCAAACAGCTGACAAATCGGTCCTATTATGTCTGTTTTTTCTTGAAACACAATTCTCTCATCTATACTAAGTACTATTTCTCCAGCATTTTCTGTCGGCAGTTTATTTAGTTCGATTTGAAACTTTTTCATTATTTCCTCCCTCTATTGCGTGTTATCTAAACTAACTATAATATATGACATAAGATTCTTAAAACTATTATTTGAGGTGACCGAATATGAAGAGTACAATTTGGGCAGACGATGACTATTTAAAACTAGCACCCATTAACGATGAACTAATCAAAAAAGCAGAAGAAGTACTGAACGTAAAGCTTCCAGAATCATATATAACCCTTCTAAAAGAACAAAATGGGGGAACTCTTCGTCTCGATGTTCACCCTACTTCAAAGCCAAATTCTTGGGCAGACGATCACGTTAATGTATCTGGTTTATATGGTATTTCTTTTAATGAAAATGAATCTAGTATTTTAGAGAGCCGCTATTTAATTCGAGAATGGGAAATGCCTGAGAATATCGTACTTTTATCTGGTGATGGACATACATGGATTGCATTAGACTATCGAAATGTAGCTGAAAATCCTCCAGTTATATTTATCGATAATGAGTTTGAGGAAATTATTGAATTAGCACCTAACTTTGAAAGTTTCTTACAAAACTTAACTACTTATGAATATGATGAAGAATAAGCCTGGCTCTAAAAAGGAGCAAGATTTTATTACAAATTTACACGCCACTTTAAAACCACTCGGCTTTAAGAAAAAAAGACATACATTTTTCAAAGCTGAAAACGGATTTTATAAGCTCATTAACATACAAAAAAGCCAGTTTGGAGATGATTTTTATATAAATATAGGAGTTCACCCTATCGGTCTCCCGCAGCTTATTACGAACCAATTACAAATAAAAGAAAACACTTCAATATTCGCTTGCATTCTACAAACAAGAATAGAGCCTATACATATCAAACAGAACCAGCTATTGCACAATGTTTCACATGAAACTATCAACATTCCGAATTACCTTTCTACTATTTTCGACTGGTTTCAAACGTGGGCATCTTATGAAAATTTAGTGGAAATAAATATACATTCCATTACTCCGGTACTAGCTGTCGTTCCAATATTAGAAGAAAAAGCGTTTCTACTTCTTACCTGTTTTTCTTTCTACAAATTAAAACAGTACGAACAAGCTAATCGCTACTTACAGCAATATTTACATTGCACCTTGCATCTGAATACCGAGGAAAAAGAGCCCATATTCTTTCACGAAGTTGATATGTATATGAAAAAACTAGTAGAAAGTACAATGTAATTTCACATTGTACTTTCTACTAGTGCTTTATATTCCTCTTGTAACTTTTTAAATCGTTCTTCATACTTTTGCATCTTCACAGTATCCGTTTTTGAATTAAGGACTGGCCTTCTTCTCCCAGTCACCATTATATTTTTCCCATCTATTGCATCGTTCATATATACGTAAGGTTTAAAAGACTCACATACCGTATATGGCAATGCTACAGAGAGTTTTGCATACTCTTCCACTTTAAATTGATTAGATAAGCTTAACTCCTTTAAATTTTTCAATTGCATTAACGGTTCTAATGAATCATCTTTAACCTTTAAATTCATCAAAGTAAGCTTTTGCAACTGCTGTAATTCAGCGAGTGGTTTTAAAGTTTGTACTTTCATCGCTGTATTTATTCCACCACCCATATAGAAGGTATTAAGTTGTGTGCACTTACTTAAAGCACTTAAATCTTCTAACTTAGAAAAATCATCAATTAGTAAGGATTTGAGTTTTTTATTATAATCAATGTCCCATAACGTCTTCGCTTTTGTATTCCAGCACATATACAACTGTTGTAAATTAGACAATTTCTGAAGGCTACTTAAATCCTCGACCCTCATTTCGTACACGTATAATATATCGGGACAAACATACGTAAGAATATGATCAAACTGCTTTTGATTTACTGTGAACATCCATAACTTTTTAACTTTCAAAGATGCTAGTCGTTCTATATTTTTTGTTTTCCCCTCAATCGCTACTTCTTCTAAATCACCAGCTATACCTGCTAAGTCTTTCATAATCTTCGGCTGATCACCAATCGGAAACATGTTATCCCCCCTACAACTCCCAAGTAATATTCATTTCTTCAAATGAATCCTTACTAACTTCCAATCCTTTACTATCTTCCGTTCCAATCATTGCTACTTCTTCTTTGGACAACTTAATTTCCTCATTTGGACTTTGGATTTTTTTCTTATACACGAGTTGTAAAAGCTCTATTTGTTCCTCTGTCAGTTCATACTCTTCTTCTAGTCTTTCTATTGCTGATGCTGTATCAAGTAATGGAATTTCTAATAAGAATCCGCCGTGCTCTTCCATCTCTTCAAATGAATCAATTGAATACGCACCGCTATCCTCAATCCAAAATGCAGTTGTAATAAAAGGAACTGTTTCGCCTTCTACTTCTTCTAATACGTATTGAAGTGCTTCTTCTTTCGCAATATCTATTACTTCCGAAGGTGCCCCTTCAAAATAATTTTTCGCATCAATCCACTCATCAATTCTCTCGCTATTCACATCTTGAAGACATACAATCGTGTAATTCGGATGAAACGTAATTGTCCCTTGTCCGCCTTGGCTATCTTGCATACTATAGTTAAATCCATCCCATGAACTTTCATGTGAGAAATCTGGACAATGCGCTACATTAATTGCATGGGCAATCGAATTTAAAACGCATCCTTTCCATAATTGTTCTCTATCTATATGTAATTTATATTTACTCATCATCTTCCCCCATGCGCATATTTTTTTCTATTATCTTTCCTCTACACAATACTTGTAAATACTTTTCTATCTACTACAAAATAAAAAAGACAATACCCCCCACTGTATTGTCCATTTTCTTCCCTACCATTTCTCTCTACACGTCTCAATTAAATGCAGTAAATACCTCTTCGTCATATCTGCTCTTCTCCACCTTGAGAGCATTCTCTTTTCTTTTGGATTGTGCCGTATTCTCGCTACTTCTTTTAATAAAAGCTCCCATTCTTCCGCTGAACGTTCTGACAAGTATTGCAATCCTCTATCTTTTGAAACGATTGTTTTATGATCTAGTGTATATAAAATACGTCCCATCGTAACGACAGCTGATTCTACCCACTCTTCTATAAAAAATAAATATGGCTTCTTCACCTTTTCACTCCAGTACTGTTCTACGTTGTATTTCATCGTATTTACTACATCATTCCATTGTATTTGCAGCGGAAGATCTTCTGCTTCTTTTCCTGTAACTGTAATGCCTTGATTTTTCAACGTCCACCATGTGACCGCATTAATGTCCCAATGACCAACATTAGCTTTACCATCTGCACAATACACGTACTCGTTCATTTCATCATTGTATTTCCCTAAGTCAGCAAGCGGAATATACATACCGTCCATTCTTTTACCTAGCGTATTGTCACTAAGTTTCTTATGTAGTTCCACAAGCTGCTGTTTTTCAGCTTCATTCACGGAATCATTTATCACTGTAACAAAATCAACATCGCTCGTTTCCTTATGAAATGCACCTAGTGCGATGGATCCGTAAATATATACCCCGACTATTTTTTCATCCAAAAAAATTTCTTTTAATTCTACTGTGTACCGCTCCATTAACTGTTGTACTTCCGTTGGTAACGCATGCTTCACTCCATTTTTCATATCTATCCCTCCAATAAAAAAGCCTTTGCAAATTCGCAAAGACTTCTTGTTTTATAAATATTTCTCGATTTCTTCATAAACATCCTTCAAACGAGGATTTCCTTCTCCAACAATTTCTCCATTTACAAGAACGACCGGATAAAATAAATCTTCTTCCACTACGCGCTCAGCGAATGCTTTTTTATCCGCATCTTCTTGTTCTTCTTGGAAATCAATATACTCGAAATTAAATTTATTTTCTTGTCCTTCATATTTACGACCAATTGCCGCTTGTAACCATTCAAACGTTTCTGTTGAAGACGGCATTCCGACGCAGCTCGCACAAATTACTTTCGTCCCATACACTTGAACATTAACCATTTCTTCTCCCCCACTTCTTGTCCCAACAGTATATTCAGATGTCTTATTACATAAGCACATCATTTTACAAACTTATTCCATACCCCTATACTGAAAAAACACGATACAATATTTCGACAATAAAACAAGAAGAGAAAAAATAGATTTTCCCCTCTATCTTGATTATAATAAAACTGATGAAAGGAGTCGATAAAAATGGAAAACCCACATATGCAAGAACAAGTATTAGAAGTATTAGATAAATTACGTCCATTCTTACTTCGCGATGGCGGAGACGTTGAATTAGTAGACATTGAAGAAGGTATCGTAAAACTACGCCTTATGGGTGCATGCGGAAGCTGCCCAAGTTCTACAATCACACTAAAAGCTGGTATCGAGCGCGCGTTACTTGAAGAAGTACCAGGCGTTATCGAAGTAGAACAAGTATTTTAATCTAAAAGCGGAAGCGGCTCGTTCAGAACAGGAGGTCATTGGAGCTCCTGACGAAGAGGCGCTTTTTGCCTCACAGGAAGGCGCGAAATGGCCGACTGTTCTAGCCGCTGGAGCTGGATATTAATCTAAAAGCGGAAGCGGCTCGTTCAAAATGTGAGGGGGATGGAGCTTCTGACATAGAGGCGCTTTTTGCCTCGGCGGAAGAAGCGAAGCCACCGAACATTTTAGCCGCTGGAGCTGGATATTAATCTAAAAGCGGAAGCGGCTCGTTCAGAATCGCCTTCTAAAAGGAGACCAAATTTGGTCTCCTTTTTTTATTCAAATCACATTTATCCGTTAACATCATAAAACAAAATTGGAAATCCTTCTCAAAAAATGCGATAATTAATACTATATAGTGAATCGTTCACACATATACAGTAAAAAAACATAGGGGGGACGACAGATGCCAAAAATGGGGAACACTTTTGTAACAATCCAAGAACTAGAAAAGAAAAAAGAGTATTTATTAGGCCTTTCATCCGTTATACCAACATGGAATACAAGCTATCAATTTTTATTTAAAGAAATCCAGCAAGAATTATTAGGTAAAGTAAATGAAAAGCTCGAAAGGCATCAATTCGTTTTAAATATATGTACAGATCAACAGGTAGGGGCATAATGTATTACATAAAATTGTGGTATATAAAAAAGAGACCTCACTCGGTCTCTTTTTTATATTTTTAAGATAACCAATCTAATTTTCTAATCCCGAGCTTATCTACTGGTAAACGAAGTGAGCCATAAAAGTGCTTCATAAATTGCTCTGAGCGGTTCACATCGTGTAAAATGGCTTCTAAGCGATCTCTATATATGCTTTTTTGTTCTTCGTTTCCAGTTTGGTAATATCGTTCGACCGTTTCAAAATAGTGAAGCGGGAACAGGAGCCTTGCAAATAATAAACGCCAACCAAATGAGGACAGCGAGTAATTCCGTTCATAATCTGTAACAAATTGAACGATTGTTTGATCCCAGTCTTTCTTTTTTTCAATCATCATATAGCGAATCCATTCTGCTATATCTCGAGTTGGGTGATCATACACCCAATCAAAAGGAAGTTTGAGACGCTTCGTTTGATGCCATAATAAAGGTGTGAATCGTTCTTGGCAAATTGTCGCTGCATCCGTTAGTTGCGGCGTATCATCCATTTCTGTATCAACAACATATTGAATGGCATTTTCTGCAACTCCTAAGTAATACGGGAAGGATTCAATAAACAATTGATCGAATACGTCTGTAGGGTGGTTCATCACTTGTGATTGCCAAAACTTTTCTAACTGATCGAGTCTCTTTTCCCATAACGCTTTCCATTCACCAATGCGGCTTAATTGCTCGATTTCTTCCGGAAAGAATGCACCTCGTTTATGGAATATAGAAAGTTCACTTCCTAATGACGTAGCATGTCGTTCTAACGCTCGCATACCTTTTAATAAGCAGTAATTTTGTTCTTCTATCTCACTTACATAGTAGCCGTGTATAGTTGGAACGAAAGTCGCTACAGTTATATCCCCTTGCTGGTTCATATAGTCACTGAGCTTTTTCATCTCTACAAGTACTTCTTCCTCCATTTCTCCAATTGGAACAAGTACATAAATTTTGTTGCGAATCCAAAAGCTTTTATAGGGGCCAAGGGGGATTAATTCTTTAACATGCATGTGATAATGCTCATAAATATGCTGAATCATCGCAGTCGCCACCTATGGTTTTTCTTTATATATATGAGCTTGTGCTCGCCTTTCATTCCTATGCACAGGATAAAGCAACGAAACGTATACAAATACTAAAAAGAAAAAAAGGTGATAAACATGAAAGAATCAAATCAACTACAAGAAAGAGCATTACAACTATTACAAGAACGTGGTGTAACAATTGACGATATTGCTGAACTTGTTCATTTTCTTCAAAAAAAATATCATCCAAATTTAGAGATGTCAGAATGCCGTTACAATGTAGAACGTGTACTATCAAAACGTGAAGTACAAAACGCACTGATTACTGGTATCGAACTCGATGTCCTTGCTGAAAAGGGAATGCTAAGTGAACCGTTACAAGATATTGTAAAACGTGATGAAGGCTTATACGGAATTGATGAAGTTATCGCACTTTCTATCGTAAACGTGTACGGCTCTATCGGTTTCACGAACTTTGGATATATTGATAAATTAAAACCTGGTATTTTAGAATACTTAAATGATAAATCAACTGGAAAAGTGCACACATTCCTTGACGATATCGTTGGCGGAATTGCTGCCGCAGCTTCAAGCCGTTTAGCGCACCGAGCTGAGCACTCAGAATAATAATGTTTTCTAGGCCGTCAGTTTCATGCTGACGGCCTTTCGTATTCCATAAGCATAAATTCTCTTCCGCGACTCAAAAAAATAGTCTCTTGTTTAAATCCGATATTTTTATATAACGTAATCGCTCTTGTATTAAATGTTGCTACGCTTAATCGAAACATTTTTGCATTAAACTCTTTCGTGGCAAACGCTATTCCAGCTTGGAAGAATTCTTTCCCTATTCCCTTCCCAGTTAACGCCGGCTTCATGCCAAGTCCGATATCAATCACATCTTCTCCACCATATAAATTAGCATCTCTTCCACCTGGCACTTGTGCATTTGCTCCAAAACAAAAATAACCGATGAGGTCTCCTTGATCGTCACAACAGCCATAATACGTTCCATCTAATAGCTCTTCTATTACTTCTTTCTCGCCTGAAAAACTATATAAACTATAAGGTTCCTCGTACGTCCACGTATTTATCTCCATCGCTTCTTCTTTTGTTAACACATGTATATCCAACCTTCTCACTCCTTATCAAATTTCTATATATTTACTCATTCATTTTTCACATTAAATTTCCCTTTAATTGCAATATGCAGAATTACATACGCACAGCTATTAAACAGATGGTACAATTTATTTGAATCGCTGTTGCTACACTTCTTGATTAGAGAAAAGGCGTTAACACGGAAATTAGCGTCTTATCAACCTCAAGCAATTGGCACATTTTGTCATCTTAAAAGACACTCGAACGAGTGTCTTTTTTTCTATATCCAACAAGGACTTACTCATTTCAAAGTATAAATACATAAAATAATGTAAATCATGACACGCATGAATCACTTTCTAAAAGTTATAAAGTAGATTCAAAATAAAAAAGCACTCTTAACTAGAGTGCTTTTTACTTTCAAACAAGGAGGCTACATATATGGATAGTACTCTCGTATTTAACTTTGGCATTGGTATTGTTATCATTTTATTCGTCTTCTTTGTACTTTGTATGAGCGGGGTATAAAAAGGCGATTTTCGAGCGTCTTTTTATACATACATATGTATTACTTGACTTCTATAAAAGTAGTAACCATAATAGTTACAGAAATGCAAATAGCTATTCACATATCCACAAATAGGAGGAAGAAAAATGAAACATGTAATCGTTTATGCACACCCGAATACAGAAAGCTTCAACCATGCGATTTTAGAAACGGTAAAAAGTGAATTAGAAGGAAAAGGTCACGAAGTACGCGTTCGCGATCTATACGAATTAAACTTTAATCCAGTATTAGGCGCTTCCGATTTCATCTCATTTTCTCAAGGAAATACACCAGAAGATATTAAAGAAGAACAAGAACATATCTCTTGGGCTGACAGCATTACATTCATTTATCCAGTGTGGTGGGCGGGACTTCCTGCTATTTTAAAAGGATACGTTGACCGTGTATTTAGCCATGGATTTGCTTATGCTTACGGTGAAAACGGCATTAAAAAGTTATTAAGCGGTAAAAAAGGATTGTTATTATCTACAATGGGCAATACGAAAGAAGCATACACAGCAGGGGGCATGTTTGATGCAATGAAGAAAACAGCGGATGTTGGTATTTTTGAATTTACAGGCATTGAAACAATTGAGCATACATTCTATACAAGTGTCCCTTCTGTGGATGACAGTGTGCGTAAACAATATCTTGAAGAGGTTAAAGACGTTGTGAATCGTGCGTTTTAAATAAAGTTATATCAGCGATTTTCTAAATATATCAGCGCAACTCAGATTATATCGGCGATTTTTCAAATATATCGACTTACCGACAAAAATCGACACTAGTCACAACGAAATAAAAAAAAGCTGTTCCAAAGTTTGGAACAGCTTTCTTCATTACATCTTCTCAATCCACTCCGTCAAGTTATGCACAACTTGCGTTGGTTGTACTTCGTATTCTGTTAACTTCTCCACAGTTGTGACTCCAGTGTGGACAAGAAGAGTATGCATACCAGCATTTATTCCTGCTAAAATGTCTGTATCGTAGTTATCCCCAACCATTAATGCTTCATTCTTTTCTATGCCAAGCACTTTCAAAGCTTGTTCCATAATGATTGATTCTGGTTTTCCGATAAAGATTGGATCCACACCTGTTGATACTGCTACAACTGATGTTAATGAACCATTACCTGGTAATAACCCTCGCTCAGTTGGGATGGCAATATCCCCATTTGTAGAAATAAACGTCGCGCCATTACGCACAGCAAGACACGCTTTTGCTAATTTTTCATATGTGATGTCACGATCTAAACCAACAACAACGAAATCAGGATTTTCATCCACAAGTTCAAATCCTTTTTCCACAAGTGCATCGTGTAAGCCTTCTTCACCAATCATATATACAGTTGCGTCTTGTTTACGTTCATAAATGAAGTTCGCAGTCGCCATACTCGTTGTGAATACTTGCTCCGCTTTCGCCGGAATATCGAAACGAACAAGCTTTTCTGCCACTTGTTCTGGTTTGCGAGTTGAGTTATTCGTAACGAATAAATATGGAATGTCGCGCTCTCCTAATGCTTTTACGAAGTCGCTTGCTTCTTCAATTTGTTCTTCTCCGCGATACATCGTACCGTCTAAGTCAATTAAGTAACCTTTATACATCGATTATGTCTCTCCTTCTATGCTAACGTTCTCACCTTATCATACCACTCTTATATTACCCGCTTTTCCAAAAGAAAAAAACGCTTTACCTTAAAGCGCCCCATAACGTTCATTTTTTCTCTTTTATTTGGTAAGAACAACTACAATCTCCCTCGCACATATTTGCTAGCGTTTTCACTTCTGCGTTCGTAAATAAACGCTTATACATCTCTTTTTCATCTTCACACACTTGCGGGAATCTCTCGGCAATTTCCTTTAACGGACAGTTTTGTTTTTCAATTACGAAAGATTTCTCTCCATCTCTCTTTATTTGAACCATATAACCATTTTTCTCTTGCATAGCTGCTATCTCTTGCACTTTATATGCTAAATTCTTTTGATTACTCACTCTCTTTTGTAACTGTTCTTCCATTCGCTTCGTTCTCTCTTTTAAAACGTAACGAAGTATTTTTTCATCGCCCATTCGAGCTAAATCTTCTAGCATATCAATCGCAAATTGCTTATACTCTTTCGGGAATGTATCTTCTCCCTTTTCGCTTAATCCATACAAATAAGTTGGTCTTCCGACATGTTGCCTTACCATCTTAGAATAAATGAGTCCGTCTTTCTCAAGATTACTTAAATGTCTTCGAATCGCCATTTCTGTAATCTCTAAAACGTCAGCTAGTTCCGCTACCGTGTGCTCTCCCTTTACTTTCAACAATTGTACAATCTCGTCTTTCGTAGTACGTGCTTCCCCCATACTTCACCCTTCTCCCTTTTCTTTCTCACATACAATATAAGATCCCCAAAAGGCATTCTCTGGGGATCTTATAAGCATAATTATTCTGGTACAAATGCAGATACAGGTCCTAATTCCTTTTCTAAATAACTGCGAATATTTGCTGGGTATTTCTCTACCACTGCAATATGTTTTTGAATCGTCTTATATAATTCATCATGATTCATTTGAATATAATCTTGCGTAAGCATTTTTCGAAGAAGGATAATTTCTTTCATCCCTTGTCCATCTTCTTCACTTATCACTCGCTCGTCCATTAAAATATCAATAATATCTTCATAGCTTCCTGGATCGCGCATAATAAATCCATCAATCATCGCATTTCCTACATCTAATACACAATCAATAATAAGATGGGCTATGCGCTCTAATGCGTAAAATTCAAACTCGGTTTCATATATCTTTTTCTCTTGAAATGTACTTGTTGCTCGTTCTAAACATACTAGCATTTGTTCTATTTTCTTTCTGTCTACAAAATACATGAATGTCACCTACCTGGAAATTAAAGCATTTACATTTTAATTGTAACGCTTTCTTCTGAAAAAATCGACAATTTTTCGAATTCACCTTTTCTCCGTTATTTGTTATAGTTATATTTGTATGATTTTTGAAATTGGAGGAATGGAATCTTGGAACGTGAACTCGCACTAGAAATTGTCCGTGTAACAGAAGCAGCAGCCTTAGCATCCGCACAGTGGATGGGCCGCGGAAAGAAAAATGAAGCAGATGATGCAGCAACTACAGCAATGCGTGATATGTTCGATTCAGTAAACATGGCAGGTACAGTTGTAATTGGTGAAGGAGAACTTGATGAAGCACCGATGTTGTATATTGGTGAAGAACTAGGAACAGGTAACGGTCCAGAAGTAGACATCGCCGTTGATCCATTAGAAGGTACAAACATCGTTGCAAAAGGTCTTGCAAATGCAATGGCAGTTATTGCAATCGCAGACAAAGGGAACCTTCTTCATGCTCCTGATATGTACATGGAAAAAATCGCGGTTGGTCCAAAAGCAGCTGGTAAAATTAGCTTAGATGATCCAATTGAAAAAACAATTGAAATTGTAGCAGAAGCTAACAATAAAAAGATTCGCGATCTAACAGTTATCGTTCAAGAACGTGAACGTCATCAAGATATTATTGACCGTGTTCGTGCAAAAGGTGCACGCGTAAAATTATTTGGTGACGGTGATGTTGGTGCGTCAATCGCAACAGCACTACCTGGAACGGGTATCGACTTATTCGTAGGTATTGGCGGAGCTCCAGAAGGTGTTATTTCTGCAGCAGCATTAAAGTGCCTTGAAGGTGAAATGCAAGCTCGCTTAGTTCCAATGAACGAAGAAGAAGAAGCTCGTTGTCGTGAAATGGGATTAGAAGATCCTCGTCAACTTCTTATGTTAGATGACTTAGTATCTGGGGATGATGCAATCTTCTCAGCAACTGGTGTATCTGCTGGTGAGTTATTAGACGGTGTTAAATTCCTTGGTGGAGACTTAGCTGAAACATACTCTATCGTAATGCGTTACAAAACAAGAACAGTACGATTCATTAAAACACATCACCATTTAGATCATAAACCACACTTAAACTTAGATATTTAATAAAGGAGCCATGTGTATGGAAGAACGTTTCTTTCTGTACGACGATACTGTCGCTACAAAAACTCGTTTCGTTAGCTTTATGGGAGAAAATGAGCGTCACGATTTAGCGCTATTATACTCCGATCGTCATTACGGTAAAACAATTGTCCTTGATATGCAACGCAATAAATTTGCAATCATCGGTGCTGACGATTTAAACGAACCAGGCTACTTAGAGCACGCATTTTCTATGACTGAAGAAATTGCAGAAGAATTACGCTCATTTTTATTTGAACTTATATAATTTATCGTATGCACCAGCTATTTTAGCTGGTGTTTTTTCATCACTATTATTTCGAATTTTCAATCTTTTATGTTATAATTAAGAATAAATCTATTTAGATAGAAAGGACGTTATCTACGTATGCCAACAACTACTTTGTAATGGACCAGCAATTGGATAGCATTACTCTCAAAAAAGCACCGTGCTTTTTCAAGGGAGTAGTCTGCCCATTCCCATTACAAAGGAGCGTATTGCATCTGTAGTATGATGTTTACGGAGGTTCCTCTTTGGGGACCTCCTTTTATTCTTGTCTTTTTCTCATGCCTTCATACTACAAGACATCCAAATAGCTGTATTACGTTCCTTTACCACTACTATAAGAGGTGAAGGAAAATGCAGAAAGTACAACTTTCTTGGAGTTTATATGAAAACGAGCAAAACACAATCGAAAAATATTGTAAAAATTGCAGACGTACTACCCTATTTACCGACACAAATATTCGTAGGCATAACGCCAACGGAAAAAACATATACCGCTTTGCCATTTATAAATGTCCGAAAGACCATACGTGGAATCAAAAACTTCGTATTTATAAAGCATTTACTGATCACGTTGAAACAGTCGATATGACGCAGCAGGATCAGCCAGAAACAACTACTACCATTTCCATTACGCAACATCAAGAAAGCGGCATAACCGAAATCACAATCGTATTAGATATTGTTTTCGGTTCCCACCGCATCGATAAAGCCTTATCCACATATATTTCCGACTGGAGCCGTACACGCATTGTGGATAAAATTAAAAATGGGGATATTCAATTAAACGGACAACAAATGAAGCCAAATACAATACTTTCTGAAGGCGATCATATCTCGATTTGTTTGTAAGCAAAAATATGCAAAAAATCCTCTTACAATTGTAAGAGGATTTTTTTATTTCTTCACTTTTCGTAATACAAAATGTGCGCAACCGAAGTTACAGTACTCGTATAAATACTCCGTTAACGTACTAATTTTCGTATCATATGTCGCACGTTGGTTACTATCATCAAAGAATCCGCGCAATCTAAGTTGCTCATATCCCCAATCCCCAACGATGTAATCATATTTATTTAAAATTTCTGCATAGCGCTCTTTAAATGCTTCTTCACTAAAACCGTCACGAAAGTTTTTAATTACTTCGTACTGAACATTATTAATGCTCACCGTAGCATGAATCTCTTGCTTTTGCTCCATCATTAACTTCCTCTCTAAGCATTCTTCTTTTTATCGTATCACAAAGCATAACAACCAACAATTTCAAATACAAAAAATTGCAAATTAGTACATGCTATGGAGAAGGAGGTGATACATCGTGAAAAAACAAATTTTACTTTCCCTTCTCACTCTTTCCTTATTTGCAGGCTGCCAATCAGCGAACAAAGCTGAAATGGAACGTGAAGAAGGAAGCCGTGTTCTTGTTTCCAATAAAAACGACATGTATCATACGGAAAATACAAATACAAGACTCACAAGAGTCGGTTATTCTTCTAAACAAAAGCATGAAGTATCTAACAAACAAGTAGGGGCCATTAATCGCGAGAAAGTCGCTGAAATGATTACAAGCATGACAGTCAAACTTCCTGACGTTACAAACGCTGCTACACTCGTTACTGATGATGAAGTGTTCGTTGTATATCGTGCAAACACAACGAATCCAAAACTCGTAGCGGATCAAGTATATAGAGCTGCTTTGTCCATCGTCCCTCGCTATTATAAAGCATATGTATCAACAGACCAAAAGTTGATTTCTCAAATTCAAGGGCTTCAATCTGGCGCATTAAATGATACAGAGTATACGCAAAGCCTCGATATGTTAAAACGAGAAATGAGTAAAAATCCTCATTTGAACAATACGGGAGATCAGACTTTGAATGATATGATTAAAAAGTAAAACAGGTGGAGAAAATCTCCACCTGTTTTACTTTTTATTTTTTATTACGATCCGCATAAACCTCCATCGCATCACACATAAACTGCGCTAATCCCTCACCAAACTTATCGATATTTTTCGTAAAGCGCTCATCAGCGACGTACATTTGACCGAGTCCTTTAAAAGCATCTAACGAATATTCACCGAAGTTTTGCAAGTAATCGTACCATACTTTAATAGCTGCCTGCGCCTCTTTAGAATCTGGTGCATCGTGTCTAAGCGTTGCTAAATTTCTATAAATAGCATTAAACTCCTCTTGGTTCTCTTTTGACATACCTTTTGCATATTCGTTCGCTTTATCTACAGCTGCGTCTCCCCATTTTTCACGTGCTTCTTCTTCATATGGGTTATGGCTGAAATCGAATCCTTCAAATTTCTCTTTATTCGTCATTTCAATCTCTCCTTTTGTATGCTGAATTGTTTTATCAATCGTCGCAATCACCTTATCTAATCTGGCACGCTTTTCAAGAAGCATCTTCTTATGAAGCTGTAGTGCCTCTTCGCGATCAAATGATGGACTCATGATAATCTCTTTAATTTTCTTCAAAGGGAAGCCAAGCTCTTTAAAAAACAAAATTTGCTGCAATGTCTCTAAATTTTCATTGGAATACAGACGATATCCAGACTCTGTCGTCTCGTCTGGGGTTAACAACCCAATTTCATCGTAATGATGCAGTGTGCGCACACTAATTCCAACTAAATCAGCTACTTCTTTTACTCTCATTGTCATTTGTATCTCCCCCTTAGTACATACGATAAAGTATGACGCAACGTTAGAGTCAATAAGTAAATTCATTTTCTTTCTAAAAGTTTCATCTCTCCCCTATTTCATGCATAATAGATATGTACATATATTAGAAAGCGGTGAAAGTATGGTTTCAAATACTGTAATTGCCAGCATCATTTTTCAACTCATTATCTCGATTCTGGTCCCAATTATCGTACTCGTTTATTTCCGTAAAAAATATAATATGAATTGGAAAGTGGTCGGCGTTGGTGTTCTTATCTTTATCGGATTCACCCAAATTCTTGAAACACCATTCCACCTATTTATGCGCGGTAATCCAACAATCGCTCCATTTTTAGAAAATCCGTTTGTCTTCGCAATTTATGGCGGATTGACTGCTGGTATTTTTGAAGAATTAGGACGCTTCGTTGCCTTCTTCTTCTTACTAAAAAAATATCTAGAATATAAAGATGGCTTCGCTTATGGAATTGGTCACGGCGGAATTGAATCTATTTTAATTGGCGGTTTTTCTGCATTACAAGCATTAATCTTTGCTAATTCTATTAACGATGGTAGCTTCGCTCGACTGATTGAACAAAAACCCGAGCTTAGCATTTTACAGGACATGTTAATTCAGCAACCTGCCTACTTATACTTCCTTGGTAGCTTAGAAAGAATTATGGCACTCGTGCTTCAAATCGCCTTTACAATGCTTGTTTTATACGCAGTCAAACAGAAGAAATATATCTTCCTAGTATACGCTATACTATTCCACGCATTTGTAGACTTTTTCGCGGCACTTTACCAAACAAAAACAATCAATATCTTTGTTGCCGAAGGAATTACCCTTCTCTTCACAATTGGGGCTGTCGTTCTTATTCGCAAGATGAAAGCGAAATTAATGAGTGCGCCGGAGTAAAAAATAACCCACCGATTGGTGGGTTATTTTTTATGGATTGTCGCAATGGTGATAGCTTTTTCCTTCTTGCAGCTCCCTCTTTGTTTCTGCATCTATAACGATGTACTTATGGAACTCTTCTACTTCATTTTGAGAAAAGGAAGCGAAAAAATAAACTTGGCGATCAGGATGAACAAAAAAATCTTGAAGCATCACACTACTCCGACAACCCATGGTTGTTTTTTGTAGGAAAGAAAATTCCTCATCAGCCACTTCTTTAAATAAGATTTTTTTCCGAACACTATATGCTGCATTATTGTATTCTTTATAGATTTTCTTATCTAACTGTTTATAAAAAACATCCTCACTCACAAATGACTTATTTCGATTGCTTGGATAATTTAGTTTTTGATTCGACTCTGCATAAGTTGTGGACAAGTGTATAAAAAAACAAAGACTAAATACAATACATATCATTTTATTCATGATTGCACCTCAAATGTTCATTATCCACATTACTTTTCCACATATTTAAATCAATATGCTGTTTCCAATAAAAAGGAATTATTTCTACATTTGTCGAAGTATATAGCGTCAACTTGAAAGATGGGGATGAATTATGAAGAAAATTATTGTAATACGACATTGTTCAGCAATTGGGCAAAAACGTGATGATGAATTAACGACCGATGGAAAAGACCAAGCAAACACCCTTGCTACATTCCTCTTAGAAAATCATCTACAAATCGATCATATTATTTCAAGCCCATTTGTCCGAGCTATCGATTCCATTCGGCCCTATGCGCTCCAAGCTAACTTATCTATCCAAGAAGATGAACGATTAACTGAACGCATATTGAGCAACATTCCAATGGATGATTGGATGCAAAAACTAGAATCTACTTTTACAAATATAGATATTGCCTTTTCAGGCGGAGAGTCAACAAAACAAGCAACAGACCGGGCCCTATCGCTTATTCAAGACGTTTTACAATTAAACCATACGACAACACTACTTGTTACACATGGCAATTTACTTACGCTCATTTTAAAGCATTTTGATCATACGATTGGCTTTAATGAATGGAGAACTTTAACGAATCCTGATATTTACGAAATTACAATCGACGAACAATGTATTATAAAACGCTTATGGGAAGCATCGTCCAAGTAATATCCCTTTCCAAAACATTCAGTTGACGCCACGAGAAGAGACTGTTCTAACAATAGAAAGGGGTATCATTTCATATGTACGAAGACGTACTTGCTTTACTACATAAAACAAATGTTTCTTATGAAAAATTCGAACACGAACCGGTACTCGATTATGAGACCGATCGGATCGTACGTGAAAGGCTTGGCTTACAAGGCACTCCAAGTAAAAGCTTATTTTTAAAATCAAAGTCTGGAGATTATTACGTATTTTTTACGTTAGAGGGCACAAGGCTCAACCGGGGAGAGATGAAAGAACTATCAGGAGAACGCTTATCTCTCTGTTCTCCTGATGAACTGCGAGACAAAACTGGCTGTACGCCGGGATGTGTAGCTCCTTTCGGATATTCACACGATGTAACAATTATTGTGGATAACGCTATTTATACGTACGATAAAATTTTAATTACACCTGGTGTTCCTGAATTTACAATTGAATTATCCACAGAAGAATTAAAAAAGATTTTATTAACATGTCCAAATACCATTTTAGAGTACAAACAAAAAGAGAGCTAATCATTAGCTCTCTTTTTTCATTATTTAGCTTCTGCTGTTTTTTCTTTTGCAGAACGTACTTGCTCGTCCGCATGGTAAGAAGAACGCACAAGTGGGCCAGCTTCACAGTGGCTAAATCCTTTGCTAAGTGCAATTTCTTTAAGCTCTGCAAATTCTGCTGGTGGGTAATATTTAAGAACTGGTAAATGCTTCTTAGATGGTTGTAGGTATTGCCCAAGAGTTAAAATATCCACATTGTTTGCACGTAAGTCATCCATTGCTTCAATTAAATCTTCTCTCGTTTCACCTAAGCCCACCATAATGCTCGATTTAGTTGGAATATCAGGCTGCATTTCTTTCGCTCGACGTAAAAACTCTAATGAACGTTCATATTTTGCTCTAGCGCGAACTCGGTCAGATAATCGACGTACTGTTTCAATGTTATGGTTTAAAATATCTGGTTTTGCATCCATTAACATTTTTAAGTTTTCTTCTACTCCACCCATATCAGATGGTAATACTTCGATAGACGTGAATGGGTTTTTACGACGTACTGCGCGTACTGTTTCAGCAAAAACAGCTGCTCCCCCGTCCTTTAAATCATCACGTGCAACCGCTGTTATAACAACGTGCTTTAAGCCCATTTGTACTACTGAATCTGCTACGCGTTCTGGTTCTTGTAAATCAAGCTCAGTTGGTAAGCCTGTTTTAACCGCACAAAAACGACAAGCACGTGTACAAACCGCACCTAAAATCATAAATGTTGCTGTTTTTCTTACAGCCCAGCATTCATGAATATTCGGACATTTTGCCTCTTCACAAACGGTATGAAGATTCTTAGAACGCATCATTTTCTTTAAGCCTGTATAGTTTTCATTCGTGTTTAACTTAATTTTCAACCATTCGGGCTTGCGCTTATATTCTGTTTGTTTTGTCATGGTTATCAACTCCGCACAATATGAAATAGTTTACCGTGTTCGCTTCTTTCAATGTAACATATCTATTCTAACGTATGAAAGCGATTTGCTCAAATGAAGATTCTAAGATTTTTTCCAATCGTTCCCTATAATGAAATACTCCGTATATCCCACACTAAAAAGAGTGATGTTGTGAAAGGAGTCTATTTCATGCTTCGAAAAATTTCTCTTTTGCTTTCTATTTGTTTTCTTCTCCACCAAAACATCGCTTACGGTGAAGATAATCAGCAAAGCATATACGAAAAGCGCATGGCACTATATAAAGAAACCGAGCAGTCTTCAGGCATTCCATGGTATTACTTAGCTGCAATGGATCAATATGAAAGAAATATACGGAGCGTAAGAAAAGATATTCCGAAAAAACCAGATGCCATCATTTCCCTTTATTTCAAACCAGAAATATGGGCTGGACCTATTAATAGTAACGATACTCTCCCCCATACAATTTCTCTATTTGGCGGAATAGGTTTAGATGGTGACAAAGATGGATTTGCAAATGCAAATAGCGACCGTGATCTTCTGCATACCGCAGCGACTATTTTAAGGAAACAAGGGACGTCAGAAGACCGTATTAAAATTATGCTCTGGGAATATTATAGACGTGCAAAAACAGTTGATTTAATTAGCGAATATGCCCAAATTTATAAACATTATGGCCGTATTAATTTAGAGGGAAATGCTTTTCCTCTTCCGATCCGTAGTGACCATAGCTACCGTAGTACTTTCGGCGCTGGAAGAAGTTTTGGCGGCAGAAGGATTCATGAAGGAACAGATATTTTCGCCGGATATGGCGTGCCAGTAAGATCGACTTGCTATGGCATTATTGAAACGAAAGGTTGGAACCGCCTTGGTGGATGGCGCATTGGTATTCGCGACCTTCATAACAATTACCATTATTACGCTCATTTAGGCGGGTTCTCAAAAGAAATACAGCTTGGACAAATTGTTGAGCCAGGGAAAGTAATCGGATTTGTTGGTAGCACTGGTTATGGACCTCCTGGTACAGCTGGAAAATTTCCGCCCCACTTACATTTTGGCATGTATAAAGACAATGGCTATACAGAATGGGCCTTCGATCCATACATGCATTTAAGCCTTTGGGAGCGAAAAGAACGAGCAAATACAAAACGATAACCGTAGCTGCATTGCTACGGTTATTTTTTATCCATTAAAAGCCTGGCTGATCCGGGTTTCACTTTATTTACAACTAACTATCTGTTTTCTTTTTATCAGGTACAGCAACACTTCCACTTCCATAATACGTAGGCACTTCCCCTTGAACGATACGCGTCGCAATCGGAACATTTTGTTTCACCGTTATCTCTTTCGTATGAAATGGAATAATTACTTGCAATGTTACTTCCATTTCCATAACAATTTGAATCGCTGTAGTATTAATCCCATGCGGCTCAATTTTTTGTTTAATATCTGTATTCACATGCCCAATTGGCGTGAAATGAATCGGAATATCTGGTCCTATATTACCAAGAAGCGCATTATCAGTTACACGCCCAAAAGGAACTGCCATAGTCGCCCCGTTTTTTTCAGAAATACCTAGCTCCTTCAACTTCCCTTGTTCTACTTGCTGCAAATATTTTTCTATGTACGTGGTCGTTGACGTTACGATTTCATTTACTTGCTTTGTATTTAAATTAATTGTGGATACTTTTCCGTTTTTATCATTCTGTACTTTCATTAATGAATCTACATCGAATCCTTCATTAATTCGATCCTTTACTGCCTTCGTCATAATTGCCGTCGCCATTTTATGCGTCTCTACTTCCCCATATTTAATTAAGGTCGGCTGAATATTATTATTCACAATCCACAACCCTTGCGTAAGTAATATAACAAAAAGAATAAACGACATAAGCAGTATATACCGAAAGGCAATAGGTCCCCTTCGAAACCGCGAGTTTTTCGAACGAAATATACTCATAAAAAAACCTCCTTCTTATATCATTTCTATGCAAGAAGGAGGGACGATATATGCTTATCTCATTTTTAATAATGCTTCTTTTCCAATCGTTCCTGCTGGAATGCCTAATGCTTCAGCTCCAGTCGTTACCGATTCTAGCGGCGCTTCAAGAAGTTGTTCAATCGTTCTTACACCAACCGCACGGCCAGCAATAATTCCTCGATCACCTAACTTCTCATTTAAAAGACCTACATCTAATGCACCACACATAATATATCCTTTATCGCTCATTACAGCTAGCAAATTTGTCTTTGGAAGTTTCACGCTAACCGCAATAAACGTATAATTATCAATTATAATTGGCTCCACATTAACCATAGTTCACACTCCTCTCTTTCTTATCTGTATGACAAGAGAAAAATGAGTGTTACAAGTTAACTAGCCTATAGTTTAACGGAAGATTTATAAGTTATTAACATATCTGTTAACACATCTCTAAGTAGTTCTGGCATATAATATTGTTTGTCAGAAAGTGTGGATAGCTCTGGGTATAAGTAGCCAAATGTAAACATATCAATTGTTCCTACTGTATATATACGATCTAATTCCAGCGATTCCCCGTTAATTAATACATCTTCGAGTAAAATTTTATTCCCAGGAATCGTATCTGGAATTACTTCTACACCCGCGTAAATCATTTTCCCCATCACTTTCCCACGAAATCCGAATCCTTTCACCTCAAGATTCTCCATATTCGGCTTACGTGCTTTCAAAATAACTTCTCTTAATATCTTTCCTGGAACTTTCAAAGCACACGGATTAATTGGATGTGGACAAATTCTGTGAATATCTCCGCGCGTTACGACACCCTCTTCTAACCCTTCAAGAAGTACACCAGCATTCACCATGCCAATTTCTGCACCGCACCATGTTTTCAGCGCACTTGCTAACATATGAGAAAACGGCGTCTCATGAAACCAATCAACCTGTAATGACTCTTTTAAATGAACGACAGGCTCTGCCATTATATGCTTACTTTCTTCCTGCAGTATTTCAATTGTGGATAACGGCTCGCTATAAGCACCTAACCGTTCCGTCTTAATCGCTCTACCGTCCTTTTTCAACAGCTTCTTCGTCTCTTTATCCACAGTAAGCTGCACGTGCCCAACGTAACGTCCCCACTTTTCACAGCAACAAAGTAAAGTATTATTTATTAGAACACCACGCTCAAATAAATGATGCGTATGTGCCCCTAAAATAACATCTATATCATAATGCTCTGCCATATACTCATCCATACTTTTTCCAAGGTGAGAAAGGACAACTGTAATATGTGCCTCATCTCTCACTTCTTCTAAAATAGACTCTAAATGGATAAGCGGATCTTCAATATGCCAATCGAGCATTTGATAAAACTCTGGATACGCAACAGTTAACCCGATAAAAGCAATCGTAATCCCATCTGTCGTTGTATGTAATTTATAAGGCTTTGCCCATGATGGACGTACACCTTCTTTTTCAAATAAATTTGCGACAAGTACTTCAAATCCAGCATCATCATAGAGCCGATTTAAATGCTCTTTCGCTAACGTAATGCCTTCATTATTTCCGATCGTTATATAATCATATAACGCCTCATTTAAAAGCTTCGTATTCCCAATCCCATTTGTCGCTTCCGAAATACTATGAAAACGATCCACATGATCGCCGATATCAATCGTCAAAACCGTCTCTCCCGCTTCCTGTCTTCGCTTTTTCTCCCCTAGAACAAACCGAGAAATTTGCGGCCAATTTTCAAAATGACTATGTATATCGTTTGTATGATAAAGGTGGATGATTGTTTCTTTATTTGTATTCAGAGAAAAAACCTCCTCTCAGTTCCTTACTGCCATTTACGCTATGCGCACACAATAATCCTGTAAATACTTTTCGTCTTTTCTTGCTATTTTACATTGTACTCGCATTGTGAGAAAAAGCAAAAGATTGTCCTTTTTATATGAGAAACTTTTGCTAATGCAGGAAAGAATTCCAGATAGTGGAGGAAGGGGTGGATTTGTCAAAAAGTTTAATAGAGAATTCAGTGGGTGGTTGTTCAAGTGGATTTGTCAGTATCTTTGTCTTAAACCTAGTCGTTCTCTGTTCTTATAAAATATTTGGGGTATGTGAGGATTTTCTTTTGTCTTATCTTGTCGACAAATCGATATTCCTTGTCGAAACGTTGATATATTGAAATAATCGTTGATATATTCCCGTTTATGATCGATATATTTGAAAAATCGTTGATATATTTAGCTGAACACCCACCCGGGTATCCTCTCCCACGGCCAAGACAAATCCGCAAAACAAAAAAGCGCCCTGCACAGCAGGACGCTTTCTTCATACATATATTATCCAGTTCCAGCGGCTAGAATGTTCGGTGGCTTCACTTCTTCCTCACATTCTGAACGAGCCGCTTCCACTTTAAATATGTCCAGCTTCGCCTCCTAGACCCTCATGTCTAAGAACCTTCCGCACGAGAAGAAAAAAGCATCTTCTGTGCGAAAGAACCTTAGCCAACGGGTCTGAACAGTTGGCTCCGCATTTCTATTTAACCGATAGAACCTTCCATCTCAAACTTGATTAGGCGGTTCATTTCAACTGCGTATTCCATTGGAAGTTCGCGAGTGAATGGCTCGATGAAGCCCATTACGATCATTTCTGTAGCTTCTTGCTCAGAAATACCGCGGCTCATTAGGTAGAATAATTGTTCTTCTGATACTTTCGATACTTTCGCTTCGTGCTCAAGTGAAACGTAATCGTTTTTGATTTCGTTGTAAGGAATTGTATCAGATGTAGATTGGTTATCCATGATTAACGTGTCACACTCGATGTTAGAGCGAGAGTTTTTCGCTTTTGGTCCGAAGTGTACGATACCACGGTAAGTTACTTTACCACCATGCTTCGCAATCGATTTAGAAACGATTGTTGAAGACGTGTTTGGTGCTAAGTGAATCATTTTCGCACCAGCATCTTGGTGTTGGCCTTTACCAGCAATCGCGATAGATAATGTTAAACCACGAGCGCCTTCGCCTTTTAAGATAACTGCTGGGTATTTCATCGTTAATTTAGATCCGATGTTACCGTCAATCCATTCCATCGTTGCGTTTTCTTCACAAACCGCACGTTTTGTAACTAGGTTGTATACGTTGTTCGCCCAGTTTTGGATTGTTGTATAACGGCAATATGCATCTTTCTTAATGATGATTTCTACTACCGCACTGTGAAGTGAGTTAGTCGTGTAAACAGGTGCTGTACAACCTTCTACGTAGTGTACGTGTGCGCCTTCGTCTACGATGATAAGCGTACGCTCGAATTGTCCCATATTTTCAGAGTTAATACGGAAATACGCTTGAAGTGGTGTATCAACTTTAACACCTTTTGGAACGTAGATGAATGATCCACCAGACCAAACTGCAGAGTTTAATGCAGAGAATTTGTTGTCTGTTGGTGGGATTACTTTTCCGAAATGCTCACGGAAAATATCTTCGTTCTCTTTTAATGCGCTATCTGTATCTTTGAAGACGATTCCTAGAGCTTCTAGGTCTTCTTTCATGTTGTGGTATACAACTTCAGATTCGTACTGTGCAGATACACCAGCTAAATATTTTTGCTCAGCTTCTGGAATACCTAATTTATCAAATGTTGCTTTAATTTCATCAGGTACTTCATCCCAAGACTTCTCAGATTTCTCAGATGGTTTTACGTAGTACGTAATTTCATCGAAATCTAAGTCGTTTAAGTCGCCGCCCCATTGTGGCATTGGCATTTCGTAGAACTTATCCAGTGATTTTAAACGGAAGTCTAACATCCACTGTGGTTCTTCTTTCATACGTGAAATTTCTTCAACGATCTCTTTTGTTAAACCGCGTCCAGCACGGAAAATCGAAACGTCTTTGTCTTTGAAACCATATTTATAATCGCCGATATCTGGCAGTTGCTTCGCCATGTTGGTGTGTCCCTCCTTAGATAACCTCGTTTTTAGGAACCTTTAACATTACTTATCTTCGTTTAAGCCCTTTTCTAACGCTTTCCACGCTAATGTTGCACATTTAATACGTGCAGGGAACTTGCATACGCCTTGTAATGCTTCAATATCTCCTAAATCGATGCTGTCATCGTACTCTTTTCCTAGCATCATGTCAGAGAAAATTTTCGAAAGCTGAAGTGCTTCTTCAATTTTCTTACCTTTTACTGCTTGTGTCATCATTGAAGCTGAAGACATTGAGATTGAACATCCTTCACCTTCAAACTTCGCCTCTTGCACAATACCTTCTTCTACTTTCATCGTAAGTTGAATACGATCGCCGCAAGTTGGATTGTTCAAGTTAACGGTAACACTATCTTCTAACACGCCATGGTTACGAGGATTTTTGTAATGATCCATAATAACTTGACGATATAACGTATCTAAATTATTAAATGACATTTGTGAAATACTCCTTTGTCTTGATTAGCGATTCAACAAATGTATCAATTTCTTCTTTTGTATTATATAAATAGAAGCTCGCACGTGCTGTTGAAGAAGCTTTTAGCCACTTCATAAGCGGTTGTGCACAGTGATGTCCTGCGCGAACTGCAATGCCTTCTACATCTAATACAGTCGCTACATCGTGAGGATGTACGTCTTCAATATTAAATGTAACAAGACCAGCGCGATGCTTTGGACCATAAATTGTAACGCCGTCTACTTCTGATAGTCTTTCTAAAGCGTATTGCGCTAATTCATGCTCATGCTTTTCAATATTATCAAGACCGATTTCTTCTAGGAAATCAATTGCCGCACCAAGTCCGATTGCATTACCGATAATCGGTGTACCTGCTTCAAACTTCCACGGAAGCTCTTTCCACGTAGATTCTTGTAAATCTACGAAATCAATCATTTCACCGCCAAATTCAATTGGCTCCATATTGTTCAGCAATTCTTTTTTACCATATAATACGCCGATACCTGTAGGTCCGCACATCTTATGAGCAGATAATGCGTAGAAATCACAGTTTAAATCTTGTACATCCACTTTCATGTGAGGTGTACTTTGTGCACCGTCAACGACCATAATTGCGCCATTTTCGTGTGCAATTGCTCCGATTTCTTTTACAGGGTTAATCGTTCCAAGTACGTTAGAAACATACATGATAGAAACGATTTTTGTATTCGGTGTAATTGTTTGACGAGCATCTTCTATTGAAATTGTCCCATCTGGTTGAAGCGGAAGATATTTTAAAGTTGCACCAGTTTTCTTCGCAACTTGTTGCCACGGAATGATATTACTATGGTGCTCCATGTAAGAAATAACGATTTCATCGCCCTCTTTTACATTTTCAAGACCATAGCTAGCTGCTACTGTATTTAATGCAGTTGTCGTTCCGCGTGTGAAAATAATCTCTTCCATTGATTTCGCATTGATAAACTTGCGAACTTTCTCACGTGCACCTTCATACGCGTCGGTAGCTTTCGTACCGAGCGTATGAACACCGCGATGCACGTTAGAATTGTATTCTTTATAGTAACGCTCTAACGTTTCAATGACTTGAATTGGTTTTTGAGAAGTTGCTGCACTATCGAAATAAACAAGTTGTTTGCCGTTCACTTTTTGATCAAGAATTGGAAACTGTTTGCGTATTTCATGAATATTCATTAGCGAACTTTCCTTTCAATTACCTCAACAAGCTGTGCTTTTACTCCTTCAATTGGAAGCTCATTAACTACAGGTGCTAAGAATCCATGGATGACTAAACGTTCTGCTTCGCGTTTTGGAATACCACGGCTCATCAAGTAGTATAGTTGGACTGGATCTACGCGACCTACTGAAGCTGCGTGACCTGCCATTACATCATCTTCGTCGATTAAAAGAATTGGGTTTGCATCACCGCGAGCTTTTTCATCTAACATAAGAACGCGAGAAGATTGTTGTGCATTTGATTTAGATGCACCGTGTTCAATCTTACCAATTCCGTTAAAGATAGATGTTGCACTATCTTTTTGTACACCGTGTTTTAAAATCCAACCTTCAGAGTGTTTACCGAAGTGAACAACTTTAGTTGTAAAGTTTTGTGTTTGGTTACCACGGCCAATTGTTACTGTTTTCGTATCAGCATATGAACCGTCGCCCATTAAGTTCGTAACGTTCTCTGAAATTGTGTTTCCGTCATTCATAAGGCCTAGAGCCCAATCAATACGGCCGTCGCGTCCTACTGTGCCGCGGCGGTTAACGTAAGTTGTTACATCTTTTGCTAATAGATCAACCGCACCGAATTTCACTTGTGCGCCTTGTTCCACGATTACTTCTGCTACGATATTTGCAATACCTTTAGCATTTTCATTTGCAACGTAGTTTTCTACATAAGTTGCAGTACTGTTCGCATCAGCTACGAATAATACGTGGTTATATACGTTAGCTTCTTCGCCGTCTACTAAGAATACAGCTTGAAGTGGAGTTTCAAGAACAACGTTTTTCGGAACATATACGAATGCACCGCCGTTGATTAATGCAGCATGAAGTGCAGTTAGACGATGCTCGTCTACCTTCACGCCGTCTTTCATTAAGTACTTTTGTACTAGTTCAGCGTGCTCAGTTGCTGCTGTTACGATGTCTGTAAAAATAACACCTTTTTCTTTTGCTTCGTCTGCTAAAGAAACGAATGCAGTTGTACCAGTACGTTGCACTAATACGCTGTTATTTTCATCGATTAAGTTTTTCACTGCTTCTGGAAGTTCAGTTAAAGAACTTACAGGCTCTTGCTTAGCAGCGTCGCCTTTTCCGATAAAGTCCCATTTGTCAATTTTCGTTTTATCAGGCGTTGGCATTGGAAGTTCAGTTGCTTGTGCAAGAGCTTGTAAGCGGAACTCAGTCAACCAAGCTGCTTCGTTTACTTCGCTTGCGCGTTGACGGATTGTTTCTTGATCGAAAGGTAATGTACCGATTGTCATGTTTATGCTCCTCTCTTACGCTTCTTGCTCTGTTGTTTCGTCTTCAATACCTAATTCTTTTTTAATCCAGTCGTAACCTTCAGCTTCTAGACGTTGTGCAAGCTCAGGGCCACCAGATTTAACGATACGACCGTTCATCATAACGTGAACGAAGTCTGGAGTGATGTAGTTTAATAAACGTTGGTAATGCGTAATCATTAGGCAACCGAACTCTTCGCCGCGCATTTCGTTAATACCTTTAGATACAACTTTTAATGCATCGATATCAAGACCTGAGTCGATTTCATCTAAGATTGCGATTTTTGGCTCAATCATCATTAATTGAAGAATTTCGTTACGTTTTTTCTCTCCACCAGAGAAACCTTCGTTTAAGTAACGTTGTGCCATTTCTGGATCCATTTCTAAGAATTCCATGTTTTTATCTAATGTACGGATAAATTTCATAAGAGAAATTTCATCGCCTTCTTCACGACGTGCGTTAATTGCAGAACGTAAGAAGTCAGCGTTTGTTACTCCGCTAATTTCACTTGGATATTGCATTGCTAGGAATAGACCCGCTTGTGCGCGCTCGTCTACTTCCATTTCTAATACATCTTCACCGTCGATGATGATGCTACCTTCTGTTACTTCATACTTTGGGTGACCCATAATTGCAGAAGATAAAGTTGATTTACCTGTTCCGTTAGGTCCCATAATTGCGTGGATTTCTCCACCTTTTACTTCAAGGTTTACACCCTTTAAAATTTCTTTGCCATCAATTGATACGTGTAAGTCTTTAACCGTTAATGTAGAACCAGCCATCTCAATACCTCCATTAATCCTATATATACATTTTAAAAATTCCTAAAACGTTCATATTCTCATTTTATTCTCATTCTAATTTTATATCAAATAAAATGATATCGCAAACGACGAAAAAAAGTAACCGTTTTTTCACAAATGTATATAAGTATTTCCTTCACATCTTTCTATGATACACCTTTCTTCTTATTTATATAAAGAAAAAAGGACTGGTAATTTTCCAGCCCTTTCCTTATATTTATTCACTTACCGGAAGTACAGCACCTTTATATTCTTTATTAATAAAATCTTGAATTTCTTTTGAATGTAGCACTTCTACTAGCTCTTTAATTTCTTTTTTCTTCTCATCACCTTTACGAACTGCAATGATGTTTGCATACGGAGAGTCTGATCCTTCAATCGCAATTGCATCCTTTGTTGGATTTAATTTTGCATCAATTGCATAGTTTGAATTAATAAATAAAGCATCTCCCTCATTATTTTCATACAATTTCGGTGAAAGTCCAGGTTCAACATCTGTTTTAAATTTTAAGTTTTTCGGGTTTTCTACAACATCTTTTACTGTTGCTTTAACAACATCTACTCCGTCTTTTAATTTAATAACGCCGCCTTTTTGTAACAGTGCTAGCATGCGGCCACGCTCCGCTACGTTATTACTCATAATCACTGTCCCGCCATCTGGTAAGTCTTTTAAGCTTTTATATTTCTTAGAATAAATGCCCATAGGTTCTAAATGGATTTTTCCTGCGTTTACAATTTTATATCCCTTTTCTTGAATTTCTTTATCTAAGTAAGGAATATGCTGAAAGTAGTTCGCATCAATTTCTTTATCCGCTAACGCTTTATTTGGCAGTACATAATCCTGAAACTTTTTAATCTCTAACTTAATACCTTTTTTCTCTAATATTGGCTGTGCCTTCTCTAAAATAACAGCGTGTGGCACGTTAGAAGCTCCAACAACAAGCTTATTCTCCTCTTTCCCTCCGCAAGCAGCTAATGTAAATACAGACAGCGCTGTAACAACTGACAGTAGAACCTTTTTCATATGATTTCCCCTTCTCCCCAATGGTTATGTAGTTATAAAAAGAGCCGGCATACACCAGCCCTTTTCAGCAATTATTCTTTTACAGGAACAACTGCCCCTTTATATTCTTTATTAATGAAGTCTTCAATTTCTTTAGAATGCAATACTTCTACAAGAGCTTTAATCTCTTTCTTATCTTTATCGCCTTTACGAACAGCTACTATGTTTGCGTATGGTGAATCATTTCCTTCAATTGCAATTGCATCTTTTTCCGGATTTAACTTTGCATCAATTGCATAGTTAGAGTTAATTAAAACAGCGTCGCCTTCTTTATTGTTATACACTTGTGGCAATAAACCAGGCTCGATATCCGTTTTGAATTTTAGATTTTTCGGATTATCTGCAATATCTTTTGGAGTTGCTTTAACTGGATCTATTCCGTCTTTAATTTTTAAAATACCTTCTTTTTGTAAAATTGCTAAACCACGTCCATGGTCAGCAACTGAATTACTCATAATAATTGTCGCTCCGTCCGGAAGCTCTTTTAAGCTCTTATACTTTTGAGAGTACACACCAATTGGTTCTAAATGAATTTTTCCTGCTACTTCAAAGTCATATTTTTTATCTTTAATTTCTTTTTCTAAATACGGAATGTGCTGGAAGTAGTTTGCATCTAAATCCTTATCCGCTAACGATTTATTTGGTAATACGTAGTCTTGGAATTTTTTAATTTCTAACTCAATTCCTTTTTTCTCAAGTAACGGTTTTGCCTTTTCTAAAATAACAGCGTGCGGTACGTTAGAAGCACCCACAACAAGTTTCTTTTCATCTTTATCTTTCCCGCCACAAGCAGCTAATCCAAAAATTGAAGTTGAAATAAGTGCCGTAAGTAACAATTTTTTCATTTGAAACATCCTCCCGTTTTTCATTATCGTTTATCTATTCGAGTCGTTAAACTATCACCAATCCACTGAATTAAAAATACAACTAGTAATACACAAATTGTCGCAACGATTGTTACATCGTTATTCCCTCTTTGGAATCCTTCTAAGTAAGCAAGTGTTCCAAGGCCACCAGCACCAACAACTCCTGCCATTGCTGTATAGCCTACTAAAGCAATTGTCGTAACCGTAATACCAGATACTAATGCTGGTAACGATTCTGGAATTAACACTTTCAAAATAATTGTGCTTGTTTTTGCTCCCATTGCTTTTGAAGCTTCAATTACACCTTTATCAATTTCGCGAAGTGCGATTTCAACCATTCTCGCGTAGAATGGTGCTGCTCCAATAATTAAAGCCGGCAAAGCTGCACTTGCTCCAAGAATTGTTCCAAGAAGAATCTTTGTGAATGGGATTAATAAAATAATTAAAATGATGAATGGTATAGAACGGAATATATTTACGAATGCTCCAATCAACGTATTAATTGATTTGTTTTCCCATAAATTATCTTTTGCTGTCATGAAGAGTAACAATCCTAAAATGAGTCCTAAAACAAATGTCGCAAGAGCTGCGATTGCCGTCATATATAACGTTTCACCAGTTGCTTCTAACATTTGATTCCAATCAACATTTGTGAGTAACTTATCCATGTGCAATCACCTCCAGCTCTACTTGATCTTGATGAATTCCTTCTATTGCTTGCTGGATCGCTGTTTCCTCACCATTTAAATGAACAACTAAACTACCGTAAGAACCGTTATTCGTTTGTGCGATATTTCCTTGCAAAATGCTAACTTCTATATCACTGCGTTGCATCAATCGTTGAAGCACTGGTCTTTCTACAGCCTCACCGATAAACTGCAAACGAATTACTTTTCCATCTGGATATTTTTCAATTAAACTTTCAATCGTTTCATTTGTATCTTCAGAATCCGTTAACTGCTGTACAAATCGTTTCGTAATATCTTGCTTCGGATTACGGAATACATCAAGTACTGGACCTGTTTCTACAATCTTTCCTTTCTCCATTACCGCAACACGATTACAAATCTTTCGAATTACGTGCATCTCATGTGTAATGAGTACAATTGTTAAACCAAGGCGCTTATTAATGTCTAATAGTAAATCCAAAATTTGATCTGTCGTTTCCGGATCAAGAGCTGACGTTGCTTCGTCACATAAAAGCACTTGTGGATTGTTAGCTAATGCTCTTGCAATCCCAACGCGTTGCTTTTGTCCCCCGCTCAGCTGAGATGGGTACGCGTCTCCTCTTCCTTCTAATCCAACAAGATGAATTAATTCATCAACACGTTTTCTTCTCTTCGCTTTATCAACACCTGCAATTTCAAGTGGAAACTCTATATTTTCACGTACTGTTCGTGACCAAAGTAAGTTGAAGTGCTGAAAAATCATTCCAATTTCTTGCCTTGCCTTACGAAGTTCGCTTCCTGTAATTGCTGAAATGACACGATTTGCAATTGTAATTTGGCCAGAAGTTGGTTTCTCCAACTGATTGAACAATCTAATTAAAGAACTTTTTCCAGCGCCACTATATCCGATAACACCAAATATTTCACCTTTATCTATTTTTAAATTGGCATTATCTACAGCAGTGACATCACCGCTTTTTGCTTTATATATTTTCTTTACATTCTCTAATAGAATCATGGTGTATCACCCCTTTTTTAAATAAAAAGCGCAAGCGGCTCGTTTAGAACAAGAGGGCGTTTGAATCCCTGACGTAGAGGCGCTTTTTGCCTCATAGGAAGGGATGAAACGACCGACTGTTCTAGCCGCTGGAGCTAGATTTCATAAAGATTTTAGGTCGACTCCGCAATTTTTTATTTTTAATGCGTGTAGTCCACTGTTATCATTACTTTTATTATTTGAATGTCCTCCACATTCAAACAATAAAAAAACCTTTCTGCTTTAGAGAAGCAGAAAGGTTTTTATGCGTATATAACAACATTATCCCTCTCTCTCATCTCTCAAAGCATTTGCTTTGCAGGAATTGGCACCATTTCAACATAAGTTGACGGTTGCCGGGCTTCACAGGGCACAGTCCCTCCACCTCTCTTGATAAGAGAAATCAGATTCAATTTTCGTCTGATTTGAAATTTATGAAATTGTCTATATTTTATGACTTGAATTGTATCAATATACACTCACCATGTCAACAGAAATTTTCGCAAAAAATGAAACTTCAGAATTTTAAGCACCTACTGACATCGGTTTACATATATGAAACATCGATTCCACTAATAACATCGTTCGGTACGTTCCCGAATATTGTACACGTCCATCATTCATTAGCATTTGCAATCGTACATTTCCATTCACCAATTGTTCTATATCCTTTTCATCTAAGCAAATGATTTGTTCCGTTCCTCTTTCCTCATGTACCAACTCTATATAATCTCTTGAAATTTGTAACGAACAACTTTCATCTCCAAAGCGAAAATTAACAGTTTTTTCTTCTTGTCTTAAAAGCGGTTCTAAATGATATTGACCATTAGCGTAATTTACAAATGATTGAAGCAAAGAATATAATCTCACCCTAAATCACATCCTTCATATCACTTTCTATTACATACCATTCCCTCTAACTAAAGAGCAATCCTGTTATTTTCGCTCGACAAATACTGTATCCATCCTGCATCTCGACATATTTCCCAAGAAATATGTCGAGGCGGCAAAATTTTTGCCGCCTACTTTAATTCCGTATATAAATATTCAACCGAATGAAATGCGTATATCTTCTTCATCAGTGTCCCATTTTCAAAAACAAGTAAACAAGGTACACTTTCAATCCCATACTCTTTTGCTAAATGCGGAGCATAATTTAAATCTAACATCCCAATTTTCAAATCTTCAATTGTCATCTCAACCACTGTTAACATCTTTTTTGCTAATTGGCATGTTCCACACATTGGAGTATATACATATAATACTGTTTTTTCTTCGTTCTCTATTAGGGCTGTAGCTTCGGCTCCTGTCCAATCAATCACTTCTATCATTCCTTACCGTAAATATTCTGTATAAACGTCAATGTCGGCTCCCCATAATACATTTGCTAAGTGTGTAGATGGCGCAGTTGCCACTTCTCGGTACGAGCGATCAATATAGATATGCTCGGCTTGCGGGAATTCTTTTCGAAATTGTTTCCTTAACTTTTCTCCAGCATCATCAGCATCCACTAGCACATACACTTCCTTATCAAAAAACTGATCAACGAGCTCATCCATTTTCGACAAACCAATTGTACCATTTGTACAAACAATTTCCACCGGTTCACGAATAATAGATTCAATCTTTCTTCTATCTGATGTACCTTCTACAATAATGACTTTTTCTACATAAATCATATGTCATCACCCGATCACCATATACTATACAACCTTGAACTTAGTATATAGTATATTCGTTATTTTCATGTTGTTTCCTGTTTATTTTTGCAAAAGAAAAGCGCAAGCGGCTCGTTTAGATTGTGAAGACTTATGAAACCTTACCACAAAACAGTTTTTCTCATAATAGCTTATTTATTTACATATAACTTGAATTTCATTATTTCACAAAAAATAAAAAAGGACAGCACAAAGGCTGTCCTTTAGTCGACTATAATTAGTCTTGGTTTGTCATTTCTGCATATCTTTCTGCAGTTAATAACTTCTCAACTTGGCTTGCATCAGAAAGTTCAACTTTAACCATCCATGCACCCTCGTATGGAGATTCGTTAACAAGTTCTGGTTGGTCACTTAATTCTTCGTTTACTGCTACAACTTTACCGCTTACAGGTGCGTATAACTCAGAAACTGTTTTAACAGATTCTACGCTTCCGAATGGCTCGTTAGCTTCGATTGTTGCACCTACTTCAGGAAGTTCAACGAATACGATATCGCCTAGCTCACCTTGTGCAAAGTGAGTGATACCGATAACAACTTCATTACCTTCAGTTTTTACCCATTCGTGTTCTTCAGAGTAACGTAAATTATTTGGAATGCTCATGACTGTACCTCCAGTGAATGTATTAATTATGTAAAAATACCTTATTGGTACTTTTTCCACACACTTTCAAACTGCTCTTCGTTAAAACCAAGTGTTACATTCGTTCCATCTGTTACAATTGGACGTTTAATCAACATGCCATCAGATGCTAAAAGCTCATACATTTCGTCTTCGCTTGCATCTTTCAACTTATCTTTTAGACCAAGTTCACGGTAACGCATTCCACTTGTATTAAAGAATTTTTTTAATGGTAATTCACTTTTTTCATGTAAATTACGTAAATCTTCTTTTGATGGTGGATTTTCAACAATATGAATCATCTCATATGCTACATCGTTTGCCTCAAACCATTTCTTTGCCTTTTGACATGTGCCACACTTTGGATATGAATAAAATGTTACTGTCATAAATTCACCTACTTTTTTACTAACCTTTACCTTTATCATATAGAAAACGTTTTATTATTTCAAACCATTATTCGCTAAACTTTTACTTATTTCGTGATAATTTTTAATAATCCTGCGAATTTTTCTTATTTTTCCGCCATTTGTTAAGAAAAAAATAAATATATAAATTTTTTAGATTCTGCACCAAACATATATCTTAAACAAGCGTTTGATTAATTCTCCATTTTCTTTCTTAACCTTTGAACTACAGGAGTTTCTTTCTACCGAACATACAGCTTAAACAAACGTTTGATTAATTCTCTATTTTTCTTTGTTAAGCCTTGAGTTACATCGGTTTCTTCCTACCGAACATACAGCTTAAACAAACGTTTGATTAAAAAAATAAGAAGCCTCTTTTGTAGGCTCCTTCATTATCTATTTAAATAATCTGCAATTGTTTGAAATACGACGATATACATATTATGAATACTTTCTTCTGTATTTCCACCATTCGATAAACCAATTGCCCATTGTTGTCCTTCACCACTTCCGATATTCGCAAACCCTTGCGTATACATAGCATTTACATCTTTTCGGGCACTGTTATACTCTATCCCTTTTGTAATAAAAATCGAATATGATTTATCTTGTAAACCGATAAAAAACACTGGTTTCTTTAGTGATGAAAATACATTTTTATATTGCTCTGTTGAGGCTTTTTGAAAGTGATCTTTCATTATTAGAAAACCATCTACTTCCTTAGATTTCTTTTCCAGTTCCTCTAACTTCATTTCCTCAAACTTTATATTCCTAAACGTATCTTTCGGTTTTTCTCCAACAACTCCAATTACGAGTGCTCTTCCGTTATATTCTAATTTCTCTCCTTCTTTATCCTTTGCACACCCAGCACCGACTAGGCATATCAATATAAAAAATAAGAAATACGATAAACGCTTCATTTAGCACCCTCCCCTTCTTTTTAGTCAAGTGACAAAAACGTAAGGTTAATTCAAGAAAATGTAAGTAAAATCGATAGCCCAATTCACGTTTCTATATTATAATCAATTGAATTTACTTACATTACTAAACATAGGAGATCAACATGAAGAAATTTAAACTTTCATCTTTTCTTCCGTTAAGTTATATACTTCTACTCGTACTCGTAAGTCCCCTTTACGACGTATTAAATAAATCGACTGTTCACGCAGTAGACGTTACAACTGTAGTAGATGATTGGATTCCATTTGTAAAAGCATTTATTATTCCTTATTTACTTTGGTTTCCATACTTATACGGCGCACTTATTTATTACTGCTTCGCTGACCGAAAGCAATATTATGTCACTTTAAGTAGTGTTATTTTTGGAAAGCTTGCTTGTTTTTCTATTTATTATTTTTGGCAAACAACTGTACCGCGTCCGACTGTCGTTGGAACAGATGTATTTTCTGAACTAGTTCGCTATATTTATAGTATCGATCAACCGGTAAACTGTTTCCCTAGCATTCACGTTCTTACTACATTTGTAATTATGTTAGCTGCCTTTAAGCGTAGAGAACAACATGCTTTTGAATATTACATCCTTACTTTCTTCGGTACACTTATTATTTTATCAACGCTATTTACGAAGCAGCATGCCTTTTTAGATGCCGTTTCTGGAATGACACTTGCAAGCATACTATACTTCGGAGTTCAGCTCTTATTAGCAAAAGAACCAATAAAAGTTCCAGTAAAACAAAATCATAGAATGTAGCATGACAAAAAAGCAGACTGTGGCTTCAGTCTGCTTTTATCTATTATTAAGGAGATTTTCAATTTAAGATTGCGGTACAGTCATATCACCAGAATGAATACGACCTGCTTTTTTAAGAGCAATGTAAAGTATATAAGAAACAGCTACTGGAATGACGATATAAGTAATTACCATCGCCGGGAGAACTTCCCATCCTTGGCTGGAAATTAAATTAATTGGTGCGATAAGAGAACTTAATCCAAGACCTGCAATTTCCTTTCCTGCTTCCAGTTGGAAAATTAATGCTGATACTGGACCGACTATAGCACTGGCGACGACAGTTGGGACGAGAATCATTGGATTTTTAGTGATATTTGGTAACTGTACTTTCGGAGTACAAAGTGCTTGAGCTAATATGCCACCTAAATTGTTTTCTTTTGCTGAGATGACAGAGAATCCGATAAACTGAGCAACGCATCCAGCAAGAGCAGCACCACCTGCAACACCGTCTAAGCTAAGTGCAATTGCTAACGCAGCTGATGAAGCTGGAGAGATAAGTAATAGTCCCCAAACTACTGCAATGACGATAGAAGCGATGAATGGGCTACCAGCTGAGCTATCTTTAATAAACGCTCCAACTGCATTTAAAACAGGAGTAATATTATGAGATAACCAAATGCCTACTAAACCAGAACCTAATATGGCCGCAAATGGAACGAGCATCATATCTAAAGCAGTTTTTCCGCTTAAACGTTTACCAATATATACAGCTAAAGTTGCTGTTAATAATGCACCGATTGGCTCACCTGTTTTAATAATTAGACCAGCTTCAGTAATCGAAATGGATCCGGCACCAATCGCTCCGGCTACCATCGCCGAGAAGATTACAAGACCGTTTGCACCGAGCATAAAAGCAATTCCAGCACCAATTGCCGGTGCCATTAGTGATTTTGCAACAACTCCGATTGTAATAAGTAATGGTATATCAACAATTCTTCCTATATTTTCGATCAGTAAACCAATTCCGAGGGATACGAAAATACCTTGTGCGATTCCAGCAGATGCTTTAAATACACGAGACATTATATATTCCTTCATTTGTTTCACCTTCTCCTATAAGTTAGTAACCAATTGTTTTCATATAATCACGTAAAATATCGTTTGATTTTGCGAATCGAGATTCTTCATCCTCTGTTAAATTGAGTTCTACAACTTCTCTTATACCGTCTCTAGTAATAATAGCTGGTACTCCTGTGCAAATATCATATTCACCGTACTCACCATCTAAAATGGCTGATACAGCAATGACACGGTGATCATCGTTAAAGATTGAACTCGCAATATATGCTAGAGAATTTCCGATTCCGTAATAAGTAGTTCCTTTACGTTTATAAATTTCCCAGCCGGCTTTTGCAGTCTTCTCAACGATTCCATCTAAATCTATTTCACCAAATCGTTCTTTTTGTTCTTCTAAAATTTGCAGAATTGGCTTTCCACCAACAGTTACGTGAGACCACGCAACCATTTGAGAATCACCATGTTCTCCTAATGAATACCCATGAATACTACGAGGGTCTACATGTAACATTTCAGATAAAATTGTTCTTAAGCGAGAAGAATCTAGTGATGTACCAGTACCGATTACGCGATTTCTAGGTAATCCAGATAATTTCCAAACTTGATATGTAATAATATCAACTGGGTTCGATGCAAGTAAGAAAATACCATCAAATCCACTTTCCATTACGCCACCAACAACACTTTCCATAATCTTCGCACTCGCTCCTAAAGTATCTAAGCGACTTTGCCCTGGTTTTGGTGCTGGACCTGCTGTAATAATGACAATGTCCATATCTTTGCAGTCTTCATAGCTTCCTGCATATACTTTTGTTCTTGTATTTGTAAAGTTAATGCAATGTGATAAATCCATTGCTTCCCCAACTGCACGTTCATGATTTATATCAATTAATAATAGCTCTTCGCAAATCCCTTGATTTACAATGGAATACGCACAACTTGATCCAACTAATCCAGTACCGATAATTGCAATTTTTCTTGTATGTCTTTTCATAGCAATCTCTCCTAATTGATCATATAATCTATTTCTTTTGTTCTTTACATTCTTAATTATAGAGGTTCCCACGATAGAAACCATGGATACTTTGTGAAATGTTGAACAAAGTTTTTGTCCTTTTTGTGAATTGTCATATTCCATTTTCGTCATATTTGTTACAACTGGAAAAATATTTATTATGTATTTATTGACATATACAAAAAGAAAACGAGCGAATAAATTCGCTCGTTTTCTTTTTCCTGTTATTCCGCACTTAATTGACTTTTTAATTGCTGTACAATCATTGGATTAGCAGGTGCTGCCGGTTTGTAATAACTCTTTTGCTTTGCGTACTCATACATATTACGTTGGCGCGCCTCGTCTTGATTACGAATTTGAATTAACGTTTGATGTAACTGTTCATTATCAGACTGAGCAATATAATTTGCATAGCTTGTTAAACTTGCATTTAATCCTGCTAAATAATCATTTACCATATCTTTTTCATTCATTTTCCGCTTCCTCCTATCCTAGGAAAGTCATTAATTGCTGTTTCGTATTTCGTGCATCTTGCGCATCTTTTTGTAGCATTTGTTTCAGTTGTGGATCTGTACACGTCTGTGCATACTGCTCCAACTTGTTAATAATTGTTGCGTGTCCACCAATTAAATGACGTAAGTTTTCTACTTCAAGCTCTGTTAAGTTTTGCATATAACATACCCGCCTTTCTTTGTTCATTCATCATTAGTATTTGGTTCTTTTTGGATTGTATTCATCAACTTTTCCCACATATAAAAAAAATAAAAGATGAATAGCTAAGCCATTCATCTTTTATACTGGTTATGTATTTATTTTTATAGAGATACAATCATACTTATACTCACAAGTAAGTTCCATATAATGTGTAAAATAATACTAGGTATAATAGATTGCGTCTTTTTGTATAACATAGCAAATACAATCCCCATAATCATTGCCGTAACCGGAAAACCACCATGAAGAATCCCAAAGATGAAGGAAGAAATAATGATACCAACTAGAAAACTATATTTCTTTTCAAAAAATCGATACAAAATACCTCTATATAAAATTTCTTCTTTAATTGGTGTAATTATAGCAACACTTAACACATATATAATACTTTGTAGACTATTTTGAAGTCCTAAGCTCCCTAATTGATCTCGCTGCTGCCCTGCACTTTCAAAGCTAAACAACTCTAACATTACATACTGAGTTAATGCAATGATGATAAAACCTATTAATAAATACAAGTAGGTTTTCCAATTTTTTAAAACAGATACATCCCATATGTTCTTAATAAAATGAAGCACTGGTTTATAAGCAAATAAAACAATAGTAACAACAGCTGCATCAAATAGAAGTAAATAATATCCCTCTAAATTAGCACGTAATACCTCTTCTCCAAAAATTCCAAGGGCTAAAGCAAGGAATAATCCCCCTAAGAGTGAGAACCCTAGAATGCTTGCAATCGTTACAACTAGATTTTTATATGTTATGTTATCTACTTCTCTTTCTGCATTATACGCGTCTAATACTGTTTTTCTCATACTATTCCTCCATTTGTTTTCATTACCTTAACAAAAATCCTTTAATACAAATATATAGATAATATAACAATTTTTTCAAAAAGAATAATATGCAATTTTACATATTATGAAAACTTTATATTTTATAGTTTTAGGAATAGAATTGCTATGCAATAATTATTATATGAAATTTCAAAAAATACTTCCTATCCACTATAACCCTCGCATCATATAAAACTTATTAGTTAAAGGAGCAATGAACATGAAAACACATGACTTCCTTACAGAAATCCAGAAGGGCTCTGAGCCTAATCCATATCAAGATCCTATTGCATTTATTTTCGTTTGCCTTTCCGTAGCCATATACACATTTTTCAAACCTGCTAAATAATATCATGTAATGAGAAAAAGCCTACCGCTCTTTTCGAATTATATGCACTAAAAAACCTTAGAATCACTTCTAAGGTTTTTGTTTGCCTCGCTTCTTATTCACGTAATCCTTTAATAAACGTTTCCAATAATACATGTAAACTTATATCCAGATCTAACGGCAAACCAAATCCGCCTTGCTGTTCAATCGAAGCAAATCCATGACAAATACTTCTGAATCCGCGTGTCGCATGAAGTGCATTCTCTCCTTCTAAGCCATACTGTTGTAAAACCTGAAGACAAAGCTTTACAATTCCGTCACCTGCTTTTCTTACTTCTTCATCTCGTAAAAAAGTTGCTTCATATAGTCCAGGATGTTTTCGGACAAATGCTACATACGCTTCTCCTAAAGCATGAATTGCTTCATCCATCCGTTTATCCTCGGCAGCTTCTTCCAGTCTGTTATGCAGCTTTTTGATTCCGTAAATGCCAAGATTTTTCCGTACATCTTGTAACCCTTTTACATGATTATATAGTGAGGGCGAACGTACCCCTAACGTTTGCGCTAATGAAGCTAACGTTACTTCTTGTACTCCATTTGCATCTGCAATTTCTGCTGCTGTTTCTACAATTTTTTGTAATGTAAGTCCGATTCTCGGCGACATCAATAACCCTCTTTTCTACTTTCTATATTCCGCTTCGCTTCTTTAATAGCAAGCTCTATGAAAACCACTGGATCGTTTATCATTTTTCCATGTCCTGCCGCAAGCAAGGAAGGCTCATATTCGCTTAGCTTCTGTGCACTTTGTAATGATATTTCTTTGCTCCACGTTGCCATCGCCGGAAACGGAAACCAAAATTTTATTTGTCCCGAAACGGCCATACCTCCTCTTGTTTGGAATGCATCCCCAACAATAAGAGCTTTATTTCTTACATCAAGAAACGACATGGAGCCCGGCGTATGTCCCGGTGTCATAATCGCAAGAAGCGATCCAACTCGGTCGCCATCTTCCAATAAAACATCAGGTACCGTTTTTAATTTTTTAGGTACACCGCCTTTTATCGGTATATTCGGTTCATCCTTTTGTAACGTCGTATCTCCTTCTAACAGCTTTGCGTCCCGCTTAGAAATATAGACTGGAACATGAGGAAGTACTTCCTTTAATGCATCTAATGCACCAATGTGATCATCATGCGCATGTGTTAGTACAATTTTAGTAATTGGTTTTCCTATTTTCTCAGCCGCCTGTAAAATACCTTTTGCGCTATATGGCAAAGCCGCATCAATTAAAGTTAAACCAGCTTCTTCCTCCACAAAGTAACAATTCACAGGAAACGCTCTTGGCAAAAATGACAATTGATATACCGTTTTTTCATGTATCATCCTCATAGTCCCATCTCCCTTTTCACGAAAACTAATACCATTAGTTTTATTATACTAATGGTATTAGTTTTATGTCACTAAAAATTTCTTTTTTTCAAAAAAAAGAACAGTAGCCGTATAAACGACTACTGTTCTTTAAAGATATTAAACTGTGTAACGCTCATCTTCTAAAATTTTCGCAGCGATTTCACGTTTCTTCGGAATTACGTTAAGTGGTGTGTGGCGAGTTAATTTACGTAATGATGATAACATCATGCGCAGCATGTCGCCGTTTTCAACTGCGATAAGTGTTTCTTTCGCATCTGCTTCGATTTCGTTAAATGCTTCTTGGCAGAATACTTCAGTGTATAACACTTTTTGTTTATTCTTTTCAAGACCAGTTGTTTTGATCGCTTTTTCTGTACGAAGAACAGCTGATTCCATTGCGTATAGATTGCTTACGATGTCAGCGATATTCACAAGAATTTCTTGCTCTTTATCTAATGCTTTACCGTATTTTTGAGCCGCTAATCCAGCTACCATTAAGCCGATTTTCTTCGCATTAGTTACTAAATACTTTTGAAGTGCTAATGGCTCATCGCCTACTTCTTCTGGCATCATCATCATTAACTCTTCTTGTAATTTTTGTGCTTTTTGAAGAAGTGGTAATTCACCTTTCATCGCTTTACGTAAGAACGTACCTGGTACGATTAGGCGGTTAATTTCGTTCGTTCCTTCGAAAATACGGTTAATACGAGAATCACGGTACATTCTTTCAATCTCGTACTCTGCCATAAATCCGTAACCACCGTGAATTTGAACACCTTCATCTACTGTATAGTCTAATACTTCAGAACCGAATACTTTGTTTAAAGAGCACTCGATTGCATATTCAGCGATAGAAGCTGCTACTGCTTTACCGTCTTTTACTTCTTCTTCAGATAATGTGCTCATGCGGCTTTCGAATAAACCTACTGTACGATATACAGAGCTTTCAGCTGCATATGTTTTTGCTGCCATATTCGCAAGTTTCTCTTGAATTAATGGGAAGCGAGCGATTGGTTGTTTGAACTGTTGACGTTGGTTTGCATATTGTGCTGAAATTTCTACTGCACGTTTCGCAGATCCAACTGTACCAACACCTAATTTATAACGACCGATATTTAAAATATTGAATGCGATAATATGACCTTTACCGATTTCACCAAGTAAGTTTTCTTTCGGTACTAACGCATCTTCTAAAATTAACGTACGAGTTGAAGAACATTTAATACCCATTTTCTTTTCTTCTGGGCTTGTAGATACGCCAGCGTAGTCTTTCTCTACGATAAATGCTGAGAAGTGCTCTCCATCGATTTTTGCATATACAACGAATACGTCAGCGAATGCAGAGTTTGTAATCCACTGTTTTTCACCATTTAATACGTAATGTGTACCTTCTGCATTTAAACGTGCAGTTGTTTTTGCACCTAATGCGTCAGATCCTGAACCTGGCTCTGTTAATGCGTATGCAGCTAATTTTTCACCAGTTGCAAGTAATGGTAAATACTTTTTCTTTTGCTCTTCGTTACCGAATAATACGATTGGTAAAGATCCGATACCTACGTGAGCACCGTGAGTAATTGCAAAGCCACCAGCGCGAGAGAATTTCTCTGCGATTAACGCTGAACTTACTTTATCAAGACCAATTCCGCCGTACTCTTCTGGTACGTCAGCGCCTAATAAACCAAGTTCCCCAGCTTCTTTTAAAAGACGAACTGAACGATCAAATTCATGTTGCTCTAAATATTCAAGCTCTGGAAGAACTTCATTTACGATAAAGTCCTCTGTCGTTTTTGCAATCATTTTATGCTCAGATGAAAAATCTTCTGGCGTAAACACTTGATCAATCGTAATCTCATCTACTAAAAAGCTACCGCCTTTAACCGCATTTCCTACTGTTTTTTCCATGAAAATTTCCTCCTTCATATTTTCATGAGCCGCTTCTCTCTTTTTGAAAGAAGCTGGCTCTCCCTTTTTTTATAAACCTTTGTTGCTTCCATTCTTTTTTTGGCTAGAATGTTTGGTGGCTTCGCTTCTTCCTGCGAGGCAAAGAACGCCTCTACGTCTGAAGCTCCATCCCCCTCTCATTCTGAGCAAGCCGCTTCCACTTTTTTTATAATCCAGTTCCCGTGGCTAGAACAGTCGGTCGTTTCACCCCTTCCTGTGAGGCAAAAAGCGCCTCTTCGTCAGGGCTTCCAACGCCCTCTTGTTCTAAACGAGCCACCTGCACTTTTTTATAATCCAGTTCCAGCGGCTAGAATGTTTGGTGGCTTCGCTTCTTCCTGCGAGGCAAAGAACGCCTCTACGTCTGAAGCTCCATCCCCCTCACATTCTGAACGAGCCGCTTCCACTTTTTATAGTAATTCAAATACTCCCGCTGCTCCCATTCCGCCGCCGATACACATTGTTACGATACCGAATTGTTCGTTGCGACGTTTCATTTCGTGAATAAGAGATAGTGTTAGTTTTGCTCCTGTACAGCCAAGTGGATGTCCAAGTGCGATTGCACCACCGTTTACGTTTACTTTTTCTTCATCTAAACCAAGTTCACGAATAACTTGGATCGATTGAGAAGCGAATGCTTCATTTAGTTCGAATAAGCCAATATCAGATAGCTCTAAGCCAGCTAGTTTTAGCGCTTTTGGAATTGCAGCGATTGGGCCGATTCCCATTACTTCTGGTGGTACGCCAGCTACTGCAAATGAACGGAATTTCGCAAGTGGCTTCATGCCATCGCTCACTGCTTTTTCACGATCCATTAATAGTACAGATGCTGCACCATCACTCATTTGTGAAGAGTTACCAGCTGTTACAGAACCGCGAACGTTAAATGCTGGACGTAATTTACCTAAAATGTCTAGCGTCGTCTCTGCTCTTACACCTTCGTCTTGTGCGAAAGTGATTGTTTCTTCTTGCAGTTTATTGTTTGATCCAACAGTACGTAACGTTACATCTACAGATACTGTTTCATCAGCAAAGTTTCCTGCAGCTAATGCTTTTGCAGCACGTTGATGACTTCTTACTGCAAATGCATCTTGCTCTTCACGAGAAATTCCATATTTCACAGCAACTTGCTCTGCTGTATGTCCCATACCCATATAATATTCCGGAGCCGCTTCTACAAGGCGACTATTCGGACGAACAACGTGTCCCATCATTGGAACTAAACTCATTGATTCCGCTCCGCCTGATAATACCGCTTCCGAGTGACCAAGCATAATGCGCTCTGCTCCGTAAGCGATACTTTGTAAACCAGAAGAACAGTAACGGTTAATTGTAATAGCTGGAACATCGTAAGAAAGTCCTGCTAATCCACCGATGTTACGAGCCATATTTAAACCTTGCTCTGCTTCTGGCATCGCACAACCAAAAATTAAATCATCGATTGGTCCTTCATAATTCGCACGTTTTAACGTTTCCTTTACTACTAACGCCCCTAGATCGTCAGGACGAACTGTTTTTAATGAACCCCTCTTTGCTTTTCCAATTGGTGTTCTTGCTCCCGCAACAATGACAGCTTCTCTCATGAACGATATCTCCCCTCGTTATTAGTTACGTAATGGCTTTCCTTTTACAAGCATGTGCTGCATTCTTGCTTGTGATTTCATCTCACTTACTAAGCTAATAAATGCTTCACGTTCTACATCTAATAAATATTGCTCATCAACTTCTGTTCCGTACGGTACTTTTCCGCCCGCAATGACATATGCAAGTTTCTTCGCAATGTGAAGGTCATACTCTGAAATGTAACCAGATAAATGCATTGCTTCTGCACCAAGTGCAAGAGTTGCATATCCTGTTTCCCCAACAACTGGTATCTTTTTGCGGATTGGCGCTTTGTAACCAGCTTCATATAAAGCAAGTGCTTTCTGTTTCGCATCGTATAGTAAGTGATCACCATTCACACTAATACCATCTTTATCACCTAAGAAGTTATGAGAAACTGCTTCTTGTCCTGAAGTTGAAACTTTCGCCATTGCGACTGTTTCGAACACTTTATTTGCAACTTTTTGCAGATCAAACTCTACACCGTTTGCCATTTTGTTTAAGTGTTTAATGTATAGCTCTTTATTACCGCCTCCGCCAGGGATTAAGCCAACACCAACTTCTACTAAGCCCATATACGTTTCACTAGAAGCTTGAATGCTCGCTGCTGGTAAGCAAACTTCTGTACCTCCGCCAAGCGTCATACCATATGGTGCTGCTACAACTGGCTTAGAAGAGTACTTAATTTTCGTCATTGCATCTTGGAAGTTTTTCACAACTAACTCAATTTCAAAGTAGTTGTCGTCTTGTGCTTCCATTAAGATCATTGCTAGGTTCGCACCAACGCAGAAGTTCTTCGATTGGTTACCGATAACAAGACCTTTATAATTCTTTTCTACTTCATCAACAGCGTAGTTAATCATTTGCGTAATATCCATACCGATTGCATTGCTCTTCGAATGGAACTCTAAACAAAGGATGCCGTCGCCTAAATCAATTAAGCTCGCTCCGCTATTTTTCTTTAATACACCATTTTTCGCTTTTAATTGCTTAAGAGAAATTGCTTTTTTATTACGCTCGATTAGCTTATATTCGCCATTATCGTAATAGTAGCTATCGCCGTTATCATGTTTATAGAAAGTAGTGAAACCTTTCTCTAACATTTCTTTCACCCAAGTAGGAACAACTACGCCGTTTTCTTCCATCTTTTGAACAGATTTTTCAACGCCGATTGCATCCCACACTTCAAATGGCCCTTGCTCCCATCCAAAGCCCCACTTCATCGCTTGGTCAATTGCAACGATATCGTCAGCAATTTCTTTATGAAGTTTTGCAGAGTATAAAAGAGTTGGTGTAATGATGTTCCATAATAACTCTCCTGCACGGTCTTTTGCGTATACAAGCGCTTTCAATTTATTCGCTAATCCTTTTTCTTGTTTACTTAACTCTACGGATACAGCTTTTAATTTTTTACGCGCTTCGTATTCCATCGTTTCAGGATTTAATTCTAAAATTTCTTTTCCTTGTTTTAAGAAGAAGCCTTGACCCGTTTTACTTCCAAGCCATTTTTTCTCCAGCATGTCATGCATGAAAGCTGGTACTTTAAATACATCACGCTCTTCTTCTTGCACATTTTCATATACGTTATTTGCAACGTGTACGAATGTATCTAAACCGACAACATCTAATGTGCGGAACGTTGCGCTCTTCGGACGACCAATAAGTGGGCCTGTTACAGAATCAACTTCCCCAATGCTATAGCCGCGTTTTACCATCTCTTGAAGAGTAACAAGTAAACCGTACGTACCGATGCGGTTTCCAATAAAGTTTGGTGTATCTTTTGCGATAACAACGCCTTTTCCAAGAACGTCTTCGCCAAATAGTTTCATGAAGCTTAATACTTGTGGATCTGTTTCTTTCGTCGGTATTACCTCTAGAAGTTTTAAATATCGTGGTGGGTTAAAAAAGTGTGTGCCTAAGAAGTGTTTCTGGAAGTCGTCTGAACGACCTTCTGCCATTTTTTCAACTGAAATACCTGACGTATTCGAGCTTACGATAGAACCCGGTTTACGAACCGCATCTACTTTTTCAAATAGTTTCTTTTTAATATCTAAGTTTTCAACTACTACTTCAATAATCCAATCTACATCAGCTAGACGCTCAAGGTCATCTTCTAAATTACCTGCTTCAATCAGTGCTAAATTTCCTTTCACTGTCAGAGGAGCTGGTTTTTGCTTTAATAGTTTTTGCACAGCCATATTACTAAAACGATTTCTCACACTTTTATGTTCTAATGTAAGTCCCTTCGCTTCTTCTTCTTTCGTAAGCGCAGGTGGTACAATATCAAGCAATAATGTCGGAATACCAATATTAGCTAAGTGTGCCGCAATTCCCGAACCCATTACGCCTGAACCTAGAACAGCAGCCTTTTTAATTTGGAACATCCAATTCTCCCCCTATTCTTGAATGAATGCTCATTCAATTTTTCGACATAAGTCGCAATCAATGAGTGAGCCTCTACTAATAAATATATGATACTGTTTAAATTTTCGCAATATATTTATTGATAAAATTTTCTGAAATAAATATTTTTCTTTTATTTGCCCATGCTATATATGTATTTTCTTCACTAAAATACACTTTCCCTTTTTATAATCTGACGAAACTGGAGGAATATATATGGCAAAACTTAAGAAGAACCCTTCAAAGGCTGGAATTAGTGCAGCTAGTGTAACTGGAAACGCAGGTCCGCATAACCACGGTGTTGAAAAAGGACGCCAAGGTAATAACCAACAATATAAAAAGCATAATATGGGCGAAAAATAACGCTATATTTTTGGGCAGAGAACGTGGCATAATGATTAATGGCTGCTTTTTCTGCCCAATTTATTTGTAACAAATGAGGGAATTATAATGAAACGAACAATAGTTATGATTGTAATGATTGCCACACTATTTATAGGGATGATTTTCTTCTCTTATGCACAAAGGCAACAAGCTGTAAGAGCTGATCAACCTAATATTACTGGGCAATATGGAGTTACAATCGATGCAGACACAGGTGAAGTTTTGTATGGAAAACGCGAAGACGAACGCTCTTATCCGGCTAGTATAGCCAAAATGATGACAACCCTTCTTTTACTAGAGAATGTAAAAGAGGATGAAGAAATTACAGTTACAGAAAACGCAATTAAAACAGAAAGTCAAAGTAAGAAAATTAAACTTCGTGCTGGGGAAAAGTTAAAACGTGATGAGGCATTAAAACTGATGCTTATCATTAGTGCAGATCCAATAGCTGAATCCATCGCAGAACATATTGCAGGATCAAAAAATGAATTTGTGAAAATGATGAATGCTAGAGCGAAGGAACTCGGTACAAAGCATGCGACTTTCAAGAACGCAAGTGGTGCTGATGCACTTGGAAATAAAGTATCGCCATATGACATTGCTATTATTACGAAAGAAGCATTAAAGTATCCAGTTGTTTTAAAATATATGAATTCAACACGTACGACTCTACATACTTCAGAACGCTCTCCAAACATCGCAAACTACGGACGAGAAGAACTATATGACGATCCATATGCGATTGGAAGTAAAAGCGGTCTATCAGCACTCGGAAAATATACAGTCGTAACAGTGGATGAAAAAGACGGTAAACGCGTCATTAACGTCGTATTATCTTCTACTCGCGCGCAACTATATCCTGATACGAAAAAAATGGCACATTACGCATTTCAGCAATTAAAATAACCAAGGAGTATTTTCTCCTTGGTTATTTTTTAACCATACCTTTTAATACGAACGCAACGTTTGCTGGACGCTCTGCTAGACGACGCATGAAATATCCATACCAGTCGTTTCCATAAGGTACGTAAACACGCATTTTGTAACCTTCTTTTACTAGCTCAAGTTGACGCTCATTACGAATACCATATAACATTTGGAATTCAAATTGATCCCTTGGAATATTATGTTCTTCAGCAAGTTTTTTTGTATATTCAATAATTGCTTCGTCATGTGAAGCAATTGCAGTATAATTTCCATTTAATAAGTGCATTTTAATAATCTTTTTATAATTGTCATCTACATCTTTCTTGTCCGGGAACGCCACTTCTTCAGGTTCTTTATAAGCTCCTTTTACAAGACGTAAATTAGGTTTATAAGCATTTAAATCCTCAATATCTTTTTCTGTACGATATAGGTAAGCTTGAATAACAGTACCAATATTATCGTACTCAGATTTTAATTGTTTAAAGATATCAATTGTTTTACCGCAGCGTGTATAATCTTCCATATCAATTGTAACGAACACACCATTTTCTTTCGCCGCTTCTAAAATACGGCGCATATTGTTCATTACGATTTCATCAGAGATATCTAATCCCATAGAAGTCATCTTTAAAGAAAGCTGCGAATCAAGACCTTCTCTTCCAATTGCACGGATCGCTTCAATCGATTGGTTAGCCATTTCATTTGCTTCCGCTTCATTATCAACGAATTCACCTAAATAATCGATTGTTACACAAAGACCTTGCTTATTTAATTGTTGAATGGCAGCTGTCGCTAATTCAATCGTCTCCCCTGCGACGAAGCGACCTGCACCAAAGCGTAAACCGTACTTTTTAGCCAGTTTTGTTAGCGCTTTATTTTTAGATAAGAAAAGAAACGAATTTCGCATTAATTGTTCCATGTAATTCACCCCTATGACTGTAATTTATCTGTTTTTTACCCCTCTTCAAAATTATATCATTGTTTAAAATTATTGGATACAAATAATTATTTAGATAATTTATAAAATACTATAAAAACATTTAAAAACCTATATTTCTGCTTATAAATATACCTGAAATATTTTTCGACATTTAGAAAAATGGAGTTTAATAGGTATAAAATAGGCATGTCGAAAATATTCGACATGCCTATAAAATCCTTTATATTCCATGTAAATTATATAAGGATATTAATACAGAAAACTTGCGATTATATTTACCTCAAGTTTTTTTATTGCTCATTTCGCTTCTCTTCATTCAGCCTTTTAATATCTGTAATTAACTGTACCATCTCTTCTTTCGCATCTGGATAAGTTTCATTCCAATGCTTTACTAAAGCTGGCATCGTCTTAGCTATGTAAGAATACAGTGCCCACTTCTGTACCTGTTCTTTTCTCTCTTCATTGCTCTCTCCAAGTAACAGCTCAGTATATTTCTCCAGTAAACCATCAAACTGCTCGTTAAACTTTTCACTCATTTTATTTACCTCCTATATGAAAAAAGCAGCGAAGATCGCTGCTTTTTCTTATAATTTTGATCGAACAGAGTTTAATTTTTTCTCCATTGTGCTTACTTTATCACGACGATCATCAATACGAATAGTTGTTGCAACACGCTGTGCACCTTTCGTATATGGAACTTCATGCATTTGTTGTATTACTTCTAGAATGACAGGAAGATCTCCTTCAATAATTGTATTCATCGGTGTTAATTGATACTTCACGCGATCCGCATTTTTCTCTAGCACCTTTTGTACTTCTGCTACATATTCACTAACACTTGGATTACCTGTTCCTACTGGAATAATCGATACATCAACAATTGCCATAGTAGTCTTCCTCCTATAATCGTTTCTTATATATCCATTGTCTATTTTACCGAAATCCTCATCATTTTACTAATATGTTACTCTTCCACTTTAAACTGCTCGACTAATCTTTCTAAATCTCTCATATGTTCTGTCAAACTTTCCATCGTGTGAGCTACCTTTTCTAAATGATTCACCTGTGATTCCGTTGCAGCATGTACCTCTTCAGAAACAGCTGCACTTTCTTGACTCGTACCAGCAATTGTATGCATTACCGCTGTAATTTCCCCTTGCTCATAACCTATGTTATGTACCTCTTCTACAATTTTTTCAACTGAAGTACTAATCGTATTTACAACTGACATAATTGTACGGAACTCCATTTCCGCCTCTGACGTCACTTTATTTTGCACATCTGCAATGTCTTTCAATTTACTTACAACTTCTACAACCCTTTTTACTTCTAATTGTACATCACCAATCATCATTGTGATTTCTCCGGTTGCCTCTTTTGATTGTTCCGCTAATTTCCGAACCTCTTCAGCAACAACCGCAAATCCCTTACCTTGCTCACCTGCACGGGCAGCTTCAATCGATGCATTTAAAGCAAGTAAATTTGTTTGATCCGAAATACCTTTTATAAGCTCAACAACATTTTGAATCGATCCAACTCTTTGTTCTAACTTATCCGATGCTTCTTCTGTATGAACAACAATCGAAGATGATTGTCCCCTCGTACGGATTAAATTCCTCATTGTATTTAATCCTTGCTTAGATGCCTCTTCCGCTTTGCCAGCCACTCCTTTTATTTCACCAACGGAGCTATTCATTTGTTCTACTGACTCCGCCATATTCTCGAGCTGAGCTGAAACTTCATCCACACTATTCGCAAGAGTAGAAGCTCCTCCGCTCACATCATCCATCGCTCCTGAAACTTCTCTACTAGCCGCTACTGTTTCGTTCGTTAAATAATGTAAACTATTCGTTGATTGTTGCACCGTTGATACGCTGTTTTTAATTTTACTTACCATTTCATTCATTTGTTCAACCATATCATTAAAGTGCTTCGTCAACTCTCCAACTTCATCTTTACTTGTCACTTTCATTCGCAGCGTTAAATCGCCTTCTGCTACTTTTTGCACGTGATTCTTTAATAGTTGCAGTGGTCTTGCTAATCTTCTTGAGAACAAGTAGGAAGCTACGATTCCAACTAATAAACTAATACATGCCATTATAATAACTGTATTTCTCGTACTATTTAATAGCCCATCGATCGTTTCTTTCGGATAAAAGATTCCTATCGTCCATTTCATCGTATCAAATGATTGACTGTAAACAACTACATCTTCACCTTTTATTGTAGTGACCGCATATTTTGTTCCCTCTTTATTTAAGCTCTTTATAAGCGGCTCTTTAGAAACATCTTTCCCTATCTTTTCTGGATAAACAAGAGCCATATTTTTATCATTTATAATAAACATTTCTCCGTCATTATTGTATTGAATATTGTGAAGCAACTTCTGAATCGTCCCAAGCGATACATCCATCGCAACAACGCCTAATACAGATCCATCTTGAGCTGTAATTGCTTTAGAAACACCTACACTTAACTTTCCTGTTGCAATTTCATAAGAAGGTTGTCCCCAATGGACCTTTTTTACATCAGCCTCTGAATCTTTATACCATGGTCTTGTCGTTGGATCATATCCTTCTGGCACTTGCCCACCTTCAGCAAGATTGGCACTTAATGTTTTTTTATCTTTCGTACCAATATATAAATCTAAAATACCAGGATGATTCTTTTTATACTCCGCAAACTCTTTCGTTAAAAACGCTTCCTCTTCCGGAGTAACCCCACCTTGAAGCATATTACGAATCATCTCACTGTTCGCGTAATACCCCATATCTTCATCCGTTCTTTGAACAAATGTCGTAAGTTGCTCTGTCACAAGATCCATCGCATTTTGAGAATACTCGTCTAAGGAACGCACTTCCTTTTCTTTCTGTAATTGATACACAGCTGTACCCAATATTACGAACATCATAGAAATAAGAACTGAAAACACTACCGCAATTTTTAAACGTAAACTTCTTAACATTTCCCCCAAAGCATCCCCTTCGCATTAAATTAAAATCTTATTAATCACTATATTAAGTATAATAGATAAAATTAAAAAATTGAAATTAATTCTCACCTTAATACAATTAGAAAACGGACTACCACTTGTGCAAAAACAAATAGTTCATTATCCTTAAAATATAATCTCATTCGTTCGGAGGGAACTATGTTACAAAAATTCGGTTTCTCACAATATGAAAGCCAGGCTTATGAAGTTGTCGTATCAAGCAATGAACCATTAGATGCTACAACAATTGTGAAGCATTCAGGTGTTCCAAAAGCAAAAATATATGAAGTACTAGCACGCCTAATCGATAAAGGAATGGTAATGGATTCTGTTTCAGAAAAGAAAAAATTGTATACAGCATTACCACTAAAACTAGCAATTGAAAAATTAACGACAGAATTCCAATCAAATATTAAAGAACTGGAAACAAATATATCAAAAAAATCATTTACAGATGACCGTGTGTGGAGCTTAAAAATGCAATCTTCTATTCGAGTTCAAAGTAAAGAACTCATTGAAAGTGCACAAGAATCAATCCGTATTTCAGCTTGGAATGATACTCTTTTAGAATATCTCCCTTTACTAGAACAAAAAGCAAAACAAGGTGTTCAAATTGAATCCCTTATTGTTGGAGAAGTAGAAACAGACTTAGAAAACATGCATTTTCTAATCCCAGCTGAAGAACCTAATGCATTAGAGCGCTACTTGCTACTTATCGTTGACGATCGTGAAATTTTATTTGCTGGCGTAGAACAAGAGTCATGGCAAGCGATGAAAACAATGTCACAACCTTTCGTAAAGTTCTTTACAGAATTTTTCTATCACGACGTTGCACTTGCAAAGATTACCCAGAAGCACCACGATCTCTTTATGGAAGATGAGGAAATTAAGAGTTTGTTAATGAAATTAAGATACTAATTAAGTAATAAAAAGGAGTCTAATTTTTCACTTAGACTCCTTTTTATTTTGTTCCTTTATCTCCATCAACAGCTCAATGATTTTCTCATTTTGCTCCACTTGTTTCTCTGAATTTTGATAGATGCAACGAATCCAGCCTAATACAAAAACAGCTACAACTATCGGTAATAGTGTAAGTATTATACCGAATATCGAGAAATTAAACACCATTTTCCCATCACCTCGCTACATACCAATTCTCCATATTCTTACTAAAACCTGCAATTTTTTACAAATAAAAAAGAACCTATCAAACGATAGATTCTTCTTTCACGAACTGAGTAGAGCGTCCTCTCGTAATCGAGAAAATCGCGCAAAGCAGTGCTAATATAATAAAGCCGCCTCCTACCCAAGCATTATATATAACAGACGATTTCTCAATAACAACTCCACCTACTGTTGAACCGAGCGCAATTCCTAAGTGAAGTGCAGAGTTATTTAAACTTTGCTGAATACCAGCTGATTCCGGTGCAATTTCAATTAAATAATTTTGTTGTGCTGGCGAAATCGCCCAGCTCAGCATACTCCAAAGTCCCATCATAATGATGAAGAGCGGGAATGAGAATGTCATTAATGGCAGTATGAAGATTGCACACGCAAATACGATAATGATAGAAATAATACTTTTCTTCGATCCCCATTTATCAGCAAGCCAGCCACCGAATCCGCCGCCGATTACTGCTGCGATTCCGAAAATGAAGTAAAATACACTAATCCAATTCGCTTCCACATGCATAACATCTTTTAAAAATGGTGTTAAATATGCATATAGTGTTAAATGACCCGTTAAAAATAAGAATGACGTTAACTGTGCACTGACGATTTTTTTATCTTTTAACGTAGCAATTTGCTCTCTTATTGATAATACCGATGTCGGTGGTACTTTCGTTAAAAATAGAGAAATACAAGCGATTGCCATAACTGTTAAGATTGAAATGAGTACAAATGGTGCACGCCATCCGTATGCATTTCCGAGTACAAGGCCAAGCGGTACTCCAAGTACAAGTGATCCACTAATCCCCATGAAAATGATTCCAATTGCACGCGCACGAAAATGCGGTTCTACAACGCTAGAAGCAAGTGTTACTGACAGTGCAATAATAAGCGAACCACTCGCCGCACAAATCACCCTTGAGAACATTAACATCCCGTAATTCACACTAAATGCTGAAATAATATTTCCGATTAAGAAAATCGATAATGCTCCAACATACAATGTTTTTCTTTCAAACTTCCCTGTCACAGCTAATAAAACTGGACCTGACAAAGCAAATACTACCGAAAATATTGTTATAAGCTGACCAGCTGCGCTAATAGATACTCCTAAATCATTGGCAACTAAATCGAGCGTTCCTCCTATAATTAACTCAACCGTTCCGACTACGAAAGCCGCGATAGCTAAAATATAAACACGAAAATTCAAGTCTTTCCCCACGCTTTCTATTTTGGTTACTACGAATATAGTAACCAAAATAGAAAGTGGACGCAAGTATAATTTTTTTACAGTAAAAAAGGTAGGCGTATTATACGCCTACCCTTCCATCATTCTGTTTCTTTCTTCTTATTTAAATACCAATACACCGGCAGTCCAGTAAAGACAATTCCAATTGATAAGAAACAACTTACCGGATCGTTAATAATCGCACTACCGATTACAAAGAACGAACCTAAAATCGCTACGATTGGTACGATTGGGAATAACGGTACACTATATGCACGCTCTTTATTCTTATTACGTTTTCTTAAGATGAAGACACCAATAAACGTCATTACGTAGAAAATATAAATAATGAATACGGAAATCTCAGATAGCTTATTTGGATCACTAATAATCATTAAAATAATTCCTAAAATGATTTCAACAGTAATCGCATTTGCTGGTGTTTTAAATCTCGGACTTTCCTTTGCAATAAACTTAGAAAATGGAAGTTGTCCACGCTCTGCCATAGACATTGGAATACGTGGGAATGTTAAAATCTTTCCATTTAAACAGCCGAAAATGGAAACGATAATACCGATACTAATAATTTTTCCGCCATATTCTCCAAGTAACATGCCTGCAGCTGTCGCTGTTGCATTTTCTCCAAGGTCTACAATTTTCGCTGCTGGTAATACATTTAATAACGCCAAGTTAATTAATACGTAAGCAGCCGTTACGATTAAAATCCCTACTGTCATTGCTTTCGGTAATAACTTTGTTGGATTCTTCATTTCTCCACCAATCGAAGCAAGTAAAATCCAGCCGTCATAAGCAAATAACGTTGCTAAAATTGCCATTCCGATACTTTGATTTTCCGATATCGGCACAACTACGTTAAAGATATCACTATTCCCTTTCCAGAAACCTAGCACAACAATTAACACAATCGGAATCATCTTCCCAATTGTCGTGATTGTTTGAACGATACCTCCGTATTTTGTTCCCATACTATTTACAACGCCAAGGAACACAACTGTTCCAATTGCAATTGGTAAATTCCATACTTTATCTAAATAGAAAAAATTAATCATTAAAGAACTAAAGTATAAACCTAATGTTCCGATAATAGCAGGTCCATAAACAATTGTTTGCATCCAACCTGATAAATATCCCCAAAAACTTCCGTAAATCTCCTCTAAATACGTATACAACCCACCATTTTTCGGGATTTGCGCTCCAATTTCAGCTACTGTTAAACCACTCGCTAGCGTCAACAGACCACCAATTATCCAAGCAAGAATGGCCATATTAGAACTCCCCGAGTAATCTAATACGCTCCCTGGTTTCATAAACACACCAGATCCAATAATCGTTCCTACTACGATAGAAAGTGCTACTGTTAAACCAATTTTGTTCTTCTCATCATGATGCATGCTGCGTATCCTCCTTCCAATCCTAGTGTGATGCAAAAATGAAATAAAAAAACACTCCTCCCTAAAAAAGGGACGAGTGTTGTATTCGTGGTTCCACCCTTGTTTCAATTCGTAAAGTAACACACTTCACCAATTTCTCAAGTCTAAATAACGGTTTTTGCCGGCAAGCAATTACTAGATGCTCGTTCACTGCTGCAGTTCAGAGGTGGTAATCCATTTTTCCGTATTAGGAAGCTCACAGCCAAAGGCTTCCCTCTCTGAAAATCGTAAAAAATTGATCATGTCCTCATCATCACTTCTTGATGTCGAATTTTGTAGTTATTGTTCATTATATTGAATTGTTAGAAAAAATCAATATATTTTTTTATATAACATAGGAAATATTTCTCTTCTTATATTATAACAGAACATACAAAACTTCTCTAATTCCCTAAAAATGGTATAATCCATTTAGGAGGTGTACTAATAATGATTGCTGTCTTTTGTATCATTGCTACGTTTCTCTCTATTCTATTCGCTATCATGCATCGGCACAAGTATCCTGGTTATAGCATTTTAGCGGTAGCTATTATACCAGCTGTTTCCTTCTACGTATTGGGTAAATATCAATATACGGAAGTGTTTATCGGTTTTGCAATCTTCTACTGCATCTTCGGATACATACTAACAATGAAAAGAATTTTATTGAATCATTAAAAGGGACCGATTTCTGCTGACAGAAATCGGTCCTCGCACGTACCTTCCGGTTGCCCACACGAAAGATACATAAATCAATTATTTATCTTCTTTTTTCATAAAAAACTTATGGTGCGGTAAATCAACATTCAATGCCTCTAATTGTTTCTTTTCGTTGTCTAAAATCGCTTTTGCTTTTGCTTTTGTTGCTTCATCTAATCCAGCAAAGATGTCTTCATGCTTCTCTTTCTCTGGAAGTTTCACACCTAATTTTGTTAATTCTTCTTTTGCTTGCTCATGCGTTAATTTTCCGGATTTCTTTTGCTCTAAAATTGACTTCACTTTCTCTTTTGTCTGTTCATCTAAGTTAGCAAACATGTCTCCATGTTTACCTTTCTCCGGCATTTTCACGCCTAGCTTTGTTAATTCCTCTTTTGCTTGCTCATGCGTTAATTTTCCAGATTTCTCTTGCTCTAAAATGGACTTCGCTTTTTCTTTCGCCTGTTCATCTAATCCCGCAAACATTTCTTTGTGCTTACCCTTTTCCGGGAACTTCACGCCTAATTTTGTTAATTCTTCTTTTGCTTGTTCTCGTGTTAATTTACCAGACTTCTCTTGCTCTAAAATGGACTTCGCTTTTTCTTTCGCCTGTTCATCTAATCCTGCAAACATGTCTTTACGCTTCTCTTTCTCTGGAAGCTTTACACCTAGTTCCTCTAACTGTTTCTTTGTATCGTCCATAATTGTTTTTACTTTTTGTTTTGTAGCGTCATCCAAATCCTTTTTCGCCGTTTTTGCAGGCTGATCCACTGCTGGAGTATTCGTTGCCGCGAATGCCGGAATGCCGACTCCTCCAATGATTCCGAATGATAAAGCACCTGCAATCGCTAAATAACCAACTGTTTTCTTCTTCATAGGAAATTTCCTCCTTCATATTTCTAATGCATGTACACTTTCGTATACAATGCCTATAGTAATGTCGGTTTCTTAACATTTCCTTAACGATTTAACAAAAAAACACCGCTCGTAATGAGCGGTGTTTCTCTATGCTTTTTGTAATTGTAATTCTTCACGTTCCATTATTTTTCTTAATACAATTGTTTGTGTCATTGTAAATAAGTTACCTGTTATCCAGTACAATACAAGTCCTGATGGCGCCGCAAACCCCATAAATAGAATCATTGCCGGCATCATAATTTGCTGCATCTTTAGCATCTGTACTTGTTCTCCAGGTGTGATATTCGATTGGAAAACTTTCATCTGAATAAATGTCGTTAACGCTGCAATAATCGGTAATATATGATATGGATCTGCATGTCCTAAGTTCACCCATAAAAACGAAGATGTGCGAATCTCTTCTGTTCTGCTAATCGCATAATACAAAGCAGAGAAAATCGGCATTTGTATTAATAATGGCCAGCAACCAGCAAGTGGATTCCAACCGCCTGATTTCATTAGTTCTGACATTTCTTTTTGATACTGCTTTTGTTTTTCAAGGTCTTTGCTTACATCACCGTATTTCTTCTTTAGCTTCTGCAATTCAGGTTGCATTTTCTTCATTTTCGCTTGGCTACGATATTGCGAAACAGCTAATGGAATCATGGCTGAACGAATAACGAGCGTCATAATAATGATAGCAATCCCGAAGCTAGCTCCAGGTATGTGATGAGCAACAAATTGAATCATAAACGAGATTGGATATACAAAATAATGATCCCAAATCCCCGTACTATGTGCATCAATTGGGGCTGTATTACTGCAACCAGATAAAACAAAAACAAGTAATAATGATAAACTAACGAGCACAGCTCGGTATGATTTTAACATGTTCATTCCTCCAATGTTTCGTAATTATTTAGCGAAACATTGGCGTATACGGACCGACCTCGTCATTCTCTTCACTTGATTCTTGTCTGCGTACAGAACGAATCATTCCATATTTATAAAAAATAGAAAATAGCGGTACATTTCCTGCACTATCTTCACATGTATCAACTAACGCAAAAGCTCTTTGTCTACCGCTTGATGCTTGTTGACGCACAAAGCGAGAAACATTAGCAAGGAAGAAAACTTCTAATAAACAAAGTGCCGTCGTTACAAACGATATATATAGAATTGCATCCTGCAATAAAAATTCCATCGCTTCACATCCTTAATAAGGTCATTTTAGCACATCGGGCAAATATTCTCTATTTCCTTTTATTTTCAAAAAAAGTATTTTGCATATTTTCTCAAGAAAACAATAATTAAGAAACGTTGTATTCGCTTTCTTTAGCATATTCACACACATCAATGAATAGGCTTGATTTATTAGAAATTTATAAAATTTTTGCATTATAATAAAACTATTGCCAGTTTTTGAAAAAACCTTTATTCTCTTCTTGTAATCAAAAATGAATATGGAGATGAAACATACTATGGGTCAACTAGGAGACGCCGATTACGTTCCCGACACCGCCTTTTTATCCTTCCCAGCAGCTAAAACATTTCACTTAGAATTTATGATACAGTTGGTTGTTATTTTTATAGCTTCTATTTTGTATGCAATTTCTATGAATATGTTTTTTATCCCGCATAATATGATTAGCGGTGGATTCGCTGGTGTAGGGATGATTATCGGTTATTTAATGCACTACAATATCGGTGCACTTATCTTTTTACTAAACATTCCTCTTCTTATTTTAAGTCACTTTTACTTAGGCAAGAAGACAACCTTTTTAACAGCTTACTTTGTAGCTGTGTCATCGTTAGCGATGAACATTATCCCGGTACACCAAGTTTCAGACGATATTTTACTTTCTTCTGTATTCGGTGGTGTTATCTGCGGAGCAGCTTCAGGAATTATATTCCGATTTGCTTCTTCAACAGGTGGTTTTGATGTTGTTGGATTGATTGTAGCTAAATATCGAGATGTTTCAATTGGAGCAATCATATTTGTATTCAACTTAATCTTACTTGTAGCAGCAGGTTTTATTTTCGGATGGGATATTACACTTTATACGTTAATTAGTCGATTTGTAGTCAGCAAAGTTATCGACGCTGTGCATACGAAACATATTAAATTAACGATAATGACTATTACAGAAAAAGGCGAGGAAATAAAAAGCGCACTACTACATCACGGCATACGCGGGGTGACAATGGTAGACGCTGTCGGCGGCTATACAAACCATAAGAAAAAAATGATTTACACTGTCGTGACTCGCTATGAGTTAGGCGAAATGAAACGTATTATCCGTCAAGTGGATAACAAAGCATTTATGAACATTACTGAAACAGTTGAAATTGTCGGCCGTTTCAAACGCATATAAAAAGGTTAATAAATTAAAGGGCATAACATATTAGTCATATATAATATGTTATGCCCTTTGTTATTCAACTAACGTACCTTTTAGCATAATAAAATCACTAAGTTTATTACTACAAATCGGAGGATAGCATTCCATATACAATACTATCTGTCCATTCATCTTTATTCCAAAAATCTTGTATGAAATGGGCTTCCTTTCTCATACCTATTCGTTCACACAATTTTTGTGAAGCTGTATTACGTGCATCAAGATTAGCCTGTATACGATGTACATTACATTCATTAAATAATTTCAATACCAAACTACTTACTGCTTCTGTCGCCAAACCTCTCCCAGCTACTTCATTTGAAAAACTATAACCAATCTCAACAGTGTCTTTCATATTTGTGTACCATACGGATAAATCACCAACTACTTTAGTTTTGTATATAACTGCCAAACTTAATATTGATTCTTTAGTAAGTACATGATTTGCTAGCTTCTTATTAAATCTTTTCTGCATGTCTTCATGAGTCCACTTGTTATGTAATAGGAACTTACATGTATCATCACTATTATAAATAGCAAATACATCCTGTAAATCAGTACTCTTAAAAGGTCTAATTATTAATCTTTCTGTTGTGAACTCCAAGTTAGCTCTCCTCCCTTACATTCATGCTATAAAACATTTTTTATAGTATTTAAGCCTCATTCTTAGATCTCACCTTGATTACATATTTCATCATAATAAATTAAAATCCTTCTTCCACTAAACTGCACCGTTAATGGTATTTCCTTGCGCTTTTTATTTTTCACACTTATTACAAAATCAGATAATTCTATTATTATGTCCCTAAATGTGTTATAATGAAAGCAGACTCACAAAAAAAGAGTATATAGACTTGGAAGTTTCTCTTATTTTACAAGCAAAAAGAAACGAGCAGTCGGGTATATTTCAGACACCATACACGTAACGGTTTAAACAACCGATCATCTTAGTTACTCTTCAATGATCTTTTTATAAAAAGATACGTACAATTAAAACTCACTTCAATATACTATACCTACCTTTTTGACTTCCAAATCATCTTATTACATAAGGAGATGAACATATGAATCAATATATACGATATACAATAGCTGTCCTGTTTGCTATTATCGGCGGAACAATCTGCTTCTGGACAAACACACAGCTTGGAGAGAATATCATTTTTAATGGAATCGAAACACTTGTAAGCGCTTCAATTTTAGGCGGATACATTTACTTCCTCTTCAATCCAGAAGAAAACGCTCAAAAAACAATGTTATTAACAATGATCGGAATCGTTGGTGGATGTATTTCCTACTCAATGACAAACTATACATTACCACTTCAATTAAGCTCAGCTTTCTTCCACGGTCTATGGACTTGGTTCATTGCATTCTGCTTAGCAGACGTATTCAACCTATTACAAGACAATGAAGAAGATAGCGGTCGCCAAATCGAAAGTAACTCTTAAGCTGGAAGATACTCTTCCAGCTTTTTTATGTTGGTTTGCATATCCCCGCATCACGATAAAAAGAAGTTACCCTCACGGCAACTTCTTTTCCATATACCCCACTTCGTATTCACTAAAATATATCAACGATTTTTCAAATATATCGATTGTTTCTCCACTTATATCAACGATTTTTTCATTATATCAACGATTCGACGTAGGATATCGATTTACCGACATCCTTCGACACTCAAAACGCACAACATACCCTATCCCCCAAGCAACTTACTGCCGAACTCTACGATTAAAAAGATAATTAATAGGATCGCGAGTATCTTTAATGCTACATATGCCACTTTAAAAACAACATAAATGAGCAAGACTATCAAAATAATTGATAAGATTTCCATATTTACTTCCTCCAAGCTTTGCTCTTCTTATCTCATTTTACTCGCCCTAGGCTGTTTATGGAACGGCATAAGATGACATATAAAAAAGAGGATACCTCACCCATCGTAAGATACCCTCTCTTTCAGCTGCTTAAACCATTCTCTTTCTAATTGTAAATATCCCACCTCACTCTTCTCGGCGCTCTTTAACTCTTGATCGGCTTTCTTCATATAAGTACGGGACGCTTCCATATCGCCCTCTACATATTTAATAATCCCTTGTGTACGGTAATATCCACTTAGGTCCATTTTTGTAATAGCCTTTGCATGTTCCTTTGCTTCTTGCAAAGAAAGACTATCCATCTGATAAAGGGCTTTATATAAAAGGTACCAACTATGAAAACTACTAACGAAAAACTTATTTTCTTTCGTTACAGGTAGTTGAACAATTCGTTCTATATACGGTATCGCTCTTTCCATTCCCTCTTGATCTGCACGAGCAAAAAAGACGAGCATAAGTCTACTCATTATCTCTCTTATCCCTTTATTCTCTTTTATTTTCTCCTCACTCAATTCTACTAACCTTTCATCCCAATCTTTCGGTCTTTTATAACTAAATAACTCACTCGATATTTGAATCTCATATAAGTGATTTCTAGCTCTTTCATCATCTTTAATTAAAATAAGAAATTGCATCCCATCACTCATAAGCATTCCTTTTATCGGCACAATTGTAACCGCAAAGATTGCAAAATGGAAAAAGGAAAAATATAAAAGATATTGATAATAACTCACCATATATATGTAACCGGAAGTAATACCAAATAGTAAACTCGTAATCGGTCCACCTAAAGTGAGCCACGCCCACTTTTTCGAAAGATTCGGTGTCTCTATAGAAGGTGGAACTAGTGTTGCAACGCCTCCAAAGTACGCCCACAATTTATTTTCTCGAATGCGTAATTTTCCCTTTTCTTTTTGAATAGTAATGGGTCCTACTGTCATAAATTTAAATGTCAAACCACCTATTACACCAAATACTACATGTCCTAGCTCATGAATGGCTAACACTAACAATGAAATTCCAACTATTGCCCATAAGTTCAAAATTACTTCTAATTTCCCAGTTCGGATTACTCCGTATAAAATGGACAGAATTAGCGCCACTGTCATTGAGCCAGCTGGCCTTCTTAAAATATCCACCTTTTTCTCCCCTTAATAAATCATTTTTCTTTGCATTTCGTACATGAACTTCCCGAGATGCAATATCCAAATAAATGAGATTAAGCCAATTAATACAAAATCGATATCACTAGCAGCTGTATATATAACGGCAGCCCACCATACATATGCCAATATTGTATTCGTAAATTCATACGCTTTATATCCAGCCTCATGCACAATGTGCTTTAATCCTTCATCTGCGTTTTTCGTCCACATTTTCATAGATTCCATATACGTTACACCTTGTTCAGGATATAGCTTATTATAACGATTTTTTGTTATAAGTCCGATAATTACTACAGTAGTTAAACAAACAATAGAAGCTACTAAATTCCACACCGCAAATGAAACATTTGTATCCTGCAACAGTGCACGTCTACATGTAATAACTGCATATACAAACCATGCCTGCGTAACTATATCGCCTACACGTAAATATATACTTATAATGCCTAATTTTCTGCCTTGTACGCTCTCTTCTTCATCGCGTGCCTCTGCTAACATACGTGTATTCTTCCAAGTATAGTACATCATTAAAATTCCAAAAATAGTACATATACCTATAAATGTATTGGATGATAATTTTTTCGGTTCATCCGAGAGTAAATTTAAAGCTATATAAGACGTTAAAAAGCCACCCATCATACTTAATGCTATTTTCCCCACAGAATCAAATTGTTTTTTTCGTTTACTCTTCATCGTCCTCTTCCCCCTCTACTAACGTAAATATTTCCTCCACCGGTACATTGAAAATTTGTGCGATTTTTAACGACAATACGATAGATGGTGCATAATCCCCGCGCTCAATTAAACTAATCGTTTGCCGTGATGATCCAATCGCTTTCCCTAAATCCCCTTGTGATAAACGATGCTTTGCTCGCAATTCCCTCACTCGATTTTGAAGCTTCATGTCTTCCCTCTTTTTCATTTATTTAATTAAAATTGTAAATAATATCCTTATCTTTGTCAATTATAATTGTCATTACGACTATAATAATTGACAAGATACTTATTTCTTATCCTGTATCAAATTCCTATAAAGAATGTAAAATGCGCATTAAACATAGTCTTGAAAATAAAAAAGTCAGTGCTTTTGCACTGACTTCCTAAATTCTGACATAGAATGGATTTCATATTAACTTGCGTTTTGTAGTAATACTCGTTTTAACTGCTTACGGAAACGAATACCTAACGTAACCGCTACAATCACAATAACTCCAAAAATGATTTTACCGATATGACCTTCTAGCACTCCAAAGATATCATGTAAGTTTCCACCTAACCAGTAACCACCGATTAAGAAGAATGATACCCAAAATAGAGCACCTGAATAAATTGTAATGGCAAAACGACGAAATGGTAAATTAATAATTCCTGCAAAGTATCCTGTGAAATGACGTACACCAGGAATAAAGAAACCAATAAAAATTAAGAAGTACCCATACTTATCAAACCACATTCTCGTTAAGTCAATTTTTCTTTGCGTTAAAAATACGTATTTCCCATACTTTTGAATGAAAGGCATACCTAATTTATTTCCTAAAAAGTATTGAATCGTCATTCCTACACTTGTCCCAATAAAGGATAGAATAATTAAAATCGGTAAACTTAAATCACCCTTATGTGCTAAAAATCCCGCATATGCTAACGTTGGCTCTCCCGGAAACGGAAGTGCAATATATTCTAACAGCAAGCCGACAAGTACAACATAGTACCCGTATTGCTGAAATAATTCATGAATCCATTCCATGTCATCTCTCCTTTCAATCACGTACAACTTCTTACTATTATTGTATAAAAAAATTGTCGAAATAACTATCACAATAGCTTACATTTTTATTACATTTTTGTAAGGGTCACACTAATGATTTTCGTTCTTTATTAAATATTAAAAATCATTTTTCAAGTCGAAATAGCGAAAAGGCGCATTAATAACATGCAAATTTTATCCATTTTTTAGCACTAAAAAACCTCTCTTATTTTGTTCTCAATAAAAAACCATCACAAACTCATGCTAACTTCATATTAGCTTCATATACGTATTGTAAGATTATATCGGAATTTGTTGAAAAATTTAACCAATATATGACTAAGCATTAATTTGAATAAATATAAGTCGTTTTTCGAAATTGAAAAAAGGGTGAATACGAAATGGAAGCATATAAAATGCACGATTTTATTAATACAAATGTTGAATCTCATCAAAATGAAACCGTTTTTAATTTACAAATATGTGAAACAAGTGAATTTGACGTAAGTTTAACAAAATCTACAACACTATCTTTTATCGTTTCAAAAAAGAATATTAAAATTGTCACGAAAAAATGGATTAATTCAAATCAAGAAAGCATGATTGGCAAAAGCTACATCATTCCAACAAAAGCTTTTCATTATTTCTTACCAATCATCTCTGAAAATGAAGATGAGCTAAATATTCAAGTTCAAAGTTTTGGACTACGTGGTGAGCTTTTATTAAATGAAAGATTACTTATTGATAACAACAACAAACACAACAGCAAAATCACTACATTCTTTGAAACATTAGATGAAAATGTAAATAAAGCATTACGAGGATTACAACTTCATTGTATGTAAGACTCTTACGATAGTAAAAGGAGAATAACAATGAAAAAATTATTATTAAGCGCACTATTATCATTAGGATTTTTAACTCTTCCATTCGCTAGCGCAGAGGCAGCTACAACGAAAGATCAATTAATCGTAGACACTCAGTTAAATAAAATGGATTATTATCAGGATGGAAAATTTATAAAAAGTTTTACTGTCGCTACTGGAAAAGCTGCAACACCTACACCTAAAGGCACTTTTCAAATCGTAAATAAAATTAAAAATCGCCCTTATTATACAGGCAAAATTAAAGGCGGCGATCCACGTAATCCACTTGGTGACCGTTGGCTCGGATTAAATATGGCAGGAACTTACGGAACAACTTATGCGATTCACGGAACTAACAATAATCAAGCAATCGGCAAATGGACAACACTTGGTTGTATTCGTATGTATAACAATGATATACACTGGTTATTTGAGCGCGTTCAGCAGCAAGCTACTGTCACTGTAAAATAGCCTAAAAACAAGATTTATGTGTAGCCAAGAATTTTATGTCTTGGCTTATTTTATTTATTCATTTACAGTAGCAAAACAACTGTATTTACATATATAATAGGAATAGATTTGATTAGCTAACATTTAAACATTGATAAACGTAGATATTAAAATTATACAGTTATAATGTTTTATAAATTTTATAATACATACTATAATAGAACTACTGTAATTCTGAACTATTCAGTAACACTAAACTATTCCCCTTGCTACCTTTATGATTATTTTATAGCGGGGGCTTATTATATGTATAAACAATCTGAGTCACTCGAAAAATGATGAATTCGAATATTGCAGTAAAAAGCGTTATTTAGGAGGTGTTACTATGACGCATATACTGGTGATTGAAGACAACCCAGATATACAAGAACTTATTCGTGAATTTCTAATGGCACAAAACTTTACAGTTGATGTAGTTGGTGCTGGAACAGAAGGTATTCTTCTTTTCCAAAAAAATTCATACGACCTTGTCCTCCTCGATGTAATGTTACCAGATATAGATGGCTATAGTATTTGTAAAATTATGCGAGGACAATCTGATGTACCAATCATTATGTTAACAGGCTTACATAATGAAGAAAGTGAAATTAAAGGATTTGAGTTAGGTATTGATGACTATATTACGAAACCGTTCCATTACACTGTATTTATTAAGCGTGTAGAGGCTGTATTAAGAAGGGCAGCAACGAAGGAAGCAGAAGCTGCAACTATACTACAATTCCATGAATTGATGTTAAACTCTACAGCATATGCAGCTTATGTTCATGGTAATCAAATTGAATTGACAACAAAAGAATTTGAAATTATTTATACTTTACTGCAAAATCGAGGAAAAGTATTATCAAGAAGTGATTTGTTGAATAAGGTATGGGGCTATGAACATTATGGTGATGTAAGAGTTATAGATACACATATTAAAAACTTAAGAAAAAAATTAGGAATTCCTTATATTAAAACGGTGAAAGGCATTGGCTACAAAATCGAATCGTAGCAAAGACAACATCACCAAAAATATTTTCATCAAAACCTTATTATTTTGTATTCTTTTATCACTTTGTCTTTATCAAATTATTTACTTTCTAGCTTCAAACTACGATAAAGAACGTTTTGCGAAAGAAAATGGAACGCCGACTACAGAACAGGCGAATTCAGATAAGCAAAACGACGGAAGTAAAACGACGCAAAATAAAGCTGTGTCAGAGGGAAGCATTTCTAATTTCCAATCTTCTATTATAGATTATAAATCTCTTTCTACAGCTATCAATCACCTTTTGCAGCCTAGCCAAACTGCAAAGGCAAAAGAACATACACAAAATCTTTCGGGGAAAAATAGCACTTCTAATCCGCCTACAGAAGCAGAAAAGAAAGCCGCTAATAATGATGCCTTACATACACAAAATGCAGCAAGTAAAACAAATGATACAAATGATAATCCAAAGTTAGCAGATGCATTGCAGCAATTAGCTCCACATATTGGCGTGACAATGCTTGCATTATCACTACTCGGATCTTTAATTTATACAAAACTAATTGCCAAACCTTTTCAATATATGAGCGATGCTTTAAAAGATATTATGAATCTTGATTTCTCAGATAAAAAGCTACTTAACAAAAATGCAGATCAAACAGATTTTAATTTGCAAGTAGCTGCTTCACAAGTACCAAACATTGTGAAGAATTTACATGCAAGCAATCAAGATTTAAGAAATGAGCTCAAGAAGGAACAACAATTAGAACAATCTCGTAAAGAATTTATGTCTATGGTATCCCATGAATTAAAAACACCAATCGCAGCCGTTATGGGACAACTAGATGGCATGATTCACGGAATTGGAGCTTATAAAGATAGAGATAAGTATTTGAAACGTTCCTACGAGATGATGCAAGACATTAACATATTAACGGAAAAAATGTCGGAATTATCCAAAATACAAAACCCTCAATTTAAACCTAATTTAGAAGTCATTTCTTTATCTAATATTATTGAGGATGTTATGAAGAAAGTAGATTACTTTGTATCTGTAAAACAATTAAATGTACAATCTAATATTAAACACGACGTACAAATTTTAGCTGATCCTAAATTTATTCAAACTGCTATTTTTAACATTATTTCAAATGCAATTCATTATACAATTGACCATCAGCACGTATATATAAAGCTTTATGAAAAACCAAATGGTTACGCATTAGAAGTATTAAATACAGGTTCACAAATTGATGAAGATAAACTTGCTCATTTATTTGAGCCTTTCTATCGCGCAAACCCTGATAAACACGGTTTAGTACAAGGTAGTGGTCTTGGATTATATATCGTGAAACAAATATTAGATAAACATCAATTTCCTTATGGGATACAAAACACGCCTCAAGGTGTAAAATGTTCTATTGTATTCCCAAAAGCAATGTAAAAACCTACTACAATTTCATACCCCAAATTCATACTTCGTATGAGTGGCGGAATTTTGTAGAGTGTCTTACTCTGTTTCGTTCGCCCGTTATCCTTATTTGGATAGCGGGCGTTTTTTATTACTTAAAAGGAGGATTTTTTATGGAGAAGTTTAAATATTCATTGCTCGTTTTATTCGGTGCTTGCAGCTATGGCATACTTTCAACTATTTTCAAACTCGGATTCATAAATGGATTTTCAGCACATCAACTATTAGGAGGACAATATGTCTTCGGATGGATTGGACTATTTCTACTCGTTCTTTTCTTTTCACGTCATAAAGTAACAAAAAAACAATTCTTTTCATTACTAACCGTCGGAACAACAATGAGTATGACTGGGATTTTCTACGCTATTTCTGTAGAAGAACTACCCGCATCTATCGCTGTCGTCCTACTCTTTCAGTTCACTTGGATTGGTGTCATTATCGAAGCGATTGCAAATCGAACATTTCCAAGCCGCGATAAGATCATATCTATCCTTATTTTATTTGCTGGTACATTGTTTGCAGGTGGTGTATTTGAAGGCCTCGGACAAAGTTTTTCTACGAAAGGGATTATCTTTGGACTATTAGCTGCAGTCTCTTTTTCATTCTATGTTTTTGCAAGCGGGCGCGTCGCTACGGATGTTCCGCCTTATACGAAAAGCTTCCTTATGACAACAAGCGCTACTCTTATCGTATGCCTATTCTTTCCGCCAACCTTTTTAACAGACGGTGCTTTGCAAGCCGGTCTATGGAAATATGCTTTCTTCCTCGGATTATTCGGCGTTGTTGTACCTGTCATTTGTTTTTCAATCGGTGTACCAAAGGTTGGAACAGGGCTTGGTACGATATTAGGTGCAGCTGAATTACCAACTGCTATTATTGCTTCTATTACACTTGTACATGAAGTCGTAACGTTCATGCAGTGGATTGGAATTATTTTCATATTGGTTGGGATCTTCATTCCTCAGCTGCTTACGGCTAGGAAAGAAAGGAAACAAAATCGCGTGCATAGCGCTTGAAAAAATACAGAATTTATATAAAAGATATAACTGCAATTAAAATAAGTAAATTTATCTGGAGGTATAAATGACTATTTTAAGCATCGTATTTTTTGCTATTATGTGTATCTTCTTCCTAATAAGATATATGAAAGAAAAGAAATTTTACGATTTACTTCTCATTCCCGTTTGTATATATGCAGGAGCAGTGAAAACTCCTTTCGTAGAGTACTTAAACTTTAATACTACATTTAAAATAACGTATGATATTGCAGCTATTATTCTTGTAATCCTTGCTGTACTTTTCTTTTTGAAAGATAAGAAAGAGAATCATACTGCATAACAAAAGACCTTTCATTTACTTGAAAGGTCTTTTTCTCTATCTCATTTTACTGCTCCATACAGCTTCTCTATCTCATGCTCAATTTGTTTTACATCGATTCGCTCAAATAATGGCTGTACGCTATCAATTCTACTTGGCAACGTATTTTGCGGTTCCCAATTTCGTTTCACAATCGACAATGTGTTTCTAACCCTTTCACTTGAAAATGGTAAAAACGGTTCAAGGAGATTTGCAAAATTAGCGATAAGATACACACAGTTATAAATCGTTTCTTCACATGAAACTGGATCATCTTCTCTTTGTTTCCAAGGCTGCTTTTCATCAAAGTATTTATTTGCAAAACGTACTGCATCAAATATTGTTTCTAGCGCCACCTTAAATTTAGTTTGCTCAATCGCCTCTCCTACATGTTTATATAATCCTTCTACTTTATCTTTCAGCTCTACCTCAATACTTCGCTTCGGCACGATACCACCATAATATTTTTCGATAAACTTTAATGTCCGGTTCACAAAGTTCCCGTATGCACCTAATAATTCACTATTATGACTGTAAATAAATTCCCGCCATGAAAAATCAGTATCGCGATTTTCTGGTGCGTTGACGGTTAAAAAGTAACGAATAGAATCTGGATCATAGCGTTCTAATATGTCAGGCACCCATACTGCCCAGTTTTTACTTGTAGATAATTTTCTTTTTTCAACTGTTAAATATTCATTCGAAACGATATGACGCGGGATTGCTTCCTCCCCTATTCCAAGTAATACCGCTGGCCAAATGACGGAATGAAACGGAATATTATCCTTTCCGTGCACATAATATGTTTTCGCTTCGCTATCCCAAAACTCTTGATCATCTTTCCCTGTTTCTTCAGCCCAATATTTACTCGCTGAATAATAGCCTGTCACTGCTTCAATCCATACGTAAATTTTCTTATCTTCATACCCTTCTACTGGAATTGGTACCCCAATTGGTAAATCACGTGATACGGCCCTATCTAGTAATCCTTCCTTTACATATCTCTCTGTTAGTTGAATCGCATTGTCGCGCCATGTCCCTGTTCGTTTGGTAATTTCTACAGCCCTTTTAATTTGCTCCTGAAATGTATGCAATGCGAAATAGAAATGCTCTGTTTCCTGTACAGATGGTGTACTACCACATAACTTACATTTCTTTTCTAACAAATCGAGTGGATCTAAAATAGCAGAACACGCATCGCATTGATCTCCTCTTGCTGCTTCATGGCAATGTGGACATATTCCTTCTACATAACGATCCGGTAAAAACTGCGTACACGTTTCACAATACGCTTGTTCCACTATTTTTTTATAAATATGTCCTTCTTCTAATAAACGTAAAAAAACATTTTGAACCGTTTCATGATGGTGCTCACTATCTGTACGTGTATAGCAATCATAAGTAAAACCAAGGCTACGAAAACATCGCTGGAACTCTTCATGATACTGATCAGCAATTTCCTTCGCTGTCACACCTTCTTGTTTTGCCCTAATTGCAATCGGTGTTCCATTACAATCACTCCCCGAAACATACAACACATTCTCACCTTTTGACCGGTAATAACGTGCTAAAATATCTCCAGGTAATAAACTCGCAATATGGCCAAGATGTAATGAACCATTCGCATACGGCCAAGCGCCCCCAATAAAAATACTCATCTTACATTCCTCCTTTAAAATATAAAAAGCCCCACCCCTATCTTAAAAAAGATAAGGGCGGGGCTGGATAAACAGTCGCGGTACCACCTTATTTCGCCAATTACTCACATAATTAGCCTTAACAAGTACGGAGCTATATGCTCTTATACTGTGGTTTTGATAACGAGTACCAACTCTCGTCGCCGCCTACTATTATCATTTGATAAGTTCAGGACGAAGCTCAAAGGCCATTGTTCAAATGAATATTCTTGCTTCTTCTCAGCTACCGAAGCTCTCTGGAAAGAATGTGTTCATCCTACTTTTCCTTTTCAACGCTTTTACGTATAACAAGTATTGTACGACTTAATCACAGAAAAATCAAACTTTTATCCAGAACGAAAAGGAAATCCCATCCTCCCGCCGAATACCTATACGTTCACAAAAGGAGTGATAACATTGAACCAAAAACAACTAAGCACTATAAATGAAAAAAGCTGGAATACAGCTGCTTATGAAGCTTGGACGAATCGCCATGGGGCGCCAGAGGATTATGCAAAAAAAATTATGGAAGATCCCACACGCGAAGTAGCACATTATTTACCTTACATACAATCTCCAAAAGGAAAACGTATTATTAACTTACTCGGCTCAAAAGGAAATAAAGCTGTTGCTCTCGCTCTTTTAGGCTCTGACGTAACAGTTGTTGATATTTCAGCAAGTAATGCAAAATATGCAAATGAACTTGCGGACGCAGCAGGTGTCTCTATCCAGTATGTCGTTTCTGATGTATTAAATGTGCAGCTCTCCGAATCATTTGATATCGTATTGCTGGAACTTGGTGTACTCCATTACTTTCTAGATTTAAAACCACTCTTTCAAAAAATTGCTACTTTACTTAAGCGAGATGGAATGCTTATCCTTCGTGACTATCATCCTGTTTACACGAAATTATTAGGAGTCGACCACCCATCATTTCAGGCCAATGGAAATTATTTCGATGAAGAATTAATTGAAGATGATGTTGCTTATAGCATCCTTCTTACAGAAGCACAGAAAGAATCGCTACCTCAAACAACCATCCGTCGCTGGACGCTAGGAGAAATCATTACAACACTTGCGGAAGAACGTTTTAAAATCGAAAAACTAGTTGAAGAACATGGATCTCATCAAAGATGGGTCTTTCCTTCTACTGCACCAGAAGGAATCGAAGAACGTATCCCTGGTCTATATACAATAATTGCGACAGCATGCAAAAAAGGATCCCTTCACGGATAGGATCCTTTTTGCATGCTCACGCATATAAGTTGAGGTTGGAGATTACCATAATTCTGTAGAATAGGACACAAGATATTTCAACATTTCGTCTCTGACTTACGTCGTCAAAAAGGGGTATGACCAACATAACGAAGAGTAATGTTTTTAGTTGATACTGATAATCGTTATCAACTAATTAGAAGTATACATGATGTCATTTCAAATTTCAATAGCATTTCTAATATTTATTTATGAATTTTATGATATGCAAATGTATACATTTTAAGAACTTTTTCTAATACTAATCTGACTCCTTCCATTATCTGCTATAATTTTCATTGAACAGATTAATAACTTCATAATAATGTTTTTATTAATTTTGTTTTAAATATCTATAAATCATAATAAACAGTTTAAAAGAGGGTAGGGGTAACGATGAAATATGTTAGTATTCGAAAAAAACTACTGTTCACACTCTTAAGCATTTCTTCTTTATTTAGCATTGCTCTTATTGTTATTCTTTCATTCGCCATGAATCAAGCAAGTGAAATCGAAACGTTAAAAAATGATGTATCAAAAAGAGCGACGATTTTAAAAGAACGTGGCGATTGGTTCCAAGCACAAGTTGCTGGTTTACAAGAATATTTGCTATCACATGATCAAAAAGGATTAGATAAGTTCAACCGAGAAGGGAAAAAATTAGCTGATACTAGAGAGAAAGTAACAAGTGACAAAAAGCTCCCAGAAGGAATGAAAGAAGCCATTTTAATGGGAGGAAAATGGCGTAGCGTCATAGATAATGAGGTACTCCCTCTTGCGCGTGAAGGAAAATGGGACGAAGCATCCAAAATTGCTTTATCACAAACAGATTATGTAAATGATCTTTTAGGTCGTTTTAATAAATATACAAATGAAGAAAATGAGAAACGTGACGCATTAATTGCTGATGTCGAGTCTTCTTCATCACTTATTCAATATATTATTTTCTTCTCACTCATTACATGTACATTAACGTCTATTTTATTAGCATGGTGGTTCTCTGGTAAACTCGTTAAACCAATTCGACAAATTGATGAGAAGTTAAAAGAATTAGCTTCTCAAGATGGAGATTTAACGGCTAGATTACACGTAACGAGTAAAGATGAAATTGGTGACATTGCAAATTCCTTTAATCAAATGCTCACTAACTTACAGCATATAATAAAACAAGTTCAACAAACATCAACAAGTGTAAAAGAAGCTTCCGAAAATGTATTTATTGAAACAACCGCTTCTATGGAAAATACCGCAAGGACCCAAGAAACTATGAATGCTCTTGAACACAATATTCGTTCACAAGTTTCTAGCATTGAAGAAAGTTCAACCGCAATGGATGACATGGCAACGAGTGTTCAGCGTATCGCTGAGTCCGCCTCTTCTGTTACTAGTTTAGCTGTCACAACTTCAGAAAAAGCAGATAATGGGAATAAAGTCATTGAGAAATCTATTACACAAATGCATACAATTAACGAAGCCGTTAACGCTACATCACAAGTAGTTGAGCGACTCATTACACATACAAATCATATAGATACTGCACTTCAATCTATTTCAAATATCGCCGACCAAACAAATTTACTTGCTTTAAATGCTTCTATTGAAGCAGCTCGTGCTGGTGAACACGGCAAAGGATTCGCTGTTGTTGCCGATGAAGTTCGAAAACTTGCTGAACAATCTCAACTAGCCGCAACTGACATTAACCATTTACTTCATCAAATTCAAGCTGATACAAAAATAGCAAATGATATGATGACACAAGGTCAAGCAGAAGCTTCTGAAGGAATTACGGTTATTCGTACCGCCGGATCTTCATTCTCAGAAATTGTTAACCACATTAACAAAATCTCTACACAAATGCAAGAAATGTCTGCAACTGCTGAAGAGATGGCTGCAAGCTCTGAAGAAATGAACGCAGCTTTAAATAATATCGCTTCTATTTCAAACGAAGTTGCTGCAGAAACATCACAAACAGCGCATTCGGCTGGTGATCAAGTAAACAAAATGAGTATCGTGGCTAAAAAATCATCTAAAATGAAAACAATCGTACAAGAACTTGAAGTTCTCGTCTCTCATTTCAAAACAAACGCTTAAAGTGAAAATGACACGAGCTCAAAGGTATAGGAATGAAAGTTTTACAGTCTCTCTTTTTTCACTTTAAAATATCTCTTTCTATCTCTCATTCCGTCTGCTATAATTCCTAAAGGAAATAAGAAAGCTTTATTCCAACTGGAGTAAAGCTTTCTTTCAATTTTTTACATTTATTAATTCTAATACTAAGATTTCACAAAGGAGGCTTTTAATTATATGAATTTTGTAAGTATCAGAAAAAAACTTATGTTCATGATGGGAACGATTTGCGCTTTATTTGGTGTCGCCTTAGCATTTATTTTATTTTTTGCTATCGACCAATCTCGTAAAGCTGAAACATTACAAAAAGAAATTTCTCCACTGGCAACAGAATTGAAAGAGCGTGGAGACGCTTATCAAGTACAGCTCTCTGCTTTAAGAGGTTATTTACTACAACATGATCAAGTCGAATTAGACAAGTTTAATGAAATGAGTAAACGTCTTGAGGATTCAAAAGATAAACTTCTTTCTAATCCAAATGCTTCTTCGTCCGTAAAAAGCACAATGGAATTAGGGTCTACTTGGAGAAAGTTCGTTGAGGAAAAAGTATTCACTCTTGCAAAAGAACAAAAATGGGAAGAAGCTTTACAAGTAGCTTCTTCAGAGAACGGAACTGTCTATAAAGTAATTGGTGACTTCACAAATTACAGTAATGAACAAGCTAAATTACGTGAACAATCTATTGAAAAAATTGACCAATCTGCACTCTTAATCGAATATGTTATTTTCTTATCACTTGTTATTTGTATTGTCGCTGCAATTATTCTTGCATGGTGGTTCTCTGGTAAACTTGTGAAACCAATTCAACAAATTGACACGAAGCTAAAAGAATTAGCATCTCAAGAAGGTGACTTAACGGCACGTCTACAAGTAAATAGCAATGATGAAATCGGTGCTATCGCAACATCATTTAATAAAATGTTAGAAAACCTACAACATATCATTAATCGTGTTCAAAAAACATCAGTGGAAGTACAAACTGCTTCTGAAAATATGCTAGAAAAAACAACTACATCACGCGAAGCAACAATAAAAGTTCAACGATCGATGTCTAATTTAAATGAAAGTATTCAATCTCAAACTGCTAGTATGGAAGAAAGTTCAACTGCAATGGACGATATGGCAGTAAGTGTTCAACGTATTGCCAATTCTGCGTCCTCTGTAGCAGAATTGGCTGTAGCCACTTATGAACATGCGAATGATGGAAATAACGTTATCCAAAAATCTATTACACAAATGACAACGATTCACGAAGCTGTAAATGCTACGTCAGAAGTAGTCGAACGTCTAATCACTCATACGAAATATATTGATACAGCTTTACAATCTATATCTAATATTGCTGAGCAAACAAACTTACTTGCTTTAAATGCTTCTATTGAGGCAGCTCGTGCTGGTGAACAAGGAAAAGGATTTGCTGTCGTAGCTGACGAAGTTCGAAAGCTTGCTGAACAATCTAAAACAGCTGCAACAGACATTAATCAATTACTTCATCAAATTCAAAATGATACAGAAATTGCCAATTCTATGATGTCTCAAGGGCGATCTGAAGCATCAGAAGGTATTAACGTTATTCGTGAAGCAGGTTCTTCTTTCACAACAATCTTGGAGCAAGTAAATCAAGCTTCTACTCAAATGCAAGACATATCAGCAACTGCTGAAGAGATGGCTGCAAGTGCTGAAGAAATGAATGCTTCACTTAATAACATCGCTTCTATCTCGACCGAAGTATCCAGCGAAACCGCCGCAACGGCACAATCTGCTGAACAGAAAGTTATCGTTATGAATGAAATGACAGTAACTGCTGGAAAAATGAAACAAACAGTTGAAGAGTTAGATCAACTCGTATCTCATTTTAAAACAGAATAGATGTTCAAAAAATATCCCTTCTTTGAAAGAGGGATATTTTTTTGAGCTCATTTCCTGCACATTATACTCATTTCCGTTATAATGAGAATCGATATCATTATAATATAGGAGGGGCTGCTTATGTCACAAGAAGCATTTGAAAATAAATTATTTGCCAATTTAGAAGCTGTTATTGACCCTGAACTAGGTGTTGATATCGTTAATCTTGGATTAGTGTATGATGTTACAGCAGATGAAAATAATAATGCTGTCATTACGATGACTATGACTTCTATCGGTTGTCCAATGGCTGGGCAAATCGTATCAGACGTTAAAAAAGTATTATCAACGAACGTACCTGAAGTTAATGAAATAGAAGTAAATGTCGTTTGGAATCCACCGTGGTCGAAAGAACGTATGTCACGTATGGCGAAAATCGCATTAGGTATTCGCGACTAAATAAAGTGGAAATTTCATCATTTGCGGATAGCGGGATAAAGAAAAGACCTGACTAGGATGTCAGGTCTTTTCTCTTATTATTTTACACCTACTGCATCATAAGCTTTCGTTACAGCTTGTACAGCTTTAGAGTTTTTACCATATAAATCTTCAGCTGACTGAAGAGCAGCTTGACGCATCATTTTGAAGTCAGAGTTTGCAGTTAAATATTTCGTAAGCGCACGGTAGTAAATTTTTTCTGTCGCTTCACGGCCCACACCAGTTACTTTCACGCCGTAATGATCTCCGCCTTCAGATACTAAATATGCAGCTTTATTGTTAATACTGCTGTTAATATGAACACCGCCATTATCAGCTGTTCCAGTATAACGTTTACTATAGTGATCTGGGTAACCTTCACTTGGTTTTAATGGATTTGGAATAGACGCTGGGTCTTTAAGAGAGCGAAGTGCATCACCAGGTTTATCAGGTGTATAAATATCAGCACCTAAATCCCAGCTCTTCTTCTCAACCATAACACCCATAATATCAGATAACGATTCATTTAACGCCCCTGACTCATTTTTGTAAACAAGGTTTGCTGTATGTTCAGTTACAGCATGCGTTAATTCATGACCGATAACATCAAGTCCAGCAGATAATGGAATGAACGTTTTTCCATCGCCATCACCATACATCATTTGCACACCATTCCAAGCTGCGTTATTCCAGCTCTCCCCTACGTGAACAGTTGAAATAAGCTTCGCACCTTTATCATCGAAAGAGTTACGATTAAATGTCTTTTTGTAGTAATCATATACTTTTCCTGCATTTACATGCGCATCAACTGCAGCTTTATCTTCGAAGAACTTAGATTTACTTTCAACTTCTTCTCCTGTATATCCAAGCCATTGTGAGAATAAATTAAACCAGTTCTCGTCCATATTTTCTGCATCAAATGTATGAACACCTTGTCCTCGTTTACCATCAAACAAGTTGAATTGTCCTGTTTTCGTATCTTGAGCAATTTCAAATGATTGTCTAGCACCTAATACTCCGTAACCAAATCCAGTAATGTTATCTACAGCGTTATATTTCTCAATAACATTTCCATTCGTTGCATCAACAAAATAATGCCAATACCCTGGAGCTGGTTTTGAAATCGATGCCTTAACTAAGTATGCAAGGTAGTAATTACCGTCTTTTTCATATACAAATAAATCTTTTTTCACACCATCATAACTCTTTACTTTACCAATTTCTTTCTCAATATCTGCCTTTGCAATTGTTTCTGCTTGTTCCGCAGTAATGCTTGCAGCTGCAGGAATATTTTTATCATCTAAATTCGGAATAACTTGTCCGAAGAATGCTTTTACATTATTCTCTTTATCAAGTGTAACAGTTTGATCAGAACCGTATACAGGAATGTTATTATGTTTCTCAACTAGCTTCACATGTGTCGTATCAGATTCAGCGTCTTTTTCTTCCCCAACGATATTAAAATGCTTTTCAATATTTCCTGCTAATTTAAACATATCTTTCTTACTCTCTAAGTATTGAAAGACTGTCTCTTTTTTATCTAGTCCTTCCGGTGCTTTCCATTCTTCACCTATGTATGCAGGTGTTTTAAATTCTTGATGATATTGAATTTTTTGTTCTTCCGCTTTCGTTGTCGTTGCCCCAAACGCTCCAAATCCCCCGGCGATAACAGTTAACGCTAATGCTGATGAAATGACTTGCTTTTTCACTATAACATTCCCCATTCCCATAAAGATTTTTGACACTTTTATACAATTCTTATTTTCCCAGCTGATACCTCTACCTAAAATTTGAGAAACATTTTTCAGACAATTCCAATCAAAAAAAGAGGACATCTATCGGATGTCCTCTTCTTTTACGCATTTTATTGTTTTTTCAATTCAATTACTAAATGGTGTGATTGCTCTTTCGCTTGAATGTGAATATCTTCTTCTACAGATTCTGCTGCATCCCGCATAACAAACGTTTCACCATTTATTACACTGCTTCCTTCAATTTGTACAAGGTACAATTGACGGCCTTCTTTCACTGGAAAATGAATTTCTTTTCCAGCCTCTAATGATAAAGAATATAAATTCGCATCTTGGTGAATTTGAATTGGTGCATTTCCTTCTACTGAAGACACCATATGGAACCATTCATTTTCACGCTTGCTCCAATCAAATTTAAACTCACCATAGTTTGGTTTATGATCTGCACGGTCTGGTAAAATCCAAATTTGTAATAAACGCAGCGTTTCATCGCCTAAATTATGTTCGCTATGAAATACACCCGTACCAGCACTCATATATTGAACATGTCCACGCTCAATCGTTCCACGATTTCCCATGCTGTCTTCATGTGTTAAAGCACCATCTACAACGTAAGAAATAATCTCCATATCACGGTGCGGATGCATATCAAAACCAGTTTGCGCCGCTACTAGATCATCATTAATAACACGTAACGCTCCGAAGTTCATGTTATTTGGATTATAGTAATTGGCAAAAGAAAAATGAAAATGTGTATTTAACCAACCATGATTTGCTCTGCCCATATTTTTATGATCAACTTTTCTAAACATATCCTTCACCTCATACTATCTCGAATTCGAGATTTATTTTAAAATTTTTTCTTACTGTAACTTTTTTAGTAGTGTTAATAATTGCTTTTGTTCCTCTATGTTTAAATTATGAAACTTCTCTGCTTGGAACGTTTCTTGAGGTGGGACGATTTCCTCATATAAAGCTCTTCCCTTTTCTGTTAAAGAAATATATTTCGTAGTACCCTCTTGTTCACGCAAAATCCACTCAAGCTGCTCCATTTTATTTAAAAGCTGCGTTATATTTCCTTTCGTAACAAATAGCTTATTTCCAAGTTCTTGCTGCGTTAAACGATTATGTCCTCCAACTTGAGCTAACACATCAAACTGGGCGGCAGATATATTCCATTTTTTCAAATGCTGATTCGTCTCACGAATACTCTTATTATAAAAGCGTGACAAACGAAACCATAATAGTAGCCCTAGTCTATCTTCTGTTTTCATTTCATCACCTCGCTTGTTTCATATCATTAGTTTAGAACTAAACTTAATAAAAGTCAAATACTTATTTTTAATAAGTACAAAAAGCACAGCGCTATTTCTCCACTATGCTTTACATTAACTTTCTACTCTTATATTCATCTAATTTCCTCTCCGCGAACTTCCTCGCATCTTTTTCAATCCACCGCTCTTCGTACCGTTCACTTCCTACATACAATATATCTCTCTCATGCTGCATCGCATGGCGGAATTCATGCAGTAGCGTTTTGAGAACTTGATCATACTCTTCCCACATACAAACGAAAATTAACTGCTTTTCTTTATGATAAAAACCACCTACTGGGAATAGGAACTCTTCTTCCTCTTCCCCTAATGATAGAAGCACATCATTTGCATCACACGTATCACAAAAAATAACGGGCGTTTTACATACTCCAATAAGAGAAAACAAATCCTCTCTCAACTTTTTGACATCCCAAGGAAGCTCCGAATCCAACACATACCAATTCTCTACCTGTTGATATACATTTTGAAACTGGAGTTCCATTTCTCTTTATTCCCCTTTCCAAGCACCCTTTTTCTATATGTATGCCACAATATGGTAAATATTAAACGTATTCTTTCATCCTTGAAAAAATACCAATAAAAAAGGAATCTATGTCGACATAGCTCCCTTTTTCATAAATATCTTGTACTTTGCTTTAAAAAAATTCAGCTCTTCTTCATATCCCACTTAAAGATTTTATTTAAGAATTTATATACATTCTTCGACTCTTTTGTCAAAAGTGGGCCTAAAATGGATAGTATAAGCACGTATAGTGCTGAGAATGGTTTCAGTACTGACATTAAACCACCGGCGATACCGATATTAGCCATAATGATGGAGAACTCTCCTCTTGAAACGATTGTTAATCCGATATTTGTTGATGCTTTATGAGATAATCCAGCTTGTCTTCCTGCAATCATTCCTGCTACAAAGTTACCGATTATCGTAAGAAGGACAGCACCTAACGTTAACCATATCGCTCCGCCTAATGAGAACGGATCAATACTTAACCCGAAGCTGAAGAAGAAAATAGCTCCGAAAAAGTCTCTAAATGGAACAACAAGATGTTCAATTCGGTCACTATGCTCTGTCTCAGAGAAAACTAATCCTAGAAGAAGTGCTCCAATTGCTTCTGCAACGTGAATTGTTTCTGAAAAACCAGCAATGAAGAATAATGAAGCAAATACTACAATAATAAAGATTTCATCTGAGCTAATATTGAGCAATTTATTTAATAACGGCGTAGCCTTTCTAGCTACTATAAAGAATAGAAGCATATATCCTAAAGCAATTCCAATTGAAGTAAGAGCACCTAAGAAGGAAGCGTGATCTCCAAGTACTAAACCAGAAACAACTGATAAATATACAGCAAGGAATATATCTTCAAACATAATAATTCCTAAAATTAATTCGGTTTCATTATTACCAGTTCTTCTTAAGTCCACTAACACTTTAGCAACGATAGCGCTAGAAGAAATCGTAATAATACCCGCAATAATTAAGATTTCTAGTAATGGGAATCCCATTATAAATCCGTATAACAAACCAAGTGAAAAGTTAATTAAAATATAAATCGTTCCGCCAATCGCAATAGAGCGTCCAGATTTAATTAGTTTTTTCATTGAAAATTCTAATCCTAGATAGAATAGAAGGAATAAAACCCCAATCCGTCCAAGGAAGGAAATTACACTTGCACTTTCAATAAATTTGAGATCGATAACACCTATTGTCGGTGCATGCGGTCCTACTAACATTCCAAGAACGATTAGAAAAGGAATTACTGAGAATTTAAATTTTCCAGCAATTACTGCTGCAATTGCCACTAAAACTAAAGCTGTACCAACTTCAAAAATTAACGTATCCATCTAATCAGTCCCCCCTATTTGAAAGTAATTCATTAATGATTTTTTTAATTTCTTCTCTCTCACCTGAAACTACAAGCATATCTCCTTCTTCAATTATTGTTTCTGGTCCTGGATTAAATAGCTTCTTCATGTTCTTCTTCATAACCGCGATTATTGTTACACTATATGTTTTTCTTATTTCAAGATCGCCAATTGTTTTTCCGATTGCTGGAGCTGTATTCTCCACTTTGAACCACTCAATCGCTAAACCTTCAAAAACCATCTCAACATTTTCTAACGCCCTAGGCTTATATACCATTCCACCTAATATTGCAGCGATTTGTCTCGCCTCTGAGTCACGTAGCGAAATACTTGAGATGCTTTCTTCATGATCTGAATCAAAATGATACATTTCTCTACGACCATCATCATGAATGACAATTACCATCTTTTCGTTACCTTTCGTAACGATTTGAAACTTATAACCAATACCTGGAAGTTCACTTTCTCTAATATTCATTTTTAGCTCCTCCATAACTTATTTATTTTAATTTTCTGTTTTTCTGTCTTTTATTCATCCAATCAACTTTAGAAATTCTAACCACTCAGGATATTTGTGATTTGGAAATCTTTTATTGTAATAATAAGTGGACCCTAAAAAGATACTTAAAGATGTAATGATAAAAAATATATTACTTCTCATTTTCAAACTCTCAAGGCTTACTTTCCATAAAGAATTTTCTTTCAAATTATCCCCACCTTCTCGCTTTAAATTTAGTTTTTTAAAATGTAAATAATTCTAAAAATATTACGATGTAACATAATCATAACACAAAAATGATTTAAGTAACATAATTTTTTAGAAAAATTGATTCTCGTATATTTTTTGCATATAATTTTCTTATTACGAAAAAAAGGAAGTGTATTATATGGTTGATATCTTTAGCAGATTCCTTGAGGTAACGAATAATATTTTATGGTCATATATTCTTATTGCAATGCTAATCGGCTTCGGTCTTTACTTCTCTTTTAAATTAAAATTTGTCCAAATTACTCATTTCAGTGAGATGGTCAGCTTAATTAGTAAAGGGTTTAATCGAAAAGAAAAAAAGAAAGATAGCATCTCACCATTCCAAGCATTTTGCTTAAGTGCAGCAGCACGTATCGGTATCGGAAACTTAGCTGGTGTAGCATTAGCAATTTCAATGGGTGGACCTGGCGCAATATTTTGGATGTGGTTTATCGCAATTATCGGAGCAGCTACTAGTTTTGTAGAATGTACACTTGCGCAAATTTATAAAGTAAAAGATGGAAGTAGGTTCCGTGGTGGACCAGCATATTACATGGAAAAAGGGTTAAACAAACGCTGGATGGGCGTCTGGTTTTCACTTCTTATTACAGTTGCGTACGGATTAATTTTCAATTCAGTGCAAGCAAATACAGTAACAATAGCGTTTGAAAATGCTTTTGGACTAGAGCGAACAATCGTAGGCGCTCTATTAGCCTTATTAGTTGCAGTTATTATTTTTGGTGGCATTAAGAGCATTTCACGTATTACAGAAATGATTGTTCCGCCAATGGCAATCGTTTATATCGGCGTGGCTATTTTTGTCGTTATTAACAACTTCAGTATGTTACCAAGCATTTTCATGGAAATCTTTAACGGTGCATTCGGTTTAGACCAAGCCATCGCTGGTGGTATTGGAGCAGCAATCAAGTTCGGAATTCAGCGCGGTTTATTCGCTACAGAAGCGGGAATGGGTAGTTCTCCTAATGCAGCAGCAACATCTGATGTATCTCACCCTGTAAAACAAGGGCTTGTTCAAGCGTTAGGCGTTTTCGTAGATACATTCTTAGTATGTACATCAACAGCATTTATCGTATTATGTTCTGGACTTTACAAAGGATCAAATTTAGAAGGTATCGAATTAACACAAAACGCATTAAGTTCACAAATTGGACCGTGGGCAAGCACCTTCTTAGCAATTATTATTTTCCTATTCGCTTTCAGTTCACTTCTAGGAAACTACTATTATGGTGAAACAAATATCGCATTCATTAAAGAAAGCAAAACATGGTTAATGATTTATCGTGTTGCAGTTGTCGGAATGGTATTCTTCGGATCAATCGCTGCCCTTAAAACAGTTTGGAGTTTAGCTGATTTATTCATGGGACTAATGGTATTCACAAACTTAATTGCCATCTCATTCCTTAGCAAATTTGCTTACGCTGCATTAGTAGACTATTTGAAACAAAAGAAACAAGGAAAAGATCCTGTCTTCGTTGCAAACTCTATCCCTGGCTTAAAAAATACAGAGTGCTGGGATGGGCAGGATGTAGAAGAAAAACAAAAGGCCGTTTAACAAATAAAAGCGAAGTGGCTCGTTCAGAACAGGAGGGTGTTGGAACTCCTGATTACGAGGCGCTTTTTGCCTCGAATGAAGGATTGAAACAACCGACTGTTCTAGCCGCTGGAGCTGGATATCATTTAAAGCGGAAGCGGCTCGTTCAGAATCGCAGGACACTTCAAGCTCTCGACCTTGAAGCGCTTTTTGCTTCGAGCGAGAGAGCGAAATGACCGACTGGTCTAGTCACCGGAGCTGGATATCACTAAAAGCACAAGCGGCTCGTTTAGAACAAGAGCCATATCTCAAACAAAGGCCCTATTACTTCACCGTAATAGGGCCTTTTATTTACAACAGTTCATAATTTGTTCAAATTAATTCCAGCAAAAGGGTTGATTTATAGAGATTACTAGATTATAATGATTATAAATTAGTAATTGATATCACATAACAACTCAAAAGGAGATTGATCATAATGAACAAACAAGTAATTGAAGTATTAAACAAACAAGTAGCAGACTGGAGCGTTTTATTCACAAAACTTCACAACTTCCATTGGTACGTAAAAGGACCTCAATTCTTCACATTACACGAGAAATTCGAAGAACTTTACACAGAATCAGCTACTCACATCGATGAAATTGCAGAACGTATTTTAGCAATTGGCGGCAAACCAGTAGCAACAATGAAAGAATACTTAGAACTATCTTCTATTCAAGAAGCAGCATACGGAGAAACTGCAGAAGGGATGGTCGAAGCAATCATGAAAGACTACGAAATGATGCTAGTCGAACTGAAAAAAGGCATGGAAATTGCTCAAGACTCTGACGATGAAATGACATCTGACCTACTACTAGGCATCTACACAGAACTAGAAAAACACGCTTGGATGCTACGTGCGTTCTTGAATCAATAATAATTAAAAGCGGAAGCGGCTCGTTTAGAGTCGCTTTTTTATGTAATGGTCGCACTTAACGGTACACGAAATTATATCAACGATTTTTCAAATATATCGATCATTACCCGCAATATATCAACGATTTTTTCATTATATCGATCATTACCCGCAATATATCAACGATTTGACAAAGGATATCAATTTGCCGACAAATCACGACAATATCAGCGCCCCTCTCCCCTACTTTTATCAATATATTACAATCTCATCTATGTTAAAATATAGGAAACACCCTTTAGCTTTTCCAAATTCATCATTTACTACTTAAATGACGGGAGTGGTTCAGTTGAAAGACTACTTAATTAGAGCATTTTTTGCGTTAATAACAGTTGGGATTCTCTTACTTATAGCTAATATTTTCAATATACGTGTCGAGGTTAAGGACTATGCTTTCCTCGTTGTCGTAGCAATTGGTGGCGGCTGGGGTGGCTGGTACCTGTATAAAAAACAAAGCAATCAAAATGATAAAGGCATTCCAAAGTAATATGGAATGCCTCTTTTATTGCCTTCTGTAATAAATAATGAAATTCAGACCACTAATACAACCAATCGCAATAAACATACAAAACGATTGTGGATCTCCACCTAGATTATACTCATCAACGATAAATCCGGACATAAACAACGTTATCGCTGAAACACCGATACACAATACCGAGATAAACCAAAGCGAAAATTCATTAATCAACTCTTTCTTCTGTCTCAAAACAATTAGCATAACAAGAATAGACGCTGCTAAAATACTTTTAAAAACCGGACGTAAATATACGAACTCCTCCATCTATTTCTCCTTTCCCCAAAACATTACATCTAAACATTAACATATTTAACCAAATTAAAAACACATGCCATCTTAAATTAAAACAACATGTGTTTCCGTATTTGCTATGATAGTTGCTTCCACTTCGTTCCCAAAACAGGACGCTCATAATTTTGGATTGCATGAATTAGTTTATCTGCTGTCTCAGCTGAAACGATCAATTCTTTATTTGATGGATTCATAAATCCTTCTTCTGCTGCACGTTCAACCATTTGCAGAATTGGTCCGTAAAAACCTTTTATGTTTAATAAACCAACCGGCTTATTATGTATACCAATTTGTGACCAACATACAACTTCAAATAGTTCTTCAAACGTTCCGTATCCGCCTGGAAGCGCGATAAAAGCATCCGCAAGCTCTGCCATTTTCGCTTTACGTTCGTGCATTGTTTCTACTTCAATTAATTCTGTTAATCCTGTATGTACAATTTCTCCTCGAAATAGACCGCGCGGCATAACACCTGTTACACGTCCACCTAAACGAAGAACTTCGTTTGCTACTTCTCCCATTAATCCAACGCATGAACCACCGTATACAAGCTCATACTCGTTCTCAACAAACATTTTACCTAACTGAATTGCCTGCTCTTTGAATTCTGGTCTCTCCCCTAAATTAGAACCTGCAAACACACAAATCTTTCTCATTCCTACACCCCGAAACTATATATTGTTATGATACAATTGACATTGTACAACATATTGAGGAGATGAGGAAGAAATGGATATCGTTGCATTTCAAAGATGGGTTGAGGAATTTTACGAAAAACGAAGCTGGTCACAGTATAATGCCTTTATTCGCTTAAATTTCTTAACCGAGGAAGTTGGGGAAGTTTCACGAGTCGTTCGTGCTATTGAAATTGGCCGCGATCGCCCTGATGAAGATGCGAAAACAGAAGAAGAGCTAAAACAAGAACTAAAAGAAGAACTTGGCGATGTACTATCTAACCTTATTATTCTTTCGCAAAAATATGATTTAGACTTACAAGACATTATGGACGCACACGTCGCAAAGCTTTCAAAAAGGTTCGAAGTATCTAAATGAGAATATTATCAATTATGGTATAATATTCTTGTCACAATACTAAGGGGGATTTTATGTTATCAAAAAAATTGCACGACGCATTAAATGAACAAATGAACTTTGAATTTTACTCTGCCCATGCTTATATGGCAATGGCTGCTTACTGTACAGCTGAGAGCTATGATGGATTCGCTAACTTTTTCCTTGTACAAGCTGAAGAAGAACGTTTCCACGCAATGAAGCTTTACAACTATATTAATGACCGCGGAGAGCGCGCTATTATTACTGGATTTGATAATCCGAATAACGAATACGAATCTGTATTAAACGCTTTTGAAGTCGCACTTGAGCACGAGCGTGAAGTAACGAAACGTATTTACAACTTATCTGATATCGCTTGGGATGAGCGTGAACATGCAACAATTACATTCTTAAAATGGTTCGTTGACGAACAAGTTGAAGAAGAAGCTTCATTCGATAGCATCATCCAAAAACTAAAACGTATTACAAGCGATTCAAACGCACTGTTTATGCTAGATGCTGAATTAGAGAAACGTACATTTACGCCTCCAGCTGAGTAATATTTCAATCACCTTAATACATGTATTAAGGTGATTTTTTTGTTTGCTCTCTATCTTAAAATCACCTTAAATTTCCTCATATTTGACATAGTGCCAGATATAAAATGGTATTATTTTCAATATAAAAACGAATATACGAGGAGAGGAAAAATGAATCAACGTGTAGAAGCTGTTGATGCAATTCGTGGTTTCGCTTTGTTTGGCATTTTACTAGTCAATATGACATTAATTCAATTTGGGTTCTTCACCAGTGAAAAACCAACTTATCTATTTGGCGATCTTGATAAAGGTGCTAATTGGTTTATTCAATTTTTCGGCACACATAACTTTATATCCCTATTTTCTTTTCTATTTGGGCTTAGCATTATTTTGTTACAAAAAAGTATTATCACAAAAGGAAAAAGATTCTTCCCCACATACATAAGACGTATTATCATTCTTTTACTACTCGGCTACATTCACGGCACTTTTGTTTGGGAGGGAGATATTTTATTTGCATACGGAATAATCGGGATTTTTTTAATGATATTCATCAATCGAAAACCGAAAACTTTGCTTATTTGGGCGATTATTCTACTCGCACTTATTACACTTATGTCTTATCAAACTGATCCATCTACAAATATAAATGATTTCGCACCTTATACTGAAAAAGAACATAAAGTCCATCAAACTGGAAGCTATATGGATCACGTCAACTTTAGATTGACTGAAAATCCTTTTGATTACATGGGAATTGACGGTGCATTCGGATTATTTTTCATATCAGTTTTCGCAATAATTTTTATGTCTCCACTGTTCCTACTCGGAATGTATGTAGGGAAAAAAGGCTGGCTATTTGAGGTCAGTAAACATATACCTGCTGTCAAAAAAATATGGTTTGCCACCGGTCTCTTCTCTTTTACAATTAAAATCTTAGCTATGTTCATAAAACACCCGGTTTTAATTATGTTACAAGATGGCCTTACACCAGTAACTATGACCTTCTTTTACGGAAGCACAATCATTTTATTATTCCATTACAAAAAAGCAACCCGTCTACTAACATACATGGCGAACATGGGGAAAATGTCCGTTAGTAATTACTTAGCGCAATCTATTATCGCAACAACCATTTTTTACGCATATGGATTTGGCTTATACGGGAAAATCGGCTATTTCTTCGGTATTCTTTTAACCATCGGAATTTATACGATTCAATTATTCGTTAGCACCTATTGGCTCCAGAAATACCGAATGGGGCCAGTGGAATATGTGTGGAGACTGGGAACTTATTTAGAGAAACCACGTTTTAAAAGAGACTTGGATAAAGCAGGTTAAACAAAAAAAGCAATGAGCCTACGCTCATTGCTTTTCTTAATTTATTAAAGCATAACCCCAACGATAATCGCTGATAATATACTTACTAACGTTGCACCGTATACAAGTTTTAAACCGAATGATGATACAACGTTTGCTTGTTTGCCATCGATACTCTTCGTTGCACCTGCGATAATTCCGATAGATGAGAAGTTCGCAAATGATACAAGGAAGATAGATAAAATACCTACTGTACGAGCTGATAAATCACCAGCTACTTTACCAAGATCAAGCATTGCAACGAATTCGTTCGTTACTAATTTTGTTGCCATAATTTGTCCTGCTTGTAACATCTCTGATGTTGGAATACCCATTACGAATGCTAATGGTGAGAAGATATATCCTAAAATGCTTTGGAATGTGATTCCGAAAATTGAATCGAATACACCATTAATTGCTGTAATTAATGCCACGAAACCGATTAACATCGCCGCTACTGTTACAGCGATTGAGAAACCAAGCATAATATATTCGCCTAACATTTCAAAGAATGTTTGTTTCTTGTCTTCTTGTAATTCTAAAATATCGTCTTCTTCTTTTACTTCATATGGATTAATGATATGAACGATAATGAATCCACTGAATAAGTTTAATACAAGTGCTGTTACTACATATTTTGGATCAATCATTTTCATATAAGAACCGACAATTGACATCGATACTGTAGACATTGAAGATGCACAAAGTGTGTATAAACGATTTTTCGGTAATTTGCTTAGTTGATCTTTTACTGTAATGAATACTTCCCCTTGACCAACGATTGCAGCTGCTACCGCATTATATGATTCTAGTTTTCCTAAACCGTTAACTTTACTTAATAGGAAACCGACTGCACGAATGATAATCGGTAAAACTTTAATATGTTGCAGAATCCCGATTAATACTGCTAAGAAAATAATCGGTAATAATACTGTTAAGAAGAATGGTGCTTGTCCATCGTTTGCTAGACCACCAAATACGAAATTAACCCCAGCTTCCGCAAATTTTAAAATAGCGCCAAATCCATCTGCGATCCCTTTTACTAATACAAATCCGACCTTTGTATTTAGTAAGAAATACGCAAGTACCAATTGAATGACAAGCATAAGTGCAATTGGTTTATATTTAATTTTCTTACGATCTGAACTAATAAGGAAACCTAGTACAAACACTACAAGTAAACCGACTAGAAACATTACGAACTTCATATGTGAATCCTCCACTTCTCCCACAAGTTATTGGTCGTATAACGTATAACGAATGACGTCTGACCATTGTTGTTAAAAAAATTTAAAACCCCTAAAACTATTCAACTGTCATCTAAAATCAGTAAGCGTTTACATAAATTGCAATTTATAAAAGGTAGCTTCTTCTCTCCTACCATACTTGAAAGTCTGAAATTGATACCACCTACAAATCAAATTGTAAGCGTTATCTAGACGAAATGCAATATAAATTTTAAAAGATTTTTATATGTTAATATATTCCTAATTAATTGGTTTTTTCATGTAAATTTACCATAAAAATAGCCCTAGCTATGAGCTAGGACCACCCTTTTTTATCCCGATTGGTGAGAGCTAATAATGAGGGGGAATAAAGCCCCCACTGATTAAAAATTCACTTTATAACATAACACCAACGATAATCGCTGATAGAATACTTACTAATGTCGCACCGTACACAAGGCGTAGACCGAATGATGATACAACATTTGATTGATTTTCATCGATACCTTTTGTTGCACCTGCAATAATTCCGATAGATGAAAAGTTCGCAAATGATACAAGGAATACAGAAAGAATACCAACTGTACGAGCCGATAAATCACCAGCTACTTTTCCAAGATCAAGCATCGCAACAAACTCGTTTGATACTAATTTTGTTGCCATAATTTGTCCCGCTGTTACCATCTCAGCTTGTGGGATACCCATTACGAATGCTAATGGTGAGAAAATATATCCTAAAATAGCTTGGAATGTAATACCGAACATTGAATCAAACAAGCTATTAATTGCTGTAATTAATGCTACGAAACCAAGTAACATCGCTGCTACTGTTATCGCGATTGTGAAACCAAGCATAATGTACTCGCTCAGCATTTCAAAGAATGATTGTTTTTTCTTATTTTCTAATTTCAGTGTATCTTCTTCTTCTGTAATATCGTACGGGTTAATAATATGAATGATAATGAAACCACTAAATAAATTTAATACAAGTGCTGTTACTACATATTTCGGTTCGATCATTTTCATATAAGAACCAACGATTGACATCGACACTGTCGACATAGAAGATGCACATAATGTATATAAACGATGTTTTGGGATTTTACTTAATTGATCTTTTACTGTAATAAATACTTCTGCTTGTCCAACAATGGCAGCTGCTACTGCGTTATATGATTCTAGTTTTCCTAGACCATTTACTTTACTTAACAACGTACCAATAGCACGAATAAATATCGGTAAAATTTTAAAGTGTTGCAGAATTCCGATTAAAACCGCAAAGAATACGATTGGTAATAACGCTGTTAAGAAGAATGAAACCTCTCCTTTATTAACAAGACCACCAAATACGAAAACGATTCCAGCTTCCGCATATCCAAGAAGTGCGCCAAATCCATCTGAAATTCCTTTTACTAAAATATAACCAACTTGCGTATTTAATAAGAAATAAGATAATGCTAGCTGAATAATAAGCATAATTGCGATTGGTTTATACTTAATCTTCTTTCGATCGGCACTTATAAGAAAACCGAGTACAAATACAACGAGTAATCCTACAAGGAACATAACAAACTTCATTAATAAAATCCTCCATTTAACTCTTCATTAACGTTGAACGTCTGACCATTCAAAACAAGAAATAATCCGAACTTTCCATTTCTCCTCCAAAATCTTCAATCGGATAGGAAAGATCATAAAACCTCTTATTTCAAAGGCATTTTCCATTCTAACACAAATCACAAATCATATCCGCACTTTTCTTTAAAAAATTACATTTTATTATAAAACGTCTATGAATGTTCGTCTTTTACTATCTGCAAATAGTTGAATAAAACAAAAAAGAGCATCAAGTTTCACTTGATGCCCTTTTCATTATACCGCTTTTTCTTTATCAGCTACCGCTGACTCACCCCAACACTCTGTATTGTTCAAACCTGGAATAGACTCCGCATAAAAGACTGGATCTTTCCCTTGTTTCTTTTGCTTAATATAATCTGATAACGCTGCGAAAGCATACTTAGAAAGGAATACAATTGCTACTAAGTTAATAACAGCCATAATTCCCATAAATAAATCTGCTAAATCCCAAACGATTTGAATTGTCGCTACAGATCCTAGCATAACCATACCAAGTACAGCAATGCGGTATGCATTTAATAGCACTTTACTTCCATTTAAGAATTCAATATTTGTTTCACCATAGTAGTAGTTACCTACTAATGAACTGAACGCAAACAAGAAGATTGCCACTGCTACAAATATAGAAGCCCATGGACCGATATGTTGACTTAACGCCTGCTGCGTTAATTGAATTCCGTTTAAATCAGCTGCATTATGCACATCTGATAAAAGAATAATAAATGCTGTACAACTACAAATTAATAATGTATCAGTAAATACCCCTAAAGTTTGAATGAAACCTTGTTTAACTGGGTGCGTTACGTTTGCAGTCGCTGCTGCGTTCGGCGCACTACCCATACCTGCTTCATTTGAGAATAACCCACGTTTTACCCCTAATAAAATCGCAGCTCCTAATCCTCCGCCTACTACTTCTTTAATTCCGAAAGCATGTAAGAAAATTTCTTTAAATACATATGGAATTGCCGTAATGTTTGTTACAACAACGAATAATGCCACTGCTACATAAATAATTGCCATTACTGGAACAATCATTTCAACCGCGCGAGCAATTCGTTTTACTCCACCGAAAATAATAACTGCAAGTAAACCAGCCATAACAAGACCTACTAATCTACTATCTGTTTTGAACGCCCCATCAAAGGCAGCCGCTACAGTATTAGACTGTACAGCGTTAAAAATCAATCCGAAACTTACTGTTATTAGAACAGAGAACACAACACCTAACCAGCGTTTCTTTAAACCCTTTTCCATATAATACGCTGGGCCCCCACGGAATGCATTCCCATCTTTTACTTTATAAATTTGCGCTAATGTGCTCTCTACAAATGCAGAAGCACCCCCAATTACCGCGATTAACCACATCCAAAATACTGCTCCTGGACCACCTGCTGAGATCGCAATAGCTACACCAGCTAAGTTACCAGTACCTACACGAGAAGCTGTACTCATACAAAACGCTTGGAATGATGATACGCCGCTCTTCTCTTTTTGCGCTTTCCTCGTTTTCGAGCTTGCCCCATCCCCAAGCAAACGAATCATTTCACCGAAGTAACGAACTTGGACAAATTTCACACGAAATGAAAAATAGAGTCCTAACCCAATTAACATCGCAATAATGATATATGACCAAAGGATATTATTTATATCCCCAATTACCTTAGCTAAAAAATCCATAATTGCATTGCCCCCTATTCCTAACAATAAGAAAATTATATTCTAAAAACTTTTAGTAATCAAGAACTTTATGTTAGGTTTTATAACATGAGTACGTTAACTTTTTTAACATACGTGTTTTTTACATGAAAATATAGCCATTACATGCATTTATCCAATACTTAATAACTTATCCTATTCGACCAGCCATACTTTTAAAACAGTACGTTCCCCACAAATAACGAGAGAAACAAACAAAAAAGTTATATTAATAATTACCCCTCACCCTTTTCATCATTTACTATAACAAAAAAGGCGAGCATCGAATTTACCTCGATGCTCGCCTTTTCAATTACACTGCTTTTTCTTTATCTGTTACCACTGGCTTATCCCAGCACTCTGTATTCGTTAAACCAGGAATAGAATCTGCACTGAAGACTGGATCTTTCCCTTGTTTCTTTTGTCTTACATAGTCTGTTAATGCCGCGTACGCAAATCGGCCAAGAAGTGTAATCGCAATTAAGTTCGTGATTACCATTAGACCCATAAATAAGTCTGCCATATTCCATACAACTTGAAGCGTCGCAACAGAACCGAATAATACCATTCCAACTACCGCAATACGGTAAATTGTTAACCACGTTTTGCTTTGCTTAATAAATTCAATATTTGTTTCACCATAATAGTAGTTTCCTAAAAGAGAACTAAATGCAAATAAGAAAATAATAATCGCTAAGAAGCTACTTGCCCATGGGCCGATTTGTGAGCTTAATGCATTTTGCGTTAATTCAATACCTTCTAAATTTGTTGCTTTATATGCACCAGAACATAGTACGATAAATGCTGTTGATGTACATACTAAGAATGTATCTACTAAAACGCCGATCGTTTGAATAAAACCTTGTTTTGCTGGATGCGTTACATCAGCTGTTGCTGCCGCGTTCGGCGCACTACCCATACCTGCTTCGTTCGCAAATAATCCGCGCTGAATACCATATTTCATCGCAGCGCCGATACCGCCACCTACAGCTGAATCTAAACCGAATGCACCTTTAAAGATTTCCGTAAACACATCTGGTATTAAATAGAAGTTTTTAATGACAACAAAAATAGCTACCGCAATATAAACAAGCGCCATTGGCGGAACAATCATTTCCGACATACGTGCAATACTTTTTACACCACCAAAAATAATAACCGCAACTAATGCAGCTAATACAATACCAACAATATAACGCTCTAAACCAAATGCATTTTCAAACGCTAATGTTACTGTATTCGCTTGTACTGAGTTAAAAATTAAACCGTAACTAACTGTAATAAGGATAGAAAACCAAATTCCCATCCAACGTTTATTTAAACCTTTTTCCATATAATAAGCAGGACCACCACGGAAGCCACTGCCATCTTTTACTTTATAAATTTGGGCAAGCGTACTTTCTACGAAACTTGAAGAAGCCCCGATAATCGCAATAACCCACATCCAAAATACAGCTCCAGGTCCTCCCATAGATATAGCTAATGCTACACCAGCTAAGTTACCGATACCAATACGAGCTGCTGAACTCATACAAAACGCTTGGAAAGAAGATACACTACCTTTTTTACGCGTCTTTCCAGTTAATCCATCACTCATTAGTCGAACCATTTCCCCTAAATGAGTAATTTGTACGAATTTCAATTTAATAGAAAAATAAAGACCTAAACCAATTAACATCGCAATAAGAATATATGACCAAAGAATTGTATTTGTTGATGAAATAAATTGCTCTAAAATATTCATACAATTAACCCCTCCTTTTCTCCATAAAACGAATTATATTTAAAAAACATTCAAAAATCAACATTTTTCGACAATTTGCAATTTCCAAATATTAGCCAGGTTCACAGTAACAATATCTTTATGACTGACTACCCTCCCTCTAACTGTGCATACTAAAACAAAAAATAAATTCACAAACAACCCTATTGACAAAAACACCAACCTGTAACTATAATGATTACAACAGGTTGTAACAAACCTAATTACAACAAATTCATTTACTTTCAGATATACACTTTAACAAAACACTTTGGAGGGATTTATTATGAAAATCGGAATTATCGGAGCAACTGGTAAAGCAGGAAGTCGTATTTTAAAAGAAGCATTAGATCGCGGACATGAAGTAACTGCAATCGTAAGAAACGCTGCAAAAATTACAGAAGAAAACGTAAAAGTTTTAGAAAAAGACGTATTTTCTCTTACATCTAACGACTTGCAAGCATTCGATGTAGTTGTAAATGCATTCGGTGCTCCAGCAGGACAAGAACACCTTCACGTAGATGCAGGAAACGTACTAATTGAAGCGATGAAAGGTGCACCTAACACAAAATTACTTGTAGTTGGTGGCGCTGGAAGCTTATTTGTAGACGAAGAGAAAACAACACGTGTATTTGAGACACCAGGTTTCCCGAAAGAATATCTTGCAACAGCTCAAAACCAAGGTAAAAACTTAGAAATCTTGCAACAAACAAATGACATCACTTGGACATTCATCAGCCCTTCTGCACTATTCGCATTAGGAAAACGTACTGGTTCTTATAAAGCTGGTAAAGACAACCTTCTTGTGAACGCAAAAGGTGATAGCTACGTAAGTTACGAAGACTTCGCAGTTGCAGCACTTGATGAAATTGAAAACCCAAAACATGTAAACGAACGCTTCACAGTAGTTTCTGAAGCTGAATAATAAAAAAATCTCGTAAAACATAATGTTTTACGAGATTTTTTTATTGTTACACTTGTTCTAAACCATTTGGAGTAACCTTAAAGGAAATTTCTTCACCCTTCATTGCACCCTCTTTTTTATCTAGCACATTCTTTTTGTACCAATTCAAACGACTCGGTTCCGCATGGTATACTTTCAACACGTCTCCATACTCAAATGCCGTTCCATTTACTTGCTCAGCAAAATTCTTTGAAGTCTCCTGTCCTTCTGCCGTTACATGCTTTTTCTCTTTTCCATTTTTATCATAAATCGTAAGTCCTATATACTGTTCATTTACAAAACGATAATGTATTTCATCATCGGTAAATGTCGCATGTAATTTCTTTTCTTCATGATTTAACGTAACGATTGAACGTGTTACATTAGACACACCTTGATATACTACGCTATCCCCATACGTTACTTCCATAAGAACTTCTGTCAATTTCTTATTCCCAAAGCGATCTTTCGTTTCTACTTTTACTTTTCGTTCACCAATTTTTGTTGTATCTGGTTTTTCTACAAATCCCAGCACTTCTCCATCTTTCACTTGAACAAAGTTTTTCGCTTCTAATTTTCCGGCATCTGTTCCGATTACTACTTTTTGCGGCATTGCTGTTACTTCTTGTTGAGCTTCCACTCTCTCAAAGCCTTGCTCTGTAATTTTAAAGAATACTTCATTTACACCATACTTTGTATCTACGAACTCATTCTTTTTATATACTTTAAAACGATCGAATTCTCTCTGATAAACCTTTACTATATCCCCGTATTCAAAAGCCATTCCATTAAATTGTTCTGCAAATCCTTTTGTATTTTCAGATGCTTTTACCGATAAAGCTTTCTTCTCTTTTCCACCTTTATCATATACAGTCATCGCCATATATTTCTCATCCGCAAACGAAGTATGCATTGGACCTTCTGAATCTGTTGTACTGAATTTCTTTTCTTCATGATTTAATGTAACAATCGATTTAATATTCGTTCCGCCGTGCCATGTACCGAAGAACATAATACTATCTCCGTAAATTACTTCTACAGGAACTTCTGTCACTTTTTTATTACCTAAACGATCCTTCGTTTCTACTTTTACTTTTTGTTCACCAATTTTTGTTGTATTTGGCTTTTCTACAAACCCTACTACTTCTCCGTCTTTCACTTGAACAAAGTTTTTCGCTTCTAATTTTTCAGCGTCTGTTCCAATTACTACTTTTTGTGGCACTGCCGTTACTTGTTGCTGAGCTTCGATTCTCTCGAAACCTTGCTCTGTAATTTTAAAGAATACTTCATTTACACCATACTTTGTATCTACAAACTCATTCTTTTTATATACTTTAAAACGATCGAATTCTCTCTGATAAACCTTTACTATATCGCCGTATTCAAAGACCATTCCATTAAATTGTTCCGCAAATCCTTTTGTATTTTCAGATGCTTTTACTGATAAAGCTTTCTTCTCTTTTCCATCTTTATCATATACAGTCATTCCCATATACTTCTCATCTGCAAATGAAGTATGCATTGCACCTTCTGAATCTGTTGTGCTAAATTTCTTTTCTTCATGATTTAATGTAACAATCGATTTAATATTGGTTCCGCTATGCCATGTACCAAAGAACATAATGCTATCTCCGTATATTATTTCTAGCGGTACTTCTGTTACTTTTTTATTACCAAAGCGATCTTTCGTTTCTACTTTTACTTTTTGTTCACCAATTTTCGTTGTATTTGGCTTTTCTACAAATCCAACTACTTCTCCATCTTTCACTTGAACAAAGTTTTTCGCTTCTAATTTTCCGGCATCTGTTCCGATTACTACTTTTTGTGGTACTGCTGTGACTTCTTGTAAACCATCGATTAATTCATATCCTTGCGGGGTAATTTTAAATAATTTTTCCTTTTTATTTTTAGCTTGCCCTTGGTCTACACGTTTATTGTCATCATACCATTCTAAATACTCTGGCTGTATATGGTATACCTTAATGATGTCTCCATACTCAAATGACATTCCATCTAACTCTTTCACGAAATTCTTTAATCCTTCATGACCTTCCGCGGAAACATTCTTCTTTTCATTCCCATTTGCATCATAGATCGTAACACCTACATATTTTTGATTTCGATAACTATGATCCAATATGTTTCTTACTAATGTCGTATTAAATTTCTTATCGTTATGATTTAAAGTTAACACAGAATTTGTATTCCAATATGATTTAAATGCCATACTATCTCCATACACAACGTTAACTGGTACAGGAATTGCATTTACATTTCCTTGTGCATCTACAATTTCTACATTCACTGTTTGTTTTCCATTTTCTTGTTTAGGCCATGCTATTTTCCCTGTCGCTTTTACATTTTGTCCTAGATTTTTTACAAGTTCACTTGCCTTTTTCTCATCAAATTCTGTACCTATTAAAATATCTGGTACTGTATTAACTGCTTCACCATAAGGAACTTTGTATGCTTCTACTTGTTTTTCACGAATCGGATTACTATCTCTCGATAACCATATTTCATTTTTCGGTTCAGGTAATTGTAGTTTATTTACTTTTTCTACCGTATCCGCCTCTGCATGTAATCCCCATTTCGCAAAGTAAGAAATTAAATTTTGTCCCGATGCTTTTGAAGCCATATAGATAAACATTTGCTTTTTCTCTCTACTCGAAATAACCTCATTAGTATCTAACATAGAATATTCTGTATCAGATAACACTCGATACATTTGATGTAACTTCGGATAGAATTGATCTCCATAAATTAAATGCAACTGCCAGAACATAATAATTGGATCTGCTTTATCAAAATTCTTTTGATCATCTGGTTGTTTCAAATATGCAAATGCATCTTCATAACGACCATCTACTTCCATTCGCGATTTATTTCCAAATGCTAGCTGAACAGCTAGGCTATAAATGTTAACTGTTGTCTCACCCATGCCTTCTGACAACCAAGGAATCTGTTGGTGTAGGTGTCCCACTTCATGCCATGGTCCCCAACCATCAGTTGTAAACTTCTCGATATCTAATACATACTCTATCGATTCTTTTGCATACCCTGTCAGATAATTATTTGCATACATATATGGGCTAGTTGGGTATCTCGCTTCAATAAATTGAATATAATGTTTCCCTGGATTCGCAACTCCAATGCCATCTTCCGATAATCCAGATAATGCATTTTCAATCCGAATTGCTTCATCATGCTTCTTCATTAAATTTGTCGGGTCAGTCTTTTGCATGTTTTTTTCTACTTTTTCATAACTTGTAGTTATTAAACTTCTATCACCCTTTAATTCTATCGCGTAAGGGTTTTTATATTTTTCTAACATTTCATCCCAATCTTTTTTCGTATGTTTCCCTAGTATAAATAAAGGAAAATGAGTACCTCCACTTATAACAGTCGCTGTAACTTCCCCGGTATTATTCATATTATAAAAATATAAAATCCCTCCATTAGGCGAAGAAATAATATTTTTACCAGGATTTAAATCGAACTCTTTTGGCTTTTCCTTGTCATAAGCTCGCGTTCCTATAAACGCTTTAATAGATTGATTTCCTTTTATTTCAACTTTAATTTCTTCATCTGGTTTTGCATAAATTCCAGTTGGTTCATTTGGTGAAAAGGCAAATTGCATCTTTAAACGGTCCCTATTTTCTTCTACGCTACCTTTCCCAGGCAAATGAAACGTTCTCTGCTCCAAACGATTCTCTTTACTCTCTTCCAACTGCCCGCCCTTATTCTCTTCCAAAGGCGCCGCATATCCTTTTGATGCTTCGAAAGCTACTGGTGATAATAATGTAGATATACATATACCTGCTACTAATACCCTACTCTTTTTCTTCTTTGACATAATCTGTGTCCCCTGTCCTTTTTTTAGACAAACCATCCTATATATTCGTTTAATGAAAAATCCTATTATCTTTATAAAAACATTTAACGAATAGACTAACACCTCGCGCACCTGTATCTATTACTACCGCATTTCCCTCCATGTATTCGCTTTCTTACATTGTACAATTTTTATGTAATATCCCCTCCTCACTTCTCTCTATTTGTGATGAGTTCTCTTGCTACATAAAAAAGAGAATAGTAAAAGATATTTTTCAGTATTGTCATCTATACATCTAAAAATGTGAACAACAATAGATTTTTACATTTTCTTCATGTATGACCATCTATAGGTAGTTTTTCCAACTGAATTGTACACGCTTTACACTTTGTTTGATAGCCTCTCTAATTAGAATAATGTTACAATTTCGTGAATAAAATCCATTTATTGTAACGTTTAGATTTCTCCATATTTTATTATTTTTAAATACTTCTTCAAACGTTAAAATAGTGTTTCACTCGATTAATTATTATCTTGATATATTTTTAAAGAATTCATATGAAAAAGCATTGGCATATACCAATGCTTTTTCATTATCTCTTTTGATTCGGTTTATGCGGTTCATTTGGAGTATATGGCTTATTTGGTTTATTTGGAGCCTCAGCCTTTTTCCAACTTACCGCTAACTCTGGACTTGTTTTTTCTTCACTACGCTCAAGTAATACTACTGCATTTTGAATAGTCGGTGTACCTTTATGCGCAATCCCTTGTAATTTCGTTAAATTTCCTGATACTTTAAAGCTAAATCCACCAGCTGGTGTTTGTTTCGGAATTAAAATGCGGAACTTTTCTCCTACATTAAATTCTGTTTTTGTTTCGCCTTTTTCATTTGCAAATTTCACGCCCGCTGGTGCACCTGTTGCTTGCACTTTATACGTTCCGCTTTTTGCATTTGTTTCTACTGTATATAAGCCTGTTTCAAAGAAATCATTTTTCAATACTGCTTGTTGTTCTTCTGTAGGAGTTACACTCATCGTAATTTCTTGTAGTTCTTCACTAGCACTTGCTTTTGCAACGATATCTTTCGTTACCTTTTCTACATTTTTATTACGGAAGTCTAAATCATTAATATCGATTTGTTTTAACGCATTCCACACTGCAAGCTGCGTTGCGTAATGCGCCTCTCTCCAATCAGATACCCCTAATTCTTGTGGACTCTTTTGTGGATATCCATTCAATAGTACACGGTACACATTAATATCCACTTTCCCCATTTCCGGTAAATCTTGACCGCTTGGAGATTTCAAATCTACATTTAAGCAAAAAGCAATTTTACCATCTGCCGTTTTAATAAGCTCTGTTCGAATTGGCTTCTTCTTGGACTTACTATAACTCCAATCCATTTGATACTTTGTATGGTCCATCACTTCTGCGAATGCTTTTTGAAGTGGGAATAACACAAATAAAACACTTAAAAACATAGCTAAAAGTTTGAACGATTGCTTTATATTCATGTTTACAGCCCCTTAATAACAAACTTAATACTAAGTAGTATTTATTTAGAAACTATTTTTATGCACAAAAAAAGAGTGCTTTTAAGCACTCTTTTTTCTTACCTTAATCTTAGAAATCGAAGTTATCAGGATCTGGACCAACGCGATGATTTTGATTTAACGCATCGATTTTTTCCATATCTTCTTTCGTTAATTCAAAGTTAAATACATCAGCGTTTGCAATAATACGGTGTTCTTTCGTTGATTTTGGAATTGTGATTACTCCATTTTGAAGATCCCAACGTAAAATAACTTGAGCTGTTGTTTTACCGTGTTTCTCAGCAATCTCTTGTAATGTTTCGTTATCTAATAATTGACCTTGCATTAGTGGTGACCATGCTTCCATTTGAATACCTTGTTCTTTACAGAAAGCTTGTAGTTCTTTTTGTGTTAAACGAGGGTGGTATTCTACTTGGTTAATCATTGGTTTAATTTCTGCATCTTTCATTACATCTTGTAAGTGATGGATTTGGAAGTTACTTACACCAATTGCACGTACGCGCTTTTCTTTATAAAGTGTTTCTAGCGCTCTCCATGTATCTTTATATTTTCCTTCTGAAGGCCAGTGAACAAGATATAAATCTAAATAATCTAGTCCTAATTTTTTTAGACTCTCTTCGTATGCAGCGATTGTTGTTTCATACCCTTGATCTGCGTTCCATACTTTTGAAGTAATAAATAATTCTTCTCTTGCAATACCAGTCGCTTCAATACCTGCACGAATTCCTTCACCTACAGCTTTTTCATTTCCGTAAATTGCAGCTGTATCGATGCTGCGGTATCCTGCTTTAATTGCTGATTTTACAGCTTCTACAAGTTCTGGTCCTTCTTCTACTTTAAATACACCTAAACCGAACCAAGGCATTTCTACACCGTTATTTAATACTGCTTTACTTTGTAAGTTTTTCATTTTATTTTCTCTCCTTTTATTTTACTTGATCTCTTTTTTCTAATGTCATGCTCCACGCTGTTAAAATAACAGCGGCTACTACCATAAGGCCACCTACCCAAGCAGTATGGATTAATCCTAATGAATTCGTTACAAGGCCACCTATATAAGAACCTAAAGCGATCCCTCCGTTAAATGCGGCAATATTAATTGCTGAAGCAACATCAACCGCACTCGGAACAAAGCGCTCTGCCAATATAACTACATATACTTGTAGCCCCGGAACATTCATAAATGCGAATAGTCCCATGAAAATAATTGTGATTAATCCAGCTACTTTAAATGGCGCTGTAAATGTTAAAACAAATAATATAATCGCTTGAATCAAGAACATGTAAAATAGCGCTCGAATCGGATTATGATTCGATAATTTTCCGCCGACCATATTCCCTATCGCAATTGCGATTCCATACACTAATAAAATGATAGTAACAGTACTTGCTTCAAATCCTGTTACTTCTTGTAATAACGGAGATAAATACGTAAATGTTACGAATGTACCGCCGTATCCAAGTGCAGTAATAATGAAAACAAGTAATAGTCTTCCATTTTTAATTAATTTAAATTGATCACGAAACGATACAGGTACACCATTTTTTAAATTAGATGGGACGAGTATACTGTTTGCGATGAAAGCAATAATTCCAATTACAACAATCGCCATAAATGACGCTCTCCAGCCAAATTGTTGACCGATAAATGTTCCAATTGGCACACCAGTAATAGTCGCAACTGTTAATCCAGTGAACATAATCGCAATTGCGCTAGCACGTTTATTCTCTGGTACGATTGCAGCTGCAATTGTAGATCCAATTGACATAAATACACCATGTGCAAACGCAGATACAATTCTTGCGATAATTAATACAGTGAAGCTTGTTGCTACCGCCGCAATGCCATTACCAATAATGAAAATAACCATAATCCACATTAATAATGTCTTTCGCGACATACTAGCCGTTAACGCTGTTAAAACAGGAGCTCCTACCGCCGCTCCTAACGCATATAAGGAAACCGTTAAACCGGCTGTTGTAACCGAAACATTTAAATCTTTTGAAATAGATGGTAGTAAACCGACACTAATAAACTCGGTTGTACCAATCCCAAACGCACTAATTGCTAGCGCTAATAAAGCAAACATACTTCTTCGATTTGTCTGAACTTCCGAAGATGGTACTGTATATGAACTCAATTGAATTCCTCCTTATTACAAGAAATCCAATCATAATAGTGCGATAAAAAGGCCCTTTTATCTTCTAAAAAATATATTTCATACTTACAAATGCTATTATGAATGGTTTCATTCTTTTTTTGAAGAACGCACTTTAAAGTACGATAGGCACCAAAAAGTAACATAGTCACTTTTTGGTACCGTACTACTCATTTGCCTCTTACATGTGCTATTATGAAACATATTTAACATAATAAAAAGTACGTACTTTAAAGTGCTATAGGTACTAAAAAGTAACATTTGTATGATTTAACTTATTTTACTCACAAAGGGAGGATTTCATATGAAGAAATACAATATTCCTGTAGAGGCGACTTTAGAAGTTATCGGCGGAAAATGGAAGGTTGTTATCCTTTGTCACTTAACGAAAGGTACAAAGAGAACGAGTGAACTAAAACGTTCAATGCCTGGTATTACACAAAAAATGTTAACACAGCAATTACGTGAATTAGAAGACGACGGCGTTATTCAAAGAAAAGTATACAATCAAGTCCCGCCAAAAGTAGAATATTCTCTTACCGATTACGGTTGGTCTTTAGAATCCATTCTTGATTCTCTTTGTTCTTGGGGCGAATGCCATCTTGAAAAAGAAGGTAACACATCGATGCTAATTGCGGAAGGTGAATAATAGGAAAAAGGAAAAACGAACATGAATTTGTTCGTTTCTTCCTTTTTTTCTTTATATATATGTACATTTCTAACTGGAACAAAATATTTTATACGCTTTCATACCTTGTCAGCACTACGTTATACACTCAATATCAAATAATTAGGAATCATTTTTATGTTAACATAGGTGTATATAGTATATAATATAGGATATATATTATATACACTTTCCGGTAACGGAGCTTTTCCATTATGCGGACAAGCCATGTATCGGACAGTTCATAAATAATAAGTAAGACGTTATGGTTTTAGATTTATGTTTGCAGCTTACTTGCTGTCATAAATTTAAAGGCATTTTATTGTGTTTTGTGAAACTTTGTATAAAGTTTCGTAACCGTTTACTATCTTACTTATCAAAAATAAGAGTATTGCTATCGTAAAGGAGAATTGGAGATGCCAGAAACTATGACTCAAACAAAGCCAGAACAAGAAACTGTACAAATTTCTGCTAGCCAAGGACAACTTGATGTACTTGATCAGTTGTTAAAACCTGAGGTACAAGAATCATTAACAACACTAGTAGAACAGCTTCCAAAATTAACTGAGCTTGTTAACATTTTAACTAAGTCTTATGACTTCGCTCAAACTGTTGCTACTGATGAAGTATTAAAAAGCGACACTGTTGGTGCAATTACAGAGCTTGTAGAACCTGTAAAAGATACAGTGAAAAGCATGGCTGCAACTGCAATCGAAGCGAAAGATCGTGCTGACGAAAGCAACGAAGTTATCGGCCTATTCGGTCTTTTAAAATTATTAAAAGATCCACAAGCACAAAAAATGTTCCGCTTTGTGAACGCATATCTTCAAATTAGTGCAGAACGTAACAATAAATAATTTAACTTATAACAACAATTAGTAAAGACGGGGGATATCATACTATGTCAAAACAAATTGTCATCTTAGGCGCTGGTTATGGCGGTCTTCTTGCCGCTTTAAACGTACGTAAATATTACAGCAAATCAGAAGCACAAGTTACAGTGATTAACCAATACCCAACGCACCAAATCATCACTGAATTACACCGCCTTGCAGCTGGTAACGTGTCTGAGCAAGCAATTGCAATGCCACTTACAAAGCTTTTCAAAGGTAAAGATATCGATCTTAAAATTGCAACAGTTGAGTCATTCTCAGTTGATAGCAAAGAAATCAAACTAGCTGGCGGCACTACTTTATCTTACGATGCACTTGTAGTTGCTTTAGGAAGTAAAACTGCTTACTTCGGTATTCCAGGACTAGAAGAAAACAGCCTGGTATTAAAATCTGCTGCTGATGCAAATAAAATCTACAAACACGTTGAAGACCGTATTCGTGAATACGCGAAAACGAAAAACGAAGCTGATGCTACAATCGTAATCGGTGGTGGCGGATTAACTGGCGTTGAGCTAGTTGGTGAGCTTGCTGACATTATGCCTAAACTTGCAAAAAGCCACGGCGTAAATCCAAAAGAAGTGAAACTTCTTCTTGTTGAAGCAGGTCCAAAAATCCTTCCAGTATTACCAGACCACTTAATCGAACGTGCAACTACTAGCCTAGAAGCGCGCGGCGTTACATTCTTAACTGGTCTTCCTGTAACAAACGTTGCTGGCAACGAAATCGACTTAAAAGACGGTCAAAAACTTGTTGCTAACACATTCGTTTGGACGGGCGGCGTACAAGGTAACCCATTAATCGGTGAATCAGGTCTTGAAGTTAACCGTGGACGTGCAACAGTTGATGCATACCTACAATCTACTTCTCACAAAGACGTATTCGTTGCTGGAGACAGCGCTGTTGTCTTCGCTCCAGACGGACGTCCATACCCACCAACTGCACAAATCGCTTGGCAAATGGGTGAGTTAATTGGATACAACTTATACGCAGCACTAGAAGGCAAAGCATTCGAAGAGTTCGCACCTGTAAACTCTGGAACACTTGCTAGTCTAGGACGTAAAGATGCGGTTGCTACAATTGGAGCAAGCAATACTCCACTTAAAGGCTTACCAGCATCATTAATGAAAGAAGCAAGTAACGTTCGTTACTTATCACACATTAAAGGTCTATTCAGCTTAGCTTACTAATCTGAATATAAGCCCGAATCATGCCCTGCATGGTTCGGGCTATTTTTATCCGTAATTTTCTCTAACTTATTTATTCGGCAGAAGAATCGTATAACCCTTTTAATTATCTAAATTTACTGATTATTTTATGTCCAAATTGTGTATACGAAAAGATGGAAGTATTCTTCCTACTCCCATCCTTTCACACAAACTATTCGCCTAACTTCACAAGACTGTAATTCTTCTTCCCTTTACGGATAATAATAAATCGTCCATCAAATGAATTTTCTACAGTAACATCTGTACCCACATCTGTTACTTTCTCACCATTCATAGAAATCGCTCCGTTATTAATATCTTCACGCGCTTGTCGTCTAGATGGTTCAATTCCTAAATCAACTAGCCATTCTACGATGTTTTTCGTCTCTTTTGAAGACTGAAATGTTGGCATTTCTTTAAAGCCTTGTTCAATTTCATCAGCTGTTAACGATTTAATATCTCCGCTAAATAACGCTGCTGTAATTTTCACAGCTTGCAGGAATGCTTCTTCTCCATGAACGAATTTCGTCATTTCTTCTGCTAGTACTTTTTGTGCTTCACGTTTATGAGGCTCTGTTTCCACCTTAACCGCTAATTCATCAATGCGTTCTTTCGTTAAGAATGTAAAGTATTTCAAGTATTTAACGACATCACGATCATCCGTATTCACCCAGAACTGATAAAATTCAAACGGTGTCGTTTTTTCAGGATCAAGCCAAACAGCGCCGCCTGCTGATTTACCAAACTTCGTACCGTCCGATTTTAATAATAACGGAATCGTTAATCCGAATACTTTCGCCTCATGACCTTCTAACTTACGAATTAAATCTAAACCACTCGTAATATTTCCCCATTGGTCACTACCACCAATTTGCAGTTGAACATCCTCTTTCGTGTATAAATGATGGAAGTCCATCGCTTGCAAAATTTGGTACGTGAATTCCGTGAAAGAAATACCTGTATCCAAACGGCTTGCTACAATATCCTTCGCTAACATGCTATTGATGCTAAAGTTTTTCCCGTAATCACGTAAAAACTCAATAATATTTATTTCATGTGTCCAATCATAGTTATTTACCATCTTCACTTCGCTATTTCCACCAAAATCAAATAGCTTTTTCATTTGTGCTGTTAACGCATCTACATTATGCTGAACCACTTCTAACGTTTGAAGTTGACGCTCTGATTGCCGTCCACTCGGATCACCAATTGTTCCTGTTGCCCCGCCAATTAAAATAACAGGATGATGACCAGCTAATTGGAATCTCTTCATCATCATAAACGGAATCAAATGTCCGATATGCATACTATCACCAGTCGGATCAACTCCGCAGTATAGTGAAATCTTTTTCTCTTCTACTAGCTTACGTAAGCCTTCTTCGTCAGTCTGTTGATTAACGGCGCCGCGCCATTCTAACTCATCAATGATATTCATCTTTTGTCATCCCCTTTATTTTTTAAAAACAAAAAAGCCCCTATGTCTACGATAGACATAGGGACGATTATTCACCGTGTTACCACCCAGTTTGTATAAATAGCATAGCTACTCATACCACTCTTAGCAATAATATCGATTGCTAGTCCGCTTAGCATTACCTAAGATACTCCAGAGTGTAATTCACAAGTTTGTTTGTGCTAGGTTCCAGCAACCCCTAGCTCTCTCGTTAACAGTGACAAACTGCTACTGGGCTCTTTCAACGTATGTTATTTGTTAAATTATTAGCCATTATATTGAATTGAAAACAAATTGTCAACAATACCCAAATATTATTTTAAAATAATTCATATCTTCATACGTATTTCTTTATTCCTTATCTTCTCCAATAATCCTTACTTCTCGCTCCAACTTCACGCCAAATTTCTCTTCAACTGTCTTTTGTACGAAGTGAATTAAATCGATGTAATCTTGTGCTGTTCCGTTATCAACATTCACCATAAACCCAGCGTGTTTTAAAGAAACTTCTACTCCACCAATTCGCTTACCTTGTAGTCCTGAGTCTTGAATTAACTTACCAGCAAAGTTATTTGGTGGGCGCTTAAATACGCTACCACATGAAGGATATTCTAGAGGCTGTTTTGACTCACGTTTAAACGTTAAATCATCCATTTTTGCTTTAATTTCTTCATGTACACCTTCTTCAAGTTCAAATCTCGCTTCAAGAATAATGTAATGGTTGTTCGCAAATACACTCTTACGATATCCAAATTCAAATGCTTCTTTCGTCAAAGTACGTAGCTCTCCATCACCTGTCATTACGACAGCTTCTGTTAATACAAACGAAATTTCACCGCCGTATGCACCAGCATTCATATATAATGCTCCGCCAACTGAACCTGGAATACCACAAGCAAACTCAAGACCCGTTAAGTTATGGTCTAAGGCAATACGTGATACGTCAATAATTGCTGCGCCACACTGTGCTACAATCGTCGTTCCTGTTACAGTAACACCTGTAATATGAATTAAACTTACTGTAATCCCGCGAATTCCACCATCTTTAATAATGACATTCGATCCATTTCCTAAAAACGTAACTGGAATATTATATTCGTTCGCATATTTAATAACTTCTTGAATTTCATCATAATTTGTAGGCGCAACAAAAACATCTGCTTTTCCGCCAACTTTAATATGCGTATGATTCTTTAACATTTCATCTTGTTTAACATGTCCTTCAGGCAATACCGTACTTAAATATTTATAAACCTCTTGCATATTCATTTTACGATTCCTCTATTTCTATATTCATTTTATCCCGTTATACGGGCCCATAATATCCCCACGTACATGAAAGAACCTAAAGTGGTGGATACAGTGTACCCAAAATCAATTCGAGACACCTATAAACCTCTTAAATTATAAGAGGTGCCACTCATATTAAAATATATATTGCATAATAAAGCAACCCAAATGGACTACTAAACTTGACATGTCATCAGAAAGACAACAATTTGTAAAATATGTGACTTTTTCAAAACACTATCCCTCAGTATCTTACTATACCACACAAAAAGAAAGTGGTATTTTTTTGTACTTTTTACTTTATTTACATCAATAAAAAAAGAGCACATCCGACAGAATGTGCTCTTTCTATACTCTTTATATTACTTTTCGTTCTCTTCTTTTTCTTTATCAAACCATAACAGCTCATCGTTATCAACTTCACCATTATAATTGATTAAAATTTCTTCTCCTGCTTTTATATCCTTATAAGCATAGAAGTTAAACGTATGGTTCTCGAAGACAATATCATACGTTGCATTCGGTGTATATGAATGATTAAATAACATACCGTATCCTAAAAGGATTGCCGTATGATTGATTCCATACTCAAATGCGTAGTCAGCAAGTAATGTTTTCTCAATATGTTCATGCTGTTCATTCGGATAAGAGATAACTGGTGCTGCGTGTATCAACTCACCTTTTTTAATATCACGAGTTGCAAATACACCTCTATTAAATTCTCCATCACTAAGTTCAGAAGTCTTAACTTCGATCATATGCGTCACCTATTTAATTCTTTCTTTGAAGTATTTTAATTCCGCTATTAGCTGAATTTTATCTCCTTAAGCTTGGCAGAAAACGCGCAGAAAAGCAATTAAATTCCTATCAAGTATTCGTTTCAATGAAAAAAGAGCACATCATTCGTGCTCTTTCCAAGCAATATTACTTTTCTAAAATATCTTCTAACAACTTCACTTGCTCGCTAACAGTTTGTAACGTCTTCACTGACGTATCATTTCGATGTTTTTCTTCTTCCACACTCGCTAGCACTTCTTCTGTAGCTGTAGAAGTTTGCTGAATTACGTTAGAAGCATGCGTAACATCCTTTACGATATTCGTCGTTTTAACTTGGAAACTTTCTTGATGAACAACAACCTCTCGCATTACTTCATTAATCGCATCAATAAACTTCCCTAAATCAGTTACATTTGTTAAAACGCTTGCTAACATCTCGTTACATTCTTCTTGTACTCTTTCTGACTTTTCTACTTGCACTTCTACCTTACTTGCTTGATTACTAAACTCCTTCAAAATCCCTTGAATTCTTCCCGCAGAACGATTTGATTCTTCAGCAAGCTTTAACACTTCACTCGCTACAATAGCAAAACCTTTTCCATGCTCGCCTGCCCTCGCAGCTTCAATATTTGCATTTAAAGCTAGCAAACTCGTCTGACTTGAAATATTCGTTATTACATCTACAATTTCATTAATTTGTTTCGATTGCATCATTAAATCTCTAAATATAATTCCAGACTGTGAAACAACATCATTTAAACTTCTCATGTTAGTTTCAAAATTTCTTAGAGTATGTACACTACCTTTTGAAATTTCTAAGCTTTCATCCACACGAGCCGATGCAGTTCTTACTTGAGAGATGATTTGTTCAATATTTCCCTCCATATCATTCAATACTTCTACCGAACGATACATCATCTCTGATTGTGATTGCGTACCAACTGCCACCTCTTCAAAGGCAAAATTAATTTCACTCATCGATTCCATCGACGTGCTCATATTTTGTCTTAAATGATTGAAATTACTATCTAGTTTCACAACTGTTTCTTCAATAAGTCTTTGCGTCTCTTCTAACTCCTGAGCTTTTCTCATTACTTCTTGCTTCTCATCACTTAAACGAAGGAGCAGATTAGAACCGATTTTCGTGACGCCCCACATAGCAATTGTTACAATCGCTAACAAACTTGCGAAATTAGCAGCTTCAGACGAGGCTGTATAAGCAAAAAATTGCTCCGGCCAATAGCTACAAAGGATAAATGTGATCACAACAGCTACCCCGCCAAGAATTAAAATGAGGCGCTCACTTAAGTAAATAAGTGAAACAGCTAATGTAAAATAGACCATTTGAAATACAGCCGGGCTTTCATTAAAGGCTTGTACCATAATGTAAGACATTGTAAGCAACATAAATGTCATGATATATTTATACGCTGATTCCATACTTTTTATAAAAGTAAAAAGCGTTCCAAATGCAACGACAGAAATACCACAAATCCAAAACGCTATTGCTCTCTCTGTAAAAATATATCCATAATACCCAATTGCGATTATCCCAAGAAAGAAACTACAAATCGTTATAAACAGTAATAAATGATTTTTCTGTGATTCTTTCTCAAGGTTAGAAAAACAAGTCCTCTTTAACCACTCCATATGAAGCCCCACCTTCTACTTATACATATCAATTACTTCAGTTTAAATACCGCACTTACTGGGTTATGATCGCTATTTTCAAACTTTAAATCTTTCCCTTGTACATTTACAATCTCTACATTCGGTGAAACGATAAAGCCATCAATAATAGTGACGAAATTTTCACCTTCTACATATTTCTTTACATCATCTCTCACAGTCATAACAGACGGATCTACAGCCCACTTAAAGCCACCGTCTGTAAAGTTCTTCGGTAACTCTACTAACCACTCAGGGCGCTCTTTCACGAACTTCGGATCACTTAATTGAGCGTTTGAAACTAATTGATTCCAATCTCCGCCCATTATTACGTAATCACCATTTTCATAATGCTTGTTCATATATTCTTTTAAGTACTCTACTTGCTGTTTTCTAATTTTCCCGCCTTCATCATAAGCAGACAAATGTAAATTTACGAGTCTAACATGTTTCCCATTATTAACAGGAATTTTATATTCCACAATTGCTCGATCTAAATCAAACAAACGCTTTGGCCAAGGCTCCATTCCAGGAAGCTGGAACCTCTTCGCTTCTTGAACAGTGTATTTAGAAAACGTACTTAATCCAGCCTCCGCATATCCCATTGGATTTATTATTGGCACTGGAACCCATTTCGTATCGTAGTTCTTGCCAAATGACGAAACATAATCAGGTAATCCTTTTTTCAAAAATTCATGTTCATTTACATCAAATGAACGAAGTGACTTTATATCAACTTCTTGTAATAGTGCAAAATCACTATTCTCATTTTGTAAAAACGAAAGCATATTCTTTAAATTAGTTTCCGTTTGCTCTTTACTACTTGAACCAGATCCCTTTCCACCATCCATAAAGAAATCTTGATCCTTATCTAACCCAGCATATCCAATATTAAATGTTGTAACTTTAAACTCATTTCCAGTCGCTAATACGCGCTCCTTATTATTCTCCACCTTCAAGCTTATAACATCAGCAGGCTGTTCTTTAGTAAGTGTCATATACGCTAGAAATCCTCCTACAATGCCCGCTACTACTAAAACACATGTAAATACGATTTTTAAAAATTTCTTCAAATAAATGACTCCTTTTCACGCGAATTTATTTTTCTTTATTTTCAGTCAAATAAAACAAAACGACACACATAAGAAACATTTTATCATAATTAAAACCGTATATCACTATATTTAGTTGATAAGTAATTGATCCCATTTTAATTACTTGAAAAACCTTCAGACATCAAAAAAAGAAACGTTACACCCACCTCCTCACTGGAATTTAAACGGTATATTTAGTACACTATATGTAATAATCCTAGGCGATGGAGTTCGCCATAAACGCTGCTTAGCTAATGACTCCTACCAGTATACATACTGGTAGGAGTCTATTTTTTTGAGCAATCTATTTAAAGAGGTGAGAAAATTGATTTATATTATCGTCGGCATTGCCGGTATATTAGGAGCTCTTTCTCGTTATTATTTAGGTCTTAATATCACCACATTTTGGCATCATTCATTTCCATTAGCAACATTACTCATTAACTTAATCGGTTGCTTCTTCTTAGCGTGGCTAACTACTTATATCGCCCGGCTAAACATCTTACCTTCAGAGGTCATCACAGGCATCGGAACTGGATTCATCGGTTCCTTTACGACTTTTTCAACATTTAGTGTAGAAACTGTGCAATTGATCAATCATTCTGAGTGGAGCATAGCCTTCTTATATGTATCATGTAGCATACTTGGTGGCCTCATTATGTCTGGCCTTGGCTATACACTTGGAGATTTCTTAATTAAGAAATCTCTTACGGAAGGTGATTACTCATGATAGAAGCCTTATTAGTCGCAACAGGAGGATTTTTCGGTGCGATTACACGATTTGCAATTAGTAATTGGTTTAAAAAAAGAAATACAACTTCCTTTCCAATTGCAACATTTCTCATTAATATAACAGGAGCGTTTTTACTCGGATATATAATTGGCAACGGCGTCACTACAGGTTGGCAATTATTATTAGGTACTGGATTTATGGGTGCATTCACTACATTTTCTACGTTTAAACTAGAAGCCGTTCAACTTCTCAATCGAAAAAATATTAGCACTTTCCTTTTATACTTAAGCGCTACGTACATAATTGGTATCCTCTTCGCATTCCTTGGAATGAAGCTAGGCGGAATATGAAAAAAAGCGACTCTATTGAGCCGCTTTCTTTCATAAGAAATATGTCCCGCCATATGGAATAGAAAATAAACCAGCTGGATGTACATCGTAATGTACAATTTGCATCGGAAGCTGTGAATACGGCATATACTGACTTTGCATCATTTGTGCAAAATATGCTTGTTGTTGCATTTGAATAGCTTGATTCATAGCGTGAATTGTTCCCTGTGCCCCAGCCAGCGTAATAGCTGCTCCTACTTGTCTTCCATTATAAAAATGATGGTTCATCATGATTCATCTCACTTATTCTTTTTCTTCCATATGGTATGTTTCTATTTCATAGTGAGTATTTTGTCCCTATTGGTAACCCCTATTTATTGCCCTTTTTCAGCTTTGAAGTAATAAATCCAAATAATAATACGCCAATACCACTAAGGAACAATACATAACTTATCGGTACTAGGAAAAAGAAAGGTTCTTCAAGGAATCCATCCGCTCCTACTTTACTGTTTGAAGCATGTATAGTTAAAGAAATAATCGCTAAAATCATGAAAGAAATAGCTACTACGTATTTATTTTTCATTTCACATTCTCCTCTACTCATGTAATTCTCCTTAGATTCTTAACATCATATTATCCAAAAAATCATTAACAGTCAATAATTATTTATCGTTTAACAATAAATAATTATTGGATAGAATAATAACAAAAAGGTTTACGAAGCATATTAAATCACTTCGCAAACCCTCTGTATTATAAATATTTACACTTCAAACCTCTTGCTTAATACAATATACATTGCGCAAAATAGCACGAATATCCCAGCATAAATTAACAAAATCTCTACACTAAACATATCCGACAATGGCCCAAATATTATCATTCCTAGAGGAAGCGCGCATGAATTCGCAATTTGTACAAGACTGAACATCCGTCCGTGCATTGATGGTTCTACTTTCTCCTGCAATAACACAGTAACTGGTGTATTGAAGCACGGCATCGTTATACCAATTAAAAAATTAAAGACTAAGTATATAATAAATATCGGTGCTATTCCGAGTCCAATCATAAGCAGTCCATATAATGCACAAGCTAGCGCTGTTGTATACATACGATTACGAAAACCACCCCACGCCGCAATTAATACGCCACCAGCTGCCGCACCCGCACTAAAGGTCATCTCACTAGCAGTAAGTCTCCACATTTCGGCCCCGAAAGAACGAGTTACCATTAAAGGTGTTAAAAAAGCAGCTGGACTTATTAAAATCATGACGATAATCAATAAAACGATTAGCCTTTTAATAAATACATTTTCTTTTAAATAAGAGAATCCTTCTTTAATTCCTTGTAGATTAGATTTTTGCTTATTCTCTGCATTCACATGTCCCTCTACCTGAATGATAAACATAATACTAATTCCAATCATAGCCGTAATAACATCAATAAAAAATGTTGTTTCAATGCTAGCAATAGAAAGAATCATCGCACTTGCTGCTGGAGAAAGAAACATAATTAAAGATGTAATACTGCTATTTATTCCATTTACTTTCATAAGATACTCTTTCGGAACGATTTGCGGAATTAATGCATTCACAGCTGGCGTTTGTACTCCTGTTCCAGCTGAACGAATGAGTAACACAATAAAAAGTAACCAAATACTTTTATATCCTGTAAAAAATAAAATTGCTAAAACTAACGTCGCAATCGCTATAATTCCGTCCGATAACATAATCATCTTTTTACGGTCATAACGATCAATCCAAACACCTGCAAACAAAGATATCGCAATTTGTGGTAGAAAACCGCAAACAGTTGAAATAGTCAACATCACTCCTGATGATGTTGTAAGGGTGATATACCATATAATCGCGTATTGTACGAGAGAGGAACCGAACAACGAAATAGTTTGAGCGGTCAAAAATAATATAATTTTCGTTTTCCAATTGTTTTCACTCATATGTTTCACACCCCCTTAACTATTCCTGTCTCTATATGAAAGATGCTATCTGCCCAATCAAGATAAAAACTCGCTTCGTGAGATACGAGTATAATGCTGCCCTTAAACTTAATTAGCGCCTTTTGCAAAGCTTCCTTCGCTTCTGCATCTAAATGATTTGTCGGCTCATCTAAAATTAATAAGTTACAAGGTGATAATAATAATCCGCACAGTTTCACCTTCGATTGTTCACCACCACTTAACGTACGAATTTCTTGCGAAACGTGCGTATCCTTCACTCCACACGCAGCTAAATGATGGCGTATTTCCTTCATATTCAGTTTAGGAAACTGTTCTGAAATAATTTGAAGCGGCGTTAAAGAATCATTGCTCCAATTTAAATCTTGCTCATAATATCCAATCTTTATTTGCTCTGAAAAGTGAAACTCTCCAGAAATACTATCAATATTTCCAACGATTGTTTTTAATAAAGTAGATTTTCCTACTCCATTGAAACCTGTAATAACAAGTTTTTGCCTACCCATTACTGAAAAATTCAACTTTGGTAAGAGAGCGAAGTCGTAACCAACTTCAAGGTTATTTACTTCAAGAACTGTCTGAACTGAAATGGGAAGTTCCTGAAAATGAATAGACGGTTTATGAGTAAAACTTGGTGGCGCAATTCTTTCCATACGCTGTAATTGTTTTCTACGACCTTGCGCTATTTTTGAATTCACCCCAGCAATATTTCTACGAATATACTCTTCCGTTTTTTCAATTTTCTTTTGCTGTGCATAATATTGGCGAATATAATCTTTTCGCAAATGCTCCTTTTGTCTTACAAAATCTGAGTATTTGCCGTAATACTTCTTAACTGTTCCGAACTCTACATCACATATGCAAGAAGTTACCTTTTCCAGAAAATCAAAATCATGTGATACGACAATAAACGCTCCTTCAAAATTCATTAAATAATTAGCAAGCCACTCCACATGCTCCTTATCGAGAAAATTCGTCGGTTCATCTAGCAATAAAATATTAGGCTCTTCTAATAAGAGCTTCGCTAAAATTACCTTTGCACGCTGCCCTCCGCTTAATTCACCAATCACACGATTCATCCCAATCACATCAATACCTAAACCGGCTGCCACCTTATTCGTAATACTATCTACTGAATAAAAATCATGAGCCTCGAGCAGTCCTTGAATTTCTGCCGCTTTCAATAGTTGATTTTCATCTCCAGTCATCGCACTTTCTTCATATAACTTGTTCATTCTCTTTTCCATTTCATACAAATCATAAAAGGCTCTCTTTAAATATTGTGAAATGGTGTAACCCTCATCAATTTCTGCGTATTGATCAAGATGTCCAATTTGAATATTAGGTTGCCACTTTATGTCTCCCTTATCAGGAATAATTTCCCCCACCAATATTTTCATTAATGTGCTTTTTCCTGCACCATTCTGTCCAACAATTCCCATATGCTCCCCTTTATGCAAATCAAAAGAAGCATTTTCGTATAATACTTTATCTATAAAACTATGTGATAAACTTTCCACTTTAAGTAAACTCATTTTTATTCCTCTTTTCCTGAAATTAAAAAAAGCAGAGAGATAGCGTCATTCGACACTAGCCCTCTGCTTCGTGGTTTTTCCTATACTACTCCAATTTATAGTAAAGACTCATCGGAATAATATACACAAAGGGCCATAGACAAAGCATTGTCTATGGCCCCTTAATCTATTTTATACACCAGCTGAAAAACCATAACGAAATAAGCATAGATAAACTATACTTTTTTAGAAAAGTTATTCAGCCGATGAATATAGGGGATTTATGCCCCTTGATTAAGCTCCGTACAACGCTTCACCGTATACATTTGTGCGGAGCAAAGTTTTCTAATGAGTTTTACAAATTTTATATAAAGCATATTCTGCACCTTCCTTAATACTTAAAAGGGATTTTAGCATACGGTTTTACGAAACGTCAACATTACTTCCGAATCTTTCAACTACTTGTTTTCAAAATATTGCTTCTGAAACATACACATTCTTATCGCATTATGATAGTTACCATCAACGAAAAACTCATCGATAAGTTCGCCTTCTACCATAAATCCAACCTTTTTATAAACATGTACTGCTTTTTCATTTTCCTTATCCACAACTAAATATATCTTATGCATATTTAATACAGCGAAAGCATAATCCATTGCTAAACGCGTCGCATCCACTGCATAACCATATCCTTGATAATTCGGATCAATAATAATTTGGAATTCTGTTCTACGGTGAATATAATCGATTTCTACTAACTCAACTAATCCAACCATTTCATTGTCTTTCTCAACGATAAATCGGCGTTCGCTTTGATCATGTATATGTTTATCGTATAAGTCTTGCAGCTCCACAAATGCCTCATACGGCTCTTCAAACCAATACGACATAATATGCGCATTATTATTCAGTTCGTGTACAAACTTTAAATCTTCTCGTTCTAATGGACGTAACTTCAATTCCTGATTCATTTCTATAACCTCCAAGTAAAAGAAACCTCTTCACTTAATTTCTCAATTTTTTTCGATTTCAAACGCCCTAATTTCATTGTAAACTTTCAAGCAACTTGAATGTCAAGATGTAACAATATTATGCCGAAATTTATAATCAATTAATAAAGAATGTAGACATTTACAATAACTTAACGAAAAAAGAACAGTCTTTTGGCTTTCCAAAAATCTCAGTAAGATAAAATTATAAATATATCATCGTTAAAAATTAAGAAAGGGAGATGAACCTATGAGAATACAATATAGAAAGTATGCATTACTTTTAATCTCGTTAGTCTTATTTACTCTTATTGGTTGTACTAATAATGAGCAAAAAAACGATAAAAACGAGACATATACTTTTGAGGTTTCAAAAAAACGTGGTGATATTATTGAGAAAAACAATGAAGTTTATAACATAGAAAAATTAGATACTTTCGTAAAAAACTATAATTCAAATAAAGACGATTCCGTTAGAATTACTAAATTTAATACCAAGGACGAGCCAGTTATTATTGATTTAACTGTAAAAAAAGAAAAGGAGTCTACCTCCGTCTATTATGATGTTGACTATACAAAAACAAATGAGAAACATAGTGCAAATCAAGAGATTCAATATTCGAACAATACATGCCAAAAAATCACAAAAGATATTGAAGACAACAAAGTAACTTATAAATTAGAATGTCCTGACACTATTCATTTGATTACAGCCCCCCAATTATAGGATGGATAATTGCAAATAAAAAAGTAGTGCAAACTTATGTCTGCACTACTACTCTTTTCTCAAATCTCTCATATTCGATATGTATAAAGCAATAACTAAAACAAGAATTGCTCCTGCGTATAATAACGTCTCCATCGGTTCCTCATGAGACACAATAATTAATCGAATTAAGGCCGTAATTCCGATATAAATAAAATAACGTAACGGGAAATGATAGTTCGATTTAAAATACTTAATAATTAATGCAATGAACTCGAAGTATAAGAAATAGACGATGATACTTTCAACCAATTTATATGACGTATACTTCTTCGCTGAAAATATGTATTGAATAAAAGTAATCGTCTCATTAATTAAAAAGATAGATAAGACAATGGATAATATAATTAGCGCTATATTTAATATCCACTGTAAAACACTCGCGATAAAATGATCAATATTGAATGATTTCATTTTCTCATTAAACTCCCCTTCGTATAAGTACATATTTATTATAGCAAAATTATAATTGAAGGTGAGTTAAATCATATTTTCGTCCTTTATTAGTGCCGGTGTGTGGGATGTTCATTGTTTTGAGGAGTCTATGAACTGTTGCACTCGATTGAACGTGGAGAAATTCCTTTAACTGCATATTTGTACAAGTCCTACTAATAAGAAGTACATAATCATGTATCGCATCCTCATGTGCTACCTTAGAGATAGCTTTACAATTTGAACAATACCACCCTTTTTTTATTTTCAACATCGGCATTATAGAACAGACCTCACATCGTACGCCGTTTAACAATTCTCCTTTTTTGATTTTAAATTGTTCGAGGATATTTTGCTGTAATGGAGTATGATTCCTTACTATTTGACAAATAAGATCGTCTACATTTTTTATAGTTTTTTTCTTATATTTGCTCTCAAACCATTTTATTTTATGAGGTAAATTTGCACTGTGTATAATTTTATTGGGGAGATTATCGTCTGAAGCTTTAATAATAGTTCGTGGATTACTAATAACAACGAGTGATTCAATCGGAAAACGAGAAAACCCATTTAACCTTAACCATTTTCTAAACTGTTCCTCTTGTCTTTTCACTTGTAAAATTGGATCTGGAAACCCTTCTGGATTCCCCTCTGATATTCTAATAAGCTGATTAAACTTTGAATCAAATAGTAACGTACCTGCTATATTTTTTATTTCGAGGAAAAGAAGAAAATATGCTGAAATGATAATCGTATCAATTTGAAAATGGTGATTTTGATCAGACAGCCTTATATCGTGCAAAATACTATATGTTTCTTCTGGCAAAAAACTTAATGGATAATTGATAGCTTGTTCACCTTTGTAACCCGCTTTATGCTTCGCTAAACTTTCTGCAACCATATCCCGTTTCGGATGGTGAGCAGGTAATCTTCTAGATAACGCTTCTAATTGCCGTAAATACATCGGCATTTGTCGTTCTTTCACAATCATTTTTAGCCCTCCTCAAAATATATCAACGATTTTTCAAATATATCTATCATAACTCACAATATATCAACGATTTTTTCAATATATCAACGATTCGACATAGAATATCGACTTACCGACAAAAACCGACACAACATACACCCATAAAATCCTATATACAGTATAGCATCACATCTAAAATCGCACTGTAAGCATAATATGAATCCGCCCATTTAATTACGCCATTTTCAAAATGAGAAATTTACATTCACCCCATGTAAAAGACCTTTTTATAAATATGAACAAATTTTAGGAATTAGTTTATCTTTTTTTAATGTTTTATTTAGAGGCAGTTTATAGTCGGGTATTAACATAAGAAACGTAGCAACTAAGTTCATATATGACGCACTGCTACTATAATCGCTAACCGTACTACTTGAAATCATAAAATAAGGAGACGATAAAACATGAACAAAAAAGCAAAAGCACTATCATCCGTACTGCTCGGATTCACATTAGCATTAACAGGGTGTGCTGGTACTAAAGCTGAAGAAAATCATGGGAAACAAAAACAAGAACAAGTTGCTAAAGAAACAAAAAAGGAAAATAAATTAACTAAAGGGCAAAAAATGGCTAATATTCTTAGCGAGACAAATTGGCAAGGTACACGAGTGTATGACAAAGATAAGAATGACTTAACAAAAGAGAATGCAAACTTCATTGGTCTTGCAAAATATGATGCGAAGTCAGGCAGATATGAATTTTTTGATGCTAAAACAGGTGCAAGTCGTGGCGATAAAGGCACTTTCTTTGTCACAAATGATGGGAAGAAGAGAATATTAATTTCAGAATCAATGAAGTATCAAGCTGTCGTTGACATGACAAAACTAAATAAAAATGTATTTACTTATAAACGAATGGGTAAAGACGCTAACGGTAAAGATGTAGAAGTTTTCGTTGAACATGTCCCATATAAAGAAAAAGAACTTTCTTTCACTGATCCGGACAAGCAGCTGAACACGACTACAGGAGATATTGTTAAAAACGTTGATGGAGATAAAATTTTAGGCGGTACCCTTTGGCACGGAACAAAAGTAGTAGATGAAGCTGGTAATGATGTAACACAGTTTAATTCGAATTTTATAAGTCTAGCAAAATTCGATGACAAGTCTAATAAATATGAGTTCTTCAATAGCGAAACAGGTCAAAGCCGCGGTGACTATGGCTACTTCGATGTTGTACACGAAAATAAAATAAGAGCCCATGTTTCAATTGGAAATAACAAATACGGTGCAGCTCTTGAACTTACTGAACTAAATAAGAATAAATTTACGTATAAAAGAACTGGTAAAGATCAAGCTGGTAAGGATATAACTATATTCGTTGAACATGAACCTTATAAAGGTGATATGAAACCACAATTTAGTTTTTAAATACGTTTGATTAAGGATCCTGTACTGAGTTGCAGGATCTTTCTTATTAAGCAAGAGAACGAAAAGACGAAAAACATGTAGCTTTTCGTCTTCACAATATTCCCACCTTATAGTCGATGATTTACAAAACCTAAAAACATACCGATACAAAATAAAATTTGTGACTAAGTAAAAAAGCGCCCTACTTATAGGGCGCTTTTTTTATACTTAATGACTAATACTAGCTGTTGGATATAATGTTGTTCCTCCAATTGAAACTTTTATTTCATTTGTTAATGGAACGTTTTGTTCATTAATAATTGTTCTCCACCATTCCCATGCAAGACCTGTACATTCTCTTGCTACAATTTTTATATTTTTTGAGTTCGGTGGAAGAGGGATAACTGTAGAGTAATGAGCCGTTTTGTCTTTTCCGCTACCATCCCATGTTTTATGTGTTAGTACTTCGTTACCCTTTTGGTCAAATGTGAATTCATCCCAAGATACATCAAATTGAGCAACGTAAGCACCGTAATGATCAAGTGTCATTTTAGCACTTGAATATTCTGTAGTTGTCGTCTCAATATAATCTGTATTGTTATGAACAGCAGCAGTTGCATTATCTTTTAAGAAAGTACTTGTATATGAAATTGGGTATGCTGGATTTTTAAGACTTAATTCAGCATTATCTTTAATAATATTTCGGATTTCATTGAAATCTTTAGTAACAACCTTGTTATGCTCTTTCGCATCTCCGCCTAATACTACAGCAGTAAAGGTACTTTCTTCAAAAATATCTTTATACTGTCCACTTGTTTCAACACTGTTATCCTTAAGTAAGGCTTTAAAAGCAGCTTGTACATCTTTGCTCTTAGATGTTGTTTCTAATTTTACATAAATCGTTCTACCATAAGCTACATTTGAAACCATAACAGGTGGAGCCGAATTACTTACGCCTTTTCGAGTTAACTCATCAAAAGTAACGCTATTATCAAAAAGGTCGGATGGATTGTTAGGTAGTTCAGCACTTACCGTATAAAATATTTGCTTATACGCCGCTACCATCACTTTTTTCTCTCCATTTGCAACCGCATTAAAATCAATGTTTAGACTGTTATCAAGATATTTAGCGTTAACATTAAGAGCGCTTGCGATTTGCGATTTACTATAAACCATGGATTCCGTATACTGCATTCTTGCAGGCAACGTATGTGTTGTAGAATACTTTTCATTCCAAGTAGATACTAAATCGTCTACTGCTCCAGCTACATTACCATATGTCGGATTTTGGACAGTGATTGTATTTTCTTTTCTCATGCCCGGTAAGTCTATACTAATATTCAAAGGCTTTCTCTTAGCCACTAATAAACTCGGTTGATTGTCTGCAAAAGCTTTATTTGCAAGTTGTACAGCTCCTGGATACGTGCGATTCACTACAGAATCAATAATTGAAATATCGACTGGTGACGTTGTAAGTGATTTTTTTTCGCGTTCTACTACTACAAATTTACCATTTGAATTGATACTTTCTTTCGGAACAAAACTCTCTACTTTATCACCATTTACAGCTAAAACCTCTTGATTATTATATTTAAGATTTGCTATACCAGTATCAATGCCACTAGCATTTTTGTTTACATCAGTTGCATTACTTGCTTGTGTTTCTGCGAAGGAAATAGATGAATAATTAATAGTGCATAGACTAACTAATAAACATGCAAGGAACTTTCTTCTTTTAGTGTTTTTCTTAATATTCAGAAAAATCACCCCGTTCTTTTTTTAGTAAAATATGATAATGATTGATAAATGATTGCTAACTAATAAATTTACATAAATGCTTTTAAAAGTTCTTGAATTAACGGGATTACGCCACCTACAAATTTTAAAACTGCCATTGCGATTTCCATATTATTTCCTCCTTTTTATTGCTACGAAAATATGATTTATCTTTATGCCCTCATTATAGTGACCCCTTACACTTTTATCAATACACTCTGATATGCAATATTACATATAAAAAAAACAAGCTGAATTCTTTTGAAAAATTATACAGAGATATTTTTTCCGTTTGGTACATACTTGAAAAGGTGAAGCATTCTTTTGCATTTTATGAGTAATCACATAAAAAAAGCTGCTGCCTATAAAATACAGACAGCAACTTCAACTAGAGTGTCTTGCATAATTTACGCAAGACATTTTATAACTAATAAACAGCGATCGGCCCATAAGGACCATTAATAATCTCTATTTTTGTTTCAAAAATATCTGTCAAAAGTGTTGAGTCCATAACCTCTTCTACTGTTCCAAAAGCAGCAATTTGTCCATCTTTCATAGCACAAATTTTATCCGAGTATTTAGCTGCAAAATTTATGTCATGCATAACCGTCAAAATTGTTCTTCCAAATTCATTAGCTGCACGTCTTAAATGCTCCATCATTTGAACAGAACGAGCAACATCAAGGTTGTTCAAAGGTTCGTCCAAAAGTACATATTCCGTCTCTTGGCACAGTACCATCGCTACATATGCCCTTTGTCTTTGACCACCAGAAAGCTCATCTAAATATCTATTCTCTAAACTAGTTAAATCTAAGAAATCGATATATTTAGAAATGATAACCTCATCTTCTTTAGTCAACCTTCCCTTTGAATAAGGAAAGCGCCCAAATCCAACTAATTGTCTAACTGTAAGCCTAGTTACAAAATGATTTTCTTGTCGCAATATAGTCAAAACTTTTGCTAAGTCTTTTGATTTGGATTCAGAAACATCCATATTTGCTACCTGAATTTGGCCTTCATCCATATCTAAAAGTCTGCCAATCATCAAAAGTGTCGTTGACTTTCCAGCACCATTTGGTCCAATTAAAGAAGTAAAGCCTGCTTTTGGTATTTCAATATCCAAAGGTCCTATTTTTACCTTATCAGTATAGAACTTTTTAACATTATCAATTTTTATCATAAAGCCCTCTTCCTTAAAACTATAGTTAAGAATATGATTCCACCAAATAATTCAATAATAACTGAAACTACACCTTGAGCATGGACTACATGATACATTAAAAAGTATGCGCTCGTCATTATTAAAAATCCTATAGCAAAAGCCATCGGAAAAATATATCTATGATCATAAGTTGACGCTGCCTGATAACTCAAAGTTGCCACTAAAAAGCCGTAGAAAGTAAGTGGCCCAATTAGAGCTGTTGAAATGGACATTAAAATAGCTACTAATACAAGCGTATAAATTACACTAGGTTGATATTTAACTCCAAAAGAAGTAGCAACATCCTTTCCTAGTGACAAAACATTCAAATTCTTAGAATGAGCAAAAATTAATACTGCTACAATTATGATCATAGGAATTACAATAGGAAAATATGCAGGATCTGCATGATTAACAGAACCAAATAATCTTGCTTGTAAAATATCAAATTCTGAAGGCGCAAGTAGTTTTCTCATGAAAGTTGACACTGAATTTAGCCCGGTACCAATAATAATTCCAACTAAAAGCATAAGTTGTAAATTCCCGTATTTACCGGAAAGTAACCATCCATAAAGTATCAAACTCATGAAGACCATAACAACAACTTGGAATAAAAATGATCCAATTCCATTAAAATTTATTAACGCACTAGCACCAAAGAAGAATACTGTACTCGTTTGAATTGCTGAATAAAGTGATTCGAAACCTAAAAGCGATGGAGTAATAATTTTATTATTCGTAATAGATTGGAAAGCAACTGTCGACAAGCTATGGCAAACCGCAGCAATAATCATTGCAACAATAGCTACTATCCTTCTCTTAACGACTGGGATAAAAGAAGGTGAATCTATCGGAACTGGATTGTTATAAACTAAAAGTCCATATGAAGAAAGAAGACCTAAAGCAATCAATGTTATCAGTAAAATCCAATAACGTCTTGCTTCCTTCTTAGACCGAAAAGCGCTAGCTGATCTACTTTCATTATGAAGGCTAGAATCGATTTCGACATTTTCTTTTTTTCTATATTCTAATGTGATCATCGTAGCCTCCTTGGTTTTCTTTGTCTCAATAAAATAGTAATAAACACGACTGCTCCCACTGTTGCAAGTATTAAAGAAACAGGTAATTCAAAAGGCTGTATAATTGTTCGAGAAATGATGTCACAGGCAGTTATTGATCCCATTCCGATCACACAAACCCAAGGTAAATTACTCCTAAGATCATCACCTCTAAACATTGAAACGATATTTGGCACAATTAATCCTAAGAAAGGTAAGTGTCCAATAACAGCTGCAACAATTCCAACTGCAACAGAGATAAGAGCAGTCCCAAAAAGAACAATTCTATTGTAATTAACTCCAAGACTTGTTGCGACATCTTCTCCTAGTCCAGCTAAAGTCAATCTATTAGCATACATAAAAATAAGAAAAGTAATGATAACAATCAGCCATAAATATTCATATCTTCCCACCTGAATGTTAGCAAATGAACCTACAAACCAAGTTTCAATACTTTGCGTCTTTTGAAAAAGGAGTCCTAAAAAAGTAGACACTGCAGAAATTACTGCTCCAAGCATCAATCCAATAATCGGAACAATTAAAGACGAACGAAGCTTAACTCTTCTTAAAAATAGAAAGAAAATCATAGTTCCTATAAAAGAAAAAATGATTGCACCAGTCATTCTTTGAACTAAAGTCGGGGCAGGAAATAATAAATACACAAAAAGCAGGCCTAAGCCTGACCATTCAATAGTCCCCGTTGTAGTAGGTTCAACAAAGCGATTCTGTGTAATGAGTTGCATGACGAGCCCTGCCATTGCCATCGCAGCTCCAGTAAGCATTAATGCAACCGTTCTCGGAACACGAGTGATGAAAAACATCTCCATTCCGTCCTCTTGTCCACGTATATCATAAACTCCAGTAAACAGTGATATAATCCCTAAAATTATAACAACTATAACTGCTATTATAAAAGGTTTTGTCCATATTTTATTTTGATTATAAAACTGGGGTTGAGAAATATTCTCAACCCTAGAAATCATATTTTTTGACACTGTTTCGTACCCCTTTACACTACTTAGCTAAAGTTTTTGCCATATTTCCAAATAACTCTATATAAGTTTGAATTGATTCATTTGTGTAAGTATCTTCTGGTGCATAAATAACTTGTTTTTTAGAAACAGCAGTTGTGTTTTGAAGAGCAGGTGATTTAGAAATAACATCCTTAGCAGGTGTTGACTTAGCTGCATCAGATGTTGCAGCATCACGATCTAATACGAAAATCCAATCAGGATTTGTTTGTGCAATAGCTTCAACAGAAACGTCATCACCTTTATGACCTGCAGTAGAATTCGAAACTTCTAATGCTGGAGTCCAACCGAAAATGTCATACATAGGTCCCCAAACGCGACCAGAATGTGGAGCAGCAAAGCCAATATTTCCACCAGTAACGATAACACTCATAACTTTATCTTTTCCGTTATAAGCAGATTTTGCTTTTTCAATAGATTTATCAAAATCAGCTACTAATTGTTTAGCTTCTTTATCTTTATTAAAGATTTTTCCTAAAGTAATTGTAGAATCTTTAAGTCCTTTTACTAAGTTTTCGCCAGGCTTAGTAGCTTTCTCAGAGACATCAAAATTAAGATCAATAACTGCTGCATTTGGTACTAATTTTTTGATTTCTTCGTAATGGTCAGCAAATCTTTGACCAACAATTACAAGTTCAGGATTTGCCGCTGCAATAATTTCTAGATTTGGTTCACGGTGATTCCCAATATTTTGAACTTTTTCATCCTTTTTATATGCTGAATCAGCAGGCATGATATCCTTTGGAGCAGCCGCTAATTTAATTCCCCAATCAGATAAAGTTTCAAACGTTCTGTTATCCAAAGCAACTACATTCTTTGGGTTTACAGGGACTTTAACAGTTCCATGAGCATCAGTGATTTCAACCGTTTTTGGCTTATCACTACCATTATCTTTATTATTAGCCTTCGAAGTTTCTTTACTTGAATCTGAGCAAGCTACTAACATTAACGTGAAAACTGCTAGAATACTCACTAATTTTAAAAGCATAGATTTTTTCATATGTATACTCCTTATAGTGTGATTTATTTCGAAAATGATGACATCCATAGATTGAATTAGAAGGTAACTTTTATTCAATTGAATCGCTATTGATAATCATTTTCATTTGAACATCCTGTTAATTAGTATAGTCATTAATTCTGTGAAAATCTTGTGAATGGTGTGAATTCATAAAATCAGGCATAGAAAGTAATATGTGAAGTCGGGTGTATTGATTAACCTTTATTCTTCAGAGCGTGTCGATTTTTTTCGAGTAGAAACTTTCAGTAGATCTGGTCTCAACCCGTCCCCTCCACACTACCCAAAAGATGCTCATTAATAGCTAATGTTTTCATAATCCATTGCCTGATAGAAATATTCTTTTTACAGTTTTCATCTATTAATATTTCTCAGAAACTATTTGATTATCACATTTAACAAAAAAACGAGTAAAACTGAATGAAATAGTTTTACTCGTTTTCTATTACCTTATTTTATCATTCAATCATTGAATAGCCTCTGCCGTGTATCGTTTGAATATATCTCTCTTTCTTCTCGCACTTTAACTTTTTTCTTACATACCCAATATATAAGTCTACTACATTTGGATTTACTACTATATTATATCCCCATACTTGATTCAAAAGCATTTCACGGCTCAATATTGTGTTTTTATTCTTGATTAAAAATACAAGTAAATCGTACTCCCGCTTCGTAAGCGAGAGATTTTTACCACCTTTTTTCACAATATTGCTAGATGCATCAACAAAGAGATCTTTAAACTGATAAAAGGTTGTCTCATTTTGCTGGTTACAGTCGCTTCTCCTTAAAATAGCTTGAACCCTTGCTACTAATTCTTCTTTCGCAAATGGTTTTCTTATATAATCATCTGCTCCTGCTTGTAACCCTGCTACGCAATCCTTACTAGAAATATTGTCAGTCACAATAATAATCGGTGTCGTTTTAACAAGTCGTATTTGTCTGCAAATTTCTGGTCCAGATATACTTAATGAATCCCAATCCAATATGATAATATCCCAATCTTGTTCATATATTATATTTAAACCTTCGTTTTCATTGTGAAGTTTTAAAATGAAGTAACCTTCTTGCGTTAAACCGCTTACGATTTTCTTTGCTGAAGACCGTTCATTTTTAATCACCAACACCTGCTTCACCGATGGTTCACCTCTACTTCAATATAAATTATTTAGATAAAAAAATTATCCCGAAAAAATAATTTAAGATTTATAAATTTAAAACCCCTAAATAATCCATTAAAACAGTTTATTAGGAGAACTCTATATAATCTTACAATAGGTATGGATAAAAACACAAAACATATGAAGATTCGAATAAAGTGAAAAAATAATAAGAACTCAACAATTGGGCGTTTACTAGCAGCTATATTATCTACCTGCTTATCGTCAATAACCATTTCTTCATTTTCTATTTCAGGAATATCGTCCCATCAACTTCAGCATTCTATAAAACCACAAACAAAAAGAACCATAACCTCGCCAACCTGGCAAAGTTATGGTTCATATCATACAAAATAAAAAAACCACCAAATATGTATTGGTGGAGACGGTGGGAGTCGAACCCACGTCCAAAAATATCGGCACTTAAGCTTCTACGAGTGTAGTCGATATATTAGCATTTCGCGAACTCTTCGGCCTATCGACAGGCTTCCAAGTTGCTAGTCTGGTTGTTCTCTTCCTTTGTCCTCAGACGGCGAACTCCGGCGTAGTCCACTTAGTTTGAGTCCCTTACCCTACCACATGGACGATGGAGGGAGGAACCTTTAGTGCAATTAAGCAGCTAAAGAAAGATTGTTTTGTTTGCCAATTATAGGCTTTGACGTTTTAACGAGGCCGATCCCCTCGACTCGCAACCTAAGCTCGAACTATCCCTGTCGAATCCGTAACGTCCCCATGATAAAAATGGAGCATACGAAGAAAATATCGTGATAGCTACTAAGAGCTGTTTTTCAATGTGCAACAACCTTACATAAGTTATTATAACATACGCGCTCCATTTTACAAATGTAAATATCTGTATTACATCTTTTGGCGATCACGGAACGCGCGTGCAATTTCACGTTTAGCTTCTTTCTCTTTTAAATCGTGACGTTTATCATATTGCTTCTTACCTTTTGCTAAACCAAGTGCCATCTTTGCAAATCCATTTTTCAAATAAATTCTAAGTGGAACTAATGCGTAACCTGTTTCTTTCGCAGCGCCCGCTAGTTTATCAATTTCTTTTTTATGCAGAAGTAATTTTCTCGTACGAAGTGGATCATGGTTGAAACGATTCCCTTGTTCGTACGTATTAATGTGCATATTATGAACCCATACTTCACCATTATGTACACGTGCAAACGCATCTTTCAAGTTTACGCGTCCAGCGCGAATCGACTTAATTTCCGTTCCTTGAAGGACAAGCCCTGCTTCGTATGTTTCTTCGATGAAATAATCATGAAATGCTTTTTTGTTCTGTGCAATAACCTTACCTGTACCCTTTGGCATATAACGTCCCTCCTCTATTTTTACTATTGTAACAAATGTTAATAAAAAGCGAAAGTGGCTCGCTCAGAATCTTTGGACATTGGAACTCCCGACAGAGAAGCGCTTTTTGCTTCGTCCGAGGGAGTGAAATGGCCAACAGATTCTAGCCACTGTAGCTAGATTCCATCAAAAAGCGAAAGTGGCTCGTTCAGAATGTGAGGTGGATGGAGCTTCTGACCTTGAGGCGCTCTTTGCCTCTCGGGAAGAAGTGAAGCCGCCGAACATTCTAGCCACTGTAGCTGGATTCCATCAAAAAGCGAAAGTGGCTCGCTCAGAATGTAAGATGGATGGAGCTTCTGACCTTGAGGCGCTCTTTGCCTCTCGGGAAGAAGTGAAGCCGCCGAACATTCTAGCCACTGTAGCTAGATTCCATCAAAAAGCGAAAGTGGCTCGCTCTCAAGCCACGAAGAAAAAAGAAAACGGCCCCGCTTTTCATCAAAGCGAAGCCACTCTTTTCTTACTTACGCTTTTTCTTTTTCTTCTTGAATCCTGGTACGTTTTCGAAGAATGCTTTTTTCTTCTTACCGTTACCATCTTTTTTTCCCGGCTGGCTAGCAGAAGCGGATGCAGATGCAGATCCTCTTCCTTTTCCTTTACCACCACGTTCAAATTTTCTACCTGTGCCACGTTCACCGCCGCGCTCATTACTGCGCTCGCTACGTCCACCGCGTTTCTTTCTGCCTGTTCTTGGCTGTTCGATAACGACTGGACGATCTTTGAACTTACGGCGAGGTGTGCCTTTCATGCCAACGATTTCAAAGTCGATTGCACGCTCGTCTTTGTTTACGTTAATAACGCGAATTGTAATTTCGTCACCGATGCGGAATACGTTTCCTGTACGTTCTCCGATCATAGCGAAATGTTGCTCGTCATAACGGTAGTAATCATCCGTTAAATAACTAACGTGTACAAGACCTTCAATTGTATTTGGAAGCTCTACGAATAAACCGAAGTTTGTTACAGAGCTAATCATACCGTCATACTCTTCACCGATCTTATCAACCATATACTCTGCTTTTTTCATCTCATCTGTTTCACGCTCTGCTTCAACAGCACGACGTTCCATATTAGAAGAATGCTCTGCAATCTCAGGTAATTTTTCACGCCATTTTGCTTGCGTTTCGTTGTCGACTTTACCGTTAATAATGTATTCACGAATTAATCTATGAACGATTGTATCTGGGTAACGACGAATTGGTGATGTGAAGTGTGTGTAGAACTCAGTTGATAAACCGAAATGTCCTAAACTATCCGCATCGTAACGAGCTTGCTTCATAGAACGAAGCATAACTGTTGAAATAACTACTTCTTCTGGCTGTCCTTGAACCATTTCAAGAATTTGTTGCAGCGCACGAGGATGCACTTCATTCGCACGTCCTTTTACCGCATATCCGAAGTTCGTTACAAACTCGAAGAAACGCTCAAGCTTATCTTCTTTCGGATCTTCATGGACACGGTACATGAACGGTACGTTCATCCAGTGGAAGTGCTCTGCTACTGTTTCATTCGCAACAAGCATAAATTCTTCAATTAACTTCTCTGATACAGAGCGATCGCGCATGACAACGTCTGTCGGTTTTCCTTCTTCATCTACTAATACTTTCGCTTCTTTAAAGTCAAAGTCAATTGCACCACGGCGCATACGTTTTTCACGTAGAATTTGTGCCAATTGCCCCATCTCTTTAAACATCGGTACTAATGGCTCATAACGCTTAATTAACTCTTCGTCCTCATCTTCTAAAATGCTTCTTACGTCAGCATACGTCATACGCTCTGTTGTTTTAATCACACTTTGGAAAATCTCGTGTTTAACAACATCACCTAAGTTGTTGATTTCCATTTCACAAGATAATGTCAGACGGTCTACTTTCGGATTTAATGAACAAATACCGTTAGATAGACGGTGTGGAATCATCGGAATTACACGGTCAACAAGATACACACTCGTCGCTCTTTCCGCTGCTTCTACATCAATTGGAGAACCTTCTTGAACGTAATGACTTACATCCGCAATGTGAACGCCTAGCTTGTAGTTACCGTTCTCAAGCTTCGTTACTGTAACAGCATCATCTAAATCTTTTGCGTCTGCACCATCAATCGTTACGATCATTTGATCACGTAGGTCGCGGCGATCTTTTAAATCTTCTTCTGAAATCGTTTCTGGTACACTGTTTGCATGTTCCATCACTTCTTCAGGGAACGCTAAAGGCAAGTGATGTTTATGAATGACAGATAAAATATCTACTCCTGGATCATTTTTATGACCTAGAATTTGAATAACTTCACCTTCTGCACTTAAACGATTCTCTGGATAGCTTGTAATTTTCACAACTACTTTATGACCTTCTACAGCGCCCATAGATGCACTTTTCAATACGAAAATGTCACTTGTCCAGCGCTTATTGTCAGGTATAACGAACCCAAAGTTTTTCGATTCTGTATATGTACCAACTAGTTCTTTCGTTCCACGCTCTAAAATGCGTACAATTGAACCTTCTTGACGTGAACCGCTTGATTGAGAACTAAGGCGTGCTAATACTGTATCGCCATGAAGTGCACCGTTTAATTCTGTAGGCGGGATGAAAAGATCATCGTCTCCCGTTTTCTTCTCATCTGGTACAACGAATGCAAAACCACGTGCATGTCCAATTAACTTACCGCGTATTAAATTCATCTTTTCAGGAAGACCGTAACGGTTGCTACGAGTACGAATAACAAGTCCCTTTTCTTCCATCGTTACAAGTGCCTTTACGAAATCTTTAAAGCCCTCAGAACCTTCAATCCCAAATGCCTCTTCTAACTCTTGTATCGTTAGCGGTTTATACGCTTCTTCTCTCATAAATAATAACAACTTATCAATATGTTCTTGTATGATTTCTTCCAAGCAAAAATACCTCCTTTAAAACCTTATATTATTTAGTGTATCCGAAAGATAGGGGATGTATAAAGTGAAACTTCAATACTCCCCTTATGATTTTTACAGTTTTCACAAAAAATTCCTTATGAAAAAAAGAGGCAACTAGATCTTACCAATCTAGTTGCTCCAAGAAGTTATATACATCCTCATGTAGCTCGTCACGTTGTTTATCAAGTGTAATGACATGCGTAGAGTCTTCATACCATTTAATGTCTTTTAACGTAGATTCTACACCGTTATAAATAATGTTAGCACTATCTGTATTAATCATTTCGTCATGACGTGCTTGTACAACAAATGTTGGTGCATAAATCATATCCACATTGTTACGTACGTCAGCAATTAATTGTTGTAATGCTTTTAATGTATTCATTGGTGTCTTTTGGAATTCCAACATTTCTTGTTCAATTTGTTCTGGTGATTTTTGCTCACGTTTTTTATATTCGCGGGCATATGCCAATATACCTTGGTACATCGTTTCTTCGCTCTTAATATACATCGGTGCACACATTGGTACTACACCTAAAACCGGTACTGTATAACCTAATTTTAAAGAAAATACGCCGCCAAGTGACAATCCAACAACAGCAATTTTTTCAAAACCTTTATCTTTTAAAAGCTGATATGCCTCCGTTACGTCTTGCCACCAATCTTCAGGACCTGTATGAACAAGCTCTTCTGGTGGTACACCGTGCCCTTTATAAATTGGTGCATGACAAGTATAGCCTTTCTTTTCTAAGAAACGCCCTAACATACGTACATCAGCTGAGTTCCCTGTGAATCCATGTAGTAATAAAACAGCGCGGTCTCCACCCTCAAATGTAAATGGTTTCGGAGATGCTAATTTCATCATGTATTTCTCCTCTTTCTCTTCTGTAATCTAGTCGTATTCTTTCTATATCTAGTGTACCATATTTGTATTTCTATAATCTAATTAGAAACATCTTTCAAATAGCAAAACAAAAAAAGAAGAACCATTAGTACATTTTACTAACGCTTCTTCTTTCAATTCTATAAGTTCAAGTACGTAACACCAATTGTTAATGCGAAGAACAATACAGCTAAAACAATTGTAATGCGGTTTAATACCGCTTCAATTCCACGTGCTTTTTGCTTACCAAATAATTGCTCTGCACCGCCTGAAATTGCACCTGAAAGGCCTGAGCTATTACTAGACTGCATAAGTACCATAACAATCATTAAAATCGATACAATAATAAGTAAAACTGATAATAACGTATGCACTTGGCGTACCTCCTACAAAGATTCAGTTATTGTAACTGTAGCATAAATTCTATAGAAAAGCGAGAGCTATAGAGGCGCTCTCGCTTTTCTTCTATTACATAAACATCATCGCAAATAACGGTCCAAGTAAACATGTCAAAATTGCTGTTAATGTCATTGTTACCGATCCAATAACACCTTCATGTTCGTTATTTTTCATCGCTCTCATAACACCCATAATATGAGAAGCACATCCAAATCCGATACCTTTACCAACTGAGTTTGTAACACGACTCCATTTTAATAAAAGGGGTCCTGTAATCGTTCCAGTAATACCTGCAATAACAACGAAAGCTGCTGTTAAGGAAGGTACACCACCGACTTGCTCTGAAACACTCATCGCAACTGGCATTGTCACCGATTTTGGTAAAGACGATAAGATTAAGCTTTTATCCGTTCCCATAAGTGAAGCAATCGCAAAATCACTAGCGATTGCAACTGTTGTACCTACTAATACGCCACCAGCAATCGGTACAACATACTTTTGCAGAACATGGCGTTGTTTATAAAGAGGAATTGCAAATGCTACAACACCGGGTCCAAGTAGCTTTGCAATCCAGCCACCACCACTTTCCATATAATGTTGATATGGTATATCAAGCACGATAAATAGGAAAGCCATTAATCCAGTTGCTACAAGCATTGGAATGGTGAATGGTGTTGGAAATAATTTATAGATTTTTTTAGATAATTGATATAATAGCACCGTAAAAAGAACCCAACCGACTCCGATTAATATTTGGCTCATCGCGACTCTCTTTCCTTCCTATTCGCAAGATATTGTCCTGTATGTCCTGCGACAATAATAATTAAAAATGTACTCGCTACAACTGTAATGAAAAGAGAAATTCCTTTACTCATAAAAAAAGCACCGTAATTCATTAGGCCAAGCGTTGGCGGAATTAATAAAAACGGCATAATAGCAACGAGTGTTTCTGCTCCTAAATCGAACCATTTCACTGGAAGAACTTTTAGGCTAAGTAAAACAAGTAAGAGGAACATTCCAATCAAACTTCCTGGAATTGGAATATTTAACATTTCTTGCACCCAAGTTCCAACCATATAAAACACGTAAAGAGCAGCAATTTGGACAAGAATCTTTGTAAATTTCATGTTCATCATCCCTCATGTTTATACGATCTTCTGTTAATATCTTTATCATAGTATAAATTGTAAAAAGCTGCAATTTATCAACTTGACAGCAAAAACAGCCTATGTTACACGCTTACAACCTTGATATGACTGCATTTTCAAACGAAAATTATGTCAAAAACCTTGACCTAATATAAAAAGTTTTTATTTTCTGAATTTAAAAGACTATTATTTCAATAAAATAAACTTTTTATCCTTAAACTTACATATATATAAAGTGAAACTTTAATCATTGAGGTTTTCCTCATCCCCATTAATTATTAGCCCTCACCAAGCGGATTTGTACTGGATAAACAAGATAGGTGGTGAACATATGCCCAAAAAAGTTCTCATTTTTTGTGATCCTGGGATTGATGATACGATGGCTCTCCTCTTAGCATTCTTTATCGATGAAATAGAAATCGTCGGTATCGTTGCTGATTACGGCAATGTTTCAAAAAAAATGGCAGTAGAAAATGCTCATTTTTTTAATAACGAAACAAAGAATAGAAATATCAAGATATTCGGTGGTTCAGAACGTCCCCTTAGTGGTGCCCCACCTGCGTTTTTTACGGATGTACATGGAAAACAGGGACTTGGGCCAATTATTCCAAAGGTGAATATAACTAACGGAGAAATGGAGAATTTTTTTGAAGTTATTCCTCTTATTGAACAGTATAAAGATGAATTAATTATTGTGAGTTTAGGAAGACTTACCTCCCTAGCAATTTTGTTTATCATGTGCAAACAGTTAATGAAACAAATTAAAACTTACTATGTAATGGGCGGTGCCTTTTTACATCCTGGTAATGTTACCCCTATTTCCGAAGCAAACTTTTATGGCGATCCTACTGCCGCTAATATAGTCCTTCAATCCACAGCTAACATGTACATATACCCATTAAACGTCACTCAATACTCCATCATTACACCAGAAATGGCAGAATACATTGAGGCAAAAGGAAAAGCTCCACTTGTCAAACCGTTATTTGATCATTATTACTACGGATATTATAAAGACACCCTACCACATTTAAAGGGGAGCCCCTTCCATGACACAATACCAATACTCGCTTTACTTGATAACTCTATTTTTACCTATCACAAATCACCTATCGTTGTCATGACAGAATCTTATGCACAAGGGGCAAGCATTGGAGAATTTCGCTCTTTAGGAGAATCTAAACCATTTATTGATTGGCCGAGTCATCAAATAGCAATTGATTTTGATTATAACCGCTTCTTCAAACATTTCATGTCACTTATGACGGGTGAACAATTTTAGCATAAAAAAACAGACCGTGATTTCTCACGGTCTGTCGTTTATTTTCTACAATTATCGTTTGATGTTATAGAAAGATTTTACACCATCGTAAACAGCTACTTCGCCTAGCTCGTCTTCGATACGTAATAATTGGTTGTACTTAGCAATACGGTCAGTACGGCTCATAGAACCAGTTTTGATTTGGCCAGCGTTAGTTGCTACTGCGATGTCAGCGATTGTAGCATCTTCAGTTTCACCAGAACGGTGAGATACAACTGCTGTGTAACCAGCACGTTTAGCCATTTCGATAGCTTCGAAAGTCTCAGTTAAAGTACCGATTTGGTTAACTTTAATTAAGATTGAGTTAGAGATACCTTTTTCGATACCTTCAGCAAGTTTTTGAGTGTTAGTTACGAATAAATCGTCACCAACTAATTGTACTTTATCACCGATACGCTCAGTTAATAATTTGTGACCATCCCAGTCGTTTTCGTCTAAACCATCTTCGATAGAGATGATTGGGAAGTCTTTGCAAAGCTCTTCATAGAAATCAACCATTTCTGCAGAAGTTAAGCCAGTACGGCCTTCGCCTGCAAGGTCATATTTACCAGTTTCTTTGTTGTAGAACTCAGAAGAAGCAACGTCCATTCCTAAGAATACGTTCTCGCCAGCTTTGTAACCAGCTTTTTCGATAGCTTCGATGATTACTTCTAGAGCTTCACGGTTAGAACCAAGGTTTGGAGCGAATCCACCTTCGTCACCTACTGCAGTGTTAAGACCTTTGTCATGTAATACAGCTTTAAGTGCATGGAATACTTCAGCACCCATACGGATTGATTCTTTGAATGTTGGAGCACCAACTGGTAAGATCATGAACTCTTGGAAGTCAACGTTGTTATCAGCGTGAGAACCACCGTTGATGATGTTCATCATTGGAGTTGGTAATTGTTTTGCATTGAATCCACCAAGGTAACGGTATAATGGAAGACCTACGAAGTCAGCTGCTGCGTGAGCTACTGCCATAGATACACCAAGGATAGCGTTAGCGCCTAGTTTACCTTTGTTTGGAGTGCCATCTAATTCGATCATAGCACGGTCAATACCAGCTTGGTCAGTTACATCGAAACCAGCGATTTCTGGAGCGATAATTTCGTTAACGTTGTTTACTGCGTTAACAACACCTTTACCAAGGTAACGAGATTTGTCACCGTCACGTAATTCTACTGCTTCGTGCTCACCAGTAGATGCACCACTTGGTACGATAGCGCGTCCGAAAGCGCCGCTTTCTGTGTAAACTTCTACTTCTACAGTTGGGTTACCACGAGAGTCAAGGACTTCGCGAGCATAAACATCAATAATTGTTGACATAATAAATTCTCTCCTTTTTATATAAGCAAATTATTTAATAATTGTTTTACCTGTCATTTCTTTCGGTTGCTCAACACCAAGAAGTGTAAGCATTGTTGGAGCGATATCACCTAAGATACCATCTTCACGTAATTCTACGTCGTTCTTAGTAACGATGAAAGGAACCGGGTTAGTTGTATGAGCTGTCATTGGCTCTCCTTCAGAAGTTAATTCTTCATCCGCATTACCATGGTCAGCAGTAATAAGTGCTACACCATCTTTTGCAAGAATCGCTTCTACAACTTTTCCTAAACATTCGTCAGTTGCTTCTACTGCTTTAATTGTTGGTTCCATCATCCCAGAATGGCCAACCATATCACAGTTCGCAAAGTTAAGAATGATAACATCATGTTTATCATTTTCGATTTCATTTACTAAAGCGTCCGTTACTTCGTAAATGCTCATTTCAGGTTTCAAGTCATACGTTGCAACCTTTGGTGAGTTAATTAAGATACGCTCTTCTCCTGGGAATTCAGCCTCACGACCACCGCTAAAGAAGAATGTAACGTGCGGATACTTTTCAGTTTCCGCGATGCGAAGTTGCTTTAATCCCGCTTGCGCAACAACTTCACCTAAAGTGTTATCAAGGTTCATTGGCTTGAATGCCACGTAACCATCTACAGTTTCACTGAAGTGTGTCATACATACGAATTCTGGAATGTGAGGTACTTTTTCACCACGATCGAACTCACGGAAGTCTTCGTTTGTAAATACACGAGCAATTTGAATTGCACGGTCTGGACGGAAGTTATAGAAGATAACTGCATCATCATCATTGATTGTTGCAACTGGCGTGTTATCTTCGTTAACAATTACAGACGGCAATACGAATTCATCATAGATACCGTTCGCATAAGAGTCTTCTACACACTCTTCTGCTGATTTATAAGTAGGGCCTTCACCATTCACCATAGCACGGTAACATTTTTCTACGCGATCCCAACGCTTGTCACGGTCCATGGAGTAATAACGACCAGAGATAGTCGCGAATTGTCCTACTCCTGTTTCTTTAATTACTTCATTTGTTGCATCGATATAGCTTTGTGCTGTTTTTGGTCCAACATCGCGGCCATCTAAGAATGCATGAATGTATACTTTCTCAACGCCTTCTTTAGCTGCTAAGCGAAGAAGAGCAAACATGTGATTCATGTGACTGTGCACACCACCGTCAGAAAGTAAACCGAATAAATGAAGTGCAGTACCTTTTTCTTTTACGCTTTTAATTGCACTTTGGAACGTTTCGTTCTTATCGAACTCACCTTCACGAATTGCAACATTAACGCGTGTTAAGCTTTGATATACAATGCGGCCAGCACCGATATTTAAGTGACCAACCTCAGAGTTACCCATTTGACCTTCTGGAAGACCTACTGCCTCGCCACAAGCTGTAAGCGTTGTGTGAGGGAATTTGTTCCAGTAACCATCAAAATTAGGTTTCTTAGCTTGTGCTACAGCATTCCCGTAAGTTTCTTCACGAAGTCCGAAACCGTCAAGAATGATTAAAGCTGTTGGCTTTCTCATTTTACCGCCCCCAGAAGACCTAAGAACGAAGCTGGCTCTAAGCTAGCACCGCCAACTAAAGCGCCGTCGATGTCAGATTGTGCCATATACTCTTTAATGTTTTCTGGTTTTACGCTACCGCCGTATTGGATACGAACAGCTTCTGCAGCTTCTGGAGAAACAGCTTCTGCAACAACTTTACGGATGTGCGCACATACTTCGTTTGCATCTGCAGAAGAAGAAGATTTACCTGTACCGATAGCCCAGATTGGCTCATAAGCGATAACAGTTGCTTTAACTTGCTCTTCTGTTAAACCTGCAAGTGCTTTTGTCACTTGACCTGCTACTAGATCAAATGTTTTTCCGCTTTCGCGCTCTTCTAAAGTCTCACCACAACATACGATTGGTGTTAAACCATGTTCAAATGCTGCGATAGTCTTTTTGTTTACTGACTCATCTGTTTCAGCAAACATTTCACGACGCTCAGAGTGGCCAAGTACTACATAGCCAACTTTTAAGTCGCTAAGTGCTACTGGGCTAATTTCGCCAGTGAATGCACCATTTTTTTCGAAGTGCATGTTTTGTGCACCTACTTGTAAGTCAGTTCCTTCAGTTGCTGCTACAAGGCGCTCTAAGAATAGAGCTGGAGAGCAAACTACTGCATCAACAGCTGAAGCTGCTGGGATTTGACCTTTAACTTCCTCTACGAAGCTAACTGCTTCTGATAGAGTTTTATTCATTTTCCAGTTACCTGCGATAATTGGTTTACGCATGCTTTGCACCGTCCTTTTTCTTTGGCTGCTACTTATTTGTCGTTAAGACAAACTACACCTGGAAGCTCTTTACCTTCCATGAATTCTAATGACGCACCGCCGCCAGTAGAAATGTGGCTCATTTTATCAGCCATACCGAATTTTTCAACAGCTGCTGCAGAGTCACCACCGCCGATAACAGAGTATGTATCTTCTGCATCTGCTAATGCTTGTCCTACTGCTTTTGTACCTTCTGCGAATGGAGTCATTTCGAATACACCCATTGGTCCATTCCATACAACAAGCTTAGAATTTTTAATTACATCTGCATAAATTTCACGTGTTTTAGGACCGATGTCCACGCCTTCCCAGTTAGAAGGGATAGAGTCGATACCAACGATTTTAGTTGTTGCAGTTTCAGAGAATTCCTCAGTGATTACAACATCAACTGGCATGTAGAAGTTTACGCCTTTTTCTTTTGCAAGTTGCATAAATTCTTTAGCTAGTTCGATCTTGTCGTCTTCACATAGAGATAGACCAATTTCATGACCTAAAGCTTTAACGAATGTGTAAGCAAGTCCACCACCGATGATTAAGTTATCTACTTTGTCTAATAGATGACGAATTACACCAATCTTATCTTTTACTTTCGCACCACCGATAATAGCTGTAAATGGACGTTCTGGGTTAGAAAGTGCTTTACCAAGTACATCTAACTCTTTTTCCATTAATAGACCAGATACTGCTGGTAGGTAGTCTGCGATACCTGCTGTAGAAGCGTGAGCACGGTGAGCTGCACCGAATGCATCGTTTACGAAGATGTCAGCAAGTGCTGCAAATTCTTTCGCAAGTTCTGCATCGTTCTTTTCTTCACCCGCATAGAAACGTACGTTTTCAAGAACTAATACGTCGCCTTCGTTCATTGCTGCAACCATTTCTTGTGCAACTGGTCCGAATGCTTCGTCCGCTTTTTTAACGTCTTTACCAAGAAGCTCGCCTAAACGTGCTGCTACTGGAGTTAAACGCATTTCTTCTACTACTTGACCTTTTGGACGGCCTAAGTGACTTGCTAAAATAACTTTCGCACCTTGCTCTACTAAATATTGAATTGTAGGAAGAGCTGCACGGATACGAGTTTCATCTGTAATTTTGCCTTCTTTCATAGGTACGTTGAAATCAACGCGGCAAAATACACGCTTACCTTTTAAATCTACGTCACGAATTGATTTTTTGTTCATTGGATTTCCCTCCGACTACTAGTTAGGATTGACAAAACCCACTCAAAAGCTTAACACATTTGCTTTTAAAACGAAAGAAGAGAGAGAGGGAACAAACCCTCTCCCTCGTTTTGTCATTGATAACTTATATAATTAAGAATTAAAGACCTTTTGAAGTCATGTAAGCTGCTAGGTCTACTACGCGGTTAGAGTAACCAGTTTCGTTATCGTACCAAGAAAGTACTTTAACCATGTTACCTTCCATTACCATTGTAGATAATGCATCGATTGTAGAAGAAGCTGTACATCCGTTATAGTCGATAGATACTAATGGCTCTTCGCTGTATCCAAGGATACCTTTTAATTCGCCTTCAGCTGCTGCTTTGAATGCTGCATTTACTTCTTCAACTGTTACTTCTTTGTCAAGTTCAACAACTAGGTCAACTAGAGAAACGTTAGCAGTTGGAACACGTACAGCGCCACCGTTTAATTTGCCTTTAAGTTCTGGTAATACTAATGCTACAGCTTTAGCTGCACCAGTAGATGTTGGGATCATGTTTTCAGCTGCTGCACGAGCACGACGTAAATCTTTGTGTGGTAAGTCTAAGATTTGTTGGTCGTTAGTGTAAGAGTGAATTGTTGTCATCATTCCGCGTTTTACGCCGAATTTTTCGTTTAATACTTTAGCGAATGGAGCTAGACAGTTTGTAGTACAAGAAGCGTTAGATACTACGTTGTGGTTAGCTGCATCGTATTGTTCGTGGTTAACACCCATAACTACAGTGATATCTTCGTCAGAAGCTGGAGCTGAGATGATAACTTTCTTAACTGATCCACCTAAGTGTTTCTCAGCGTCTGATTTTTTAGTGAAACGGCCAGTAGATTCTACTACTACTTCTACTCCGTAGTCGCTCCATGGTAATTGAGCTGGGTCACGCTCAGCGATAACTTTAATTTCTTTACCGTTAACAACGATGCTGTTTTCGTTAGCAGATACTTCTGCATTTAAAGTTCCGTGAACTGTGTCATATTTTAAAAGGTGAGCTAATGTTTTAGCATCTGTTAAGTCGTTGATTGCTACTACTTCTACCTCAGAGTTGTTAAGAGCTGCGCGGAATACGTTACGTCCGATACGTCCAAATCCATTAATACCAATTTTAGTCATTTGAATTTCCTCCTTGGGGGATTATATTAAAGGGTAAAACCCTTTGTTAACTGTTTTGCTGCACCTTCATCTGTAATTAGAATTGAAGTGTGCCCTTGTTTAATTACAGCCTGTATTGCTTTTGCCTTTGAAGAACCTCCAGCGACTGCAACAACGTGAGATACATTTTGTAAATCCTCTAGTTGCATACCAACTGTTCTTACTTTATGAACAACATTTCCTTCTTCATTAAAGTAGTAACCGAAAGCTTCGCCAACTGCTTCGCTTGCCTGAATCTTTAACCAATCTGCTTCTGAAGTACTTCTGCGACGTGCCATTGTTAACGCATCACCTATTCCATGAATGACGATATTGGAAGATCGAATCAACTCAAGAACTTCTTTCACGGAAGGCTCTGTCACAATAGACGCATATGCTTCGCTACTAACATGGTCTGGAACATACAATAAGCGATAATTACTCATCGTATTTTGTGCCATCTTGGCACAAATGGTATTGGCTTCTAATTCGACGCCTTCTCCAATTCCACCACGTGCTGGGACAAATAGCATATGTAAATCTTTGCAATCAAGTTGCATCATGTCCGCAGCAGCAGCTAGCGTAGTTCCTCCAGCCACAGCAACGATATTATTCGCTGTCAGACGGTCTTTTATACAAGTCACACAAGCACGGCCCATCTCCAGTTTGACCCAAGGTGATTCATCACTATCACCAGGGACAACGAAAACTTCATCCAAGTCTAATGTTTCCTTAAGTTGCTTTTCTAAAACCTTTAACCCGGAAATTTCTTTCATAAAGTCTTCCAAAGCAAGAACTAAAGCTGTTCCTTCTTCTGTCAAAGTCATTCCAGAAGAAGCGACGTGAACTAAGTTTTGTTCTTTCAAAACTTGAACTTCACTTCGCAATACTCGTTCTGTCATACCGAGACTTGCTGATAAGTTTCTTCTTCCAATCGGCTGCATGAGCCTAATGTATTGAAGAATTTGCATTCTCGTTTGCATAACAGGTAGCAGATCAGGTAATAATTTTTTTGTGTTCTGAATCCATGAGCGCATATCTTTTCTCCTCACTACATCGGTTCATTTTTCCTTCGTGGTCACTTTACGTCCCGTAGTGACATTTTGTGTCCCACATAGGTTAAAAAAATAATCCCTGCTACGTGTATTATTGTAACAGGAGATAGAAACTTATTCAACTCTTAACTGCATTCTTTATATAGTTTATTATGACACCTTTGTGAATGTTACCATATTCTACTTGTTTTCCGTCCATTTCTACAACCGGAATCATTAAGTGATATTTTTCTAAAAGGTCATTATCTTCATATATATCTATTTCCTCGATTTGAAAAGAATATTCACATTGTACTTCCTTTAAAACTTGTTTCGCCTTCACGCAAAGGCCACAATCTTTTTTAGTATACAGTACAACTTTCATCTTCTTCACCTATCCGATCGTTTTTCGTAATGACGAAGCTGGGATATGCATTTGTTCTCTATACTTCGCCACTGTTCTTCGAGAAATAACAATTTCATGCTCTTCTTCTAATAATTTTGAAATCTTTTGATCTGAAAGTGGCTTTTTCTTATCCTCTGCCCCAATTAGCGTTTGAATAAATTGTTTTACACGTTTTGTAGAAACTGCTTCATCTTCAGTCGTCGAAACGGCATTGCTAAAGAACGATTTCATCTCAAATAAACCGTGTGGTGTTTGAACATATTTATTTCGCGTCGCACGACTAATTGTCGATTCATGCACACTTAACTCTTCCGCTACCTCTTTTAAAGCGAGAGGTCTTAAATACTCTGGACCTTTCCAGAAGAAATCACGTTGTTTTTCCATAATAATAGTCATTACTTGCAGCAATGTCTGTTTTCTCTGCTTCAAACTACGCATAATCCACTGCACATGCTGATACTTTTCTGATACGTAAGATGCTACTTCACTTTCACTATTATTAAGAAGCGCACTATATTCAGAGTGAATTTCAATTCTCGGCATATTTCTCTCATTCATTTGTAAAATGAGGCGATCGCCATCTTTTTTCACCGCCATATCAGGTACAATGTAAAGTGGTTTATCTGAAGAAAACGCAAGACCAGGTTTTGGTTGTAATGACGTTATACAATTTACCGCACTCTGCAATTCCTCATTACTACACTTCAACACTTGAACGAGCTTTCGCCAATCTTTCTTCACGAAATAAGCGAAATGATCTTCTACAACCTCTTCTGCTAATCCATTACGTCTTTGTAAGCGCTTCAATTGCAAAGTTAAACATTCCTGAATATTACGCGCCCCTACCCCTGCTGGTTCCAGTGATTGGACAAGCTCTACAGAGCGGTCGACTACATGAATGGGCGCAGAAAGGAGCTCTGCTAACTCTTCATTCGTTTCTTGTAAATATCCATTTCCATCCATGTTCATAATAATGAAAGAAGCTACTTTTCGCTCTTCTTCATCTATTTTATAATACTGTATTTGATTTAATAAATGTTGCTGAATCGTTGTAGAATCCACACTGTAGATCTCCATCTGATTCTCGACTTGTTTGCTGGTACTTTTACTGTTGTTAGAGCTCTTTTTCTTCTCCCTCTCAAAACCACCTAACTCAATAAGGGGATTCTCTAACGATTGCTCATACAAAAACTCCGATAATTCTTGTACATTATACTGGAGCATTGTAATCGCTTGCCTTAACTCTTGTGTCATTGCCAAACGTAAGCTTTGTTCTTGTAAAAGACTTGCCTTCAAACTAATCTCCCCCTTGTTTCTATTGTACAATAAGTTTGGTAAAAGGAGAATCCTCACGCAGACACCCATTCCAAAATATTATTAATTTATATGTATTAATGAGATTTACAACTTACAACCTAAATTTGAATAATATTGAAAGAAAATAATAAAGTTAAAAATTATTATCAAGTACTAATAGTAAATCTTATCACTAGATATAACAAGAGGGAAATAAAAAAAGTCCTAACCTACAAAACGTAAGTTAGGACTTTTTGACGCGCCCAGAGGGATTCGAACCCCCGGCAGACGTGGTACCGGAAACCACCGCTCTATCCGACTGAGCTATGGGCGCATGATTATAGAAAACACTTCATTTTCTTCTCATAATAATAGCAATAAAATCCATCTAAATCAATAAAAATATCCCCGTAATACCTTATGCATCTTAGCTAAAAGCATATAAAATCTATTTCACCCCTAAATTTTCCAATCATAAATTCACCCCAACTCACAAATTATAATCTTTGAATTGATATTCCAAAGGGGGCTTCATTCAATGACTGTAATTACAAAATTAAAGCAAACTGTTTCTGGATTAAAAAGTGCACAAGCTAGCTTAGAGGGATTCGCTCTTGATACGGATAACCAACAAGCGAAGCAACTTTTCCAAACAGCTGCGCAGCAAACACAAACGATTATCGATTCTTTAAACCCACGCGTTGAAGAAGTCCAACAAGAAGAACCACAATACTCACAGCAATAACGAATCAGTCTTGCTGTGAAATAGAAAAAGGATGATATGCAGTCATCCTTTTTCTATCACATTACATATTGCAATAGAAATGGAATGATAATTATGCGAAAACTCGGCCTCATAACCGCATTATTTGCACTTCTATTTAGCTCTTTTACCGGATGTGATAATAGTCCTTTAGATAAAAAAGTGAAAGAAGAAGCAAAACGAACGGAGAAAGAAAAAGGTCCAAAGTTAACAAAGACGAGTACGGAATCCTTTCATCAATCTATATCACAAGGAGCGAAGAAAAGAGCTCTCGCTATGGATGAAATTATAAAAAGCACAGCAGTGAATTCAAATTTAGACCTCTACATAGCAGTTATACCGGAGCATCACGAAAGGTTTGGATTAAAACCTCTTCGTAAGAAGCTTCAAAAGCAGCTAAGTGATGAGCATCCTACTTTCGATGTTCGTGTCAGTACAGATAAAAAAATCTTTATGTTACTCGAAAAACTCGAAAGAAAAATTAAGGAAAAAGAAGTATCTAAAGATGAAATTAATAAACAATTAAAATTCATTGGTAAAAAAATGGAGTCTAACACTTAACGCTTTTTAAAAGAAAAGGAAGGATTGCAATGGCTAGTAAAGATAAAAACTTAACCCCTGTACAACAGGAGTATAAAAAATTCGAACAAGAACGCGAACCGAAACGACCTGTCTTAAAAAATTGTATAAAAGCCTTTTTCGTCGGTGGTTTTATTTGCTTCATCGGACAACTCATTTCTACTTTTTACATCACATATTTTGATTTCACTGAACGCTCAGCAGGCAATCCAACAGTCGCAACTCTCATTTTCATCTCCATGTTGCTAACTGGATTTGGTATATACGATCGTTTTGGACAGTTTGCCGGAGCAGGTACAGCTGTACCTGTTACTGGATTTGGTAACTCTGTTATTGCCGCGTGTATTGAGCATCGAACGGAAGGATTTGTCCTTGGCGTTGGCGGCAATATGTTTAAACTAGCTGGTTCTGTTATTTTATTTGGTGTATTTTCCGCTTTCGTCATCGCACTTATTAAAACGATTCTCGTTCAATGGGGAGGGCTATAAATGTTACAAGGACACCGAACGTGGGTATTTGAAAACAAACCAGTTATTATTTCGACGGGAGTCGTTGGCGGACCGTTTGAAGCAAAAGGGAAAATCCCAGAAGATTTCGATACCCTCCATGAAGATTTATGGCTCGGACAAGATTCCTATGAAAAAGCACATAAAATTTTATTTGAAGAAGCTTGTAGCCGCGCCACCGAAAAAGCAAAACTTCGTAAAGATGATATTCAATTTGTACTGGCAGGCGATTTAATTAATCAAATTACCCCTACAAGCTTTGCTTGCCGTACACTAGGCACTCCTTATCTCGGACTATTTGGCGCTTGTTCTACTTCTATGGAAGGTTTAGCACTTGGAGCAAGTATCGTAAATGCAAAAGGCGCAAAATATTTATTAACCGGGGCATCAAGCCATAACACCGCTGTAGAAAAACAATTCCGCTATCCTACCGAATATGGCGGGCAAAAACCACCTACCGCGCAGTGGACAGTAACCGGAGCAGGAGCCGCTATTTTAAGCGATACTGGACACGGTCCTAGGGTAACATCTGCCACAATCGGACGAGTGGTTGATATGGGATTAACAGATCCGTTTAATATGGGAGGTGCAATGGCTCCAGCTGCCGTTGATACAATTGAAGCCCACTTACGCGAACGCCAAATTGATGCCTCTTACTACGATTTAATCGTAACGGGTGACCTCGGACATGTCGGTCGCGAAATTGCTTATGACTTACTACATAAACACGGAACGAAAGTAACGAGCGAACAGTTTCAAGATTGCGGGTTACTCATTTATAGAGAAGGGCAACCTGTTATCGCTGGTGCTAGCGGACCAGGATGTTCTGCAACGGTCGTATACGGTCATTTATTAAACCGAATGAAAAGAGGAGAGTTCAAAAAAATACTTGTCGTTGCGACAGGCGCTTTACTATCTCCACTTACATTCCAACAAGAAGAAACGATTCCGTGTATCGCTCATGCCGTTTCGATTGAATTTGGAGGTGCAACGCAATGATTTTTTTCTGGGCTTTCGTCATTGGCGGACTCATATGTGTAATCGGCCAACTTATGTTTGATGTCGGCAAACTAACACCCGCCCATACAATGGCAACACTCGTCGTTGCCGGAGCTATATTAGATGGATTCAATTTGTATGAACCATTAATTGATTTCGCTGGAGCTGGGGCAACCGTACCTATTACAAGCTTCGGTAATGCCCTCGTTCATGGCGCAATGGAAGAAGCTGCAAAACATGGCATCGTTGGCGTTATTACCGGCATGTTTAAAGTAACGAGCGCCGGTGTATCAGCAGCTATTATTTTCGGCTTCATTGGAGCATTGTTATTCAAACCGAAAGGATAAGAGGTGTTTATATGACTGTTATTGCTAGCGTAAAAACTTGCCTCGCTAGTGTAAGGGGAGCTCAAGCAAGCTTAAGTTCCCTTTCGCTAAACTCTACAGACGATGAAGCAAAACGCGTATTTCATGAATGTATGTTAGAAATGGACAGCATCATCGCTGATTTACAGGATAGGGTTTCATTATTAGAACGTGAAGAACCTCAATATAAAGGGTTTTAAGTAGACTGGAGGAAATGACTATGTCTCACCTGCCGGAATGGACACTTGTTATCCTTCGCTCTGTATTCATATTAATCATTTTATTCACTATTACAAAGTGCTTAGGAAAAAGGCAAATCTCTCAGCTTTCCTTTTTTGAATACATAGCAGGAATGACAATTGGCGATATCGCCGCTCAAATAGCTACAGGGCTTGATCAAAAGTTTTTCCACGGTGTCTTTGCCATACTTATTTTCGCCTCAGTACCCTTCTTTGTCGGAATTCTCTCCCTAAAAAACAAAACGGCTAGAGATTTTTTTGAAGGGAAGTCTACAGTGTTAATAAAAGATGGCAAAGTACTTGAGGATAATTTAAAGAAAGAGAAATATACAAGTGATGAGTTACTTGAACTTCTTAGAGGAAATGGTGCATTCAGTATAGCTGAAGTCGAATTTGCTGTCTTAGAACCGAGTGGAGAATTAAATGTATTATTAAAGAAAGATTCTCAGCCACTTACAGCAAAAGATCTCGGTTTAAAAGTGCCAAATGAAAAAGAACCACAAACTGTTATTATGGATGGAAATGTACTAGATGAACCTCTTTCAGCAAGCGGACATAACCGCGCTTGGCTACATTCAGAATTAGAAAAAATCGGTGTTGTTATTGAAAATGTCTTCCTCGGTCAAGTGGATTCATACGGACAACTTACTATCGACATTTACAATGACAAACTCCAAATGCCTTCTCCTCAAAACAAACCTTTATTATTAGCATCTTTAAAAAAATGTCATGCTGATCTTGAACTATTTTCCCTAGAAACAAAGTCGAAGTCAGCAAGCGAAATGTATAGTAAAAACGCGAAACAAATCGAAAAGATTTTAAATAAAGTAACCTATCTTTTAAAAGACTAATTATCGAAAGAACGCTTCAGTTAAAAGGCGTTCTTTTCTTTTTTCTCCAGTTTTCGTAACGTTTAAATTTATGTAATTCGGTTATGATGTTGAAGATACATAAGCAGGGAATTTCGAAAACATAGCGAATATTTCATGGTACAACTACATATTTTTTTGATTTAAAGTGGTTTCGTTTGACCTTTATTGACCATAATTGTATTATAAGACTAAGAAAGCTTTATAAGGAGGAAATAACAGATGAATTTAATTCCTACAGTAATTGAACAAACAAATCGTGGAGAACGCGCTTACGATATTTACTCTCGACTATTAAAAGACCGCATCATTATGCTTGGTAGTGCAATTGATGACAACGTAGCTAACTCAATCGTTTCCCAGCTTTTATTCTTGGAATCTCAAGATCCAGAAAAAGATATTCACATCTACATCAACAGCCCTGGTGGTTCTATCACAGCGGGTATGGCAATCTATGATACAATGCAGTTTATTAAACCACAAGTATCAACAATCTGTATCGGCATGGCTGCATCTATGGGTGCATTCTTACTTGCAGCAGGTGAAAAAGGAAAACGTTATGCACTTCCAAACAGTGAAGTAATGATTCACCAACCACTTGGTGGAGCACAAGGTCAAGCGACTGAAATCGAAATCGCTGCAAAACGTATCCTATTCTTACGTGAAAAACTAAACCAAATTCTTGCTGACCGCACTGGTCAACCACTTGAAGTACTACAACGCGACACAGACCGCGACAACTTCATGACAGCAGAAAAAGCTTTAGAATACGGTTTAATCGATAAGATCTTTACAAATCGTTAATAACTAAAAGCGGAAGCGGCTCGTTCAGAATCACAGGGCGATGGAGCGCCTGATTCCGAGGCGCTTTTTGCCTCGAATGAAGGGGCGAAGCGACCGGAGATTCTAGCCGCTGGAGCTGGATATAACTAAAAATGGAAGCGCCCTATAATTGGGCGCTTCTTTTATATATTGTTCCCCGCTCACATACCCCATCCAGTATCCCTCTAAATATATCAACGATTTTTCAATTATATCGAACAAAACTTAAATTATATCAACGATTTTTTTAATATATCAACGGTTCGACACAACATATCGATTTACCGACAATCTCCGACAAGGACAAACCAGCTACATACCCCCTATCCCGAAAACTCCCTTTAAGTAAACCGCAAAAACAAAAAGCTATCGCATATACGCGATAGCTTCTTATTGTACATATGCAGCTAATGCTTCTAAAGCCTCTTCTGCATCTGAACCTTCTGTTGTAATTGTTATCATGCTTCCAGTTCCAATTGCTAAGCTCATAATCCCCATTATGCTCTTTGCATTTACTGTCTTTCCATCTTTCTCGATGAAGATATCTGCATGAAAGCGATTTGCCTCTTGTACAAACAACGCAGCCGGACGTGCTTGTAAACCGTTTTTTAATGAAACCTGAACTCGTTTTTGAACCACAGCTCCATTTCCCCTTTAACCTCTTATTTTTTTACTAACGTTTCCCCCGCGCGTAATTTCTCTGCGATTTCATCGATTTTACGCAAACGATGATTAATACCCGACTTACTAATCTTCCCCCCGGATACCATCTCACCTAACTCTTTCAATGTTACATCTTGATAATCTCTTCGTAATTGTGCAATCTCTTGTAATTTATCCGGCAAAATATCAAGACCAACTGTCTCATCAATATAACGAATATTTTCAATCTGTCTTAGTGCTGCACCAATTGTTTTATTTAAATTAGCTGTTTCGCAGTTCACTAAACGATTTACAGAATTACGCATATCACGTACGATTCGAATATCTTCAAATCTTAAAAGTGCATTATGAGCACCTATAATATTTAAAAACTCTGTAATTTTTTCTGCTTCTTTCAAATACGTAATGTACCCTTTTCTTCTTTCCAACGTCTTACTATTTAAATCAAATCCGTTCATCAGTTCACATATAGCATCATTATGTTCCTTATATAACGAAAAGATTTCTAAATGATAAGATGATGTTTCTGGGTTATTTACTGAACCACCTGCTAAAAATGCGCCACGTAAGTACGATCGTTTACAACATTTCTTCTCAATCAATTCTTGTGATATATTTCGAATAAATGAAAAGTCATCTCGAACGATATGAAGATCAGCTAATATTTCGCGAGACTTCTCAACAAGCCGCACAATATATACATTATTTTTCTTCAAGCGCATTTTTTTACGGACAAGCAATTCTACCGTCACGTCATATCCTTTTTTCAAAAGCGTATAAATCCTTCTTGCAATTGCCGCATTTTCCGTTTGAATATCGATAGATAGACGACGGTTTGAAAAAGAAAGCGACCCGTTCATTCGAAGTAACGCTGATAATTCTGCTTTCTCACAGCATTCCTTCATCTCAAGATTCGTCAACTCTTTCTTTGTTTCTGATGCAAATGACACAGTCAACACCTCCTTATACGATTATTATGGAACAAAATTCTTGTCCTATATGAATGAGGAGCGCTACCTCAAACGAGGCAACGCATATTTATAACAATGAATATAAAATGGACGCTAACTTTAACGTATCATGCCTTACAACATGATCATCATACTTCGCTAATCCCTCTTGAATAACATCAATATTATTTTCAACAAAACGTTCTTCATCCACTACAACTGGTGTAGACATTTCTTCCTCATATGACTTGCGTAATTCACAAGGAATCTCACGGTTATTTACAATTGCAGTATTGATAAATGGTTGCCCTAAATGATCGTGTAACGCCTGCACATGATCAAAAGCAGTATATCCCATCGTTTCACCCGCTTGTGTCATAACGTTACATACATATACCTTCTTCGCCTTTGCAGCAAGAACAGCGTCTCCAATTTTGTTAACAACTAAATTAGGCAATATACTCGTATACAAACTTCCAGGACCGAAAACAAGTAAATCAGCTCGTTTAATCTCAGCCAACGTTTCATGCAATGGCTCTACATCTTCTGGAGTTAAAAAGACACGATTAATCTTCTTTCCGTAATAAGGAATCTTTGATTCACCTGTTACAATTTCCCCATCTTCAAGTTCCGCATGAAGTACCGCACTTTGATTCGCTGCTGGTAATACACGTCCTCTGACATTTAATACTTTACTTGTTTCTGTAATTGCATGGAAAAAGTCTCCTGTAATCGAGGTCATACCTGCCAACAATAGATTTCCTAACGCATGACCTTTCAGTCCGTCTCCTGTTGTGAAACGGTGCTGAAATAAAGCTTCCACCAGTGGCTCTACATCCGATAACGCAACAAGTACGTTACGGATGTCACCTGGAGGTGGAATTTCTAGCTCATCACGTAATCTACCCGAACTGCCACCATCATCAGCAATTGTAACAACTGCTGTAATATCAACAGGATATTGCTTTAATCCCCTTAATAAAACAGAGAGTCCAGTTCCGCCTCCCATGATGACAATTTTAGGCTTTCTCTCTTTTTTCATCCCTTAATGGCCCTTTCTCTTCTCCACATCACGATGAGATACATGAACACTATACTCTGGTTTCAAATGTTTCCCAAGGTATTCTGTAAGCGTAACAGAACGATGCTGTCCACCTGTACATCCAATTGCAATTACAAGTTGACTTTTGCCTTCTCTTTTATAATGAGGCAGCATGAAAGTAATCAGATCCGTCAACTTCTCTAAAAACTTATGTGTCTCATTAAATTTCAGTACATACGAAGAAACTTCTTCATCTAGTCCTGTTAATGGCTTCATGTGTGGAATGTAATATGGATTTGGTAAAAAACGAACATCAAATACTAAATCTGCATCAATTGGAATACCGTACTTAAATCCAAATGACATAACATTTACACGAAATGCTTGCTCAGTTTCTGTTGAGAACAAGTGAACAATTTTTTCACGTAATTCTTTCGGTTTTAAATCCGATGTATCAAGCACAATATTCGCTCGTGCCTTCATATCTGTTAATAAATTACGCTCTGCTTCGATTCCCTTTAACGGCAAACCAGTTGGTGCAAGTGGATGCGAACGTCTCGTTTCTTTATAACGAGTTACAAGCGTACTATCTTTCGCATCTAAAAATAAAATATGAGGAATAATCCATGTACGTTCTGATAAATCATCAAGTGCTCCCCATAAATGTTCGAAAAACTCGCGGCCACGTAAATCAATACCAAGTGCCACTTTATTCATTTTCCCTTTTGAATCCGCCATAAGCTCAATAAACTTTGGCAATAACATCGGTGGTAAATTATCCACACAAAAATATCCTAAATCTTCAAAACTTTGTAAAGCTACTGTTTTTCCAGCTCCAGACATCCCTGTAATAATTACCATTTTTATATCATTATTCTCTGTCATTGTATCCTCTCCTTGACGGTTTAACTCGGATCTAATCGATATGAAAGCAACTCAAAATCTGGGGTATATACAAATGTACCGTAGATTATGCCATTTCCTTTAATTAAATAATCAATAATGTGATAATCTCCTGGCGCCATTGCTAAATCATCAATTTTATCAAATGTATGCCAACCAATGATGCCTTCTTCGCTCTCTAGTTTGTTTTCTCCTGCAAAATCTGTCGCTAAAAAGGAGAACATCATCCATTCAGAAACAACTTTATCACCTTCTTGGATGACAAAGGTGAAGACCCCCTTTAACGCTGGGTTTTTCAAATAAATACCTGTTTCTTCACGATACTCGCGAACAACGGAATCTCTTACAGTCTCACCACGCTCCATTTTCCCGCCTGGTGCAACCCACCAATTTCGGCGAGGTTTTTGGAGTAAGAGTACTTCATTATCTCTAATTAACACACAGTTTGTCACTCTTTGCATGTTTCTTCACCTCAGCTACTTGCAGTAAAATTCCTCACTGCATACTTCTTTCATTATACTATCAAAAACAGTTTGCTACAACGAAGGAGCCAGTCCTCTTTCGCTAAGCATATGCTACTCAGCAATTTTAAAAAAGCTTTCTATAACAAGCAATGTAAATGCTTATACTTTGAATGAATAGCATGAAAAATCCCCTTAACGATTTTTATCGCCAAGGGGATTAAAGCCCTTATTTCTTACCGAAATAAGTAACAATCGCAAATCCTAAAATAAAGGTAATGATTGAACTTATAATTGAAAATCCACCAGTCGGAATCCCAGGGAATACAATTACAATCGAACCGATTACAAGTCCAATAATTGCCGCAAATGTCATACTTTTATAACGATCTAATAAAAAACTAATGCCTTTACTACTTACAACAAATCCAACCATAACACCAGCACCGATAACCACGATTAAAGGTAAGTTAAGTGTAGTTAAAGCGTTAATTGCTGTTGGATACACACCAATAATTAATAAAATAAACGATCCACTAATTCCAGGAAGCAGCATGGCCATACTAGCCATCCATCCTGCGAAAAATAAACCAATTGCATTTAAAATTGTTAACGTCGTAATTGGATCTGCTGCCTTATCTGGTTTAAAGAAAGCTGTAATCGCAACAAGAATTGCTGCAACTATTAATAAAACGATGTGCTTACCTTTAAACGACGACTTTGCATCAGCTTCCCTCATTAACATCGGTAATATACTAATAATTAAACCGAGGAAGAAAAATTGAGTCGGTTCATAATGATTTGCAAGTAAATATTTAATAACGTGACTTAACGTTAAAAATGCCGCTGCCACACCAGCTGCAAGTGGAATTAAAAATCCTAAATGTTTTTTCCATTCACGACTAAAGAATCCACTAATTGCCGCAAGCAATTGTTCATAAATCCCTAACACAACAGCGATTGTACCGCCGCTCACACCAGGAATTAAATCACTAACGCCCATACAAAATCCACGATATATATTACGCCATTCCATACTGAATAAATTCCTCATTTCTTATAGTGATTTTTTCCGTAAAGTCCAGTATATCAATAAGAAAGCTTATAATCCTTATATTTTTTGACAAAACTTTGACATTTTCACACAAAAAAAGAAGAAAGCTCCTGTCGGTAGCTTTCTTCTCACAAGGTATATTATCCCTTATTTTTCTGATACAGTTTTTAATTCCTCTAATAATTCTTCTACGTAATGTTGTGCACTTTGCGCTGCAATACTACCGTCACCTGTTGCAGTTACAATTTGACGAAGCATTTTTTCACGAACATCACCAGCTGCGAAAATACCAGGAATTTTCGTTTCCATACGCTCGTTCGTTTCAAGGTAACCATTTTCATTTGTAATACCTAGTTCAACAAATGGTTTTGATAAAGGTAACATACCGATGTATACGAATACGCCGTCAGTTTTGACTTCTTTCTCTTCTCCACTATTTACGTCCACAAGTGTTACACTTCCTACTTTACCACTTGCTTCGTTGATTTCTTTTATCGTGTGGTTCCAAATGAAATCTACTTTTTCGTTTTGGAAAGCACGGTCTTGTAAAATTTTCTGTGCACGAAGCGTGTCACGACGGTGAACGATCGTTACTTTTGATGCGAAGCGCGTTAAGAACACACCCTCTTCAACAGCAGAATCTCCGCCGCCAATTACGATAAGTTCTTTTCCTTTAAAGAATGCTCCGTCACATACTGCACAATATGATACACCGCGGCCGCCAAGTTCTGTTTCACCCGGTACACCAATTTTTTTATACTCTGCACCGCTTGCAACGATAATTGCACGTGCTTTATATTCTTTTTTACCAGCAATAATTGTTTTGTATTCCTTACCATCGATGACTTCTTTCACATCACCGTATGCATATTCAGCACCAAATTTCTTCGCATGCTCGAACATTTTATTTGATAAATCTGGTCCTAAAATAGACTCATAACCTGGGTAGTTTTCTACATCTTCCGTGTTTGCCATTTGGCCACCTGGAATACCACGCTCAAGCATTAATGTGCTTAAATTTGCACGAGATGTATATACTGCAGCTGTCATACCAGCTGGTCCTGCACCAATAATAACGACATCATAAATTTTTTCTTCTGACACACTATTCACTCCTATCCATTCCTACACAATTAAGTTACCCTCATTATACTGTTAGCATCATTTTTTTCCCAATGATTTGCTTATCTTATGTGTGCGTACGCTTAACAGCTTGCACATACTTTCGGACAGTCGCTACAGATACATTATATACATCTCCAAGCTCCGACTGTGTCATTTTATTTCCTTGTTCGCCGCGTACAATGTATTCAATCGCAGCTGACCAGCCGTACACATTTGTAAATATGTCTCCAGATGTATATAAACGTATGAACGTACAAAACCAAAAGTGTAAACACTCTTCAATTAATTCATCATCTTTTTTCGTATAATTGTATAATGCATCCGCGATTCTCGCGCACTGCTCAAATTGCTGTAAATCAACTGGAATACTCTTATGACTATTAAGTAAAAAGAAGTACTTTGCAAGTTGTGATACGATGGGAACACCGTTCTTCGCTTGCGTTATATCAAAGAAGAATCCCACCTTCTCCGGCGTTGACAATTCATTCATTAAATATAAAGCTAGCATTTGTTCTTCTAGCGTCGCACTTTGCTGAAATGATTTTCGTAATTCTTCAAATAACACGTTTTGTCCTTCATCTGCTAAATTCAGCGCATTCCACGGTTCTTTTCCCTTTTTATCAGGATGCAATTCCACGACATATTGCCACATTTTTTCAGCTAGTTGCTGATCTTTCACCATATAAGCAGAATATGCAAACCAATAATAAAAACTAACGTCTCCCTCATATCCTTGACGCTTTAATAGTTTGAACCATTTATATGCATGCTCGAAATAACCAATTGTTGCAAGTGTAGTTCCCAGTTTCAAACGATGTTCAAATGAAATTGGATATACTGAAACTAGCTGTCCCGCTAATGCTTCTACTTGTTTATGCTCTCCAATTGAATATAGAAAAATAAGTGTATTACAAAGCGCATGTATATTACCAGGATTTTTCTCTAAAATCATTTCTGTTAACTTCAGCGCTTTGTCTACATTACCCGATTGAAAATGTGCAATGGCTAAATTATTATGACCTGACCAAAATTCCGGATAATCTTTCGTAACAATTTCTAATGTAGCAATTGCTTCTTCTAACTGTCCATTACGAATATAACGATTCGCTTCTTCCTGCATAACAATTAAATCATCTTCATCTTCAATCTCTTCCGCACCCATTGCTTCTTCTTCCATAATCTCTAGAAGTTCTAATGTATCTTCTACGAATTCCTTCTCTTTTGCAACTTCTAAATAGCGATCCGCATATTTCTTCGCCTGTTGAAATAACCCCATATATGCATAATTATTTGCAATAAAATAATAGCACTGTTCAAGTTCAGGATTAGATCTAACTAACTTTAAGAAGGTTTGATTCGACTCTTGATATTCACCAGCCTCAGATAATACTGTTGCTAATTGACATAAAATAAACGGCTCCTTCTCACTTTGTGCCGCTCTTCGAAAATATTTAATTGCATCTTGCAATTTTTGTCCTTTGTAAGCTCTCATCCCTTTTTTATAAAAGAAGTCCGCTAATTGATTAAAAGAGATAACTTGTCCGTTCTCCTTATATATCCTTTGATTTTTCCCCATATATCCTCCAGTTTTTTGTTTTCTTCGTTCACACATTCTTCTATCTATAAGTATAAACGATTCCGTAAAAAACAAAACAGTATATTATACTCAATTATTTCCTTTTTATTCATAAAAAAAGAGGAGAAATGTTACATTTTCACCATGAACCTTCTCTGGCGGTCATTTGCTCTTTCGTATAAATAATACGCATTGGATTTCCACCTACGAAAGCACCGCTCGGTACATCTCTATGAACAAGTGTGCCAGCTGAGACAGTCGCACCGTCTCCAATTTTCACACCTGGTAATATTGTTACATTCGCTCCAATCATCACTTCATTTCCAATGACAATTTCCCCAAGTCGATATTCACGAATTAAATATTCATGTGCTAAAAGCGTTGTGTTATAGCCAATAATCGAATTCTCTCCCACAGTTATCTTTTCTGGGAACATAATATCCGGCATTACCATAAGCGCAAATGATGTTTTCTTTCCTACTTTCATCCGTAAAAAAGTGCGGTACAACCAATTCTTCACAGATAAAAATGGCGTGTAACGTGCAATTTGGATAATAATAAAGTTTTTCATTACCTTCCAAAAAGACACTGTTTTATACACATTCCATAATGAATTTTCTCCTGAAACAGGATAGCGCGTTGTCCGTCGCACTTAGCTCGCTCCTCTACTAACTTACTTGGACCTTTATGAACGGTTCATATTAGACAAAATCGGTAGCAAATCACTCATTTTATCTAGCATAAAGTCCGGCTTGTAAGCTTCTAAATACGCTCTACCTTTCAACGTCCATGAAACCGCAGCTGTTTTCGTCCCCGCATTTTGACCACCGACAATATCATGATGATTATCCCCAACCATCAATGCTTCTTCTGGTTTTGCATCTAATAATTCAAGCGCTTTTTGAAGTGGCTCTGGATGTGGTTTCACATGCTCTACATCATCAATTGTCACGACAACATCAAAAAATTCATCAAGCTTTGACAACTGTAATCCCATCTCAACGGTTTGTCTCGCTTTCGTTGTAACAATACCAACTTTATAACCTTGCTTCTTCAACTCTCGAACTGTTTCATATACAGTTTCATATTCTTCTACTAATTCATCATGATGATCATGGTTAAATTCGCGATAACTTGTAATCATCTCTTCAACCTTACTTTCATCAATCTTACTGAAAGTATCATGCAAAGATGGACCGATAAATGGCAATACATCTTCACGCTTATATTGATTTGGATAATATGTATTTAAAGTATGTAAAAAAGAAGAAATAATAAGTTCGTTTGTATTAATTAAAGTTCCATCTAAATCAAATAAAACTGTATTTATTCTCATCGCCTTAGTCCTTTCGCCTTCCTGAATATGAAAGAAGCAGCATCTTATAATAAGATGCTACTTGTCTCTAATTTTCTAAATATCTTTTATCAGCTTGCCCCATTTTTCGTCTCACAATAATGAAAATAATAGAAATAACAACAAGTCCAATTGACATTACTTGTGCAATACGAAGTGGTCCTAGCATTAAACTATCTGTACGTAAGCCTTCTACGAAGAAGCGTCCTACTGAATACCAAATTAAATATGTGAAGAATAACTCCCCGCGACGTAAATTCACTTTTCTTAATGCAAGTAGTAAAATTACGCCTGCAAAATTCCATAATGATTCATATAAAAACGTCGGATGATAGTACACACCCTCAATATACATTTGATTAATAATAAAATCCGGTAAATGAAGACCTTCTAAAAACTGTCTCGTTACTTCATCACCATGCGCCTCTTGGTTCATAAAGTTTCCCCATCGGCCAATTGCTTGTCCTAGTAAAATACTTGGTGCAGCAATATCAGCCAACTTCCAGAAAGAAAGTCCGCGTCGTTTCGCAAAAAGAACACCTGTAATAACAGCCCCGATTAAACCACCATGAATCGCCAAACCACCTTGACGAATATTAATAATTTGACTCGGATTTTGTGCGTAATATTCCCATTCAAAAATAACATAGTACATTCTCGCAAAAAGAATAGCGATCGGTACTGCAATTAATACAAGGTCAACAAATGTATCTTTTGGAATACCTAGCCTTTCTCCCTCGCGAGTTGCCAGCCAAAGACCTAATAGCACACCTGTACCGATAATAATCCCGTACCAATACACAGGAAACGGCCCAAGTTGGATAGCTACACGGTCAAGCTGTGGTACAGAAGCTAACAGCATATGTATATGACCTCCCTCTCCAAAGTTTACTCCTGATTTCCTAACTCAATTGCACTCATTAATCGTTCAGAGAACTGCTGTGCTGCATTGACTCCCATACGTTTTAAACGGAAGTTCATCGCTGCTACTTCAATAATAACAGCCAAGTTTCGACCAGGACGAACTGGAAGTGTAATCTTCGTAAGCTCTGTATCAATAATTTTCATCTTCTCTTCATCAAGACCTAAGCGATCGTAATTTTTCTTTTGATCCCAAATTTCAAGATTAATAACAAGTGTAATACGCTTATAATTTCGTACTGCCCCTGCACCGAATAACGTCATAACGTTAATAATACCTAGACCACGAATTTCTAATAAATGCTCGATTAAATCTGGTGAGCTTCCGACTAACATGTCTTCATCTTCTTGACGAATTTCTACACTATCATCCGCAACAAGACGGTGACCACGCTTTACAAGCTCAAGAGCTGTCTCACTTTTACCAACACCACTTTGACCTGTAATTAAAACACCAACACCGTAAATATCTACTAACACACCATGAACAGCAGTTGTTGGTGCTAACTTACCTTCTAAATAGTTTGTTAAACGACTTGATAATCTAGTTGTCGTTTGAGAAGAACGTAATAAAGGCATACCTGATTCACGTGATGCTTGTAATAACTCATCTGGTACATCTTGATTACGAGTTACAATAATACATGGCGTCTCCTCAGTACAAAGCGCTTTCATTCTCTCTTGTTTTTGCTCTGACGTTAACGTGTCAAAGAACGTAAGCTCCGTCTTTCCAAGAAGCTGCACACGATCTGCTGGATAATATGTAAAAAATCCTGCCATTTCAATTCCAGGTCGTGATAAATCACTTGTATCAATCGGACGATGAATGCCTTCTTCACCACTGATTAACTCCAATTGAAATTGTTCAATTAAATCTTTTGTCCTTACTTTCGGCATATGTATAAACCTCCACTCCGCTGCGGGTTCAGTCTCGTTTGATGTAAAATTCCATTCTATCGGATATTGTACCATTTTTTTCTGGAAACAAGAAATACGGTTTCTAATAAATAGAAAAAAACATTTCATACGAATAATGAAATGTTTTTCTTTTTGTCACTTTCTCTTTTTTTCATATAGAGGTTCAACAATTGCCTTTTCAATTATCATATTAAAAATTGAAATACAAATTGCCGCAACAATCGCTACACCAAATCCTGATATATTAAAAGCATCTCCTAATAATGAATCTGCTATTTTTAACGTAATCGCATTAATAACAATTAAGAAGAAGCCGAAAGTTACAACAGTAATTGGTAGCGTAATTAAAATTAAAAACGGCTTTACGAACACATTTAAAACCGCCAATATAATACTAGCAATAATTGCAGTTTGTATATTTGCTACGTAAAATGCATCTGGTGCAATCCCTTTTAAAAGTCCCGATACAGCGATTAACACAACGCTATTTACAAGAAGTGATACAATCCATCTCATTTCGTTACACATCCTTTTAAACATATATATTTCATCATACGCTAATAGATAATAAACGCAAGTATGATACGAACACTTATATCAACTTATTCTATCTTTCATGCTTGTATACCTACTAACACTTCCTCGCAAAATAAGGACCACACCACCTACGTTCATGCGTTTTTACAAAGGTCCAAGTGAAATCTTTATCTACGATATAGATATCACCTTTATACGCATCGTCTGTCTCACACAATATATCATCCATATGTAACAAACTCGCATCCTTTATTAACAGTATCTCATCACAGTGTTGATAGAAGATGTAGCAATCCTTTTTCACTTCATTATGAAACGCGTTTTCCGCTTCTTTACCCTCTAAACACTTCTTTTTCTCATAACTAAATATGTGCCATAGATAACCACATGCATACTTATCTCCATAAAGAAAAATATCTTCTTTTTCTTTATCACTTAAATGATTTGCAAAGTGATCCTCCCAGCGCTTTCGAAAATATACACCCCAACTTTGAAACTCTCTTACCTTCATATGTTTCTTCCTTAACACCTCTAAAAACTCCATCTTCTCCCCCTATACAATAAAAACCGAGCGTCATTTCCACTCGGTTTTCATCAATAAACTTATTGCGATAACTCTACTTCTTTTATTTTCTCTTTCATTCTTGCTTTATCACGATTTAAAATCTCTTTTAAATACTTACCTGTGTATGAGCGTTCTTCTTTCACTACTTGCTCTGGCGTTCCGGAAGCAACGATTTGTCCACCTTTATCTCCGCCCTCTGGTCCAAGGTCAACGATATAATCAGCTGTTTTAATTACATCTAAATTATGTTCAATTACAAGTACCGTCTCACCGCTCTCAACAAGACGTTGCAGCACTTCTAGAAGACGTGCAATATCATGCGCATGCAAACCAGTCGTTGGCTCATCTAAAATGTATAACGTACGACCTGTAGAACGACGGTGTAATTCAGAAGCTAATTTCACACGCTGTGCTTCCCCACCAGATAATGTTGTTGCTGGTTGACCTAATTTCATATAACCAAGCCCAACATCTACAAGCGTTTGAAGTTTACGCTTAATTTTAGGAATATTGGCGAAGAATTCTACTCCATCTTCAATTGTCATCCCTAACACTTCAGAAATATTCTTATCTTTATATTTCACTTCTAACGTTTCACGATTATATCGTTTACCGTGACAAACTTCACACGGAACATACACATCTGGTAGGAAATGCATTTCGATTTTAATAATTCCATCACCACGGCACGCTTCACAACGGCCACCTTTTACGTTAAAGCTGAAACGTCCTTTTTGATATCCGCGCACTTTCGCTTCATTCGTTTGTGCAAACACATCACGAATATCATCGAATACACCTGTGTACGTCGCTGGATTAGAACGTGGTGTACGACCAATTGGTGATTGATCAATATCAATTACCTTATCTAAATGTTCAAGACCTTTAATCTCTTTATGAGTACCTGGCTTCGCTTTCGCTTTATATAACTTTTGAGCTAACGATTTATATAATACTTCATTAATCATCGTACTTTTACCAGAACCAGATACCCCTGTTACCGCTACAAACGTACCGAGTGGGAATGACATTTTCGCATTCTTTAAGTTATTCTCTTTTGCGCCGACAATCTCTACTTTACGTCCATCACCTTTACGTCTTTCAAGTGGAACTGGAATAAACTCTTTACCACTTAAATACTTCCCTGTTAATGAATTCTCATCTTGCATAACTTCAGCCGGCGTCCCCGCTGAAACGACCTGTCCACCATGAATACCTGCACCAGGCCCTATATCAAGTAAATAGTCAGCAGCCATCATCGTATCTTCATCATGTTCAACAACGATTAACGTATTGCCTAAATCGCGCATTTCTTGCAATGTACGAATAAGACGATCGTTATCACGCTGGTGTAAACCAATTGAAGGCTCATCTAGAATATAAAGTACGCCAGTTAGACGAGAACCAATTTGCGTCGCTAAACGAATACGCTGCGCCTCACCACCTGATAAAGTTCCTGCGGCACGGCTTAACGTTAAATAATCTAAACCAACGTTCACTAAGAACCCAACGCGCTCCTGAATTTCTCTTAAAATTAAATGAGCTATTTTTTGTTGCTTCTCCGTTAGCTCTACATTTGAGAAGAATTCTTGTACTTCTTGAACTGAATACTTCGTTACGTCAGCAATCGTTTTATTGCCAACAAATACAGCTAAACTCTCAGGCTTTAAGCGTCCACCTTTACACTTTGGACAAGCTTGTTCTGCCATATACTTTTCCATTTGCTCACGAATGTAATCAGAACTCGTTTCACGATAACGACGTTCAATGTTTGGAATAACACCTTCAAATAAAATCTCATTTTCCTTTACTTGACCAAATTCATTTACATAGCGGAAATAAACTTTCTCTTCCCCGCTTCCGTACAACACTTTATCAAATAAATCTTTCGGTATATTTTTTACAGGCACATCCATATCAACGCCGTAATGATTACATACAGATTGTAAAAGTTGTGGGTAATATTGTGAACTTGTTGGTTCCCAAGGTGCAATCGCATGTTCATTTAATGATAAATCCCAGTTCGGGATAACAAGCTCTAAATCTACCTCTAGCTTTGAACCAAGTCCATCACAAGAAGGACATGCTCCGAACGGACTGTTGAATGAGAACATACGCGGCTCTAATTCTCCGATTGAAAAACCACAATGCGGACAAGCATGATGTTCACTAAACAGAAGTTCCTCTTCTCCCATTACATCAATTAACACTCGGCCTCCGCCAAGCTTTAATGCACTTTCAAGTGAATCAGCAAGGCGGCTTGCGATTCCTTCTTTTACAACAATACGGTCAATTACAACTTCAATGGAATGCTTCTTATTTTTATCTAACGTAATATCTTCAGATACATCAAGCATTTCACCGTCAACGCGAACACGAACATATCCTTGCTTCTTAATATCTTCAAGTACTTTTACATGCGCACCTTTACGCCCAGAAACGATAGGCGCTAACACTTGTAATTTCGTACGTTCAGGATATTCAAGAACACGGTCTACCATCTGCTCTACTGTTTGTGACGTAATTTCAATGCCATGATTCGGACAAATTGGCGTACCAATTCGTGCAAATAATAAACGTAAGTAATCATAAATCTCCGTTACCGTTCCGACAGTTGAACGTGGGTTACGACTCGTCGTTTTTTGATCGATTGAAATTGCTGGTGATAATCCTTCAATCGTGTCCACATCCGGCTTATCCATTTGTCCTAAAAACTGGCGCGCATACGCAGATAACGATTCTACGTATCTGCGCTGCCCTTCTGCATAAATCGTATCAAATGCTAATGATGATTTCCCCGAACCAGACAATCCCGTTACAACGACAAGCTGATTTCTCGGAATGGTTACATCAATATTTTTTAAGTTATGTGCTCTAGCACCTTTTACAACGATAAAATCCTTGCTCTTACTCACTTTTTTCACCCTTCCGCTTTTAATTCTAATAGTAAATCTCTTAGTTCAGCTGCACGCTCGAAGTCTAACGCTTTTGCTGCTTCTTTCATTTCTGCTTCCATCTTCGCAATTGTCTTTTCACGCTCTTTTTTCGTCATCTTCTTAGCTGGCGTTGCTTCATACGTTTCCGTTTCTTCAGCAGCTGTCGTTGCACGAATTACATCACGCACACCTTTTTGAATCGTTTTCGGCGTAATACCATGCTCTTCATTGTAAGCTTCTTGTATACTACGACGACGCTTCGTTTCTTCAATCGCAATTCCCATAGATTTCGTTATACGATCTGCATACATAATAACGCGGCCGTTTTCATTACGCGCGGCACGACCGATTGTTTGAATTAATGAACGTTCTGAACGCAAGAACCCTTCCTTATCAGCATCTAAAATAGCTACAAGTGATACTTCCGGAATATCTAATCCTTCTCGCAATAAGTTAATGCCGACAAGTACATCAAATTTACCGAGGCGAAGATCGCGGATAATTTCAATACGTTCTAACGTTTTAATTTCAGAGTGAAGATAGTTAACTTTAATTCCTACATCTTTTAAGTAATCCGTTAAATCCTCTGACATTTTCTTCGTTAAAGTCGTAATTAATACACGTTCATTTTTTGCAATACGATCTTGAATCTCTCCTAATAAATCGTCAATTTGCCCTTCAATTGGTCGTATATCAATTGGTGGATCTAAAAGCCCTGTTGGACGAATAATTTGTTCTATTACTTCTGGCGACTGCTCTAACTCATACGGTCCTGGCGTTGCTGAAACATAAATAACTTGATTCGTTTTCTCTTCAAACTCATCGAATGTGAGCGGTCTATTATCTAAAGCTGACGGCAGACGGAATCCATGATCCACAAGCACTTGCTTACGCGCTTGGTCCCCGTTATACATCGCTCTTACTTGCGGTACTGATACGTGCGATTCATCCATAACGATTAAGAAATCTTTCGGGAAATAGTCTAATAGCGTATACGGCGTTGCCCCCGCTGGACGAAGTGTTAAATGACGGGAGTAGTTTTCAATACCTGAACAAAATCCCATCTCGCGCATCATTTCTAAATCATAACGTGTACGCTGTTCTATACGCTGCGCTTCTAACAACTTGCCGTTATCATTTAATTCCTTTAAACGCTCTTCTAATTCTTTTTCGATATTTTCAATAGCGACCTTCATCTTTTCTTCACGTGTAACGAAGTGAGATGCTGGGAAGATTGCTACATGATCACGTTCTGCTAATACTTCACCTGTTAACGCATTTACTTCACGAATACGATCGATTTCATCACCGAAAAATTCGATTCGAATACAATGCTCATCAAGTGATGCCGGGAAGATTTCAACTACATCTCCTCGCACACGGAATGTACCACGCTTGAAATCAATATCATTACGTCCATACTGTACATCAACAAGTTCACGAAGCAATTGATTACGGTCTTTTTCCATACCAACTCGAAGCGAAACAACTAGCTCGCGGTATTCTTCTGGAGAACCTAAACCATATATACACGAAACACTCGCAACAATAATTACATCATCCCGTTCAAATAATGCAGACGTTGCCGAGTGACGCAATTTATCAATTTCATCATTAATCTGTGCGTCTTTTTCAATAAACGTATCTGTTTGCGGCACATACGCTTCTGGTTGATAATAATCGTAATAACTAACAAAATATTCAACTGCATTATTCGGGAAAAAGTCTTTCAACTCACTATATAACTGCCCTGCTAACGTTTTATTGTGAGCCATAACAAGTGTTGGCTTTTGCACTTCTTTAATGACATTTGAAATCGTAAATGTCTTACCCGTTCCTGTTGCTCCAAGCAACACTTGCTTTTTCTTTCCACTATTAATTCCCTCTACAAGCTTCTCTATAGCTACCGGCTGATCACCTTGCGGGGAATACGCTGAGACAATTTCAAATTGACGTTCCAAAAAAATCCGACCTCCTCATAAAAAATCTGTATTATTATTTTACCACGAATGCCCATAAAAAGCCTAAAAAAACGAACAGATATTCGGTAAAGTTTTCGACAATATATACATAGAAAAAGGAAGGAGTATATACTTCCTTCCTCTACTAGCTCTATTTTTTAGGTACATATAATACGTCATATCCATTGCGCCCATCTTCATTCGTACAATCTATTAGCCTATAAATGGTTCCTGATTCGCGCTCGTCTTTCACAATACTTTTACAACTATCTTTATATAACCCTTTATTATCACCGGCAAATTGGTCTTTTCTATTATCTGACACATAAAGTATATCGTGCTTACTACGCTCTAACATTTGAAAAATCGGGTCACCTTCATGGGTATATTGTACAATTCTTATTTTATCAACTTTCCCTTGATCAATATTTAAAACGAACTGTTCAAATTTATTTAGATTGGAAATTCCTGTTCCCTTTACAACGACATCAGTCTTCTTATCAATTGCAGTGTTAGATTGTGAGCATGCTACTAAACTAAAGAGAAATATCCATATAAAACTAGTTCTTTTTCCTATTGTCATCCTCTCCTATAAAAATTATTTGTATACCGCAAAAGCTACTTTCCCCTAAGAAAGTAGCTTCTTGTTACCTTTCTCCTTCTTCGGAAAAAGAACATATGAAAATGAAATAGCTGTATCCACTAAAAGTATAATCGCCCAAACTTGGCTAACGCGACTTGCTGCTTTATTTAAAACGATTCCTGATTCTAACCAATTCCCCCATTGTTCAAATGGTACGAAACCGTACAGAAAGAAAAAGAAAATATGCACAACAACAAACAAACTAAGGTGCAATACCCAATTCTTTATTTCCTGCTTCGCATAAGCCATACCTGTTAATTCTACCTGTTCTTCTATAATAGGCGCCGGCTCATTCCGCCATTTCGCAACTGATTTTTGCACAAATATATCAAGCTTCTTCAAATCCTTTTTCCCGTAGAAAACTGCATACAATAAAATAATTACAGTAATAATTTGAAAGTTAGAGAACTTTCCTGTTTGATAATAGTCCACTACCCCTAAGGTTAAAATGAATACTTCGTTTACGAGTAGTACAATCCCCATAATAAAACTCGCCTTTTTCAAACGAAATCCGTAACGGAGTAAAAAGAAACCGATAGCCGATAACCAAAATACAATTTCTGCCCCAATTAAAAAATACCAACGATATTCTGCGAGCATACTCATTTATCCCTCTCCTTTTCATCATAAATACGAAAAGCTTCATCCATATATAGTAAAAGTTCTTCTTCAATTGGATACATGCTCATTTTCTGTGAATCTTCCTTCGATTTTCTAACTTCCCATAACTTATCTAAAAACGCTTCATCACCATTGGCCATTTCTAAACACTTCTGCATTAATCTCTTCATTGCCCCTTGTACCTCATCACTAGCAGCTTCTTTACCGTCTTTCATAAAAGTGCGTAATTGCTTTAATAAATCTACCCATTCTAAAACATTCGGATCTTCCTTACTCATGTTTGGTAAATTATGAAGCAATTTTTGTTCTTCCTTTGAAAATACTTCATTTTGAAATATTTCACGTATACGAGGAGACTGCTTCGAAAGCTGAATCAGTTCAAACATAACTTTCCAATCGAGTTCTCCCTCCACATCTACCGAATAAACAACTGCTTGTAAAACACTCTCCATTCGATTAAATTTCTTTTGTTCTTCCTGTACAAACCGAAGTTGTTTTTCAAGCGAATTTTTTAAATCCAGCTCACCTTTTACTAACATATTCGCAGTTTCTTTTAATGAAAATCCCATTTCTTTTAAAAATAAAATTTGTTGCAAACGAATAACGTCATTTTCACTATATAACCGATGTCCACCCTCTGTTTTTCCGCTCGGCTTTAATAAATCTATTTGATCATAATAACGTAGTGTACGTACTGTAACCCCTGTTTCTCTCGTCAATTCTTGTATTGAAATCACTACCATCACCTCTTCCCTTTCATTATAAAAGATGACGTTACGTAACTTTCAAGCTTTTTGTAAAAAAAATACAAAAAGCTGTTTATACAAAATGTATAAACAGCTTTTATGGAAATAACCCCTTTTGTATGGCGCGCCCACAAAATAAAATAAGTGCTCCAACAACAACACTCGTTGCCGTTTTATGATAATGGGCTAATAATAATAAATAATACGATAAACCTACAGTACCAATCATAATACAAATACTCGGCACTGGATTACGAGAAAAGTTTTGCATTCCCCAAAGAAGCGAAAATATAGCTGTAGCGACACATAACACCGGTAATCCCATCCCAGTTCCCCTTTTTCTATCTATTATTCCTTGTTGCTAACACACTCGTTGATGCGATACTAATTAATACACCAAAAATAGCAATATATAATAGCTCAGTTACATGTACTGCTTGCCTATCTAAATACTTATTTACACAAAGATACATAATAAACAAGAAAACGAAGCTTGTAATACAAATCATAAAATATGACTTCATCTTGTTCACAACTCGCTCATCAATTGATGGTACTCCCTCTTCTTTCAAACGCTTCTGCTCTTTATATTCCGAAATTCCATATAAAATGACTAGCGCTACATTCGATATAAAAATAGTTCCCCACGAAATACTTAAAATCATTAAACTCGTATTTAAAAGAATTCCTGCTACAAGCAAACTCCCTACGAATCTCATGACCTCTCTCTTACTCATACATGATCAGCCTCTTTTCGATTTCTATATTTCCACTTCGGCCAATAGTTCACAAGAAAATACACCCACTGCCCTAGTACAAATAAAACAAACGGCATACCAGCATTTCCATCAACAATTAAATTATATAAACTCCATATCGCTAAACTAATCGTAAAAAATAACCCTACATATTTAAACGCTTTATCTGACTGAAATCTCTCAAACTCATCCTGCATTTTTTATTCCCCCTATCGCTATGCTCGTTTTCCTACCATTTCTCTCCCCTTACTCCAGCGTAAAGATTTCCTCCACCTTCACCCCAAAATATTTGGCAATTTTTAAAGATAACTCTAGACTCGGATTGTAATGATGATTTTCAATCGCCACTATCGTCTGCCGCGTCACCTGCATCGCCTTTGCCATTTCAACTTGTGTTATATGATTTTGCTTTCTTAACTCTTTTATTTTATTTTTCACACCCATAGGATCCACCTTCAAAAGTAAAGATATCTTTACTTAAATTATAAATATTTTCCAGTTACAAGTAAAGATATCTTTACAAATTTTGGAAAAATGTTTCATTGAACATCTACTCTAACAAAGTACAAGAGTAATTCAATTTATATCAGCGATTTTCTAAATATATCGGCGATTTCCCAAATATATCAGCGCAACTCCATTTATATCGGCGATTTTCCAAATATATCGACATCCGTAGCGCTACTATAATCATAAGAAAAAGCTGTCCCCAAACACCTTCGGGAACAGCTTTCTCCTCTACTACATAAATCCTAACGCATATACAAGAACGTATCCAAGAACCGATAAGCAAACCGAGCCAATCAGCCCCGCCACAAATGCTTTACTTCCTAATTTACGGAACGTTTTAAACTCTACATTTAAACCGAGCCCTGCCATCGCCATTGCGATAAGCATGTAAGCAAGAACAACAATGTATCCCGCAACAACTTCTGGAATAATCCCGAGGGAATGCACTGCACTCATCGCTAAGAACCCGAAAATGAACCATGGTATTGGAAGTTCGCGCCACGATTTCTTTTCTTTGCTACCTTCACTCTTACCAAACCATAGACCAATTAAAATCGCTACTGGCACAAGCATTGCTACGCGCGTTAACTTCACAATAACTGCGATGTCTACAGCAGTACTTCCTCCTGGCGCCGCAGCTGCGATGACATGAGCGATTTCATGAAGCGTCGCACCTGAGAATACACCATAACCGTACGGAGATAAACCAAGCACTGGATATAATAACGTATAAATAAGCGTAAATATGGTACCTAAAATCGCGATGATTGCTGCCCCAACTGCTGTTTCATCGTCCTTCGCTTTGACTTGCGGTGCAATTGCCACGACCGCGGCTGCGCCGCAAATTGCCGTACCGCATGCTGTTAAAATCCCAAGTTTCTTTTCTACTTTAAATACTTTCGTTAGTCCGTATACAACAAAAATAGTAAATGTAATAACAACCGCCGCGATGACCAATACTTTCGGTCCCGCCTTCGCAATATCAACAAGATTTAATCGCATTCCAAGTAAGATGATCCCAAAGCGCAGCAACTTCTTACTCGCAAAGTTCGTTCCTGCTATCGCATCGTGAGGAACTCCAATTGCAGCGCGCCAAACCATCCCAATTAGAATAGCAATTACTAATTGTCCCATAATATTTAAAAATGGAAGCTCTGCTAAATATTTCGCGGCAATTGCGATTAATAATGTAATCCCAATTCCTTGCGAAAATCCAAAACGCTTCTTCTTTTGTATAACAAGTGTTTGTTCCATTTTGAACCACTCCAATAATCGTATTGGAACATGCATGTTCTTTCTACTTACATTATAAGAGAGTTTCTATAATAAGTTTAATACCAATACCAAATCTCTATCATCAGAAATACTTATGATAAGATGATAGAAAAAGAAAGGAGCCCATTATATGAACGTAGACATTTTAAAAATTTTTGTTACTGTCGTTGAACAGAAACACTTCTCCCGTGCAGCAGAATTATTAAACCTTTCACAGCCTGGAGTAAGTATGCATATACGCAACTTAGAAAACGAATTTGGCACTACACTTATTCAACGCTCCCCGAAGCACGTCCAAGTTACGGAAGCTGGAAACATATTATATATACATGCAAAGCAAATGCTCTCTCTTTACGAAGATGCTAAACAAGAAATTAATGAACTACATAACGTTGTAACAGGAACACTTCGCATTGGTGCTAGTTTTACAATTGGCGAATACTTACTTCCAAAAATACTGGCTAACTATGCGAATGAAAATCCACACGTCGAAGTTCATACTTTCATCTCAAATACAGAAGACGTTTTGCAAAGCCTTCGCTCTAATCAAATTGATATCGGCCTAGTGGAAGGACAAGTCGTATACGCCGACGTAGATGTTGAAACATTTATGCAAGATGAAATGAAGCTCGTCGTCCCGCCAAATCATCCATTACTCCGCACAAATGAAATAAATGAAAGTACACTCCAAGATCAAGTATGGGTATTAAGAGAAAGTGGTTCTGGTACACGCGCTTATAGTGACCGCTTTATTCATCAACACCATTTAAAAATGAAACGATTCTTTACATTCAGTAGTATCCAAAGCGTAAAGGAAGCTGTTAGTGCCGGGCTTGGCATCGCTATCCTTTCTGATTGGACTGTACGGAAAGAGCTATTAGCAAAAGAACTATTCCACGTCGAAGTTCCAAATGAACAACTAATCCGTCCGTTTTCCATCGTACGCGGTAAATATTTCATTCCATCTAAAGCCATTCAAGTGTTCTTAAATCATGTAGATTCTTTTGCGAAAAAACAGAGTTGACCCTCACATTAGTGTGAAGGTTTACAATACATGTAGAAGGAGTGAAACGCATTGCGAATTGGAGAATTATCAAAAGAAACTGGCGTTAGTGAAAGATCACTAAGACATTACGAAGAAAAGGGCTTACTCCCTACTAAGCGCCTTGCAAATGGTTACCGTGATTTTGATGAAAGTGCCATCGAAAAAGTGGAGCTTATTCAAATGTACTTACAAATTGGCTTAAATTTAGAAGAGACGGCAAGGATGCTGCGCTGCCTTGAAATTGAACCGCACCTGTACGACAATCCGTGTAGCAGTATCCTTACGCTTTACGAAGATAAACTCAATGAAGTAACAAAGCAAATCACATTACTTTCCAACATCCAAGCGAATTTGCAAAAACACGTTTCACTCCTAAAACAAGCAAAAGAAAAGGAATGATTACATGTTTGTTATACATGGCAGTTCAAGACAAAACGGAAATACAGAAGCTTTAACACATATGATGATAGAGGACATTGAAACAGAACAAATTTATTTGCGTGATCATACCGTCTATCCTATTACAGACCAACGTCATGATGCAGAAGGATTCCAATCCGTAAATGATGACTATGAGCAGTTAACCAAACGCATGCTAGAGCACGACACGATTATCTTTGCTACACCATTATATTGGTACGGAATGAGTGGACATATGAAAAACTTTGTTGATCGCTGGTCACAAAGCTTGCGCGATACATCTCTTCATTTCAAAGAAAAAATGAAAGGCAAAAAAATGTATGTTGTCATCGTTGGCGGGGATAATCCAAAGCTAAAAGCATTACCGCTTATTGCTCAATTCCAATATATCTTTGATTTTGTTGGTTCTTCATTTGAAGGTTATGTTATTGGAGATGCGAATGGACTGGATGAAATTAAAAACGATGCTGAGGCGCTGGCAAAAGCACAATTGTATAATAATAAATTCAAAAATAGCGAACAGAAATAAGTTTGACAAACCCTTTTGTATGCGCATACAATAAAAGTAATATTATGAAAGGAAGGTACTTTGACCAATGAAGTTCTAATTCTCTTATTTATTTCATCCATCACAAATAGTGAACAAAAATGATGAAAACTAGCAGGGGATTAGTCTGTCCATTTGTCGATACTTTCTTTCGAAACGATCATGTAAAAAATCGTTTATTTATGTACGATTTTTTACATACAAGGGCGACGTTTATCCTCTCTAGTGAAACTAGGGAGGTTTTTTTATGACTATTTTATTCGCACGTAATATTGAAAAGAGCTTTGGTGATCGCACACTATTTACATTACCATCACTGGAAATTCAAGCACAGGATCGCATAGGAATTGTCGGAGTCAACGGAGCTGGTAAATCTACGTTATTGCAAATATTAAGTAAAGAAATAGAAGCTGACAGAGGCATAGTAACTCATCATAGTTCTATCAGCATCATTCCTCAGCTCAGCGAAGAACTACCGGAAACCGCTTCTTCTCTCGCAAAAGGAAAATGGAGTATTTCAAACGTTACCGACGCAATGAGCGGCGGTGAACGAATGCGACTAAAGATTGCGCATGCTCTCGAATAAAATGCAGGCATTTTATTCGCTGATGAACCAACAAGCCACTTAGATATGGTCGGTACAGAGCAATTAGAAAAGGCACTTTCATCTTATAAAGGGGCACTTGTTTTAATATCGCATGACCGTGAATTTCTAGATAATATATGTACCAAAATTATTGAAATTGAAGACGGTATTATTCAAGAGTACAAAGGTAATTATTCAAACTATCGAAAACAAAAAGAACGTGAACGAATACAAAAACAAGCAGAATATGAGCAATATATACAAGAAAAAAATCGTTTAGAACAGTCCATTCTACAAAGAAAGCAACGTGCTTCTAACATGAAAAAAATCCCAACACGGTTCAGTTCATCTGAATCTAGACTTTATAGGTTAAATGGAGCTCATGGCCAAGAACAGGTTAGTAAAGCAGCGAAAGCATTAGAGACACGTCTCGAAAAACTAGAAAAGAAGGAAAAGCCAAAGGATCTTTCTCAAGCTCAATTTGACGTGCAATACCATACACCCATTCATAGTAAGGTGGCAGTACAATTCAATAAAGCAACAAAGAAAATAGGCGACCGTATACTATTTAAAAATATGAATGGAACTATTGCCCCTGGTGCAAAGCTTGCCGTTTTAGGGGCAAATGGAAGCGGCAAAACCACTTTGTTCAACATGCTTCTCACAAACGAGCGTGGCATGCAGCTATCGAAAAGTTGTAAAATTGGATACTTCGAACAAACATTATCTATTTTAAAAACAGATAAAACCATTTTAGAAAATGTTCTAGAAGAAACAAACTATACAGAAGCATTCGTTCGCACAATACTTGCACGGCTTCTATTCCGCCGTGAGGATGTTCATAAACCTGTGCACGTTCTAAGCGGGGGTGAACGAATGAAGGTTGCACTCGCAAAAGTATTTTTAGGAAACTATAATATGCTTCTGCTAGATGAACCGACAAACTATTTAGACTTAGCAACGCAAGAAGAATTAGAAACCATGTTACAAGAATATCCTGGCACAATACTTTTCATTAGCCATGACCGTGCCTTTATTCGCTCTGTTGCAGACCATATTCTACAAGTAGATGAGAGTGAACCTAGAGTATTCCACGGTAATTACGAGCAATACACAAAAAGAACCACCGGAGATTCTGTAAACGTTACTGAGCAAGAGTTGTTACGATTACAAACAAAATTAACAGAAGTCATCGGCCGAATTTCCATACCAAATCATCACAATGATATCTCATCTCTCGAACAAGAATACGAAACATTATTAGTTAAAATCCGGAAATGTAAAGAAGCACTCTAATGTCTTCCCTATATATCGACGGGACCTTCCGCATTTCCCAAGAAATATTGAATCTTCGACATAGAATACAAAAAGCCGTGCATCAGCACGGCTTCTCACTTTAGATACGGACAGCAGTCCCGCTCACAGCAACCATTAGCATCCCTTCGCGAACTACTTCGTAATCCACGTCGATACCAACGATGGCATTCGCATTTTTTTGTCTTGCAAGAGTTTTCATCTCTTCCATTGCGATGTCACGTGCTTCTTTCAATTTGCTTTCGTAAGCGCCTGAGCGACCACCGACAACATCACGGACAGAAGCGAAAAGATCACGAACGATATTTGCACCCATAATCGCTTCTCCATTCACGATATCGACATAATCAATAATCTCTTTCCCTTGAATTGTAGAAGTTGTTGTTACAATCATACTTTATAGCCTCCCATATGAGATTTTTACCTACTTATGGTGCACTAATTCAGTACAAATTATATTTACGAACTAAACTGAGCTTCGTATAACCTACTGTATCCTCCGCCTTGCTCAATTAATTCATTATGTGAACCTTGTTCTGCAATACCATCTTTATTTACAACGACGATGCGATCTGCATTTTTAATCGTTGCTAGTCTGTGAGCGATAACTAATGTTGTACGACCAACAGATAGCTCCGCAAGCGATTTTTGAATCGCAAGTTCCGTCTCTGTATCTAACGCAGAAGTTGCTTCATCCAATATTAAAATTGGCGGGTTTTTCAAGAACATACGAGCAATCGCTAGACGCTGCTTTTGCCCACCTGAAAGTTTCACGCCGCGCTCACCGATAACAGTATCTAAACCGTCCGGCTGTGAGTAAATTAAATCTTCTAACTGCGCACGTTTTACTGCCTGCCAAATTTCAGCTTCTGATGCTTTTAAATTTCCGTAAGCGATATTTTCACGAATTGTTCCTGAGAATAAGAACACATCTTGCTGCACAATTCCAATTTGCTTACGAAGTGAAGATAATGTCATATCTTTCGTATCAATTCCATCAATTTGAATCGATCCAGATGATTGCTCGTAAAAACGTGGTAATAGGCTACATAACGTCGTTTTCCCAGCTCCTGATGGTCCAACGAACGCAACTGTTTCACCTGCATGTATTTTCAAACTAATGTCATTTAAAATCGGTTCTTTGTTTTCATATCCAAACGTAATGTTGTTATATTGAATATCACCGTGTACATGCTTCACTTCCATTGCATCTTTAGAGTCTACAATGTCAGGCTCTGTTTCAAGAAGCTCTACATATCTTTTAAAACCGGCGATTCCTTTTGGATAGCTTTCGATTACCGCGTTAATTTTTTCAATTGGGCGGAAGAAAATATTCGTTAATAGAACGAATCCGATAAATCCACCGTACGTTAATTCTCCTTGCAGAACAAACCATGTACCGCATATTAAGACGAAGAGCGTTACGAGACGCATGAGCATATAACTAATCGACGAATTTAACGCCATAATTTTATACGCCATTAATTTCGTTGTACGGAAACGAGCGTTGTTCACAGCAAATTGCTCTTTCTCAAACTTTTCATTTCCGAATGCTTGTACAACGCGAATACCACCAACGTTGTTCTCAATACATGCATTGAAATCAGCAACATCTGAGAATAAACGTCTAAATGTACCTGTCATTTTTTTATTGAAGTACAGCGCTAACCATAATAGGAATGGAATGACGAAGAACGTTAATAACGCTAACTTCCAGTTGATCATCATCATAAATGAGAATGCCCCAACTAAAGTCATTACGGCGATAAATAAATCTTCTGGTCCATGGTGAGCAATTTCCCCAATTTCCATTAAATCGTTTGTAAGGCGTGAAATTAAATGACCTGTTTTATTATTATCAAAAAATCTGAATGATAGCTTTTGAATATGATCAAATAATTTCTGCCTCATATCTGTTTCAATGTTAACACCAAGCATATGTCCCCAATATGTAACGACATATTGTAAGCCTGCATTTAACATATAAACTGCGAGTAAACCGAAACAAGCCCATAAAATAAGCGTCCAGTTTTGCCCTGGCAATAACTTATCAATAAATTGATTTACGATAAGCGGGAAGCCGAGTTCTAATAATCCTGCGACAACCGCACAAGAAAAGTCGAGTATAAATAAACCTTTATACGGTTTATAGTACGAGAAAAATTTACGCAGCATATCTTACCTCCATTTTCCAAAATTAAAAAGACTCCCTAAATGATAACCATTATCAAATAATTATTCAAGTTATCCGTCTATGAAACTGAAAATAAGCTTTGCGATAGTTGTCGTTTTTTGCTGGAAAGTCGATATATTCGAATAATCGCCGATATATTTCGAGTTGCGCTGATATATTTGCAAAACCGCCGATATAAATTTCATTTACTAACTACTCTCCCATCCCCCAAAAACAAAAAAGGTACCACCACAAGGTGATACCATTCCTTCTATTACATCGCTTCTGAATCCCACTCATGCTCCTGTTCAACGAATACAATACCTAATTCGTGATGTCCACCAGCATATAATGCAGTTTGTGCAAGACGAAGCTCACCATTTGTATCTAATACTTCTAATTTACAAAATGCTCCTGTCGTCTTCGTTTGAAGCGCATCATAAAATTCCTCGGCGCTTTTTGGAATGACTCCATTTACTTTCGTAATAATTTCTCCAGGCAGTAATTTCAGCTCTGCTCCAATTGTATTTGGAATTGTATCTAGTACAACGAGCCCATCATTGCGTGCAGCAAAATACGCTGGTCTTGTTTCATCGGCAATTTTTTCTTGCATCGAAATTGTGAAACGCCCAAGCATAGCGACTCCCATCGCGATAATTGCAAGTACGTGCCACCAGTAACTTGCGATTCCTAAAACGAGCACAAGTCCTGCTAACCCATAAACCCGTCTTCCTGTAAATAATAAAGCTTCCGTCGGCTCATAACTTTTAATATTTCTCATAAATCCAATTAAAAATGGAATGAGGAATAGAGAATATGTATTTGAACCTATTGAAACGACAGGCCACCATGAAATAAACTGCGTTACCGCATCACCCGGTACAAGAATAAAAATAGGAACGATCCATAAACGCTTTGATTCGTGTAAACCAATCTTTAATCCACGCTTTCCCTGCCTAATCCTCGGCGTCGAATATCCTACTGCGTTTTTAGAAATCAATAAGCCTTCTACAATAAGCATAACGCCTAGTAAAATAACAAGGGATACAATGGTACTCTCTTCACCTTCTCGAAGCTGTAAAAAGGAAACTGGTAGCTTAGAAGATAATAGAACACATACAATCGCAATGCTAAATGTATAAGCCGCCGATAAATATCGATACATAGCCGTTAATCCAAATAGTAACGTCCAAATTAAAATGGCCCATAAGCTTGCTTTAGAAACAACAAGTCCAAGCCCAATCGTAATAATAGATACTACTAATCCGTATCCAATCCCTGCAAATAGAGAGGTTCGCAGTTCAAACCAAATATCATAAACTTTAAAAGAAAAATCTTTTCGTTCTCTTAACATACGTAAGTATCCAACGAAGATACTACTTATTACAAATATATAGACAGCAGGGTGTAAGAAAAAACGTCCAACTGCCCGCATTATTTCAAAAATCCACGCCTCCACGAACTCATTCACCACCATTTATATCATTCTTTCTTTTTATATTATCATAACTAAACAAACGTTTGTTTAACACAAAAAAATACAGGCAGCAAACTGCCTGTATTTCTTCTTATTTTGCCATTAATTTTAATGCTGACTGTAATTGTAGATCATTTTCTCCAGAACGGATTTTTTCGATAATTTTAGTTTGAATCGCTTCAGCTGTCTTTTTATCAAGCTGTCCTGTCGCTTCCATTTCATTTGCATTTTGGAATGCTTTCAGAGCCGATTCTGTCTCTTTACTAAAGTATCCATCTTCACGACCTGGTACATAACCTAAGCTCTTAAGCATTTCCTGAGCATGTTTTACTTGTACATCATTTGAATTGTATGAAAGTGTTTTTTCAATTTGAATTGGTGTCGCATGATAATAATTTGGTTGCTTCACTTCTACTGTTGGCGCGATTCCTTTTTTATGAATCCAGTTCCCATCCGGTGTTAACCATTTAAACATCGTTAATTTAATGTTGCTGCCGTCTTTAAATGGAACAGCTTGCTGGACAGTACCTTTACCAAATGTCTTTTCACCAATTAAATCGTATCCTTCTCCTTCTTTTAGCGCACCCGCTAAAATCTCTGAAGCAGAAGCACTTCCATTATCAATTAATACTGAAATTGGATATGGTTTTCTCTCTTTCAATTCCGTAGAGAATTTCTTCTTCTCACCATTTCGCTGCTCTACTTGTAGCATCGGCTTTTTATTCGTCATAATTTCCCCTAGTATATCTTCTACACTATTTAAGTAGCCACCAGGATTACCACGCACGTCAATAACTAAGCCTTTTATATTTTTCTTCTCTAACTCTTTTAACTGATCCTTAAATTCTTTCGCTGTATTTTCAGCAAAAGAAGTGATTTGCATATAACCGATATCTTTTCCGCTCTCTTGCTTCACAGAACTAAATACTGTAAAGATCGGAATCTTTTCACGCTTAATTTTAAATACAATCGGATCAGTTACTCCCGCACGTTTAATTTCAATTGCGACAGTCGTTCCCTTTTTACCACGAATTTTTAATACTGCTTCTTCACGTGATAAGTCTTTCACACTGTTTCCATCTACAGATAAAATTTGGTCATTCGGTTTAATTCCTATCTTTTCTGCTGGTGAACCTTTAATTGGCGATACGATAATAAGCTTACCGTCCGTCTTGTTCACCTCAGCCCCAATCCCCTCTAATTCGGGATCAAGCGATTCACTAAACTGTTTGGCTGTTTCTTTATCCATATACGTGGAATAAGGGTCCTTCAGCGTAGACAACATACCTTGTATTGCACCTTCAACTAACTTTTCATCTTTCACGTCTTCCACATAACGTGAATCAATTAGTGCATACGCCTCATTAATTTTTGCCAAATTCCCTTGCGCAGTGCTAGCATTCCCACTCGAAATTGTTTGCGTTACTTCTGATGGGTTAACCCCAAATACAGACATGCCTGCAAACATTCCGCCAGCACCAATTAAAAATGCAACAACCATTCCAATAATTGCAACTCTACGTTTCAATGCGGAATTCCCCTTTCCAAAACACACAGGTGGTGTAGCAAAAGGCATCACACAGTGTGTGATGCCTTTACCTATTTCTACTATATGATAAGCTTGTACGAATTATGTTTGCAACTTTTTATACTTTTAAGAAGCGACGAATTGACATTACACTTCCCCACATACCGATTAAAGCACCGATTAACACTAGTAAACCAGCTAATTGGAATACGAATGGACTGTATGGTAGAAGCTCGAAAATTGTTCCGCCAAGTTTTTCATTAAACACACCTTGCAACGAATTATACGTAATTAGAATTAGGCCAATTGGAATAATTGATCCTAATACTCCTAAGAATAATCCCTCTAGCAAGAATGGCCAACGAATAAACCAGTTTGTTGCACCAACAAGTTTCATAATTTCAATTTCTGTACTACGAGCATAAATTGTAATTTTAATTGTATTAGAGATTAAGAACATCGCTGTGAATAAAAGACCAGCAATTAACGCAATCCCAATGTTACGACCAGTTTTTACAGTATCAAATAATCGTTCAACTTGCCCTTTTCCGTACTGAACATTACTAACAAACTGCATTTTTTCAACCTTCTTCGCGATTGTCGCTGTATCGGTTGGTTCTTTCGCTTTTACAACGAATACGTTTTTAAGTGGGTTATCTTGTTCAAATAACTCAAACGTTTTTCCACTATCACCTAAGCTTTTAATTAAACGTTTTAACTCTTCTTCTTTAGAAGAATATTTAATAGAATCTACTTTTGCAATCTTACTCATATCTTCTTCTAATTTCTTTTGATCCGCTTCTTTTGCAGCTGGATCAATGTGTACACGAATCTCTACATCTTGCTCTACTTTCGTCGCAAAATGGTTCATATTCATAATCGCTGTTAAAAAGACACCTACAAGTAATAATGTAACTGTTACTGCACTAACAGAAGCAAATGTCATCCATCCGTTACGTGATAGATTCTTTACACCTTCTCGCAAATGTCGACTAAGGGTCTTAGCCTTCATATCCGTATCCTCCCTCAATCTCATCTCGAACAATTTTTCCGCCTTCAATCGCGATTACACGATGACGGATTGTATTTACGATATCTGCATTATGCGTCGCCATAACAATCGTTGTGCCGCGCTCATTAATGCGAGTAAAAATATTCATAATATCAAGAGCTGTTTCAATATCTAAGTTACCTGTTGGCTCATCGGCAATTACAACCTTTGGTCTATTTACAATTGCTCTTGCAATAGCCACACGTTGTTGCTCCCCGCCCGAAAGCTCACTTGGAAGTGCGTCTGCACGATCTTCAAGGCCTACAAGACCTAGAACTTCTGTTACACGCTCACGAATTGCATCCGGTTCTTCTTCAATTACTTCTAAAGCAAACGAAACATTCTCATATACCGTTAATTTAGGTAGCAATTTGAAATCTTGGAAAATCACGCCTAATTGACGACGGAAATACGGAACATCTCTTTCTGCCAATGTTTCGATAGTAAGTCCATTTACATTAATAGATCCTGTAGATGGTTTCTCTTCACGATACATCATTTTAATAAATGTAGATTTTCCGGCTCCACTCGGTCCAACTACGTATACGAATTCACCTTGTTTAATGTTAACTGTAAGACCAGCAATGGCTTTCATACCATTCGGGTACTCCTTATAAACATTCGTCATTTTTATCATTATTTATCACCCAATACTTAATGATTTTTTTCGAAATACTTTTCTGTACATCTGAAAACAAAAGACATCCTTCATTTTCATTTAGTCATCCTTGTTGAAGATAGTTTACTTATGCTTTCTCATAAGCAATACCACTCTATGTAATATATTTCAGCAAAATTCTACAAACCCCATTGTAACATCAAACGGTTTCCAATTTGGATACATTTTTGTTACAGTTATGTTACATACCAGAAAAAAGGAAAACGAGTTGACTATATTATCAACTCGTCCATTTCACCTTTTTTATTTATGTTCAGCTAACCATTCAGACACTTTTTTCGCATCTTCACCTTGAATAAGTCCTGGTGACATTGAACCGCGGCCTTTTTTAATAATCTCTTCGATATCTGCAGCGTCGTACTTACCGCCTACTTTTCTTAAATCAGGTCCAGTTGCCCCTGATAAATCTGTTGCGTGACATCCCGCACAACTTCTTTGGAAAATTTGTTCTGCGCTGTCTGTGCTTGCAGACTGTTTCGAAGACTTACTCTCTTCTTTATTTCCGCATGCTCCTAAAGCAAAAACAACCGATGTCCCTAGCGCAATAGCCAACAATTTCTTTTTCACTTCTATCGCTCCCCATTGTTGATATTCTTTTTATTCCTAACACACTCATTTTCATTATAAGCATTATCTTTATATAGAAAAACTAAGGTGTATTTCATATTCCTCAAAAATACAGTGAGAACCTCGATAAAATAAAGCTTTCATAAGTTGTTTCAATTCTGTGAACAACTAAAAAAACTTCTATAAAGCATCCTTTTTAAAAGGAAAATTAGAAAAGTTCTATATAAATCTTTACCATATTACCGCTCTATTTTACTATTCTCTACTTTTTACAAAACAATATACAGCATTGTAATCTACATATAATCCCATCAAAAAGAGAAGTTGTCGTTTCCAACTTCTCTTCCTCTTTACTTCATCTATAAAAATAAAATCAAATTCTTTATATCCTCTATTGTCCTCAGCATGCGCCAACAATTTCGTTGGCTTTTTTTCGCTTATTAGATGCGAGAACGTAAGTAAGCATCAATAAATGGATCAATCTCTCCATCCATAACAGCTTGTACGTTACCAACCTCCGTATTTGTACGATGGTCTTTTACAAGAGAATACGGGTGGAATACGTAAGAACGGATTTGGCTACCCCATCCGATTTCTTTTTGCTCTCCGCGAATTTCATCTAATTCTGCTTGTTGCTCTTCTAGTTTCTTTTGATATAATTTCGCTTTTAACATTTTCATCGCATGCTCACGGTTTTTAATTTGAGAACGCTCCGACTGACATGTTACAACCGTATTTGTCGGTGTATGTGTAATACGAACTGCTGAATCTGTCGTATTTACGTGCTGTCCACCAGCTCCACTTGCTCGGTACGTATCAATTTTTAAATCTTCTGTACGTACTTCGATTTCAACTTCATCATTGAACTCTGGTACAACTTCACAAGATACGAATGATGTATGACGACGCCCTGAAGAATCGAATGGTGAAATACGTACAAGACGATGTACACCTTTCTCTGCTTTTAAGTAACCGTAAGCGTTATGACCTTTAATTAATAAAGTTACACTCTTAATACCAGCTTCATCACCTGGTAAATAGTCAACCGTTTCTACTTTGAATCCGCGTTTTTCAGCCCAGCGTGTGTACATACGTAATAGCATAGAACCCCAGTCTTGTGACTCAGTTCCACCTGCACCTGGATGTAATTCTAAAATCGCATTATTTTTATCATAAGGATCACTTAATAGTAACTGAAGCTCATACTCATTCATTTCTTGAATTAAGCCTTTTACTTCTGATTCTAATTCCTCATGTAAATCTTCATCATACTCTTCTTTTAAAAGCTCATGCGTGATTTCTAAATTTTCGAACGTCTCATCTAACTGACGGAACTTTCCAACCATATCTTTTAACGCATTCGCTTCATTAATTACAGCTTGTGCGCCTTGTTGGTCATCCCAAAATCCTGCGCCCATCATTTTCTCTTCTAATTCTGCAATTTGTTTCTCCTTAGTAGGGAGGTCAAAGAGACCCCCTAAAAGCCGCTAATCGCTTAGCCATTTTCTCTAATTCCTGTCTAATTTCTACTAATTCCATTTCCTTCACCTCTATGTAATTGCTGTTACTTTCGTATGAAAACAAGGGAAACTCTCTCCACTTATTACGGAGAGAGTTTAATCCTTCTTAATTATACATTTTTGATATAAAAGTTTGCAAAACAGCCTAAGCTACCGTCCTATATTACTGAACGATACCACAGCAGTTTTTATATTTTTTACCGCTACCACATTTACATAAATCGTTGCGGCCCACTTGGTCACCTTTTACAACTGGCTTTTTCTTTGCTTCTTCGCCATCGCTAGAAGGATGAACAGCTTCACCTTGAACAACTTCTTGACGTTCTAAGTTTTGTTCAATTTCAGCTTTCATAATGTAACGAGAAATTTCCTCTTCAATAGAAGCAACCATTGACTCGAACATCGCGAATCCTTCCATTTGGTACTCACGAAGTGGATCGATTTGACCGTAAGCACGTAAATGAATACCTTCACGAAGGTGATCCATCGCATCAATATGCTCTGTCCATTTCGTATCTACAACGCGGAATACAACAACCTTCTCAAACTCACGCATTTGCTCTTCTGGCATAAGCTTTTCTTTTTCATTGTATCGCTCAATTAATTTCGCAATAATTGGCTCGCTCATTTCCTCAGGAGCAAGGCGACGTAATTCTTCTTCTTTTACATCTCCGTCTTGAAGAAGGTTTGTATTTAAGTAGTCAACAAGACCTTTAATGTTCCAATCTTCTTCAATTTCCTCTTGTGTATGAAGAGCAACAGCACGTTCTACTGTAGATTTCATCATACCTTCAATAATGCCGCGTAAGTTGTCAGACTCCATTACCTCTTGACGCTGTTTGTAAATAACTTCACGTTGCTGACGAAGTACATCATCATATTGCAGTAACTGCTTACGTGCATCATAGTTATTTCCTTCAACACGTTTTTGTGCAGATTCTACCGCACGAGAAACCATTTTACTTTCAATCGGCTGAGAATCATCCATACCAAGGCGGTCCATCATTGCTTTCATATTATCTGAACCAAATCGGCGCATTAATTCATCTTCCATCGATAAGTAGAACTGCGTAACACCAGGGTCCCCTTGACGACCAGCACGACCACGTAACTGATTATCAATACGACGACTTTCGTGACGCTCTGTACCGATAACTGCTAAACCAACGTTTTTCACATCGTCTCCAAGCTTAATATCTGTACCACGACCTGCCATGTTCGTCGCGATTGTTACAGCACCTTTAATACCAGCCTCTGCAATGATATCTGCTTCACGAGCATGGTTTTTCGCATTTAAGATGTTATGACGTACACCTTTACGCGTTAACATTTTTGAAATAAGCTCTGAAGTTTCAATTGCAACTGTACCTACAAGAACAGGTTGTCCTTTTTTATGACGATTTACAATATCCTCAACAACAGCATTGAACTTACCTTCCATTGATTTAAAGATTAAATCGGCACGATCATCACGAATAATCGGTTTGTTTGTCGGAATTACAATAACGTTCATATTGTAAATGTTACGGAATTCCTCTTCCTCTGTTTTCGCTGTACCAGTCATACCAGATAATTTTTCATACATACGGAAGTAGTTCTGGAATGTAATTGTTGCAAGCGTCATGCTTTCATTTTGAATTTCTACACCTTCTTTTGCTTCGATCGCTTGGTGTAATCCTTCGCTATAACGACGACCTTTCATAAGACGACCAGTGAATTGGTCTACAATTACGATTTCGCCTTCTTGTACAACATAATCTGTATCACGATGCATAACAACGTGTGCACGAAGCCCCTGATTAATATGGTGAAGAAGTGCTACATGTTTTAAATCGAATAAGTTTTCAATATGGAAAGCTTTCTCTGCTTTCGTAATACCATCTTCTGTTAGCATTACATTTTTCGTTTTCACATCAAATGAATAATCTTTTTCATTTTCTAACGTACGAACAAATGCATTTGCAAACATGTATAGCTCTGTTGATTTTTGAGCTTGTCCTGAAATAATAAGCGGCGTACGTGCTTCATCGACTAAAATAGAATCGACTTCATCGATAATAGCAAAGTGAAGTGGACGTTGAACGCACTGCTCTTTATATAAAACCATATTATCACGTAAGTAATCGAATCCAAGCTCATTATTTGTGCTATACGTAATATCAGCAGCATAAGCCTCTTGTTTCTCTTCGCGTGACATACTATTTAAGTTAATTCCTACCGTTAAGCCAAGGAACTCATGAAGTTGTCCCATTTCGCTCGCATCACGTTGTGCTAAATATTCATTGACTGTAACAACGTGAACACCTTTTCCTGTTAAAGCATTTAAATATACAGGTAATGTAGATGTTAACGTTTTACCTTCACCCGTTTTCATCTCAGAAATATTCCCTTCATGTAAGGCAATACCACCCATTAACTGTACGCCATATGGACGCATTCCAAGAACACGAGTTGCCGCTTCGCGAACAACTGCAAAAGCTTCAGGTAGTAAATCATCTACTGTTTCACCTTTTGTTAGACGTTCTTTAAATTCAAGCGTCTTTCCTTTTAATTGTTCATCAGTTAGTGGCTTAATAGATGACTCTAATGCATCAATTTGCTCAACTGTCTTTTGCATACGTTTAATTTGGCGTTGATTTACATCAAACACCTTTTTTAAAATACCGATCATAGGAAATACGCTCCTCTTTTTATTAAAATAAAACTTCCGATTGTTTTTCTTTTTCTCTATTACAATCAGTCGTTATAAAAATCAAATGTATGTTATGCCAATTTTTCTCCTAATTAAAAAAACTAAAATGTATATACCTAATGATAATTGTAACACTTGTCTTATAACTATGACAACAATCGGCAAGATGTCGGGCCTCATATTCAGAAAAAGTTTTTATTTCATTTGTTACGTTCCTTTTCTCTGTCTCGCTATTTCAATTTCACATTACAAATTTCGTATTAAATCTAAGTCATATTCTTTCAAGTTTCCTTTTAAAGAATATGACTACCAAAAATTCCTTAATAAAATCTAAATCAACAATTACAAAAAGCCGGAAACTTCGCAGGTGTAGCATCCATAGATACTTACACCTACAAAAAAACTCCGACTTTAAAAGATATTGTTATGTTGCAAGATCTACAAACAACATTAAAATATAGCTGTATCAATCATAAATTTTATTAATTTATCGGTATTTCTAATTCATGATATTTCCCTTCCTTATCTTTTATACACGAAATGAATTTCACTTTAGTTGATTCATTTGAAAAGTTTTTATAATTTTTATAAGGGTCATCTCCTATAAAATAATTTGTCCCTATATACCCTCGTACTGTTTTACCAGCAGGTATTACAGGATCAAACTGATATTTTTTAGGTAATTCCATTGAATAAGGGATTAAATTATAAAACTCACCTATTTTAGAATAAAACATTGTATCGGAAATAGACTTATTACTAAGCAAGTTAATATCTCGATTTGTTGTATTTGTAATATCTAAAGGTAAAACATACGTCACTACTTCACGGTCTTCATAGGGGTCATAAACTTTTGTAGGATCAAGAGGATTAAGTGCATGAAACGTAACTCCTTGCCCATCTTCAAAAGTTCTATTAGATAAAAACTCATCTTTTACCACTTTATAAGATTCATTATTAAGATTTAATGTTTTAAATCTTAATAAACTAGCAAATATACATAGCAACAGACACAATCCAATACTTATTAAGATATGTTTTCTCGTCACTCTTAATCTACCAACTTTCCATTATTAACATGTACAATACGATCTACCATTTCATTATCTAGAACATGCAAATCATGACTGGCTACAACAATAGTCGTTCCCTTGGCTTTTTCTACTTTCAAAATATCTAAAACATCTTTTATCCCATCACTATCTAAAGCATTAGTTGGCTCGTCTAATAACAGTAATTTGGGTTGTTCCATTAAAGCTTGCGCCATCCCTAAACGTTGTTTCATACCTAAAGAGTATCTTTTATACTTTCTCTTATCTGTTTTATCAAGCCCAACCCTTTGAATAATATTATAAATCTCCTCATCGGAGATTTTATTGTTAATCGATGATAAAAATTTCAAGTTCTGAAAACCAGTATACCCTGGAATAAAACTTGGATATTCAATCAATATTCCCATAGAATCAGGAAATTGCTTTTGTTTTCCAATTATTTCATTATCTATATAAACAACTCCAGATTTCAAACGCATTAACCCTGAGATAGCGCGTAAAATCATCGTTTTACCAGAGCCATTATGCCCCTTCAAAACTAAAAATTCGCCTTTTTTTACTGACAAATTAATATTATCTAACACAACATTTCCTTTTAATCTTTTCGTCATACATTCACATTTAATATAATTGTCCATAAATTATTCACCTATCACATCTAGTTTTTTAAAACAAAAACTACCTAATAAAATCATTACAACAACAATTACTACCCCTATTAGGAGTAAATCATTCCATTGAATAGATTGATTATTACCTAAAGTCAATTGAATTGAACTGTGATCAACAAAATACCAACGATTTGGCATAACAAAAGAGCCTAAAAAATAAATACTATGAAAGAAAATAGACAAAAATAGGTACAACAACATTAGTACAAAAACAATAGTTATCGGTATATAAAAAGTTAAAAACTCAAAAATCAAAGCTAATAAAAAACTTATAATTATTTGAATTAGCATAGTACCTAATATTTTATAAGAAAATTGACTATATAAAGAACTCTCGCCAAAAGTAAGCAAATAGTACACCGTAAACCAAATAAAATACATAACAACCCAAATACAAACTATGTAAAAAAACAAAGATAGCATTTTCGTTAACCACAGAAAATGCTTCTTCTTAACACGAGGAAATAAATAAACACCATTCTGTTGAATATCTGAAAAAGCAAAATTGCCTACAAGCAACAAAGGAGTGATTTGAAAGAATATCCAATAAAAAGGAATAGAAAATCGCCCCTCCTTATAAAAATAAGATAAATCCACAAAGTCTACTCCATGAAAAAATCGATAAAAGGTAACATCTACTAATACAGATTCTTTAGCATTACTAAGAGGCTGATTGTATAAAAAAGCAATTGCAATAATAGCGTAAATTAAGAATAAAAAAGCCATTATCTTGATGGAATCTCGAAACCTTACATGTAAATCTCTTTTTAACAAATAATATAAGATCATAATGTAAACTAGATCACCTCTGTCTCATCATTCATAGAAATATAACTTTTTTTAGATAAAATCCATACACTTATAAAAAAGATAAAAAGACAGACAAATAAGCGTATACATATACCAGTAGCATCTTCAAAGACATTTATATAAAAAGCATTTGTAAATAAAAATCCATGTAATATAAATCTATCTAATAAAACAGCAGTAATCATACATATTATTACAAGTAAACTAGGTAAAAATAATTGCAATAAAGCACTTATCATACATATAAAAACACTCGCAAATAATTGAATGCAAAATAATAATGGATAATTTACATCAACACTAGTTACAGCCATCATATTTGACATCAAAAACAACTGTAAAATCATACTCCCAGCAAAAAAGTAAACAAAAACAAATAGCTTCAAATAATATATGGAAACTAATTTCAATGCATTATTCACTCTGTAAACAACATAAATACTAAAAAAATTCGACATAGAATATACAGAAAAAACGATAGTTAAGGGAATAAATATAGTCGATAAATTATAAAACGACATAACCTTATACAAAACTTCCAATTCGTTCATTTTCTCTTTTATAATTCCGGTTTCAAAATAATTGAACAAACAACCAATGATACTGACATTAAGTAAAAAGAGAATACTTAACCAAACATATTTCATCCTTATAGTTTCTTTCATAACATTATAAAAGAACATGCTTCCTACTCCCCCGTAAATAAAGAACTACAGAACAAAACCAAATACATAACAGTACACTAAGAAAAATTTGTAATTCAAAAAAGCCAAAATCTTTAATTAAATAATCTTTAGGATTGAGAATCCCTTTTCCAATACCAAGCCAAAAAATATGTAAAATAAATGGAACTAAATAAACAAAATAAACTCGTTTTATAAAAAACGAAACTGATAAAGCTAAACTCGAAAAAACTGCACCGTATAAACTATTTAAAAATACATACATTAGAAAATATAAAGTAGGATACTCATAATAAACCGTATTAAATTGAGCTGTTGGTGAAACAGTAGCCGCCATATAATTTAATATCGGATGCGGAGCAACTGTCGGATAAGTCATCGCATATAAATAAAAATGAAATAGTAAAGGGACACTTATAATAAAAAAAGATACTATAAAATTAATACAATAAAGTAATCTAAAATAATGACGCGTTCCCATCTTAGAAATGACAGGATAAATAAATCCATAATTTTTATCAATTCTATAAATCCCAGCTACAGCCATTGCAGAAATCATAGGAAATATAAGTAGATAAAATTCACTATAAAATGGTAATCTATTAAAATGTAAAATGTTAGATAAATATGGAGATACCTTTATAATCCCAGCATCATTAAATCCTTTAGTTGTCACAAACATAGCAATATATTGAGCAATGACAATTACTAACATAATAAATACAGACAATCAAAACATCCTACCTTTTAAAATCCTTCCTAAAAAGTAACTCATCTACAACTCCTCCATAAACCATTAATGAAATTTAAATCTTTTTTAATATGAACAGTTGATCCGCAACACCATAACATTTATTTTCTTTATTTAACCAAATGTAACGAAAAGAAACATTTGCTCTCTCTCCTTCAAATTTAGGAAACTCAACTTCATACTGATAAACATCATTTGTACCTTTTCTTTTTACACTCTTAACTTCTTGTTTCCACTGAATTATTTTTCCATCAATTTGTTCAATCCGTCCCAAAAGATACGTTGGTTTTTTCTTATTCGTCACACCCGTTAAAAAAACATAATAATTTTCTGGTATAACTCCTGACTTTAATTTTTTATTTGAAAGCTTATCCTCTATTAAGCTATCATTTCTTTCTATTTGACCTTGAAAGAAATCATGACCATTTTCACTTTTCAAAAACACTTGTTCAACAATAGTATTTTTCTTAATTTCTTGTAACTGAATACTTTTCAAATTATCTTTTTCCGTTAAAGTATCTTCAATATTTACAATCGGTTCATCTACTTTCTTTTGACAAGAAACTAAGAAACTAATACTCAATATAAAAAAACAAACTAAAATATATCTTGAGATAAACCTCATTACAACTCCTCCTATTTTAAAAATGAAATAGCAGGAAAAGCCGTATAATCAAGACTCTGAACTATACGACTTTTTCTAGTACTACACAATAAATAATTTCAATTTATAATTTCTAAATCAATATTCAGTGTAAGGTCCACTTGGTCTTACACTATCAGGACTCCAAGCAGTAGGATAAGCATTATTTTCTCTAGAATAACCACCAAATCTCACAGGTACATTTTTTCCATATTTTTCATATGCGTAATTTTGGAAAAGATACGTTTTACCTGGTTTCACCGTTCCTTCATGCTTACCCGACTCACCTGAAACATTTACCCAATCTCTATTACCTTTACCTTTATTTTTATCAGCTTCTGTCCAAACGTTAAAAGAACCACCGCCCTTCTCACTACTCTTTACACGCATATACATAGAAGTAGGTGTCTCTTTAGGACGTGCATTAGTAAAATCATATGCATTCCAAAGTCTAAAGGTAAATTCTACATGATCATCCTTTGTATCAGCCTTAGCAGGTTCGGTTAAAGCAAAAGTACTAGCTAAAATACCTAACGATAAAACAGATCCAAACATAAAACGACTTTTTTTCTTAATGCTCACTAAAAGCACCTCCGATAATTTGTAGCATTATATTGATTTTATTTTTTTACTAAAGAAACAAAGTAAATCTATATAATGCAATTTTAAGATAACAAAAGCAAAATACACTATCAATTGATTCCAGAAAACTTAATATTTTATTTACAATTATAAAATATTGCTAAATTAAACAAAATTAGTATACTCCTAACAAGTACATACTTATGGAGATAATCACATTCAAAATCTCAATACAAAAAAAGCGCAGCCATTTCGGCTACGCTTTCGAATTATTATTTAGTTTCGATTAAACCGTACTTCCCATCTTTACGGCCATATACAACATTAGTTTCGTTTGTATCAGCATTTGTGAAGACGAAGAAATTATGTCCTAGCATATCCATTTGTAGGATTGCCTCTTCAACGTCCATCGGTTTTAAATCGAATCGTTTTGTACGTACAAGTTCTAATTCATCTTCTTCTACCTCATCCAAAACAGCTACTGCTTCTGGAAGGATAAAGTTCGTTTTTATAGAACCTTTCTCACGTAACTTACGATTTACTTTTGTTTTATGTTTACGAATTTGTCGCTCAATTTTATCAACTACTAAATCGATAGCAGCGTACATATCGCTATTAGTTTCTTCTGCACGAAGTAATAAATCAGTAAATGGAATTGTTACCTCGACACGTTGCTTGTCAGAGTATACTTTTAAATTAACTTTAATCTCTGGGAATGTATCAAAATAACGCTCTAACTTACTTAGTTTTTTCTCTACATATTCCTTTAATGCTGGAGTTACTTCAATATTTTCACCACGAATGTTGAATTTCATAGATGAATTCCTCCTTTCAAGCCTATGTACTATAATTTCGACATTGGCTTAAAAACTCCTTCTAACTTTTTTAAAAAAATTAGTGGAATTGCGATTTTTTTATCGTTTTTTGTTGAAATGAAAAGATGCATCGTTTCTATCTTTATTTTATCCTATTAACATCGTGAATAACGAATATTTCTGTGGACAATTCGTTACAGAAAAGAAACAACTTTTTGACAACTTACCCTATAACAAAAACCCCTTGCGAAAAACAAGAGGTTCTACTGCATATATATAACGTTGCCACAAACGCAGCTTTCTCTTCCCAAAACAATATACCCTACAGTTTCACAACATTAGCTGCTTGTGGTCCACGTGCTCCATCTACAATGTCAAACTCTACTTGTTGCCCTTCTTCCAATGACTTATACCCATCTTGTTGAATAGCAGAAAAATGGACAAATACATCGTCACCATCTTCACGCTCAATAAACCCAAATCCCTTTTCTGCATTGAACCATTTCACTCTTCCTTGCATGTTCATTCCATTCCCTTCACTCTAAAAATCAGGGCATTCGCCCCATATTTTGACTATAACGAATGACAACATATGAAGTCAAAGAAGACTTATCGCCTTTTTATTATCCCTTTCGACACTGTCATATTAACTTCTACAAAGTGTCAAACTAGATACTTCCCTTGCCCCTCTTTCATATAACAAACTTCCGATTTGCCTAACTGTAATCCCTGTCGTATACACGTCATCAACGAGTAAAATATGTTGCCCAGAAAACATCTCTTCTCCCTGAAAATAAAAAGGATTGCTTCCTGACACCCTTTCTTTACGCGTCTTCTTACTTTGCTTTTCTGTTTCCCTTCTTCTTAATGATGGATAAGAAATTTTGACAGGCAAACAAGTTGCTAATAACTCAGCTTGATTAAAACCACGTTCAATTTCCCTTTCCTTACTAAGCGGAACAGCGATAACAGTTGAAACATTGGCAAAACACTTTTGAAATAAACTTCGAAAAGGACGATAAAAAATGTGCACTAACTCTGCATCCCCCCGAAACTTAAACTGCGCTACTATTTCTTTCATCTCATCATCATACATATATAACGAACGGTTTTTAAAAGAACGATACTTCTCCTCTTTCATCCACCTTATACAATCTATACAAATACCGTCTTCTTGAAATGAGGCAGGAACAAATTCTAAAGGTCGCCCGCACTCCATGCAAATTTCTCCTATAATATAGGAAAGTTTCTGCTCACATCTATCACATATATATTTTCTATGACACTTTACAAAAAAAGTGTACCAACTAACCTTTTCTACAAAACACTCATCACAAAGTAAACAATGCATTAATCGATCAATCCTTGTTCTTTCGCATTTTTATTCATACCTTGAATATGTTTTTTCGCGCGCACCATCGCCTCTGTCTTGCCATAGTGAAAATAAATGACCTCTCCATATGGTGCTTCAAAGCTCCGCCCTGCTCGGCCCGCAATTTGTACGAGCGCACTTTCTGAAAATATTTCTTCTTCCGCCCCTAAAACTGCAACTTGCAAATTTTTCACCGTTACGCCTCGCTCTAAAATTGTCGTTGTAACTAATAATGGGATTTCTCCCTTTCTGAACGCTGCGACTTTCTCTTTTCTCATCGGATCTTCTGCATGTACCCCTTCAACTTTATTATGCAATGATTTCAATAACGAGCTTATTTCTTCTATATATCGTACATGGGGAACGAATAAAAAAACAGGATACTTTTTGTTTAAGTACATCTTTAACCATTGTAGTAAAACTCGAGGAATTCTTTCACGGTTGAGGCTTTTCTTCCAATTTCCGCACCAGCAAAATAGAGGAACTGGCAACGGATGACGGTGATATCGTCCAGAAACAATAACACCTTTTTGTTCACCTTTTCTAAATTTTCGCTTCCACGTTTCATCTGGAGTGGCAGTTAAATAAATACGCGCCGCTTTTTCTTTCATCGCTTGTTTTACCGCGTACTGTAACATTTGATCTGCACAATATGGAAAAGCATCTATCTCATCTACAACTATGACATGAAACGCCCTATAATAACGTAATAATTGATGCGTGGTCGCAACGACTAGTACTGCATCTTTTTCTTTATCTACACTCCCTCCATATAAAGCCACTACCTTTATATATGGAAATACTTCTTGTAATCTCGGTGCTAATTCCAAAACAACATCCGTTCTTGGCGTTGCGATACAAACTCTTTCTCCTTTTTGAAGCGCTTCGTTAATACCGTAAAACAACATCTCTGTTTTCCCAGCCGCGCATACAGCCCAAATAAAAAATGATTCTTTTTGCTTAATAGCCTCTATAACTCCTTGCGCCGCCAAATTCTGGCCAGTAGACAACGTCCCGTTCCACTGTAACAAATTTGAATTCTTTTCTCTCTTTCTTTCAGCAATCCCGCGAACAAGTACAGTACATTCACTTACTCTCCCCATCGTTATACACTTCCGGCAATATGTGCACACTTTACTGCACCTTTTACATAAAAACGACGCAAATAGCCGCCGATCTACATTTCCACAGCGTTGGCACATATATTTAGAATTCTTCTTTTTTACACCTTGTACACATACGATCTCTCCCTTCTTTTTCAAATCGTTTAATTTCCTCTGTAAATCTGAAGAAAGTTCTTCTAATAGCAACTGTTTCCCCGCTACCATCAACAATCACCTCCAGCACTACTATAAACCTTTCTCATCATCTCGTAAAAACTCAAAAAAGCCGATAACCTACTTATAAAATAGTAAGCTATCGACTTTATACACTTGTTTTATTCTTTTATAAATCCTAGAATCGACCGTATCCTAAGAAATGTTTTTTGTTATACGAACTGTTAATATCACCGTACGCAATTCCTTTATCACTAGCATGGATCATTTGGCCATTACCAACATAAATACCAATGTGAGATGGACCTGCTTTATAAGTACCTTGGAAGAATACTAAGTCTCCTGGTTGTGGGCTACCTACTTTAGAAACTGAATTCCAGTAACCTGCAACGTCTTGACGACCTACACCAAAAATGTAAGAAATAAATCCACTACAGTCAAAACCACCGTTTGATGGAGATGCACTTCCCCAAACATATGGTAAACCTAAGTAGCTTTGTGCTTTACCAATTACGCCACCCACATTTGGAGCTGGCTTTTTCTCTTCTTGTTTAGGTGCTTCTTTCTTAGGCTCTTCTTTTTTTGGTTCCTCTTTTTTAGGTTCTTCTTTTTTAGGCTCTTCTTTTTGAGATTGTCCACCATTGTTTGCTGGTGCAGCTTGTTCTGCAGGTGCTGGCTGAGCTTGTGCAGCTTTAGCAGCTTGCTCTGCTTGTTTTTGAACAGCAGCTTCTTGTGCAGCTTTTGCTTGTGCTTCTTCTTCTGCAATGCGTTGTAATTGCAGTGCTTGTTTCTCAAGCTCTTTCAATTGACCTTCCGTACTTGTCATTGAAGTTACAACTGTATCCATTTTACCGCTTAAATCGTTTACCGCTGCTGCTTTTTTCTCTTTTTCAGCGTCAAGTTCTTTCTTAGCAGTTTCAATTTGAGCTTGTGCTTCTTTTAATTCTTTTTGTTTCTCTTTTACCGTTGCAACATCTTTTTTCACACTAGCTTGATCTTCTTGTTGTGTTTTCATGATATCTTCATCAGACTCAAGAATTTTAGAAACAGAAGTTAAACGATCAACTAAATCTGCAACGTTTTTAGAGTTTACAAGAACTTCTGTTACAACGTTCGTATTTGGTTGTTCTTGAAGTGCAACTAAACGCTTTCTTAATAGCTCTTCACGTTTTGCAATCTTTGTTTGTAATTCTGCAATATCTTTATTTTTCTTTTCAATTAATTGCTCAGTATCAGAAACTTTTTTCGTTGTTTCATCAAGCTTTGCAGCATTCTCTTGAACAGATTTATCTAAACCTTGAATTGTTTTGTTTAAGTCATTCATTTGTTTTTGTAATTCATCACGTTCTTGTTGTTGTTTATGTAAAGTGTCATTTTGTGTATTAATTTGTGATTTCACGTCAGAAATTTTATCTTCTGCAAATACATTTGGTGTTAGCCCAGAAAACATTAACCCTGCAACTAATGCGCAAGATGTCATTTTTAGCTTTTTCATTTTATTTTTTACACCGCTTTCTTTTTTCTTTTTCCGTATATAACCTATAAAATTTATACCATAATTCGGGATTTTTTTTGCTAATGTTACGTTTTTGTAAAACAAATGTAATATTATATGTAGCTCTAGCGCAAAATGCGTATATTTTTGTATGTATGTGTAGAAATTTACATACTTTTCTCACTTCTATAAACAAAGAAAAAACGTAAGGAATCCCTTACGTTTTATTAAATATACGAATACAAATGAAATGCTACTTCATCCATTTCTCAGCCCAATTTTGGACCTCATCCATAACACTTTCTAACGCTTTTCCCTTGTCAGTTAAGCCATACTCGATTCGAACTGGTACTTCTGGATAGACATTACGAACTACAATGCCCTCGCTTTCCAATTCCTTCAAACGCTCTGACAACATACGATCGCTCATATTTGGGATAATATCTGCGATTTCTCTAAAACGTTTCGACTCTTCAAGCAAAGATTTAATAATTAAGCCAGTCCACTTCTTACTAAGCAGAGTAAAAGCTGACTCAAACTTTGGACATAAACAAGAATTATGCTCCATATGTTTCACCTCTCTTCTATTATAATATAGTTTCTTGTAAAAAGTAAGTTATAAAACTTTCCTCATTATTTTATTTTACGTACATTTTACCATTTCCAAATATTAACTTGTCAACTAAACGTAACATACCCGTAAAAAAACCCTCTTAAAAAGAGAGCTTTTTATATCTTTATTACTTCGTATACCATCCAAGACCTAATGCACCTTCACCTAAGTGCGTACCAATTACAGCTCCAAAATAACCTGTACGAATTGTGACGTGAGGATATTTTGCTTCTAATTCTTTCTTCCATTCATTCGCTTCTTCTTCACGTTGCGCATGAATGATAACTGCTTCCATAGGTACACCTTTACTTGCTTGCTCATCAAAAATTTCAATGATACGTTTTAATGCTTTTTTGCGTGTACGAATCTTTTCAAACGGAATAATGATTTTATCTCTAAAATATAAAACTGGCTTCACTTGTAACAGACTGCCGATGAAAGCTTGCGCGCTATTCAATCGACCACCACGCTGTAAATGATGTAAATCATCAACTACAAAATAGGCGTCCATCGTTTTCTTCATTTCATCAAAACGAGCGATAATCTCTTTTGGGTTCTTTCCTTCACTTACTAACTTTGCACCTTCACGCACATAAAATCCTTGTACTTCACAACTAATTTCAGAGTCATACGTGTATACATCAATACCCTCTACCATCTGTCCAGCTGTCGTTGATGTTTGATATGTACCACTAATTCCACTTGATAGGTGAATACTAATAACTGCATCATAATCTTTAGCTAGTTCTTCATATAGCTCAACAAACTTTCCGATTGCTGGTTGAGAAGTTTTTGGAAGTTCCTCTTGTTCACGTACTTTCACATAAAAATCATCTGCTGAAATTTCAGCTTCTTCTTGATAAGATTCTGTTCCAAACACAACGTTTAATGGAATCATATATATATTGAGTTCATCGCGAATTTGCTTCGGTATATATGCCGTACTATCAGTAACAATAGCTATTTTCATTTTCGTACCTGCCTTATAAAAAGTTTTATTTCCTAATTTTACACGAAAACTACAAATGGTGCATCCATACATGAAAATGCCGGTTGAAATTATACCTACCATCTCGACAAATTACAACAAAAAGATAAAATACTCACCAAAAACTTCAGCATATTTAGAAAAAATGTTTGAATATAAAAAGGCTCGCTTTTAAAATGGAAAGTACTAGTCATTTTGATAGATAGGGGCGTACACAAGTGCTATTACAATATTTAACAATCAAAGGCTACGGCGAACACGAAATTGTCATTCAAAAGTCAAGATTTATTTGTTATATTAGCCGAGCAACGACTGAGGAAGAGGCTCAAGAATTTATACAAAAAATAAAAAAACAACATTGGAATGCAACACATAATTGTTCCGCTTATTTAATTGGCGAACAAGATCATATTCAAAAAGCAAATGATGACGGCGAGCCTAGCGGTACAGCTGGCGTACCAATGCTGGAAGTACTTAAAAAACGTGGACTAAAAGATACCGTTGTTGTCGTAACACGCTATTTTGGTGGCATTAAACTTGGTGCAGGTGGATTAATTCGTGCATATGGAAAGTGTACAAGCGAAGGCATTAATCATGTAGGTGTTGTCCAGCGAAAACTAATGCGTGTGATGCAAACCGAGATTGATTACACATTACTTGGCAAAGTGGAAAATGAATTACGCAATTCAAAATATGCCATTAAAGATATTCATTATCTAGAAAATGTCACATTTGATACGTATGTAGAAGAAGACGGCAAACAAGCATTTACAGATTGGATGATTGAATTAACAAACGGGAAATGTACAATTACAGAAGGAGATATGTTGTACTTAGAACAAGATGTTATCTAAGCATAACCCTATTTATCACCTTCAAAGATTAATGTAGTGAATTACTTCCCTACAAATGAACTAACGAACTAAGGAGATTATATATGGAAGAACGTTATTATCATCTCCAAAATAGCAGAATAAAAAAGAAGCGAAGAAGGAAACTTTTCTTCTTCCTTATTTTCGCATTTTTATTTGGCAGTATAGGAGTTTATGTGTTAAATTCTTACTCTTCTCTTATGGGGATATATAGTGGTTTTACTCGTGAAAAATCAGATTTAAGAGACAAAGATGTAGAAATTACAAAAGAACCTTTTACAATTCTCATTATGGGTATAGAAGATTATGCGACAGACGGTCAAAATGGTCGTACAGACTCATTAATGTTTGCAACAGTCAATCCAAAAACGCAAAAGATTTCACTTATGAGTATTCCTCGTGATTCTCGAGTTAAAATTGTTGGCAAAAATAAGGAAGACAAAATTAACGCTGCCCATGCTTACGGCGGAGAAGAAATGGCAATCAAAACTGTCGAAGGCTTTCTAAAAGTTCCTGTAGACCATTATCTGAAAATTGATTTCCAAGGCTTTAAAGGTATCGTTGATGCTGTTGGCGGCGTTACCGTTGACGTACCCTTCGATTTCTGGGAGCGCTCTGACGTGGATTACTACAAAAAAATTCAATTTAAGCAAGGACAGCAAAACTTAAACGGTGAAGAAGCACTTGCTTACGTCCGTATGCGAAAGCAAGATCCAAATGGCGATTATGGTCGAGCTGCTAGACAAAGACAATTACTGGCCGCTGTTGCTCATAAACTAAACTCCACCTCTACTGTATTTAAAATTAAAGATTTAACAGCTGTCGTTGGAAAATATATAAAAACCGACATTCCTATTTCAGACGGACTTGCTCTTTACAATAAACTTTCTGGATTTGATCCTTCTACAATGCAAACGTTAAAGCTTGAAGGCGAAGACAAAAAGATAGGCGGTATTTATTACTTCCTTCCAGATCCAATCAGTGTAGAAACGGTGCGTAACGAAATTGAAAAAGAATTAGGAGAAAAAGCAAAAAATCCAAATATAAAAAACAACTCAAATCCTGATTCAAATTCAAGTTCTACCTCTAACGAACAAACAAAAAAAGAGACAAACCAAAATAAAACACCAACTGATCCGCCACCTTCTACAAATGCTCATGCAGAGTGGATTATGCGCAATCAGCCGTAAAAAAAGGCCCAATCTATCCGATTGGGCCTTTTTTTATTTACTTATTAAAGTGTTGTAAAATCGCTTCTACAATACGCTCTGATGCACGACCATCACCGTAAGGGTTAGATGCTTTCGCCATCTTATCATGAGCTTCTTTATCTGATAACAACTCATCAGCAAGGCCAAAGATTGTCTCTTCGTCTGTTCCTGCTAATTTCAGCGTACCTGCTTCAATACCTTCAGGGCGCTCTGTTGTATCACGAAGAACAAGAACTGGTACACCAAGTGATGGAGCTTCTTCTTGTACACCACCAGAATCCGTTAACATTAAGTATGAACGAGCTGCAACATTGTGGAAATCAATTACATCTAGCGGCTCAATTAAATGAATACGGTTATGTTCACCTAAAATTTCATTTGCTATTTCACGAACAACAGGGTTCATATGAACAGGGTACACAACTTGTACATCTTCATGCTTTTCTACAAGACGCTTAATTGCACGGAACATATTACGCATCGGTTCACCTAAGTTTTCACGACGGTGAGCTGTCATAAGTACAAGACGATCATTTCCAAGTTTCTCTAGTACAGGATGACTATATGTTTCTTTTACAGTCGTTTGTAGCGCGTCAATCGCTGTATTTCCTGTAATGAAAATACGTGACTCATCTTTATTTTCCTTCTGTAAGTTCGTTGCTGATTTTGCTGTTGGTGAGAAATGAAGATCCGCCATTACACCTGTTAATTGACGATTCATCTCTTCTGGATATGGAGAATACTTATCCCACGTACGAAGGCCCGCCTCAACATGACCTACTGGAATTTGATTATAAAAAGCAGCTAAGCTTGCAATAAATGTTGTTGTTGTATCACCATGTACAAGTACAATATCCGGCTTCGCTTCTTTCATTACTTTATCTAAACCTTCTAAACCACGCGTTGTAACATCAATTAAAGTTTGGCGGTCTTTCATGATATTTAAATCGAAATCTGGCGTAATTCCAAAGATACTTAATACTTGATCTAACATTTGGCGATGTTGTGCTGTTACAGTCACAATCGATTCAATTTTTTCTGGGTGTTTTTGCAACTCTAATACAAGAGGTGCCATTTTAATTGCTTCTGGACGTGTCCCGAAAATTGTCATTACTTTTAAACGTTCAGTCATGTGATTGCCTCTTTTCTTTCACTAATTACAGCTTCTATTATGACATATAAAAATATGCATGAGTACTTCCCTTTTTAAAGCATAACAGAAACTTTTCTATTACAAATACTTTTTCTTCCCACCGAGTAATAATCTATCTTTTGTTTCTTAACATCTTCATCAGTATAACAATTTCTCCCATCAAATAAAATAGGCTCCCTCATAAGTTGTACGTACTTTTCTAACGGATATGTTTGAATATCTTTCCATTCTGTTACGATAAAAGCCGCACTCGCATCTCTAATCGATTCATCTATACATCTACTATATTGTATAGCATCTCCAAATATATTTTTCACATATTGAATTGCTTTTGGGTCGTAAAGGACAATTTCTGCACCTATATTAAGTAATGCTTCTATTATAATAAGAGATGATGCCTCTCTAATATCATCCGTATTCGGTTTAAAGGATGCGCCAAGAACTGCAATCCGCTTTTTACTCATGTTCATAACTTTTTTCGCTTTTTCAATCAATAGCAGCTGTTGCTTATTATTTACTTCAATAACCGCTTTTAACAAACGAAAATCATAAGCAACATTTCCCGCAATTTGCACCAGCGCTTTCGTATCTTTCGGAAAACACGACCCTCCGTAGCCAATGCCCGCATTTAAAAAAGATGCACCAATTCTCTTATCCATTCCCATCCCTTTGGCAACATCTAATACATTCGCGCCTACCTTCTCACATATATTTGAAATTTCATTAATGAAACTAATCTTTGTAGCTAAAAAGGCATTCGACGCGTATTTAATCATCTCTGCACTTTTAATATCTGTAACATACGTTTCTAAACATAATTCACTATACAAACTCTCTACTCTTCTTGCTACTTCCTCACTATCCGCTCCAATTACAATACGATCTCCATGAAAGAAATCATAAATACCTGAACCTTCACGCAAAAACTCTGGATTCGATACGATATGTACTGTATGCCTCCCTTTTAACTTCTCCTCAATCCATCCCTTCATTACATCATTTGTACCTACTGGAACTGTACTTTTCGTAACAACAATAATATCGTTCGTCGCATATAATCCAATATCGTTACAAGCACTCTGAATATACGTTAAATCTGCCGTCCCATCTAATAAAGGTGGTGTTCCAACTGCAATAAATATAAACTCTACATCATCAAATGCCTCTTCTTTATTTGATGTAAAAATTAAAGCATTATTCTCATATGCATAATTTATTAATTCATGTAATCTAACCTCATAAATAGGTAAATCCCCTTGTTTTATCCGTTCAATTTTTTCATCATCTATATCAAAACATGTAACTGAATGCCCTAATTTTGCCAATCCCACTCCTGTAATCAATCCAACATATCCAGTACCTACTATTGTAATTTTCATTTCTTTTTCGCACAGGAATTTACAATAGAAAAGATATGAAAATTAGAATTCTCCCTGTGCTTCCCCCTCTCACGTTAAAAATGAGAAAACCCTTTTCCTTTTTCATTATATGAATTACTTCTCTTATTTTTTTTAAAGTTTTTGTAAAATTAAATGCACTATAAAGTAAAACTTAATCAGTAAGAATGAAGCTGCCAGTTCACGCGTAATAAATTCCCACATTTTAACACGAGACTTACTCATTTCTACGTGCAACACTTATAATACTGAAATAAAAGTATTCACTATCGAAGAAAAAAAGAAAATGTCACATTCCAAGGTTCAGTACGATTAACCTTCTTATATGATTCAACATTCTATATACAATTGTCATATATTTTATTCGCTTCCATTAACCGTAAAAAGAAAAAAAGATTGAATTCTAATCTTTTTGTGATACCATATGTTATGAGCCTGTAAACAAACATCATAATTTTCAGATAAATATATTTTCAAAAAAAAAATTACGTTAGACTATAAAGGGTGGGGTATTAATGGACTCACAAGTGATTTATGCCATTTTGGCATCTTTCATCACTGTACTTGTCGTTACTCCTTTAGTTATTAAATTAGCTTTTAAAATAGGAGCGACAGATAAGCCAAACGCACGTAAAGTGCACCAAAAGATTATGCCACGTCTTGGCGGGTTAGCAATATTTATTGGTGTAGCTGTAGGATTTGTTGTCGGTGGCTTATATGAGCAAAGAATGTTATCGATAACGCTAGGTGCAATTATCATTGTAATCATCGGAATTTTAGATGATATGTACGAGTTATCTGCGAGAGTAAAATTCGGTGGACAACTGTTAGTTGCCATTATGATTGTAAAAAGTGGATTATTAGTGCAAGTATTATATATCCCATTCATTGGGGATACTGAACTTGGATGGCTTGCTTATCCAATTACAGTATTTTGGCTTGTAGGTATTACGAATGCAATCAACTTAATTGACGGCTTAGATGGATTATCTGCTGGGATTTCATCTATCGTACTTGCAACGCTAGCATATATGGCCTTCACTAGCCCATGGGGTACTGGAACAGCTATTATATTGCCACTTGCATTAATTATATTAGCAAGTACAATTGGATTTTTATTCTACAACTTCCATCCAGCAAAAATTTTCATGGGAGATACAGGAGCACTATTTTTAGGATACTGTATTTCTGTTATATCGTTACTTGGATTATACAAAAGTGTAACGTTATTCAGTTTTATCGTTCCAATTATCATTTTAGGTGTACCTATATTTGATACGATATTTGCAATTATCCGTCGTATCGTAAATAAAAAACCTATTTCAGCACCAGATAAATCGCATTTACATCACCGCTTACTTGCAATGGGATTCTCTCATCGCAAAACGGTACTAATTATATACGCATTCGGTATTTTCTTTAGTGTAAATGCCATTATTTTCACTACTGCAACGTTATGGTTATCCATTATTCTTCTTTTCGCTTTGATTTTCTTCACAGAAATCATCGCTGAAATAATCGGGCTTGTACATGAACGCTACAAACCAATCATTTCCTTTTATAAAAAAGTGAAAAAACGCGAAGACTAATTGTAGTATAACCTTTTCAATTATGAAATATTCAAATAGCATCCTCTTTCTTATAAGAGGATGCTATTTTTTATTCCTCATTTTATATTTCCAAAATATAGATTGTTTGAGAGTTCCTCTATTGGAGAAAGATATACATAATAAGAAAAGTATCAAGTTTTCTTTTTTACATCTTGATTGTCAAACTGAGGGTGAATGTTATGATCAAGCGAATATTTCAATGTATTATTTTATTTTTAACGATTACTATGTACGCATCATCTAATACTGAAGCAACAACTGTTATTCCTGCTGAATATCATCCAAATACTGAAACAACTTCTCCTACACAAAAAATTGCGTACTTAACATTTGATGACGGGCCAAACAAATATACTACACAAATTTTAAACATCTTAAAAGAAAAGAACGGCAAAGCAACTTTCTTTGTTATTGGCGGAAAAGTGCCGCATTACACAAAAACGATGCAACGATTAATTAAAGAAGGACATTATATCGGGCTCCACAGTATGTCACATGATGTAAAACGCCTTTACACTGGTGACCCCTCCACTTTAATTGCAGAAATGGAGCAAACACAAAGCATTGTCCAGCAAGTTACGAAATTAAATACACATCTCGTTCGCGTTCCATATGGTAGTATGCCTTACTTAAAAAAGAATTACCGTGACGCACTTGTATCGGCCCAGTATAAAATGTGGGATTGGACGATCGATACATACGATTGGAAAAGCTATGACAATCCTTCTGCCATACTCGAAAGAGTACGTAATCAAAGTGATGAACAAGTCGAAGTCATTTTAATGCATGATTCGAGTGTAACCGTACAAATACTGCCAAAAGTAATTGATTATTTACAGTCACAAGGATACAAACTTCTTCCCTATAATCCTTCTTCTCATCTCAAGGTGAATTTTTGGAAAGACACAAGATTGTAACAGCTTTAGTGCCTATGTGCTAAAGCTGTTTTATTTTTCTCTTCCCACCCTTCCCATTTTTGTGTAAAATTTTAAATAGTGATGAAGTTTCGAGGTGAATAGAAATGAAACGAATAGATCTCATTTTTAACGCAATACAAAAAGGCAATTATACAGAAGGTGTAACCGCATCAGAACTCGCTACATTTCTGCAACTAGATCGCGCCAATGTAAGTAGCGATTTAAACAAACTTGTAAAAGATAAACGTTTATTAAAAACAAATACGCGACCTGTTCGTTTTTACATAGAAACGAACACTTCGTTGGAAACGCATTCAAAAGACATAACTTCATTAGATACATTTGCAATTGAAAATACGAGCCTTAAAATTGCAATTGAAAAAGCGAAAGCTTCTATTCTCTATCCTCCAAACGGTATGCATACTTTACTACTGGGAGAAACAGGGGTCGGAAAGTCTATGTTTGCTTCTTTAATGCACGAATATGCAATTGAAGTTGAACAGCTTCCCAAAGATGCACCATTTATCGTCTTTAACTGTGCTGATTATGCAAATAATCCCCAGTTACTACTCGGGCAATTATTTGGGATTAAAAAAGGAGCTTATACAGGAGCAAGTGATCAAAAAGGGTTAATTGAAAAAGCACATGAAGGAATTCTTTTCTTAGATGAAGTACATCGCCTGCCTCCAGAGGGACAAGAAATGCTTTTCACCTTTATTGACCGCGGAGTATACCGCCGCCTTGGAGAAACAGAGAACGAACGTAAAGCACAAGTATTAATCATTACTGCAACAACAGAAGAACCAAATTCATTTTTATTAAAAACATTTACAAGACGTATACCGATGACTGTTACGCTGCCACCACTTCGTGAGCGTACACATAAAGAGCGCTTTGCTTTACTACAGCTATTTTTCACAAATGAAGCAATTCGGCTGCGAAAAGACATTCACGTTAGCCCAAATGCAATGCGTGCTTTCGTCTTTTACAATTGTCCCAATAACATCGGTCAATTAAAAACAGATGTTCAAATTGCCTGTGCGAAAGCCTATTCTGATTTGGTCACAAAGAAACGTGATTCTGTCTATGTTTCAAGTACAGATTTACCTTGGTATATGAAAGAAGGGTTGTTCATTGAAAGGAAGAGCCGTCACTTATACCAAATACCAAATGAAACATTTGTATTTACAGGTGAGGAAGGTTGGAGTAATCATAAAACAGAAGATGAAAAACGCTCTTCTATTTACGATTATATTGACTATAAATACGAAGAACTTCAAGCACGTGGTATTGAAGAGGAAGAATTAGAATTACTAATAGAAAATGATGTTCAAAGCTTTTTCGTACAATATTTTAATCAAATATCCAAAAAAACAAGCCATGAAAATGTTTTTAAAATTGTGGATCGTAATATCGTTTCCGTATGTGAAAAAATAGCGGAACTTGCTGAAAAGCATTTATCTAAGACGTTTGATGAAAAAGTATTTCTTGCTTTAAGTTTACATGTACAGACAACTCTACAACGTTTACAAAGCGGAAAACAAATACATCACCCACAATTAAATCAAATTCGTACGAAATATAAAGAAGCTTTTTCCGTAGCTATGCAATGCATTCAACTACTGGAGGAAGAATTACAAATAACAATGCCTATTGATGAAGCTGGCTTTTTAACAATGTTCTTCGTTGTTGATCCAATTCCTGCCTCACAAACAGAAGTAAAAGTATTAATATTAGCACACGGTAATGGCATCGCAACTGAAATGGCAAACGTTGCAAACGAACTTCTCGGCATTGAGGAAGTAACCGGTATTGATATGCCGTTACACGAATCACCGAAAGATTTCTTAGAACGTGTGAAAGTGTATATGAAAACACTACAAAATGTAAATGGGCTTCTCTTACTCGTTGATATGGGGTCACTTGCTTATATCGGTGACATATTAGAAACGGAGTTCAAAATCCCTGTACGTGTTCTCTCGATGACGAGCACACCACACGCACTAGAAGCAGCTCGAAAAGCCCAGCTCGGTTATTCATTAGATGCGCTATATGAAACAGTAAAAAATTTAACACCGTTTTACTTAAACGTACAAGAAGAAAAGAAAAAACCTCTCTCTCCAATGAAATCTGTTATTTTAACAGCTTGTTTAACTGGTGAAGGAAGTGCTTTAGCTATTCAAAAAATGTTAGAGAACTATTTACGATTTGATAAAGACTTAATTGAAATTATTCCGATTAGTATCGTCCATGAAAAAGATTTGACGAAAATGATCGAGAACATAAAAAAAGAGCGTAACATCATTTGTATCGTCACGAATTTCGATGTGCAAGTGCCGTGCTTAACATATCATTTCCAAGACATCGTAAACTACACAGCGATTCAGCCGATTCAAGAATTAATTACGTATGAAGAAACATATGCAAAAATGGCGGATATTCTTGAACAACAAATGCAGCGTAACGATGGAGCATTACTTATCAAAACAATTCGTTACGCATTAAATACAATTCAAGAATTAATTTCCTTACAGCTAACTCCTGATAGCTTAATGGGTGTTATTCTGCATATGAGCTGTATGGTTGACCGTCTTCAAAAAGGAGAAAACCTTCTTCCTCACCCTGATAAAGAGAAAAGAAGACAAGATGAATACTGGATGTATATGAAAGTGAAAAAAGCATTGCAACCAATTGAAAATACATTTGAAATACAAATACCCGATGACGAAGTATTTTACGTTATGGACTTCTTTATTAAAAATCAGCCTGTTAAAAATTAATTGAGGCCGTTTTTAAAAAATATCGACCGTAACGTGAGTTATATCGGCGATTTTCAAAACATATCGATTTACCGACAATAATCGCTAAAACTAGCACCTTATATAATAAGAAAAGGCTGTTCCAACATATGGACAGCCTTTTCCTCTACTTCTTTACTTTTCTAACTCGCCCTCTTATTTCTCCCCTTTTTTGTGATTTCGTATGGACATTAACATATACATTTGCTTGAATAATTTCTTGAAGTAAATGTACAAATGATTTCCCTTGTAAAGGTCCCTCAAAATCCTCTACATTCACTACACCAGTAACACTTCCCTCGTTCAAGCTAATCCCTTGCTCCAGTGGACCATACAAATATAAAACAACAGGACCAATTTGAGTAGACTTCCCTAAATGAATTTGACACGATGTAACCTTTTCTATATTTTTTAGTATTACTCTGTAATGCAATTTCGTTAAATCATCACTAAAAATAAACTCTGCTACCCCAAAAGCTTCTGTATTTACAGGAGGCACTTCCCTCTTACCTGTTAACCTGGCAAAGAAATGTGTTGTCATAAGGCATTCTCCTTATATAAATTTCCCAGCACTACTTCTACTACTTTATGGTTTAGACATAATCATTTATGACTTTTTCAATTTTAATTACAAAGAAAAGATTCACAAAATCTTTACATTAGAATCATTCCTTTTGCTTTACCACTTCTTGTATAATGCACATAGAAAAACATTATAGGAGGTTATTTTGAAAAAAAACAAACACACCTTTCACACATTATTAGAGATTTTTCTCGTCTCATTTAAATTAGGACTTACTTCATTCGGCGGTCCTGTCGCTCATCTCGGTTATTTCCACCACGAATACGTGCAAAAAAGAAAATGGATGGATGAACGAAGCTATGGAGATTTAGTAGCATTATGTCAATTCCTTCCTGGTCCTGCCAGCAGTCAAGTCGGTATGGGCGTTGGATTATTAAGGAGCGGGCTTTTAGGAGCTATTATTTCATGGATTGGATTCACTTTACCGTCTGTCCTTGTTTTGGTTTTCTTCGCCTCATTCCTTAATCAGTTCGATCTTGGAAGTGCTGGCTGGATTCATGGACTCAAACTTGTAGCAGTCGCTATTGTCGCTCATGCCATATGGGGAATGGCGCAAAAGTTAACTCCAGATCGCAACCGTGCGACGATTGCGATTGTAACTGCCGCAATCGCCTTATTATGGCCAAGTAGCTGGACGCAAGTGATCCTCATTATAATATGTGGCTTTATCGGCTGGTTTTTATATCGCAACCAACCAATTAGCCAATCTCAAAATATAAAAGTACCTATTTCAAAAAAAATAGCAGTTTCTTGTCTCGTCTTATTCTTTGGACTATTACTACTGCTACCAATATTAAGACCGTTCTCTTACTACATCGCTTTATTTGATAGTTTCTATCGCTCTGGCGCACTTGTATTTGGAGGAGGACACGTCGTGCTGCCCCTTCTTGAAGGTGAGTTCGTACAAAACGGGATGATGACGAAAGAACAGTTCCTAGCTGGATACGGATTAACACAAGCAGTACCAGGACCACTATTTACATTCGCCTCGTATATAGGAGCAGTGTTAAACGGGACGCTTGGGGCAACACTCGCAACAATTGCGATTTTCCTCCCTGCTTTCTTACTCGTTATTGGTGTTTTACCATTTTGGAACAGTGTGAGAAAAATATCTTTCATACAAGGCGCACTACTTGGAGTCAATGCCGCTGTTGTCGGTATTTTAATTGCCGCTTTTTATGATCCTATTTGGACGAGTACAATTATAAATGCTTCAGATTTCGTTTTCGCTTCGCTTCTTTTTTGCTTACTAGCTTTTTGGAAAACGCCACCTTGGGTTATCGTTATACTCGGAGCCTTTGGCGGATATATTCTGTCCATTTTATAAATAGAAAAAAAGACGGCATGATATAGCCGTCTTTTTTTCTATTAAAACTTTACAAGCTCTACCCCTTCTGGTAACTCACTCTCTGTTAAAATACGCAATTCCTTCACACGATCCATTACGTAAGAAGAACGCTTCACAAGCTCTGGATCAATATATGCTGGATGAACCATAATTTCTACCGTTTGTTCACCTTGTACTCTTTCTTTTAACTTCACAAAGTAATCTTCCGTCACACCATCTGCGTAAAAGTCACTGTAAAACACATCAGAAAATGGATGCACCGCTCTATCTTCCTCACAACGACGAATTGGAACATTATATTTAGCCGCTAATCTCTCAAGAACATCGTGCAAGATCGGTAAACCATGCACATGATGATGACTATCAAAATGAGTTGGTGTTAATCCGTAAGATAAAAACTTCTCAATTTGAGCAGTCCATTCTCTCTCAACTTCTTCTGGATTTATATTCCCTTCCCTTACAACACTTTGTTTATGAAACGATCCGTTTTCCCCTACAAGTGACGGTACATCCTTTAACAGTGGTTCTCCTGCCGTTAATACGAGATGTACGCCTACTCCGAGTAGGTTGTACTCTTTCGCTAAGCGTACCGCATGCTCTGTTCCTGGCATATTCATCATCATCGTCGTTGAATTTACAAGTCCATTTATATGCCCATCAATAATGCCGTAATTTGTACCTTCTGTAAGACCGAAATCATCTGCATTTACAATTAACTTAATCATCATAATACCTCCTAATAGAATAAAAAAAGCGGGCTAAATAGCGCCGCTTTTACTTCTCTACCTTTTTGAAGAACTGCGGAAGATACTCTTTATGTGCTTCCAACATTTCATCTAAAATTTGTTTTGCAACTTTATCTGATGGTACAAGTGGATTAATTGTCATAGCAAGCAGCGCCTTATGATAATCCCCTGTAACAGCAGCTTCAATTGTTGTGCGCTCGAATGATTTAATTTGTTGTACTAAACCGCGAACTGGTACTGGAAGGTCTCCAACTGCAATTGGTTTTGGGCCTTCTTTCGTAATAATACAGTTCACTTCAACAGCTGAATCATGTGGTAAGCTTGCAATTGTTCCGTTGTTTCGTGTATTAACAGGCTGGATATCACCTTTATTATTGTAAATAGACGTAATTAAGCTACATGCTGCATCACTATAATAAGCTCCGCCACGTTTTTCTAATTGTGGTGGTTTAATATCTAAGTTCGGGTCTTTATATAACTCAAATAAATCATTTTCTAATTGTTTTACTACTTCTGCACGTGTACCTTTTTCAACAGAAGCTTCTTTCTCTTCTTCTAACATTTCACGTGTTTTGTAGTAGTAACGGTGGTATGGACATGGAATTGCACGAAGTCCTCGAATAAAGTCTGGTTCCCAGTTAAGCGCTGCGATATTTTCCATCGTAATTTGCTTTTCTGGATCTGTCACAAGCTCTAACACACGGTCCATTACACTCACGCCATCTAAATATACGTCTAATCCATATACCATATGATTTAAACCTGCGAAATCAACGTGAACACGACTCGCATCTACTTCAAGTAATTTTGCAAGACCCATACGAATTCCGATTGGAACGTTACATAGACCAACTACTCTTTGAATATTTGTATAACGAAGAACACCTTCTGTTACCATACCAGCTGGATTTGCAAAGTTAATTAACCATGCATTCGGACAGAGCTCCTCCATATCTTTACAAATATCTAAAATAACAGGAATCGTTCTCAACGCTTTGAATAAACCACCAGGACCATTCGTTTCCTGACCGATTACATCATATTTTAATGGGATTGCTTCATCTTTTGCACGTGCTTCTAATAAACCAACGCGAAGTTGTGTTGTTACGAAGTCAGCATCTTTTAATGCCTCGCGACGATCAAGTGTTAAATGTACCTCGATTGGTAAACCTGATTTTTTCACCATACGTTTCGCTAAGTTACCAACGATTTCTAACTTCTCTTTTCCTGCCTCAATATCTACTAACCAAATTTCACGAACAGGAAGCTCATCATAACGTTTAATAAATCCTTCAATTAACTCTGGTGTATAACTAGATCCACCGCCGATTGTAGCAATTTTAATTCCAGTCATGCTTTATTCCCCTTTCGCTTCAAGCTTTTTATAAAGATCGATAAACTCTGCTGCTAATTCTTTCACTGTAATCGCATTCATTAAATGATCTTGTGCGTGAATTAAAAGAACACTAACCTCTGTTTTTTCTCCTCTTGCTTCTGATTGTATGAGCTCTGTTTGGAAATGATGCGCTTCATTAATCGCTTCTTTTGCCTTTACCATCGCTTCATCTGCTTCTACCATTTTCCCCTGTTTGGCAAATTGAAGTGCCTCCATCGCAAAGCTTCGTGCGTTACCACTATTTAAAATCAATTGGAATGGAATTTGTTCTGCTGTAGTCATCATAATTACCGCCCTCTCTATAAGGTTCAACCGATTTAAATACCCCTTCAGTTTGAACATTTCTATTACATTATTATTTTATGAATGATAGTTTGGTGTTCTTGTAGATGAGTTTCATCTTTTTGAACATGATATAAAGGTAATTGTTCTCACAGATCATGTTGTCTGTGAGAACAATTATTATGTTACATAGGTACAGAATTGTTATTTCCTTGTGCTGCTTTTTCAGTACGAATAACTGAGCGATCGCATGCGACAACGAATGGGAAGTAAATCGCCATTGCAATAACAAAGTTGAATAATTGTAAAATCGCACCAGAAGGATGTAAACCTGTTACAAGATATCCACTAATAATTGGTGGAACGTTCCATGGAACCATCGCTACTGTTTTTGGTACCCATCCTAAGTAAATTGCTGTATAAGATGTAATAACTAACACAACAGGTGTTAATACGAATGGGATGAATAAAATTGGATTTAAAACAATTGGTGTACCAAAGATTACTGGTTCATTAATGTTGAACGCACCTGGACCAATTGATAAACGAGATACACCGCGTAATTGTGCACTTTTCGCTACAATTAATACAACAACTAAGAATGCTAATGTTGCACCAGAACCACCAAGATATACGAAAGTATCAAAGAATGGTTTTGTAACAATATTTGGAACATCAAATGCAGATGTACCATCTTGGAATAACTTAATATTTTTCTCTAATGCCGGTAAGTAAAGTGGCTCAATAATACCCCCAACAATATTTGGACCATGTAAACCAAAGAACCAAAGTACATGTACTAATAATGCAATAACAATTGCACTTGGTAACGTACCCGCTAAACCTTGTAATGGGACTTGTAACGTATTAAAGATATACTCATGAACACTTGTACCTGCTAGTTTTACTGCTAATTGAATACTTGCAACACCTGTTAAAATCACAAATGCTGGAACTAACGCAGCGAAAGATTTCATTACTGCTGGTGGTACACCGTCAGGCATTTTAATTGTAATGTTTCTTTGTACGAAGAATCTAAATACCTCTGTAACTAAGATTGCAACAATTAATGATACGAATAAACCTTGTGCACCAGTCCAAGCTAAGTTTAAACCGCCCTCTTTTGGTGTTGTTGGTGTAAGAATAACTAAAGCACCAAATGAAATAATACCAGCTGACAATCCATCAACACCGTAAGATTTTGCTAAGTTATAACTTGTGGTAACCGCAACCATCAGAGCTAATACCCCAAAGGATCCTGTCCACATGCCACCACCAATTTGTGTCCAAGTTTCACCGAATAAATCTTTCATAAAATCTTGGAATGCTGGAATTGGTAAACCATTAACTAGTACTGCCATAGAACCCACTAAAATAAGTGGCATAACTGCAATAAATCCGTCACGGATCGCAGCTAAGTGACGTTGCGACCCGATTTTACCAGCAATCGGAACCATGTATTTCTCCATAAATGCAATAAACTTTTGCATTTCGCTTCCCCCCTAATTATTTTTTAAGTGTTAATGCGTGATCTAAAACTGCTTCTCCATTCATCATGCCGTAGTGCATTGGATTGATAACGTCGATTCCAACGTTTTTCTCATCAGCAAGCGTTTTCATTGAAGAAAGCATGTAACGAACTTGTGGTCCTAGTAATAACACATCTGCTTGATCGATATTTGTTTTTACTGCATCCCCAGATACAGCCCAAATCTTTCCTTCTAGACCGCGAGCTTTTGCAGCCGCTTCCATTTTTGTAACTAGTAAACTTGTAGACATCCCTGCTGAGCAACATAATAAAATATTCATTTGAAAATCCCCCTTGTGTAGTATAAAAAGTTTATGTTTTATTTATTTTTCTTTACGCTATTTATTAATGCAATTAGCGTGCCAACTTTTTAAAATCACTAAAATCAGCACTTTTTCGACTGTTTTCTTTGTGTGTTAACGCTTTCAATTAGTGTGTCGATCAAAACACACACAGTGTGTTATAAAACAACACGCTTTTAACACATAACTGTATGAAAATAGATTAGTGTTTAGTTGTCTAGTTGTGTTTAATATGAAAAAACACTAAAAAAACTTTTTTATCGTAGGAATCTAGTAAAAAACAACATTTTCTTGGGCTCAGTCTTCTATCTATTCTATTGTCCAAGCAAACTCTACTAAATTACATAGAATAGAATAAAATAACAAAATTCGAAAGGGGATTCCTATGCCAAAACATAGAAAACAAAGCAAAATAAAGATTTATAGAATAACAAGCTATAAAAAAGACAAGCGCTCTGAATTAGACTCTGACAAATTTGAACTAGAACAGCAGGAAATAGAAAATAAGCAGGACAAGCAAGTACAATCGGAAAATGTAGTCATAGTACCCACAGATTCACACAACTTAGATGTGTGGGATGAAATTTCTCTAAAGGAAATACAAGCTGGTGAACATACAAATTTATTTAAAGAAAAGAGTGATTATCAAAATATTAATTTAGTCCAAGTAAACGATGTCCGCTTATACTTGGACAAGCAACTACAATTCAGCTCCGTCGATGAGCAAATTTATCATGAAGCACTTGTACATCCAATTATGTCAAAAGTAATTGATCCAAAACGTGTTCTCATATTAGGCGGTGGCGATGGTCTTGCCCTGCGAGAAGTTTTAAAATATGAAACTGTACTACATGTAGACCTTGTTGACTTAGATGGATTGATGATTGATATGGCTCGTAATGTTCCTGAATTAGTTTCTTTAAACAAAAGTGCATTTTTTGATAATCGTGTAAATACACACGTATGTGATGCAAAAGAATTTTTAAGCTCTCCTTCCTCTTTATACGATGTAATCATTATTGATTTTCCAGACCCAGCGACAGAGTTGTTAAGTACTTTATATACAAGCGAACTTTTTGCTCGTATAGCTACATTCTTAACAGAAGATGGCGCATTCGTCTGCCAATCTAATTCACCTGCTGATGCACCTTTAGTATATTGGAGTATCGGTAACACAATTGAACATGCGGGATTAACTGTGAAAAGTTATCATACAATCGTTCCTTCTTTCGGAACTGACTGGGGATTTCATATTGCTACTAATTCTGCACATGTACTCGATCAAATTGAACAATTATATGTAGTACCAACTCCTCGAACATTGCCTTCTCTTCTTTTTCCTTTATTTCAATTTAAAGAAGAACATCTAGAACAACGTAATTTCGCTCTTCTAAACTCAGAATCAAACCTTATCCTACACCAATGTTACAAAAAGGAAATGGAGTTTTGACGATATCACAGGAAGGAGTACTACCTTATGGAATATTCTACTTTTGGCAAGCATATAATAGTAGATTTGTGGGGAGTGGATTTTTCCCTACTAGATGATATGTACTTTTTAGAACATCATTTAGTTAACGCTGCTGATCAATCTGGTGCCCACATTTTAAACGTAAGTACAAAAGAATTTGATCCGCATGGTGTTACTATTTTAGTTTTACTATCAGAAAGCCACCTTTCTATTCACACTTATCCAGAAAAAAACTTTGCAGCTATCGACTGTTATACTTGCGGTACGACCGTTGAACCGCAAATAGCGATTGATTATATCGTAAATATATTAAAACCGGAGCGGATGCATATAAAAAAATTAATTCGTGGTATAGGAGAAATTGTTACTACCGATTAATTATAACTCTTACTCATCCGAGAAAAGGAGGATTGTAAATACCATCAGTGGGATGAACATTCCACTGATGGTACAGGCATATACATAAAGTGAAACTTTAATTAGTGGGGGTTTTGTTCATCTCCCACTAATTATTAGTTGAACCAATCGGGCCTTTACGGACAGTTAAGCTCCCTCCTAACTTCCTTGCTCCAGCCACATTTTGAGGTGGGAGTTTTACTGCCCGTTAATGCGCGATAAAAAAACCTTGCATAAGCAAGGTTCATTCATCCACCGACATCTTCCTATATAACTCTACAAACTCACTCGCTAATTCTTTCACCGTAATTGCATTCATTAAATGGTCTTGTGCGTGTACCATTAAAAGAGTAACTTCGGTCTTTTCACCACCAGCTTCTTTCTGGATAAGCTCCGTTTGTACACGGTGCGCCTCTTTTAATTCCTCTAGTGCTTCTTGTAATTTAGCTTCAGCTTCTGTAAACTCCCCACGCTTCGCACAATCAATTGCTTCCATTGAACAACTTCTCGCGTTTCCCCCATGCAAGATTAAATGAAAAGCTTTCGTCTCTATCGTATCCATTGTAGTTCTTTACTCCCCCTTTTCTTCCGCCAGTTTTTGTTTATCCCATATTTTTAAGAACGGTAAATAAATGAAGAATGCTAGCGCAAAGTTAACAAGTTGTAAAATAACACCTGAAATTTTCCCGCCCGATCCTAAATATCCACTAAAAAGAATAGGTGTCGTCCAAGGTACAGCGGCCCCACTCGGACGTGCGACCCATCCCCATTCCATTGCAAAGTAAGAAACAATTGTTAACACAACTGGAACTAATATGAATGGAATTAGTAAAAGTGGGTTCATTACAATCGGCATACCAAAAGTTACCATCTCATTAATATTAAATATACCAGGTGCAATTGACAATCTCCCTAAACTTTTTAATTGTTGACTTCGTGCAAATAGTAACATTCCAACAACTAGAGCAAGCGTTGCACCAGAACCGCCCATATAAATCCATAAGTCAAAAAACTGTGCCGTAATCGTATTTGGTACATCTTGCCCAGCTTGAAAAGCAACTCGGTTTTGATCCATTAACGACAACCAAACGGGGCTCATTACACCACCAACAATAGTAGCACCATGAATTCCACACGACCAAAGAACATGAACGAGAATAACTGCTATTATTGCGCCCCAAAGACTAGCACCAAGTACACTAAGTGGTTCCTGTAAAATTTGTCCTACAATATTATGGATACTGCCAAAAGAAGTATTTTCTATAATTAAGCGTAAAATCCAAATAATTGTTACAACAATAAATCCTGGAACAAGTGCCGCAAATGAACGCGTGACAGCTGGTGGAACTGTCTCTGGCATCTTTATAATTATCTTTTTTTGTACAATAAATCGATAAAGTTCAGTAGATATAAGTGCAATAATCATTGCTACAAATAACCCTTGGCTTCCCATTAATGCAGCTGGGATAGCACCTTCTACAAGTACACTTTCTTTTGTACTTGGTATAATATATGCAACTTGGAATGGAGTCGCAAGTAAAAACGTTACAAGCGACAATGCCCCGGATGCTAAAGCATCCACTTTATAATACTCTCCAAGCCTGTAAGCGATTCCAAAAACAGCTATTAAAGCCATTATATTAAAAGTTGCACTAACTGGATACCCTAAAGCTCTCTGCCAATTCTCACCAAACAAACCTGCCATAAACTCGTTATATCCGGGTATCGGCAGTGCACTAATAATAAGGAAAAACGATCCAATAATTAAGAAAGGCATCGTTAAAATAATTCCATCTCGAATTGCTTGCAAATGTCTCTGCTCTGCAACCTTCCCTGCTACCGGCATCACGTACTTCTCTAAAAACCGTATCATCTATCCCACTCTCCTCATGGTTTCATTGACAAAGCTGCTTGCAAGATAGCTTCTCCATTACAAAGTCCGTAATGAACGGATTGAATGACATCAACAGGTATCCCTTTATCCTTACATAATTCTTTCATTTTCGGTAATAAATAACGTACTTGCGGTCCAAGTAAAAGGACATCAGCTTTATCAATATGACTATTCACTTCAGAACCTGATACTGCCCAGATTTTCACTTCTATCCCTCTTGCCTCTGCTGCTTTCTCCATCTTTGTAACAATCAAACTGGAAGACATTCCCGCTGCACAGCAAAGCAAAATATTCATTCCGCTTCCCTCCCCCTTTTTCTAAACCTAAGTTATGGTGCATCCCTTGCCACCACTAGGTTACAAATATATATGTCTAGATTTCCTGCTGTATGCCGAGCTTAAAAACAAAAATTTCTTGGTTTTCACGCTATTCCATTTATCCGTATTCTCCTAGTAAAGAGGACTCTAACTCGCTATAATGATTCAGTATGATTTTTTTAATTGATAGGAGGATATATTTATGAAGGCATATCGCTTTCCACTTATTTTATTATCTTCTATCCTAATTGGTGGTTTCATTGGTTATTTCATGGGTGCCGATGCAGTTGCTTTAAAGCCGCTTGGTGACATTTTCTTAAACTTAATGTTTACGATTGTTGTACCTCTAGTGTTCTTTAGCATCGCATCGTCTATTGCTAATATGGATGGATTAAAACGTTTCGGTAAAATTATGTCTAGTATGGCTGGGACTTTCTTATTTACAAGTATTTTAGCTGCTATTTTTATGATTATTGTCGTGAAAGTATTCCCGCCAGCACAAGGTGTTGTACTAGAACTAACACAACCTGACAAAGCCGGCAAAGCTGTTAGTGTTGCAGATCAAATCGTCGGCATTTTAACAGTATCTGACTTCTCGAAGTTACTATCTCGTGAAAATATGTTAGCTCTTATTTTCTTCTCTATCTTAATGGGGATTGCAACTTCAGCAGTTGGCGAAAAAGGAAAACCATTCGCTACATTCCTACAAGCTGGTGCAGAGATTTCAATGAAGGTTGTATCTTTCATTATGTACTACGCTCCAATCGGACTTGCTGCTTACTTCGCAGCATTAGTTGGTGAATTCGGACCACAACTTCTTGGAACTTACTTCCGAGCAGCAATGGTATACTATCCAGCTTCTCTAATTTATTTCTTTGTATTCTTCACATTCTATGCATACCTTGCAGGTCGCAAGCAAGGTGTACAAGTATTTTGGAAGAACATGGTCTCTCCTACAGTTACATCACTTGCAACTTGTAGTAGTGCCGCAAGTATTCCAGCGAACTTAGAAGCAACGAAGAAAATGGGTATTTCTTCAGACGTTCGTGAAACAGTTGTCCTTCTTGGTTCTACACTTCATAAAGACGGCTCTGTTTTAGGTGGCGTATTAAAAATTGCTTTCTTATTCGGTATTTTCAACATGGAATTCGAAGGACCGAAAACATTAGCAATCGCACTTGTTGTTTCTTTATTAGTAGGAACAGTAATGGGTGCTATTCCAGGCGGTGGTATGATTGGTGAAATGTTAATCGTATCTCTATACGGTTTCCCGCCAGAAGCACTGCCAATTATCGCAGCAATTAGTACAATCATTGATCCACCTGCAACGATGTTAAACGTAACAGCAGATAACGCTTGTGCGGTAATGACAGCTCGCCTTGTAGAAGGTAAGAATTGGATCAAAAACAAATTTGCTTAATAGAAAGAGGATGCTCGTTTAGAGCATCCTCTTTCTTTATTTGTTGATAAGTTGATATTTCCTCTCGCCACAAATTTGTTACAATCTTCACAAATATTCCACATCCATTATCCATTCTCCGTACTATAATCATGTATGGAAAAGGAGATGAACACGATGACACAAAGCGCACCTGAATTTAAAGTTTTGCAAAGCATTGCATTTCTCGCTGTCGTTTTGCAAAGTTCGTTATTATATACAATGAATCAAGGAAATGTCTTACTTGAGCAATCCCTCATTATGGGTATGCTATTTAATCTTGCAAAATTCTCAGCACCAGCATTCATATTTATCGTTGGATTTCACTTAATTCGTCACTATACGAAGCAATTAGTATATAAAGAATATATTTCTGAAAAAGCGACACACTTACTCATTCCTTATTTCTTTTGGTCTATTCTTTACTTATTAACAACAAACGATCTTATTACATTACAAGGCGGAATAAAAAGTTTATTACTCGGAACAGCCGCGCCCCATCTTTGGTACGTTATTATGATGTTCCAAATTCACTTATTGTTCCCTTTACTATGCACACTTTTTTATTGGTTTCAAAAACGAACAGAAAATAAAAAAGATATATATAAATATATGACCTTTTTCGCTTGCCTATATTTTCTATTAATGTGGTTCTCTTCTCACTATATTTTTAATGGAGAAAAATTAACAAGTTCAACAATTTTATATTATACAGATCGATCATTTCTATTCTACTCATTCTATTTCGTTATGGGCGGCATTGCCGCTGTAGCACTAAAAACTTGGCGGCTATTCGTCATGAAACATATCCCGCTTATAACAATATTATTTTTCATCTTATTTTTATTCATCAATTATGAGTTGTTTAGTTTTTACGGAGCAAACTCTATTCATTTAACTGTTTCTACCTATTTAAAACCATCTATGTTTTTATATATCGTATGCGAAATTATCATACTGTATGTGTTATCTATTATGATAGTACAGCGTCGTGGTTTCTTATATAAAACGTTACGTTTCATTGGAAATTACACGTATGGTGCTTATTTAGCTCATTTATTCTTCTTGCAACTATGCACAAAGTTTCTTTCTTTATTCACACTGCAAGAAAATACTATATTATATAGCCTATTACTATTTGTGTTAACGGCTATTATCTCTATTTCAACAATGGTCATTTGTAGCACAATACCATTTCATACTTGGATTACAGGTCCTTCTCCTACAACAAAGATGAAATGGACGAAGGTTGTATTCCGAAAAAATCATAAAAAACTATTCAAGCCATATATTTGATATAATGATACGCATATAAAAAGAAAGCGAGAGACACCTATGATTAATCAAGTTGGACAAATTATGCTATATGTAAATAACCAAGACGAAACAGTACAATTTTGGACAGAAAAAGTAGGGTTCCAAATCATTGGGGAAGAAAATAACGGAAACGGATTCCGCTGGATTGAAATTGCACCGGCGAAAGAAGCAGGAACAAGCATCGTCCTTCACGATAAAGCGTTAATCGCGAAGTTGCAACCTGAACTAAACCTAAATACACCTTCACTTATGTTCTTCTCAAATGACTTAGACCGTCTATATAAAGATCTTTCTGAGAAAAATGTCACAGTTGGACAGGTTGTAGATTTACCTACTGGTAGAGCATTCAACTTTGCTGATAATGAAAATAATTACTTTGCAGTAATGGAACGTAAATAAAAAATAAGCTATCCGAAAAAATCGGATAGCTTATTTCATTTTAAGAAACTTGTTCTGCATTCGTTTCTCTATGCTGTATATGACTCGTGATCCAAGCAATTCCACCGGCAACAACGAGGTAACATAACAATATTAAAATTTGCATTTGTAATTGTGTCCAATCTCCTAAAGAGATAACATCTTGTAATCCTCTAAGAGAATGAGACATTGGGAGAAATTGTCCAATTTTGCTAAGAACAGTTATGTTTAATTCTCCTGGGAAAGTACCTCCGCTCGTCGCTAATTGCAGGACAAGAAGGGTTACCGCTAAGAACTTTCCAACAAGACCAAATACTGTTACTAGCATAAGAATAAATGTCATGAACGTAAAGGAAATAACAATACTTGATAAAACAAAGAGTGGCACACTTGCGACTTCTAATTTCATAACACCTAGCACAACTACATCTACGAGTAGCGCTTGAATAAGTCCAATTAAATATACCAATCCTAGTTTATTAATAAAATGTACCGTTCCGCTTACCTTCATATTTTGTCTGCGGCCAAGCGGTAAAATATTCGATGCCATAATTCCGCCAACATAAAATGCAAGCGATAGGAAATATGGTGCAATGCCTGAACCGTAGTTAGGAACGTCAGAAACTGTTGACTTCACTAACTGAACTGGCTCTGAGAACATCGTATTACGTGCATCATCATTACGAACATTCGCTATCTTCTCTGCACCCTCTCCCAATTTCGCAGAAAGTTCTTTCGCACCATCATCCAGTTTAACAAGTCCATTTGTTAATTTACTAGCACCGTTATTCAGCTCCGTTCCACCACTCGCAAGCTGGTTTACACCTTCTTGCAATGATGTAAATCCATTTCCCCACTTCGTAAATCCATCAGCCAAATTCGATGCACCATCTGCTATCTTTTTCGTTCCAGCAGTAGCTTCATTTAACTTAACTCCGAATGTATTCATGCCTTCTTCAATCTTATGTTGACCGTCAGTAAGCTTCTTCGCACCTTGTGTCAATTGTTGTTGGCTATTATTTAAAGTACTTGTTGCTTTAGCTAGTCCGTTAGATGTAGCAACAAGTTTTTGAAAAGCGGGATCTTGCTGCACTTCTGGATGATTTTTCACGTACTCTTCTAATTGTTGTTTTATACTATTAGCTGCACCATCCGCTTTTACTTGGCCTTCAGCAAGCTTCTCACTTCCGCTCATCCATTCATTTGTACCAGCACTTAATTCACTAACCCCAGATTGTAACGTTTTTTCACCTTGTGCTAATAACTCCATACCGCTATGAAGTGAAGTTGCTCCTTGACTTAGCTCATTCGCTCCGTCAGTTAAGGCTGATTTGCTAGAAGCAAGTTTTTCACTTCCCTCTTTCACTTTTGATGTCCCGTCACTTAAACGATGAATACCATCTGCAAGCTGATTTGCCCCATTTCTTGCATCTGTCGTTCCTTCATGTAACTTCCCAGCACCATTACTTGCATCACTCAACCCTTGTGCTAAGTCTTGAAACTTTGAAAACACACCTTCTGTATAAGATTTCGTAATACTATTCGAGATTTTTGTTTTCATATTTTCAACAGCTGTCGTTCCAATTTGAGCTGCTACAAAGTTTTTACCTGGATTTACTTTGTACTGCAACTTTGCCGGCTCTGGTTTCTCATCCATAAGTGTACTTACCTTTTTAGAGAAATTCTCTGGAATCGTAACAACCATATAATATTTATCTTCTTTTAACCCTTCATCTGCATTTTTTTCTGATACGAAATGAAAAGCTAGTTCCTTATTCTCCTTTAAATTTTTTACAAAATCGTCTCCTGCATGAATTGTTTTCTCATCCATCGCAGCACCTTTATCTAAATTCACAACCGCAACAGGTAATTTATCTAATTTTCCGTACGGATCCCAATATCCGGCTAAAAAGAATCCTGAATAAATTAACGGAACGATTAATAAAAAAATTAAAGCGATACGTCCATGTTTATGGTGCCACATCGCTTTCCAATCTTTAAATACAAGTTGAATTCCCTTCATGAAACATACTCCTTCTCCGAATTTAACACCATTAAAATGGTTTAACAGATTTACTATACACGTCACTTTCCATACTGTATAATACATCTTTAATTATTAATTCATTCCTTTTGGTCTATAGAAAGGAGACTCGAAATGGAACTGCTCCAGTTAAAATACTTTCAGACAGTGGCACGACTAGAACATATGACAAAGGCAGCTGAAGAATTGCATATCGCACAACCTTCACTCAGCAAAACAATCGCTAGACTCGAAAAGGATTTAGGCGTCCCTTTATTTGATCGCCAAGGTCGACAGATTACTTTAAATTCTTCCGGAAAAGTATTTTTGAAACGAGTAGAGCGTATTTTTCATGAATTAAGCGAAGGGGAACGAGAAATTAAAGATTTAGCCGAATTACAACAAAGCTCTATTACACTAGCCGTTTCTATTCCGAGAATATTGCCAGAATTACTTGGCTCTTTTTTACTAGAACATCCTAACGTTCGGTTCCAACAATTTCTGGCATCCACTCCTTCTATGAAACGACAACTAGATAATATAGAAATTGACTTTTGTATCTCCTCTGTGCCAATTGAAGGAGAAGAAATTGTTTGGGAACCACTTATTACAGAAGAAATTTTCTTAGTCGTCCCTTCAGGCCACCGTTTATCAGGCCGAGAAAATATCCACCTGTATGAAGTAAAAGACGAACCGTTTATTAGTATGAACACTGGCTATGGATTTCGACACTTAACGGATGAATTTTGTAAAGAAGCTGGTTTCACTCCGCATATTGCTTTTGAAGTAGATGAACCGACCGTGATTAGCGACCTCATTAAGCAAGGTCTCGGCATCGCTTTTGTTCCAAGTTTAACTTTATTAAAAAACTCTACTTTAGCATCAAGCAAGTTGCGTATTATTGAACCCACTTGTCAGCGAACCATCGGATTAAGTTGGTCAAAAAAACGCTACTTATCAAAAACAGCTCGGCAATTCCGTGAATTCGTGATTGACTACTTCTCTAATATTAGGACATAAAATTATATGAACAAATAAAAGGTGCCACCCTCATATGGTGGCACCTTTTATTGTTCACTCTTTTTTAATTCCATTTCAGCTAAAAGCGGCAATACGTTATCAAAAATATGCGTATTATTATTTTCACCTGTTACATATCCACCGTAATATCTACTAAATACGTTGTCATTTCGGAATGTGGCCATATGATCATACAATTCCTTCGCAAACTTTGTATCACCTGTTTGTAGTACGTACAAAATCGTTAGTCCGTACGCGGCCGGCGATTCATAATTCACAGTTTGTTTTCCCGTTTCTAAATTGTAACGACCGTATAGCTTTCCATCCTCCTGAAACTTCTTCTTTATAAATTCCAAATAAGCAGCTGATGAAAGACCACCTAAACTTCGATGATATGCAACGTATGATTGGTCAATAAGATTCACTTCTTTATCGTACGTAAATGTACCATCTTCTTTATACTCTTTTGGGAATGCCCAGCCATGCCTTGGATAATCTGCTAAAAATTGAACGACTTCCTGATATTGCTGAGCAGAAACTTTTCCGTACTTCTTCATATAGGAAAATGCACGCGGATTTATGTATGATGTTGTTACAAAATTATTTTGTTTTCCTGCATCTGCATCATAATAATCAACATAATAATTATCTTTTTTATTATAACGAAGTACAGCATCACTTAATTGATCGGCAAGGTTTTTATAACGCTCTTCCTTATACATTTCATAAGCACGATATAATTGTTCTATAATACGAAGATCATCTATAAGTGCATTTGTAGCTGACTGCCTCTCTCCCTTTTCAGAGAGTTTCCATAAAACGATATGATTCTTATATATAAAATTATCTTGAATAACCTTTACTTGCTCATCAAATAACGCCTGATCATCTTTATCAAGTGTATACTGTAACCATAATCCCGCCGATTCTGATAAAGCTTCACGTCCCTTAGCTTCACCCGTACCTGCCTTAGTATCTACTAAACGATACGTGGCAAGTGTTCCATTGTCATTCACCATATGTCTTAAAATAAAATTTTCTGTACGGTTTCCTTGTAAAGCTGACCAAAATACAATTCCACCTAAAGCGATTAAGAAGATAACTCCAATCCCTATATATAAACGTTTCCGCAATCTTTTCACCTCCCTAGTAAGGCTAACCTTAATTTTATCAGAACATACATAAATTTAAAAAAGACAATCTATTAGATTGTCTCCCGCATTTCTATCCCCCGCAAACCTCTTTAGAAGGTTTATATAGCGATTGTACAAGTCGATCATATTCACGACGTGTAATTTCTTTATTATATAGCTTCAATAATAAATCTCTATGCTCTTTTGAAAATGCCATCTTTTTAATGACTTCAGGATACATAAAACACCCTCTCCATTTCACATAAACTTCTTGATTCCGAAAACAGAACTTATGTTCGCATAAAAGATTATAAAAGATTCCTGAGCAAAAAACAAACAAAACATGACCAACCATTTATTTCTTTCTATTCAAAATATTACAACATTATATTATCATATTCACTTTTTAAATACATATATATTTTTGGTAGTTTTTTTGAATAAATCTTCCAATTCAATCAGAAAATAATGGCAAAAAAGAAGAGGAGTTTACATATGGATACGGTAACATTAGCAAGAGCATTTTTTGGTTCTTCATTAGCATTCCACATTATCTTTGCAACACTTGGTGTCGGTCTTTCATTGATGATTTTTATAAGCGAAATACTCTATCACTGGAAGAAAGACTCCGACTATGCCATTATGGCGAAAAGATGGACAAAGGCGTTTGCTATTCTTCTTGGTGTAGCAATTCCAACTGGAACAATTGTTGGTGTGCAAATCTCACTTCTTTGGCCTGGTTTCGCCAAAATTGTTGGGCAAGTTATCTCTGTTCCCTTCCAAATTGAGATTTTCGCCTTCTTTTTGGAGGCTTTATTCATGTCGATTTACGTATATGCAGCCGATAAACTTCCTCCATTTATGAGATTAATCTCGCTATTTTTCGTCATGCTTGGTGCCACTGCATCCGCCGTACTTATTACATCAGCAAATACATGGATGAATACACCAGCAGGATTTTCAATGAATCCAGATGGATCTGTTTTTAACGTTGATCCGTGGAAAGCTTTCTTCAATCCAAGCTTTGGCACAAGTGCATTCCATGTCGTTATTACAGCTTATGCAACTGGTGCGGCTGTCATTGCTTCTATCGCTGGATTTAAATTATTGAAGAAAAATTTAAGTACACGTGAAATTGCTTATCATAAAAAAGGGCTACTATTAGGGCTTGTCGTTACATTTATTACAGGCGCTACGATGTGGCTTTCAGGACATGAATCAGCGATTGCCTTACATAAACACTCACCTGAAAAACTTGCATCTGCTGAAGCTTTATTTGAAACGACATCACACGCACCGCTATCCATTGGCGGCGTTGTGGATCCTAATACACTTGAGCTAAACTATGCACTTGAAATTCCGAACATGCTTAGCCTACTAGTGGGGCTAGACCCTAGCACTGTCGTAAAAGGTCTAAATGAATTCCCACAAGAAACATGGCCACCATTTTATACACATACACTATTCAACTTAATGGTAGGCACTGCTGCGTTTACCTTTGCAGTTGCAGCAATTGCACTCTTATATTGGTACTTCGTTTACCGAAAAAAGGGAACAGAACTACCGAAGTGGCTACTTTGGGGGGCTGCCGCATGCGGACCAATTATGATGCTCGGTATTGAATTCGGATGGATTTTCAGTTGTAGCGGTCGTCAACCATGGACAATTTATGGTATGCAACGTACCGTCGATGCATCTACACGCGCCGATTTCGTCGGTCCTTTATTTGTTTTGTTCATCATTTTATATATTGGACTCGCTATTTTAACAGTCATTGTTCTACGGACATTCTTTAGAAGACATCCATTAAAGAATGATTTACAACACCAAGGAGGCGATTCTCATGCATGAGGAAAGTATTGCAATCATCATCTTATGGGCCCTTATTTTCGTATACAGTATATTAGGGTCCATCGATTTTGGAGCTGGTTTTTGGGGCATGGTATACGCCAAACATCCAACTCTCGCTGCCAAACTTGCGAATCGGTACTTATCACCCACTTGGGAAGTAACAAATACGTTTCTTGTTTTCGTCGTTGTCGCATTTCTCGGCTTCTTTCCGAAAGCGGCCTTTACTCTTGCGACAGTAATGTTCGTACCAGTTATGTTAATTTTAGTGCTCGTTGCAGTACGTAGTACGTTTATGGTATTTGCTTACTCCTTACCAAAATATCAGTACCTTCTTCGGGTTATTTCAGGCATTACTGGTCTCTTAATTCCAGCACTATTAATTACCGTTTTACCCGTTACAGAGGGGGCCTATATTACAATGTCTGAAGGAAAAGAAGTACTCTTGTATGGAAAACTTCTTTCTAGCCCGGTTATCTATTGTTATATGCTCTTCGGACTAACGTCTGAACTGTTTCTCTCCTCTCTCTTTCTCGCTGATTTTGCGAGAGAACAAAGTTCAGAAGATACGTATAGAATTTATAGAAGAAATGCCATCATCCTTGGTCCTGCAACACTCGTTACAGCGATCATCGCTCTCGTTGTAATGGATCCAGAAACACATTGGCTTATGCAAGGATTAATAAAGCAATTCCCGTGGTTTACAGTTTCTATTGTTTTATTCGTTATCGGATACTCATCCCTTTGGTGGACAAACAAAAAATACAATACACTAGGATACCCTCGCATTGCCGTTTTAGCTGTCGTCGCTCAATATGCATTTGCAAGCTACGCTTACGGCGTCGCGCATTTACCTTATATTATTTATCCTGACGTAACTGTATTTACAAGCTTTACAACGAAAGAAACGTTCTATGCACTGCTCATTCTATACGCAATTGGGATTGCAATTTTATTACCAGGATTTATTTTCTTCTGGAATTTATTCTTGAAGGATCGTACTTTTTTGAAGGAAAAATAATATAGCATTGGGGTCTATTCCAAAAGGCATTTTGGCATGGGCTCCTTTTTTCATGTTTTGTCGATAAGTCGATATATTTTAAAAATCGCTGATATATTTTAAGTTGCGCTGATATATCTCCATAATCGCCCATATAAATTTCATTTACTATCTTACTGCCCCAATAATTTATAGACTCCTCTCATAATAGTTATTTCACTATTCGTGACACTTGTCCTTTAGCATGAAAAACACATATTCGCTTCATCTCGTTATACGTCTAGTTCTTCTTATTTTTGCTGAATATACTACCAATATAAACTTGAGACAAGCTACATCTGTTCAAGGGAAAATAGAAAGGTAGGCAAAATATGAGCATTGAAATATGGATTACTATTATTGTATTTTTCTTAACGATGATCGTTATCTTTTGGCGACCCCACGGCTTAAATGAGGCATGGCCAGCAGCAATCGGTGCTGGCATTATCCTAATTACTGGACTTGTGTCAAAACCAGACGTCATAGATATTGTTAGTAAAATAGGAGGAGCCTCCATAACAATATTAGCCACTATTGTTATGGCAGTTATATTAGAAAGCTTCGGCTTCTTCCATTGGTCGGCAGCGAAACTGGCAAATCTAGCGAAAGGTTCTGGACGCCGTCTATACTGGTATATTCAATTATTGTGTTTTCTTATGACTCTTTTATTTAATAACGACGGTAGTATTTTAATTACAACTCCCATTTTAATTCTTCTTCTAAAAAACCTTCAATTAAAACCACATCAACAAATTCCTTATTTATTAAGCGGAGCTTTAATCGCTACCGCATCTAGTGCACCAATTGGTGTAAGTAATATCGTAAACTTAATTGCATTAAATATCGTTAATATGACTCTTTATATGCATACTGCTATGATGTTTGTACCTGCAACATTAGGCTTATTATTTATGTCATGGCTCATGTATACAGTTTTGAAGAAAAAACTTCCGAAAAAATTACCTGTTTCTTCATATGATATTGAAGAAATTTTCTTCACGAAAAACTTCCATCCACTAAAAGGAAATAATTCTGTTGATACGAAACAAAAACGGACAAGATTCATGTTAAAAGTATTAGGTTTCGTCTTCCTGATGCGCTGTCTTCTATTCGTTGCATCCTTCTTATCCATCCCAATTGAAATCGTTGCAGTACTTGGTTCACTCGTTCTTCTCATTTGGAGATGGTACTACTTACGAACAAATCCTGTCGACATTTTGAAAAAGACACCGTGGCACATTTTAATTTTCGCCTTCTCTATGTACGTCATTATTTACGGACTCCACAACGCAGGATTAACAGCTGCACTTGTACAATGGCTCGAGCCAATTGTGAATCAGCATCTACTCTATGCTAGCTTTGCAATGGGCGGACTTGTATCCATCCTCTCTAACGTCTTCAATAACCATCCTGCCCTTATGATTGGTACAATCACATTAACAGAAATGGGACTAGATCCAGTCACATTAAAAACAATCTATCTTGCAAACATCATTGGTAGTGACATCGGTTCACTATTACTACCAATTGGTACACTAGCCTCACTCATTTGGATGTATATTCTGAAACAAAACAAAATTAAAGTAAAATGGAAAGACTATTTAAGTGTATCCCTTATCGTTATCCCGCTCACAACAGTCGTCACACTATTCCTCTTATTCTACTGGGTACATCTCTTCTTTGCCTTATAAACAACAGAAGCCCCATTTGCTGCCGTCTTAGCAAATGGGGCTTCTTCTATAATAAAGTTAGGTACTACAGTGTGATCAATCAAGTAAAGAGGTGTAACATATTATTGATATAAATGACTACCAGCTTCTTTAAATTCTTCTGCTTTCTCTTTCATTCCTTTTTCAATTGCTTCTGTCGTTTCTAAATCATTTTCTTTTGCATACTCACGAATATCATGCGAAATTCTCATACTACAAAACTTCGGTCCACACATTGAACAGAAGTGAGCTGTCTTTGCCCCTTCTGCAGGCAACGTTTCATCATGATATTCCATCGCACGTTCAGGATCTAAAGATAAATTAAATTGATCGCGCCAACGGAATTCGAAGCGTGCTTTTGAAAGTGCATCATCACGCTGATGAGCCGTTTTATGTCCTTTCGCAAGATCAGCCGCATGCGCTGCAATTTTATACGTAATAACACCCGTGCGTACATCATCTTTGTTTGGCAAACCTAAATGTTCTTTCGGCGTTACATAACAAAGCATCGCTGTTCCAAACCAGCCAATCATAGCAGCTCCAATTGCAGATGTAATATGATCATAACCTGGTGCAATATCTGTCGTTAGCGGCCCAAGTGTGTAAAACGGCGCGCCCTGACAAATATCAAGCTCTTTCTCCATATTTTCTTTAATTAAATGCATCGGTACATGCCCAGGCCCTTCAATCATAACTTGCACATCATGTTTCCAAGCAATCTTCGTTAATTCACCAAGTGTTTCAAGCTCAGAAAACTGTGCTTCGTCATTTGCATCTGCAATCGAACCTGGACGTAATCCATCTCCAAGAGAGAACGAAACATCGTACTGCTTCATAATTTCACAAATCTCTTCAAAGTGAGTATATAGGAAATTTTCTTTATGATGGAATAGACACCACTGCGCCATAATCGAACCACCGCGCGAAACGATACCTGTCGTACGCTTTGCCGTGATTGGAATGTATCGAAGCAATACACCAGCGTGAATCGTAAAGTAATCAACGCCTTGCTCCGCCTGCTCAATTAACGTATCACGATATACTTCCCACGTTAAATCTTCTGCAATTCCGTTTACCTTTTCCAGCGCTTGATAGATCGGTACAGTTCCAACTGGTACAGGCGCGTTACGAATAATCCACTCACGCGTCGTATGAATGTTTTTACCTGTAGATAAATCCATAATCGTATCTGCACCCCAGCGAGTAGCCCACGTCATCTTCTCTACTTCTTCTGCAATCGAAGAAGATACAGCTGAGTTTCCGATATTCGCGTTTACCTTCACATGGAAGTTACGCCCGATGATCATCGGTTCAGCTTCTGGATGATTAATATTCGCGGGTAAAATAGCGCGGCCTTCTGCGATTTCCTTACGAACAAACTCCGGCTCTACCCCTTCACGAATCGCAACATATTCCATCTCAGAAGTAATAATGCCATTACGTGCATAGTGCATTTGCGTAACGTTTGCACCTTGCTTTGCTCTAAGTGGCTTGCGATCCATCTGCGGGAAAACAGGTGTATGTTTCGAAGCCACTTTCACACCGTCATCCTCTGGTTTCACTTCACGCCCTTCGTATGCTTCTACATCACCACGCCCCATAATCCAAGAGTGGCGCGGCGTTGGAATCCCCTTTTCTAACTCCACTTTATACTCAGGATCCGTATAAGGGCCGCTCGTATCATACACACGAATTGGCGGATTTGGAACGCCATTCGTTTCGCTTTGTTCAATCTCACGCATCGGTACTTTCATGCCTTCTCGTGGTCCATCCACATATACTTTCTTACTCCCTGGTAAACTCGATTTCAATTCAATTTGCTCAGCTGAAACAGATTGTTTCATAAATTTTATTGCCCCCCTGTTCGTGACAAGGACGAGATATGGCCAGCGCATGCCAAAATAAAAAGAGCCAGGTCCATAAAAAAATAAGGACCTGGCTCATAAAGACATCATTATGTAAAGCCGTTAACTTCCCTACGCTGGTACGAGCCAGATCAGGTCCAAAGGGTTAAGAAGTTCACGCGCTTCTCTCTCAGCCTACGCATACGTTAGGCACCCCTAGTTTATCACTGATTTAATTTTCAATACTTTCCCATCATACACCATAATCTGAAAAATTCAAAGTTTATTTCTTTCGCTCTTTATGGAATCATCCACGTTAAATAATACGCCTGTACATACGTCATAATACCAACAATAATTATGAAGAATAAGCTATGCTTCACTGTAAAACGGAACAAATCCGATTCTTTTCCAGCAAGACCAACCGCTGCACAAGCGATCGCAATCGACTGTGGGGAAATCATTTTACCTGTTACACCGCCTGTTGTATTTGCTGCAACGAGAAGCACTTCAGATACGCCGACTTGCTGCGCTGTAATGGCTTGTAAATTTGAGAACAGTGCATTCGCAGACGTATCAGACCCTGTTAAAAATACGCCAATCCAGCCTAAGAATGGTGAGAAGAACGGGAATAGTCCGCCAGTTCCGGCTAATGCTAACGCTAACGTAGAAGATAGACCAGAATAGTTTGCGATAAATGCAAACCCTAGTACGAATCCGATAGATAGAATTGGCATTTTTAATTCGCTTAACGTTTCTTTAAATGTCACTACTGCATCTTTTACATTCATTTTCAAAATAAACATGGAAATGATACACGCAATTAAAATCGCTGTTCCGGTTGCCGATAATACATCAAACTTCAGAATCGCTTCGTAAGGCGTTGGTTTATTTACAATTGGCTCTGCTTTCATTACTAGATTATGCAGACCTGGAATTTCAAACTTAAATACAAGACTTTCTAAAGCCCCTCCTGGAGTGAATAATGCCTTAAAGAAACTTTGGCTCCAAATGACTACCATAACCGTTAATACGATAAATGGGGACCATGCCTTCACTACTTTTCCAAACGTTAATTTCGGCATCGATGCCGCTGTCGTTGTTGCTACTTCACTATTTGCTTGCCCAGATTGATAAGTTTCTTTCGGCTGCCAAACTTTTAAGAACAGCGCTAAACTAATTAAACTTACAAGTGCCGATGTAATATCCGGAAGTTCTGGTCCTAAAAATGTCGCTGTAATGAACTGCGTAATCGCAAATGAACTACCCGCTACAAATAACGCAGGCCACGTTTGTCGTATCCCCTTAAATCCATCCATTAAAAATACGATAAAGAATGGCACAAATAATGATAGGAACGGTAATTGATGCCCAGCCATTTGTCCAATTTTATGTGGATCAATACCTGTTACTTGTCCAGCAACTGTAATCGGAATTCCCATCGCTCCGAACGCCACTGGTGCAGTATTTGCAATCAAACAAAGACCTGCTGCGTATAAAGGATTTAAGCCAAGCCCCGCAAGAAGTGCTGCTGTAATCGCTACTGGTGCCCCAAATCCTGCCGCTCCTTCTAAAAATGCTCCAAATGAAAATCCAATTAAAATAACGAGTAGACGATGATCGTTCGTAATCGATAATACCGATGCACGAATCACATCGAATTGACCTGTTTTCACAGAAATTTTATATAAAAATACCGACATAATGATAATCCAAGCAATTGGCCATAATCCGTATAAGAAACCATATCCGGTCGCTGCCATTGCCATCGTGAACGGCATTTTATAAGCGAATAACGCTACTAAAATTGTAAGTACAACTGTAATAAATCCTGCTACATACCCCTTCATGCGGAAAACTGCTAAAGCTAAGAAAAAAAAGATAATCGGAATAAGTGCGACCGCTGCCGAAATCCAAATGTTTCCGAATGGATCATAAACTTGTGTCCATGTGTTCATTGTTCTCTCCCCCTAAAGAATCCCCTTTTAAATACAATAACCTCATCAATAGACTATCAGGTCATCATACCTTTAAGTCTAAAATAAAAAAACGTTTAAGAAAACGTTTTCAACAACTTTCATTTATACTGTACCATAACAATTTCTATTAAAAAAGATTTTTTTGAAAATTTTATTATTTAACAGAAAATCTTACAAAATCGTCATGTTCTTGTAATATTCATCGATAGGAAGTTTGCCAAAATTATTGCATAATAATAGTATAACAACAGAAATTATTTATGAGGTGATATATATGAACGGAAATAAAATATTAGCAGCTTTATCATACTTTAGTGTACTATTTGCCCCTATCTTATTCCCTATTATCGTTTGGATTGTAGGAGACGCTGAAACAAAACCACATGCAAAACGTGCTCTATGGACACACATCATTCCAAGTATCGCTACATTCATTGGCGTAACTATTTTAGGAATTATGGGTCTTGGATCTGATCAACCAGATGTAACACTTGGAATTGGATCAATGATTGTCTTAGCTATTTGCGGAATCATCAGCTTATACTACTTCATCTGGAACATTGTAAAAGGAATTAAAGTGCTGAAAGCTTAATTTTAAACAAATGTTTGTTTAAAAAGGGCCCCTTGCAAATTGCAAGGGGCCCTTTTCCTAATTCGTTCACTTTATCTTCTGCGTTTCTTCTTTTTTCTCATCATTTTCTTTCGGCGTGTATTCACTTTATCCGCTATAATGTGGAGCGTACTTGCCACAACAATTCCCATTAAGAACGTTACAATTTCAACCTCATGTTTCTTCGCAATTTCTATTAAATTACCATCCAGTGCGATTACATTTAATAGTAATAAAAATGGAGAAAAGACAATTAACATGTACGCAATACGAATCACATCACCAAGTATAATCGTATGCGTAAAGAAAGATCGATGTGGCATTACTTTCTTATAAGGATACCAAAATATACGTAAGAAACCCCATTTGTTATAAGCATTACTGTACGTATCTAAATCTGGTGTTAAAAATGAAGTACCTACTAAAAAACCAATTGCAAAAGTTAATAAAAAATCAAAATTTGTTAATCCATACGAAAAGAGAAAAAACAAAACAACCGGAAGGGATATTAAGTTTATTTTCGTATGCGTTCTTCCTGATGGCATAATGCACTTCCTCGCTTACGTTCGTCCTGTCACCTTATAACAGACAGGTTTCACCTATTGACCTAATTTCTGATCGATAAATGTTGTGTCTATATCCGAACCAAACCATTCTGCCAACTTCACTCGTGCCTTATCTTTCACATCTTCATTGACGTATAACGACACCTGTATTAGTGCGGCCGTTAACGCCCCTAAATCATCCGTATAGCCAATTCCAGCAATGAAATCTGGAATCGCATCAATCGGTGCAATAAAATAAGCAAGTGCTCCAATTACAATAATTTTCACTCGTTTTGGAACATCTGGTCTTTGCAAAACGTAAAACAGTAATAAACTTGCATAAATGACCGACTGCCCAGCTTGCTTTGCAACATGTTTTACTTTCTTCCAAAACGCTTCAACTGAAAATTTTTGTTTCATGTAAAAAGCCTCCCTATTTTTAAAAAGAAATAAGCTACAATATGTTATCAGTAAAAGTTCATGGAAATTACACAAAACCTATCAATGAACTTTTATTGTAACAAACAAACTAAAAAAGAACAAGTGTTCGTTAATTTTCACACGATTTCCTTCATATAATAGATTTCTAGATAACCCTTACCCATCTTCGTTTCTTATTTCTCAACAAAGAAAATTTTCACTTCTACTTAACATTCTGCTCTACCTTTGTTATATTTTCTAGTTGACGGACATATAAACGAATGTTAAAGTTTTCTCTGGTAGTGACAAATCTTATACAAAAAATGTAAAATGTTATAGTGTTTCTCAGAAATGAATTTTGTTGTATAATACAGAAATGACGTTATGCTTATGAGCAACAAAAGAAACCAAAAGGGTATGCATAGTTATAGTCGTATATGGGTGAATATAGAACCTTTAATTATGGCCAAGAAAACTATGTATTTTTTATTTTAGCATTTTTCGCTCCAAAATCGACCAAGCCTGATAGAGAAAGGGTGGAAATGAATGAAAGAAACCTTGAAATCACAATTTCAAAATGTGCGTTTCACTGTATTCGTAGCTTTAGCCTTATGGCTAAAAACTTACCTTATTACACGCACAAGCTTTGACTTAAAACTTGAATCTTTCATGCAAGAATTCATTTTATTCCTTAGCCCATTAGCAGCATCATTACTGCTTGTTGGTCTTGCATTATTTGCAAAAGGGAAAAAACGTAACTATATAGCACTTGGAATTAATTTTGTCTTAACAATCGTTCTTGTTGGTAACGTAATGTTCTACGGATTCTACAATGACTTCGTTACATTACCGGTGCTAGGACAAACATCTAACTTCGGAAGTTTAGGTTCTAGTGTGAAAGAATTATTTAACTACAAAATTATCCTTGCATTTGCAGACATTATCGTTTTCTTCGTTCTATTAAAGAAAATGAAGAACTTTGCACCTACAGAGCGTGTAGCACGCCCGATGCGTTCTCTATACTTCGTATCAACAGTTGCTATTTTCTTCGCAAACTTAGGACTTGCAGAAGCTGAACGCCCAGAACTATTAACACGTTCATTCGACCGCGTTATGCTTGTTAAAAACTTAGGATTATATGTACACCAAGTATACGATCTTGGCTTACAAGCAAAATCAAGTTCACAAAAAGCGTTCGCTGACGGTAGTAAATTACAAGAAACAGAAAACTACGTAAAAACAACACAAAGTAAACCAGATCCAAATATGTTCGGTACTGCAAAAGGGAAAAACGTAATTGTTGTCTCTCTTGAGTCATTACAAACATTCTTAATTGGTGCAACAGTTAACGGACAAGAAGTTACACCATTCTTAAACCAATTTACGAAAGAAAGTTATTACTTTGATAACTTCTTCCATCAAACTGGTCAAGGTAAAACATCTGATGCTGAATTCCTAGTAGATACTTCGTTATATCCACTAGACCGCGGTGCTGTATTCTTCACACACGGTAACAATGAATATACAGCAACTCCAGAAATTTTACGTCAGCAAGGGTATCACACGTCGGTATTCCACGCAAACAACGCAACATTCTGGAACCGTAACATTATGTATCCAGCACTTGGTTATGATCGTTACTACAACGAACTTGACTACAAGATTACGCCAGAAACAAAATTAAACTGGGGATTAAAAGATATCGAGTACTTCGATCAATCTATTGATATGTTAAAACAAGTGAAGCAACCATTCTATACTCGCTTCCTTACTTTAACGAATCACTACCCATTCACTTACGATGACAGTACAAAATTAATCGACGAATACAATTCTGGTGATGGAGTATTTGACCGTTACATGGTAACTGCTCGTTACTTAGACGAAGCAATGAAACACTTTATTGAGCGTCTAAAAGCAGAAGGTATTTACGACAACTCAGTAATCGTATTCTACGGTGACCACTACGGTATTTCTGAAAACCATAACCGTGCAATGGCACAGTTCTTAGGAAAAGAAGAAATCACTGCATTTGACCATATGAACTTACAAAAAACACCGATGTTTATTCACGTTCCAGGTCAAAAAGAAGGTAAAACAATTTCGAAACCAACTGGTGAAATTGACATTAAACCAACTATTCTAAACTTACTTGGTGTAGATTCTACAAATGACGTTCGATTCGGTCATGATGTATTCTCACCTGATAATAAAGGATTCGTTGTTCTTCGTGACGGTAGCTTCGTTACAGATAAATACATGTACACAAACAGTACATTCTATGACCGTGCTACTGGCGAAGTTGTACAATTACCGAAAGAAGAATCTCAACCACTAATTGATCGCGCCCAAAATGAATTGAACATGTCTGATAAAATCATTGAAGGTGACTTACTTCGCTTCTCTGAAAGTAATAAGATCAAAACTGGTGAAGTAAAAACAGTTATTAAAGAAGAAAAGAAGAGCGCTGAGTAATCTCAGCCTCTTTTTTTATTTTCTTTCATACAACTACTTATATTCATTAACTTTAAAATTACATAACCTTTACCAAATATTCACATAGTGTTAATGAAGAATCTCTATAATAAAATATGTAAACGAGGTTCTACATATTTCTTATCTCTCATCTTTCGTAAGATCCCTTAAAGAAGTGTGTAAATCTTTTGTTTCTACTTTCTTATAATTGTCTTTCAACATGTTTTGTTTCCATACACAAAACATTCAACGAGACAATGTCCCTATGAAAGATAGCTACCCTCCTTGTGCAGCATTCCATAAGAATGTTGCTTTTTTTTATTTAAAAGCAGGATTCTCATTCTTATTTTCGAATTTGTATATACAAAATGCTGTAAAGTGAAACTTTAATCAGCCCTCACCAATCGGGCAGCTACGGGCAGTTATTCGCCCAATTCACTTCTTTGCTCCACCCGAATTTTTAAGTAGGAGTTTTACTGCCCGTTAATGCGGGGTAAACCATCCTTACTTCTCTATGATTTACAAATACATATACGGTCATATGTAGAGAATTGCTTACATAAAAATTACTATAGTGATTTTTATCTCGCATGAATGAAAGTTTCACGTTACTTACGTACTTACGAAAGGATGGGACGGAAATTGGCATACGAAAAATTTGTACTTTGGAATGATGAAGTTATTGATACAACAAAACAACAAACGTACATAGAACTTGAAGAGAGAGGTTTGCAGTTTGGAGATGGTGTCTACGAGGTTATTCGCCTATATAAAGGGAACTTTCACTTATTAGATCCGCACATAACGAGATTATATCGATCCATGGAAGAAGTAGAATTATCGCTCCCTTTCTCAAAAGCTGAGCTCATCACTTTACTTTACAAATTAATTGAACGAAACCATTTCCACGAAGATGGCACAATTTATTTGCAAGTATCTCGCGGTGTACAAGCTCGCACACATGTATTTTCATATGACACCCCTCCGACAATTTATGCCTATATTACAAAAAAAGAAAGACCAGCCTTATGGATTGAATATGGTATACGCGCTATATCAGAACCCGATACTCGATGGCTACGCTGTGACATTAAATCATTAAATTTATTACCAAACGTACTAGCTGCTACGAAAGCTGAACGGAAAGGTTGTAAAGAGGCACTTCTCGTAAGGAATGGTATTGTAACGGAAGGAAGCCATTCCAACTTCTTTTTAATTAAAAATGGAACTCTTTACACACATCCAGCCAATCACCTTATTTTAAATGGCATTATTCGTCAATATGTCCTTTCTTTAGCGAATACTCTTCACATACCTGTACAGGAAGAACTTTTCAGCGTTCGTGACGTTTATCAAGCAGATGAATGCTTTTTTACAGGCACAACAATTGAAATTTTACCAATGACCCACCTTGATGGAACCGCGATTCAAGATGGGCAAGTTGGACCTATCACCAAAAAACTGCAAAAATCTTTTAATAAAATCTTGTTACAATCCAATATGTCATCTTCTTAAACACGAATAATTTCTGTCCTTTTATATTCAATATATGCATTTAAATGGAAATCAAGGTGTAAATTTATGCCTTGATTTTTTCTTGTAATCTTTTTGTCATATTCAGATTCCCACATAAGCCTTGACAGTAATCGACATGCTCTTTAGAATTTTTAACAGTTGGTAAATATTTCTTCACTACATTACAGACAGAAAGGAATCGACAAATTATGAAAAAGTATCTTGCCGGTCTTGCGGCAGTGTCTGTAGCAGGAGGAGCAGCACCTACACTTGATAGTGTTCAAGCTGCACCTGAACAAAATACACAAAAAGCTGCTACAACTGTCCAAGCTTCTGCGTCAAACAACTCATCTTATACGGTAAACGCGAGCGTCTTACATGTTCGTGCGGGATCAAGCACTTCTCACGACATCATCTCACGTGTTTATAACGGTCAATCACTAAACGTGATTGGCGAAGAAAATGGTTGGTTCAAAATTAACATTAACGGAAAAACAGGCTTTGTTAGTGGCGAATTTGTATCAAAAAGTGGAGCAGCAAACAACAATGTAAGCACAGGTGGAAACAATAAAGTTACCGCTGATGTATTACGTGTACGTACAGCTCCTAACACTTCTAGTTCTGTTTCTGGACGTGTATATGCAGGACAAACATTAAACGTAATTGGACAAGAAAATGGTTGGGTGAAAATTAACCATAATGGACAAGTAGGTTATGTAAGTGGCGAATTCGTATCTGGCATTTCTTCTAATGCGGGTTCTTCAAACAACAATACGAATAATAACAACCAAGAAGTAAAACCAGCAAGCGGAAATTATACAGTAAATGTATCTTCCCTTCGCGTTCGTACAGGTCCTAGCACTTCTCACACAACTGTAGGTTCTGTCAAAAAAGGACAAGTAGTACAAGTTGTTGGCGAAGTTCAAGATTGGTTCAAAATCAATTACGCAGGACAAACTGCTTATATAAGCAAAGACTACGTAACAAAAGGCGGTTCTAACGAAAACGTTACAGAAGGCAACAAACAAGAGCAAAACAATAATGGAACTATTCAAACTGGTGGTTCTTACGTAGTTAACGCTACATCTTTACGTGTTCGTACAGGCCCTGCCGCTTACCATAGTGTAATTGGTGGCGTTTTAAACGGTACAACATTAAACGTAGTTGGATCTGAAAACGGTTGGTTTAAAGTAAATTACCAAGGAAAAACAGGCTTTGTTAGTAGCGAATTTGTAAAATTCGTTAAAGGTGGCACTACTACTCCTGAGCAACCAAAACAACCTGAAAAACCTAACCAAGGTGCAATTGGTGACTACTACATTAATGCTTCTGCACTAAATGTACGTAGCGGCGAAGGTACAAACTATAGAATCATAGGCGCACTTCCACAAGGTCAGAAGGTTCAAGTAATCTCTGAAAACTCTGGATGGAGCAAAATTAACTACAACGGTCAAACTGGTTATATCGGAACACGTTACCTATCTAAAACACCAGTTGGAGGCGCAGTAGATAATAAGCCTAACAATAACCAAAATAACAATCAAAACAATAACAACAACAATAATAATACAGGTAATAATAGCGGCGACAGTTCTTCCGTACTTGCATACGCAAAATCAATGCAAGGTGTACCATACGTTTGGGGCGGAACTTCTGCTAACGGTGTTGACTGCAGTGGTTACATCTACCACGTATTTAAGAAATTTGGTCATAACATTAGCCGCCAAAGTGTTGCAGGATATTGGAGTAGCCTACCAAAAACTTCAAGTCCACAACCTGGTGACTTAATTTATTTCCAAAACACTTATAAATCTGGCCCTTCTCACATGGGTATTTACCTTGGGGGCGGATCATTTATCCAAGCTGGAGATAAAGGTGTAGCAATCGCTTCATTAAGTAACTCTTATTGGAAGAGCCACTTCTTAGGATACACGAAAGCACCTTAATTAATAGTTTCAAAGCCTTCTAGTTTACTAGAAGGCTTTTTGCTATGAGTTCAACATATTACTCCCTTTCCCCTAGCTTCCCTCTACAAAAATAATGTATATATTCTTCTATTTCATACACTTTATTCTGCAAAAACAATGCATAACGTTATCATAATGTATATATTCCCATAAAAAACATAACCTATTTCATGTCTATTTATTTCATATGTGTTTTTTTGAAGAATTTTCTTTTTATTTAAACTTTTCATTAGACGTTTGACCTCCGATGTCCATTATGATAAGTTACTTAAGATGTTATATTCGTAAACGTATAGACAACTGGTTTATACACTGTTTTTACTATGAGGAAGGAGCATACACTGCATGAATCTTTTATGGGGAATTGGCGGCGTGATTGGAGTATTAGCAATTGCATTCTTACTATCTTCCAACCGCAAAGCTATTAATTGGCGCACAATTTTAATCGCGCTAGCATTACAAATGTCATTTTCATTTATCGTATTACGATGGGATGCTGGTAAAGCAGGTTTAAAACACGCTGCTGACGGTGTTCAAGGATTAATTAATTTTTCTTACGAGGGAATTAAGTTCGTTACTGGGGATTTAGTCAACGCAAAAGGACCTTGGGGATTTGTATTCTTTATTCAAGCACTACTTCCAATCGTATTTATTAGTTCATTAGTAGCAATCTTATATCATTTTGGTATTATGCAGAAATTTGTTAGCGTCGTTGGTGGCGCATTAAGTAAACTTCTTGGAACTTCTAAAGCAGAAAGCTTAAACTCAGTAACGACTGTATTTTTAGGACAAACTGAAGCTCCAATTTTAATTAAACCTTACTTAGCACGTTTAACAAATAGTGAATTCTTCGCTATTATGGTAAGCGGTATGACAGCTGTTGCTGGATCTGTTCTCGTCGGTTATGCAGCAATGGGTATTCCGTTAGAGCACTTATTAGCGGCTGCAATAATGGCAGCTCCATCAAGCTTATTAATTGCGAAACTGATTATGCCTGAGACAGAAAAAGTAGATAATAACGTTGAACTTTCTACAGAACGTGAAGACGCAAACGTTATCGACGCAGCTGCACGCGGTGCATCTGAAGGTATGCAACTTGTTATTAACGTAGCAGCAATGTTAATGGCTTTCATCGCATTAATCGCTTTATTAAATGGATTATTAGGATTGATTGGTTCTCTGTTCGATATTAAACTTAGCCTTGATTTAATCTTCGGTTACTTATTATCACCATTTGCAATCTTAATCGGGGTTTCTCCTGGTGAAGCTGTACAAGCAGCAAGCTTTATTGGTCAAAAACTTGCAATCAACGAATTCGTTGCATACGCAAACTTAGGACCACACATGGCAGAGTTCTCTGACAAAACAAATCTAATTTTAACATTCGCAATCTGTGGATTCGCAAACTTCTCTTCTATCGCAATTCAATTAGGTGTAACAGGAACGCTAGCTCCTACTCGCCGTAAACAAATTGCACAATTAGGGATTAAAGCAGTTATCGCTGGTACATTAGCGAACTTCTTAAATGCAGCAGTTGCAGGTATGATGTTCCTATAAACTTATATAGAGTCTTCTCTTTCTACAAGAGGAGACTTTTTTCATGCAATCCAAGCGTCTTTTATGTATCTATTAATCAATTTATCCTAAATATAAGTACATTATGATACAATAATGTTTAAGTCTTTTTATTTTTCTTATGAAAATAGAGATACTACTTGTTGTTGCCCTTCAAAAGAATGTAACGACATAGTCAATTTCTTAATAATTGCGCATACTACAAGTATCTATTGATGAAATAGCTTTAAGGAGGAAAGTTTTGTGAAAGATAAGTTCTATAAAATCCTCTCTATGTGGATTTTACAAATTGTATTTTATTTTACTACTGTACATGTGACGAAATATGAGCATGCTCTCATTTTTACAATAATATACGTAATCGTAAATGTACTATTCTTATTTTTAGCTGACAAAACAGCATTTGTTTTCTTCATACTAGGAACCACTATTTCCGTATTTTATTTGTTCTATCAAGCATGGCTTCACTTATGGAGTACATCAGATCAATGGCAATATATGATTACCCACTTCCTGATGGCAGCTAACTTCTTCATTGTATATATAACAACTCACCTATTGAAAAAAGTGATTCATGAAAATAAAACTTTAACTGAGCGTGTGAGAACATTGGAACAATATATTGGAGAATCCAAATTACTAACAAGACAAGAATTCGAGAGACGCCAAGCGTTATTAACGACTGCAATGAATCGTCGTAATGAAACAGGCGTTATCATTTACTTTGATTTCACTTCCTTTAGTAAATATACGAAGGAAAGTGTTATGGACCGTGTAGCTTCCTTATTAGTTGAAACGGTAAGGAATGATTTTGACCTTGCTGCTGAATATGATAATAATACGCTAGTTATTTTATTACAAAATACAAATGAAGCTGGTGCTGACATTGTAATGAACCGCCTAAAGCCAAAAATGGAGCAATGGCTTGCTGCTGAAGCAATCCGAGATATAAAAATTTCACGCGAGCACATTGGAAACAAAGGACAGACACTGTTATGATGACTCTCGTTATACTTCTTTTATTCCTTCTGTTTTGCGTACTCGTTTTTTGGATTAGTATCACATTTTCAATTAAATATGTACTTATTTTTACGGCCTTTCTATTCTCTGGCTTACTCGTTTACTACTCTTTCTTAACAATTGCGGGCTTAATTCACCGAAATAGCAAACGAAAAGATCGTACGCTAGAACATTATCCGAGCGTCGATATTTTCATACCTGCCCATAATGAAGGCGTCGTTATTAAAGATACTTTAGAGGCGATGGCGAAGATTGAATATCCAGGAAAGCTAACTATTTATTTATTAAATGATAACTCTCAAGATGAAACACCTGAAATCGGCGATGATTTCGACAAAGCTTATGCTCATATTCGCCATATTCGTGTTCCACCCGGTGAACCGAAGGGTAAATCACGTGTACTAAACTATGGGCTTAGTATTTCAGATGGTGAATACTTCTGTGTTTACGATGCAGATAACCAGCCTGAACCACACGCACTGCGAATGCTTGTAGAGCACGCTGAAACAACTGAAGATGCTGTTGGAGCTGTTGGACATGTTCGTACAGTAAACGAAAAGCGAAACTGGCTGACGCGAATGATTTCACTGGAATTCCAAATCTTCCAGCTCCTTATGCAATCTGGACGCTGGTTACTATTCCAAACAGGCTCACTGACAGGAACAAATATGCTTCTTCGTCGCTCCGCACTAGAAGAGCTTGGTGGCTATGACCCTTACGCAATTGCAGAAGATGCTGAATTAACATTACGAATTACACAAAAAGGTTACCTCTTACCAATCGTCCCAGAATCAGTTACTTGGGAACAAGAACCAGAGCATTTAAAAATTCTTATTAAACAACGTACACGTTGGCTACAAGGGAATTTATACATTTTAGAAAAAATGTTCTCATCATTAAGTTTCTTTAAAGGAAAGCTGCTTGTTCATTCCTTACAACAAGTTCTAGTGTATGTTGTATTTTGGCTATTCCTAATCATTTCAAACGTTTGGTTTGTAATTGGGCTACTCGGGATATTCCAAATTCAATATAGCATTCCGCTACTATTTATGTGGTATGTCGCATATATTACATATGTTTCTCAATTATTTAGTGCCCAGAGTGTTGAACGAACCTTTACACCGACTAATATTTTCATTAGCGTTATTATGTACTTTACGTACGCACAGCTCTTTACGTACTTATTTATTCGTAGCTTAATCTTATACTTACGTGCAAAGAGCAAGAAACAAGTCATTGGCTGGGATAAGACAGTTCGATTCAAAAAAGATAAATAATAACAATAAGCACAGAGCGCCGTATGCTCTGTGCTTATTTATTGCCGTATAAATTATATATCAGACAATACCCCTTAGCTGAAAGTAATTTCACGTCCATCCCCCAACGAACGATCGACCTTCATTTATATACGAAAAAGTGATTGCTATTTTTGTAGAACCAATTGCTTCTCTTGCTGTTCTTTGCGCGTTTCAGTCTTAGGTTCCGTGCTTTCTTGGACACTACGATGTGCCACACGTTTCAAACAAATATGCTTCCACTTTCTTTCGTAACGTTTCATTATTCTAGATGTCCCCCTTGAATGCGCTTTAAAACTATTTGAAATCGCTTACAGGAAATAATATAGCACATATATATAAACGTGACAACACATTTCCGACATATTTTTGACAAAAATACGAATAGAATTCGTAAGATATCGAATATTGTCGAAACCTATCGTTTTTTCTTCGTATAAAAGGCATACTACTTATATGGTAAAGTATTTTATTTCCCCTACCCGCATTTCAAATTCCTTCTATATAAAGTGAAACTTTCATTAGCCATCACCAATCGTACTTTTACAGGCAAATAGAGAAATAAAAAAGAGCTGATATGAAATCAGCTCTTTTCCTTCTATTGTTAATGACTCTTCCTACGTCCTTCTTTTTGTAACTCTTTAAATAATGCTGCCATCATAAAGAAAATAACAAAGACGAATGGGAATGCTGCAATGATAGCTGCCGTTTGTAAGGCTTCTAATCCACCAACATATAATAAGATAGAAGCTAGCGCGGCTAGAACGATACCCCAAATCATTTTAATACGATTTGGTGGGTTTAAACTACCATGTGTCGTTAACATCCCTAAAACGAATGTCGCAGAATCTGCAGATGTAATAAAGAATGTAGAAATAAGAAGAATCGCTAGAACAGATAAAGCTGATCCAAAGCTTCCCATCTGATCAAACATAGCAAATAATCCTACTTCTGTTCCCATCTCTTTAATTTTTTCAAAGATATGTGCATCACCAAACAGCTCCATATGAATACCTGTTCCGCCGAAAACAGAGAACCAAAGTGCACCAATTACGGTCGGCACAAGTAACACACCGATAACAAACTCACGAATCGTACGACCTCGTGAAACACGAGCAATAAACGTACCTACGAACGGTGACCATGCAATCCACCATGCCCAATAGAAGATTGTCCACGATTGAATCCATTGGTTTCCACCTTCGTCTAATGGACTTAAACGGAAGCTCATGCTTGGCAATTCTTGAATGTAAGAACCGATTGTTGAAGTGAAGTAATTCATAATAAAGTTTGTTGGACCCGCAAATAATACAATAATCATAAGTGCAAACGCAAAAATAATGTTCGTATTACTTAAATATTTAATTCCTTTATCAAGACCTGTTTGCGCAGATAACATAAATAATACTGTTACGATTGCAATAATAACTAACTGAGTGGTTAATGAGTTCGGGATAGATGTTAAATAACTAACACCACCTGCAATTTGTTTCGCACCAAGACCTAATGACGTTGCAACACCAAACACAGTCGCGAAAACAGCTAACACGTCAAATAAATGAGCAATACGTCCGTGGTCCCCACCTTTAAATAACGGTCCTACTGTCGCACTAATCGTACTTGCTTTTCCTTTTCTAAAGGTGAAGTAAGCAATACATAACGCTACAAACGCATATAGTCCCCAAGGATGTAATCCCCAATGGAAAAATGAAAAACGCAGTGCAAGGCGCGCACTTTCCTCAGTTGCACTATCTCCAAACGGAGGTGCGTATAAATGGTTTAATGGTTCAGCAACGCCCCAGAAAACTAAGCCGATACCCATACCAGCACTAAATAACATAGCAAACCATGTCATATAACTATAATCAGGTTCGTCATCATCTTTACCTAAACGAATAGAACCGTATTTCGAAACAATTAAAAAGATAGACACACCTAAAATAATAGACACGGAAATAATATAAAACCACCCGAACTTACTAACTAATGCAGTTTGAATTGCGGTTGTTACATTTCCTAAGCTACCTTTTCCAATAATAGATTCGGGAATAATCCCCCAAATTGTAAATGCAATACATAATGTTAATGAAACGATGAATGTTTTTGTCAGTTTCCTCATCAAATCCCCCTTCGTAGGTTTCGTTTTTGTAAAAAACATAAATTCCGATATGTAAAATCGGATAGAAAACTATAATTTTGCGGTGATTTTCTTACTTTCACCTTCACCAATTCGAATTCTTATGGACAGCCTTACCTTTCGTATAACCTTTTCACTCTGCAAGAGCTACAAGTTAGAAATACTGCTGTCAAATTGTGTGAGAAAAACGCGGATAGGAATGTATTTTCCTAAAAAAGGATGTGTTACATATGTAAAAAAGGGCAAAGTTCTTCCTTGCAACCCTTTCGTTTTGTAACAATTATGCGGTTTTTTTGCTAGTATATAGCACGTGTTTATAGCTTCACAAACAAAATGTTTATGTTTATATAACTATATTACCCATAAAACGGTAAAATACTCAAGGAATGTAATCGTTTAGTAAACATCATGTAACATTGCTGTAATATTTTTATTTACGTCGAAAAAAACATGTTGTATTAAATATTTTGAATATAACTAGAAACCTATGAGTCATATAGAATGAAAAACGCTTTCCTATATTTTTTGTTATATTACAGGATGTTAACGACTTATTACGAATGGTTTGTAATTGTGTGTTTTCCCCAAATCCGAAAAAATCTGTTGCTATAATGAGGACACGAAAACAAACGCAATGGAGGCTATCATGAAAAAATTAATTGGTATAGCAACAGCAGCAGTTTTTGGTCTTGGGATTTTCACATCATCTGCTAATGCAGAAACTGTTGTAACAACAGACGTACTAAACGTACGCGAAAACCCTACTACTGAATCAAAAGTTGTCGGTAAATTACTAAACGGTAATAAAATAGATGTTCAAAATACAGAGAACGGATGGTCAAAAATTACTTTAGACGGTAAAGACGCATTCGTAAGTGCAGAGTTCACAAAAAGCATCTACTACGTAACAGCTAACGTATTAAACGTACGTGCTGAAGCGAACACAAACTCAGAGGTTCTTGGAAAGTTGAAGAAAGACGATGTAATCGAAACAACGAACCAAGTACAAAATGAGTGGTTACAATTTGAATATAACGGGAAAACAGCTTATGTTCATGTTCCTTTCTTAACAGGTACAGCACCTGTAATTGAGAAACAAGAAACAACTGCTCCTGCTAAAGCTGCAGCACCAGCTAAGGCTCAAGCACCTGTAGCACAAGCAAAACCAGCTGCTAAGCCTGCTGTGAAAGCTGCTGAAACTAACACACCTTCTGGTGGTCGTGAGTTAACAGTGGTAGCTACAGCATATACAGCTCATCCGAGCGAAAACGGTGGAACATATGGCGGCCGTGTATTAACTGCAATGGGTCATGATTTAACTGCGAATCCAAATATGAAAATGATCGCTGTTGACCCGAAAGTAATCCCATTAGGATCTAAAGTATGGGTAGAAGGTTACGGAGAAGCTATCGCTGGAGATACTGGTGGTGCAATTAAAGGTAACCGTATCGATATCTTACTTGGATCAGATAGCGCTGCTCAAAAATGGGGACGCAAAACTGTTAAAGTGAAAATTTTAAAATAACCAATGACTGCTAAATTACAAGCCGGTTCTCTTTATTGAGAGCTGGCTTTTATTTATTTATAATACATATAAGGAGGCTATGCCCATGAATGTACAAGCAAAAGTAGACTGGATTGGTACGCCAAAACCGTACATATATAAAGATGAAGTGACATATAACGCTACTTCTATTGATTTTTCACTCGCTGGCGATGATAACCGCTATAAGTTAATTGTGCTCAAGTCTGAAAACAATACACATTACAAAATTGTGCAATATGGAATAAAACCAGGCTCTCAAAAGCCATTTCCTATCGACATTCCATTTGAACAAAACATGTTACCAATTATAGAGCAAATATTACATGATCCGTATGTACAAGCGATACTAAAGGAAACACACTCATAATTGTAAAAAAATATATCAACGATTTTTCAATTATATCTATCATAAATCGCAATATATCAACGATTTTTTGATTATATCTATCATAACTTACGATATATCAACGGTTCGACATGAAATATCGATTTAGCTACAAAAAAGAAGCTGTTCAAATATTGAACAGCTTCTCACATATTAACGAGTTGGACCAGATACATCTTCTGATTTCAACGTATTATTTGCACCAAGAGAATGATACAACATCTTTCCATTTCCATTCACAGTTACAATATGTTCGTTATTAAAACTTTTGAACTTCACAGATCCATCACCGTAACGAATATGATACTCTTCATATGTCGTTACTTTATATTTCGTAGCACTTTGACGCTCTACATTACGAACTTCCATTGTTAATAAGTCTTCTGTAATTCCTTTTTTGTGTAAATACTGTATATAATCACGGTCTTCCTTATACGATTTCCCGCTCTTATCATAATTATTTTCAATTAAACTAAAATCATTTAATGAAATTGCACGTACGTTATCATAAATATGATTTCTTACAAATTCGCCCACTGCTGAACTTGATGTTTCTTTCGGGAATTTTAAGTAATATGTGCTTTGGTCTCCAATTTTAACACTTTCAGATTTCATCACACCAAAATCAGTAGTTTTCTCTAGATGTACTTCTACTGTTTCATCTGTGGATACAGGGCCAAGCTTATAACTTCCATAATTTAATTTTCCACGTTTTTTCCCATTCACAAATACAGTTGCATCACTTTCATCAGAAGAAATGCTTACATACTTGCCTTCAAGCGATAAATCCACTTTCACCTTCTCGCTCTGTTCATCCGCTAAATCTACTTCTTTCTCTGTTTCTAATTCAGTAAGTTCTGTCTTCGCTGTTGCCTTTACAACATATGTACCTGGGAAGTATGGCCCCAACTCTTTCGAATTTTTATCACTAGAAAGCTCTGTTTCTTTTTTGTCATTCACATATATTTCTGCATTCTTTGCAGTTGTACTTACATTCATATAATAAGATTTCATGCTGAACTTATACTTTGGATATAAGAACCACTCTTTTCCCTCTTCTACTATTTCCCCGTCTTTAAATGCAGGTTTATCTTTTGGTAACTTTTGATCTACTGTCTCTTTCTGTAAATAAGACAGTAATTGTTTGTTGTAAGAAGGATTCTCTTTTAAATAACGCATGTACGCTTTAATATCCTCTGTCTTAATCTTTAAGCTTGAATCATTTGCTTTTACAAACTCATCAATTGCATTAATATCTTTCTTTTGGAATGCTTCAATCATTACATTTACTTGCTTTTCTTTTGAAAACTTATATGCTCCAAATTTATATGCCCCAAATAATAATGCAGCAATAATGGCAAAACCAATGATTAAAAATAAATTTTTCTTACTTTTCACTGGTTTTGTCTCGCTTTGTAATTCTGTATATGAAGCAGCAGTGTTATCAACGATTACTTCTACTTTACTCCCACACTCAGGACAAAAGTTCAAATGGTCTGCAACATTCTTTTTACATGTTCCACAAAACTTCAACGTGCTCTCCTCCTATTTTTCAGCTAATTTCATTCCCGCAAATGCCGCTACATATGTCACAATAAAACTAAACAAAATTAAATATGTAAATGAATTTTGCATAGATAGTACTGTTCCGCTTGTTCCAAATAAACTTGTTACAGTTCCTGAAACATTAATTTGGAACTTAGAAATCATATTCATTACAATCATCATAATTGTGTAAGAACCACTGCATACCGCTAATGTAATATATATATTGGCAGTCGGTAATTTAGCTAACTTTCTTCCCGCTCTAAACATAAAGAACAATGGAATAATAAGCAGTAATAAACCATAATGGAATACGTTATTCACTCTATCAAATTCTGCAAGGCTTTCCTCATTTGCTCCTTTTGAAATCAATATCTCTCTAAGCTCTACGCCATTTACAGAGACGCCTGATATAAATGAAAACGATAGTGTGCTCTCATATGCATTTGATTTCTTACCAATTCTAGTAAATTCCTTACTAAGTGCTGGACTTGATACTTCTAACGGCGCAAAATGAGCCATACTCCATAATTGAGGTGTTAACTCTAATGCTAATAATGTACTTTCAGATTTTAAAGTTGTTATTTCTTTTAATGGTTCAATACCGTCTTCCTTACTTACTAACGCCATAATACAAACCGCTACTGCTGTTACTAAAAGTCCTTTTATCATAGCCGAAACACCGTAATAAACAGACGCTCCATATGGCATTAACTCTTGAAATGCTGCTGCCATATTGTTTTTGCTTGTATGAGCAATAAATCCTAATAAGGTAAATAATGTCCCACATACAAAACCACTCAATAAACTCTTCATCGCTGAATAGCCAACCGTAATCTTACCTGCTTCTGAGAATGGGATTGCAAAAGATTGTGATGCTATAAAACTTATAATGAATAAAAAGACTCCATAAATAATACCAACTGTTGCTGCCATAAAGATTTGATCTTTAATCGTTTTCGCAACATGCTGTTTCCCTAACCAAATTCCTGTACCAGCGAAAATAATAAATGGAATGATTAATAATAATGTAAATGGAGTATGCCAAGATAAAGAAAATATCAATCCACTATCATCGTTAGCTGTAAAACCAAGTAAATGGTAACTTAACATCGTAGAAGTTGCACTCGAATAAAAACTTGGCAACATTTCTAATTCTTTCGCAAATTTGCTAAACATCTCACTTAACATAGAGGCGAATAATAAACTACCAATCCAACCAGCAATTAACATGAGAATACTTGCAACAGCCCCACCAATAAAACCTTTTTGTAAAACGGCTTTATCTGCTTTAAATTCAACTTTAGGAGCACCATCCATTGTAGGCAATTTTACAGTTTGTTCTTTTTTCTTCACAACAGATAAAGAATACCCACACTTTTGACAATATAAATTTTTTTGAGCATTTTCACTGCCACAACCTCTGCAGTATTTTGCAGTATCTTTTTCTAATGTTACTGCATCTATAGCTCCTGCAATCTCCATACTACCTTCATTTGGGCAATAATTTACTTCTTCACCATGTTGTTTTCCACATGTGCGACAATACATTTAATTCACTCCCCACTTTGCTTAATTCCACAAACTGGACAGTAAGTAGAGTTTTTATCGATATGCTCATTACATGAAATACAATTTACCGTTTCACCTTCATTTTCTACTGTTAACATCGGGTTAGGCTTTCCACACGAACCACAAAACTTATCATTTATTGATAAAGGTCCACCACATTCACATGTAGCTTTTTCACCTTGTTGTTTTTGCAATTCAACAATGCGCTTTCTTGCTTGATAAATAGCTACATCAAATTCTTGAACTGGAGCAATCATTTCTTTTAAGCTCGCTTCATTTACTCCACTTCCTCTTAATTGAACATACACTTGCTGTCCAACCTCTAATAGAACCTCTGCTTTTTTCTGCATTTGCACTTGCATTCCCTTTTTCAATTGAGCAATTTCTTGTGCAACTTGCAACTTCATTTTCCCTTGTTCTATTCCTTCTTGTAACTTATTCATTCCACTACCTAACTTCGTCTGTAAATCTGACAAATCATTTCTCCTCCTATACATATATATTCATATATGAAATTAACATTTTATATATTACCATGATTTTCAAGTTATGTAATCCAAATTTCATTTTTTCTGTTTTGAGCATTTTTTGTTTATAATGGTAAAGGAAAGAAATATGTGTACGGAGGAATATTATGCTGCAACACTCAATTACGAAAGATGAAATTATGATGATTGCGAATGAGTTCGTTCAAGGACTAGATCCACAGCAAACAGCTGATCAGGAACATGTCGCTACAGCTCGGCACCTATATCGTAGTGGTGTTGTCTACAACGTTGACTTTGATGGTTATACACTATCAGGAACTGTAGATGCGGAAGGCAACGTATATAGCGTTCATATTCCGATTCGTAATGTCGCTGAAAGTTATTGTGATTGCTTCGCACCAACACAATGTGAGCATATGCTCGCTGTATTACTATCTGCAGCGTCTAGTTTCGGGCAAGTAGGAGATGTATTAACTTTATTTAAAAATAATACGAAACCTTCCCTTCCTCCTATTCGAACTGCAAGACAAGTATTGCAATCATCAGCTTTTGAAGAAACGGATTATAAAAGTTGGGAATCGTATTTTGAAAAAGAATATGAATCATTTAAAAAAGAACAAGCTCGCCTTACTTATAAACAAATGTATTTTCTTATGAGTATCTTTACAGATTTCTATACGAAACTTGAGCGGAAAGCTCCGCGCGTAATCGCCATACATGAATTATTCAGGTTACATGCAGCACTTTACTGCTTTCAAAAATTATTAGAAGAAATCCAGGCATTCGAAGCAAACAAAACATATTCTTATCACCAACCTGTTAATGTCGTTCGCCTATTTGTAGACAAAGTGGAATCCATCGTTCGGGACTTACAATCAGAAGCGATTCCTTCAGAGTCTGAAATAATTTTGCAAGAAACAGCTCGTCTCGTTCATGAAGTATTCTTCTCTACCGACGCTTATACGCAAGAGCGATTTTTCATTTATCGCCACATATGGAGTGAACTTTTAAACAATAAAGAGAAAATACAAGAGGAAGAAAAACGAATCGATACGAAAATTAATCCACTATCTAAAGCGTTAGCGTCTTCTCACCTTCTCTTTTTAAATGAAGAAGATCTACTAGCGATGGACTTACTAAAAAAACAGCCTGCTTCTGTTGTGAGTCTATACTTCTATTGGTTAGAAGAACTATTAAGTGCCATGCAGTGGGATCGTGCGAAAAACTGGCTTTCCTTTACGTATAAACAAGTAAAGAAAACAATCCAAGATCACGAAAATACGATTTTTATAAAAGATATCGTTCGGCTATTTGTAATCATGTATGAAACATATGCAACACATACAAATGAACAAGCTGGTTTTGAAATGATCTTGCAGGAACTATTACCGTATAGTTTCACAAACTATGAACAGTACGTACTCGCGAAAAAACAGTATCGTACATGGGCAGAGCTTCATCTCTTATATGGGTTTGAAGCAATTGAACTGTTAAAAGAACCACTGAAAGATATTGAAAAAGAAGCGCCAGAAGCAGCACTTCCTCTTTATCATCTTGCTGCTGTAGAAGCAATTGAAGAACGAAATCGTAAATCATATAGACGCGCAGTTCGTTACTTAAAGAAATTACGTACATTATATAAACGATTAAAACGCACCGATGAATGGGATGCTTTCATTATTCACATCGCCAATCTCCATTCACGTCTGCGTGCACTACAAGAGGAATTACGGAAAGGAAAATTAATCGATGATCAATCAAACTGAAGTAACAATTAGGCTCCAGCATGTTAGTCAAGGTTGGTTCCTTTGGGGAGAAGATGACAGCGGTACTCCATTATCCGTAACAAGTTGGAAACGAAATGCATTCACATGGCACTCCACTTCTTTCTACGGTACGTTTCTAAAAGAAGCAACCTTCGAAGGAAAACAAGGTGTGCTGCTAACAAATGCACAAGCCTTTGAATACATTGCAAACAAACCGATGAATTCCTTTGCACATATTCAACTGAACGGCCCTATTACAGCACTTACAAAAGATGCAAATGAATTATGGGATGCCTTTACGAGTGGTAGCTTCGTACCAGATATGGAGCACTGGCCCAAACAACCATCTTGGAAAGTTCAAAATACGCCAATTGAAGATGACACATTAGCATCTCTTTTCTCAGCAGCAGTTAATGAAAGCATATTACAAGATAATCGTTCAAATGACGGCTGGGAAGATGCTAAAAGACTATATGAACATTACGACTTTACGAAAAGACAATTGGAAACAGCACTACATGAAGAAGATTGGCTTCGAAAAATTGGTTATATTGAAGATGATCTTCCGTTTACAATCGGGCTAAGACTGCAAGAACCACAAGAAGAATTTGAAATGTGGAAACTTGAAACAATCGTGACACCAAAGCGCGGGGCGCATCGCATATATGTATATGAAAACATCGATTCCTTACCGAAAAGATGGCACGATTACGAAGAACGGATTACAGAAACACAAGAAGGTTTTAGTAAGCTCATACCGTGGTTAAAAGAAGGAGATACATTCCGAAATGAGCTCTTTGAAACAGAAGCTTGGAACTTCTTAACAGAAGCAAGCGATGAATTACTTGCAGCCGGCATTACAATTTTACTACCATCATGGTGGCAAAATTTAAAAGCAACAAAACCGAAATTACGTGTCCAGCTGAAGCAAAATACAGTACAAACACAATCGTTCTTCGGTATGAATACGCTCGTTAATTTTGACTGGCGAATTTCGACGAACGGCATTGATTTATCAGAAAGCGAATTTTTTGAACTTGTTGAACAAAACAAACGTCTATTTAATATAAACGGTCAATGGATGCGACTAGATCCAGCCTTTATCGAAGAAGTAAGGAAACTCATGAACCGTGCCGATAAATACGGACTAGAGATGAAAGATGTCCTGCAGCAACATTTATCAAATACGGCTGAAACAGAAATTGTAGAAGATGATAGTCCGTTTACTGATATTGAAATTGAACTAGATGGATATTATGAGGAACTATTCCAAAAGCTGCTTCATATTGGAGATATTCCAAAAGTAGATGTCCCTACTTCACTAAACGCAACACTTCGTCCATATCAACAACACGGCATTGAATGGTTATTATATTTACGAAAGCTTGGATTTGGAGCATTGCTAGCTGACGATATGGGACTCGGGAAAAGTATTCAAACAATCTCTTACTTACTATATATAAAAGAAAATAATCTCAAAACAGGCCCTGCATTAATCGTAGCGCCGACATCTGTTCTTGGAAATTGGCAAAAAGAATTTGAGCGTTTCGCACCGAATTTACGTGTTCAATTACATTACGGAAGTAATAGAAATAAGGGCAATTCTTTTGAAGATTTCCTTCAATCGGCAGATGTTGTATTAACATCTTATGCATTGGCTCAACTCGATGAGGAAGAACTAACTTCATTATGCTGGGATGCTGTTATTTTGGATGAAGCACAAAATATTAAGAACCCACATACGAAACAGTCAAAAGCAGTACGAAACTTACAAGCAAATCACAAAATCGCTTTAACTGGTACGCCGATGGAAAATCGCCTCGCTGAACTTTGGTCCATTTTCGACTTTATTAATCATGGATATCTCGGAAGCTTAGGGCAATTCCAACGTCGCTTCGTCACACCGATTGAAAAAGATCGTGATGAAGGAAAAATCCAGCAAGTTCAACGGTTTATCTCACCATTTTTACTGCGCCGAACGAAGAAAGATCAAACAGTCGCATTAAATTTACCAGATAAACAAGAACAAAAAGCTTACTGTCCTCTTACTGGTGAACAAGCTTCCTTATATGAACAACTTGTTCAAGATACACTGCAAAATGTCGAAGGATTAAGTGGAATTGAAAGACGCGGCTTTATATTACTTATGCTGAACAAGCTAAAACAAATTTGTAATCATCCAGCTCTTTATTTAAAAGAAGAAGAGCCACAAAATGTCGTTGAACGCTCTATGAAAACAAAAACGTTAATGGAGCTCATCGAAAATATAAAAGATCAAAATGAAAGTTGCCTCATCTTCACTCAATATATCGGCATGGGGAACATGCTAAAACGTGTGCTAGAAGAAAAATTCGGCCAGCGTGTCCTCTTCTTAAACGGTAGTGTACCGAAAAAAGATCGCGACAAGATGATTGAGGAGTTCCAAAACGGAACGTATGACATTTTTATCTTATCCTTAAAAGCTGGCGGAACAGGATTAAACTTAACCGCTGCCAACCATGTCATTCACTACGATCGTTGGTGGAACCCAGCTGTGGAAAATCAAGCAACAGACCGCGCATATCGCATTGGTCAAAAACGATTTGTTCATGTTCACAAACTCATTACAACAGGAACATTAGAAGAAAAAATTGATGAAATGCTAGAAAGAAAACAATCTCTAAACAATGCGGTCATCACAAGCGATAGCTGGATGACTGAACTATCAACAGACGAACTAAAAGAATTACTTGGTGTATAAAGTGAAACTTTAATCAGTGGAGGTTTTACTCCCCGCAAAAAAAGCGCTAATCTCGAAATGAGATTAGCGCTTTTTTCTATTCCAAAACCAATTACTTATTATAATTCCCGTTAATCCGCCGCACGTATCAAGCAATGAATCTTGCCACATTGGTGTGCGGTCTCCCGTATACCATTGGTGAATTTCATCAAATGTTGCATAACCCGCAACGAAAAGAAGGGCATATATAAAACATCTTTTCCTCGAATGACCTGATCGATGAAAAGCGTAATAAATCAATGAACCTAGCATAAAGAACACCATAAAATGAGCACCTTTACGAAGGAAAAACTCAATAAATCCGCCTACACCTTTATTCGCAATACTAACAGGGGTTCCTCCACCATAATCAATAGATACCCATGAAAAATGCTCTTTCACAAATTCAACATTTACATATTGTTCAATATCTGAACGCATATCCTGCTTTTTATATGGTTGTGCCGAAGAATAGAAAATCAGCCCCATCCATAGTAATACAGGAATCCAAAATAACCATTTACGATTCATTATCCAGAATTCTCCTCTCTTAATCTTTTAAGGGTACCAAAAAAAAGAAAAAATTTCACGCCAAAACATGACATTTGTACCCTATTTATAAAGTGAAAGGAGGTGATACACATGGCAATTGAAACAATCGTAATGGATTTGACTTTACGTCTTGTCTTAAACAACGGATTAGATAAGAACGGCAAAACAGTTTTCAAGAGCAAACAATTTAAACGTGTTAAAACAAATGCGAGCTTAGATCAAGTACACAACGTAGCTCATGCTCTAGCTTCCTTACAAGCATCACCACTTCACGCTGTACAACTTGTAAGCACATCAGATCTTTCTAAACTATAAAGTAAAACTCGGATCAGTGGGGATTTTATTCATCCCCGCTGAGTATTAGACCGCAATTTAACCGGCAGACCTAAATCCCATAAATAGCTTGATAAATACAAAGGAGGGAATAACACATGCAAGTACTAGAGTTGATTTTCGCAAAAGAAGATGGAAAAACAGTCGTTTTTTCTATCGATACGCCCATCACACCAATCGATGCACAAGTCGTAAATCAAGTAATGGATACAATCCTCGCCTCATCTGTATTTTCATCCATTGATGAAAATACACGAAAAAAGGGAGCTCGCCTTGTAGAAAAAAATGTATCTGAAGTTCCAATTACTCTATAAAATGAAAAAGGCGAATCTGCATCATTTTGCAGATTCGTCTTTTTTCTTCGGCATTTCAATCGGAATAAAAATCTTTGAGAAACCGACGCATACGTACTTATAATGTTCTTCACCTATATCAAACTCAGTCGTATATGTTGAGAAGAATATATAATCATTTCGCTTCGTATAATGATCAATTAATAACCCAACTTGTGGCTCAACATACTTTTTCGCTAACTTTTTACCGGCCGATGCCAAGTCGCCAAGGAGACCCTCTTCATTCTCTTTTTGAACTTCATCTAGCTTCTTACTCACATCATTACGCTTCATAAACTGCTTCGCTGCCCATTCTGTATATTCGCCCTTACTCGGATTACTGTTTGCTAAATATACTAGGAGAACGACAACTAAAGCCATAATAATATACTTTTTCTTCATACTATATCACCGCCTACTCTTTTCTATTTTCATATATATGTACAAGCGATGCAAATTAGAAAGACTATCACCTATTGATTGTAAACGAATAGCCAAAATTTACAATACAAAACAAAATATTAACACCAAGTTTACTTATTCCGTATATAATTATATTCGAAATATTAATTTCACAAGGGAGGACTTAAAATCATGAATGATGAAAATAACATTATTATTTCTAGTTCTACTATGATGCTTGTTCCATACAATCACCCTTATTATCGTACAAAACTTATCGACAGTAGCGGAAACCATCTTTACTCCTGTCAAACTGCTCTCCAACTTATACAGAAATCTTGTCTAACAAATATTCATTCTACTTATCAAGGGAGACGTAATGCTGTAAAAACAAAATTTAAATTTAAACAAAACGTTCCAATTCCGATCAATCATAGAGAATATATTTGTGCTTTCCCAACAGAATCTCCTGCTTCTCCAAATTGTATTTGGCTTTTCTTCAAACATGTTCATACAATAGAGTTTTTCAAAAAAGCTAAACGAGCTAAAATTCATTTTTCAAACGGAGCTACCGTAACGATACAAATTAGTCCCCATAAGTTAAGCCAGCAATTATGGAAAGCTGGATATGTATTATCCCAAATGAACATGCAAGATTCATCACCTTAATAACAAATAGAATGGAAGGTAGTATTTCCTTACCTTCCATTCTATTTTCTATTTTTATCCTTTTACACTATCTCGCATTTTCTCGAGTGCTTGCCGATACATCCATCTTACTTGATAATATGTCATTTCCGTCTCTAAAGCGATTTCTCCCATCGTCTTCCCTACAAAAAAACGTTCAAAAATAATATACTTCTCCTTCTCATCTAACACGCTCATAAAATCCTTCACTCTTATTTCAACGTCCTCAAAATGAAAGATATCCTCATACTCTCCTACACATACACATCTCTCCTGCACTGCGAACTCTTTCTTCAATCTCTCTAATATATAACCTCGCACCGTGACAACTGCATATGCAGGGAAATACCCCTTCTTTTCATCAAATCTTTCATACGCATGCCAAAGACCGATTAAACCACATTGATAATACTCTTCATAATCTTTACGAATACCTAATTTCTTTATTTGATTTACAATCATCCCTTCATACAAAACAACTGCCTCTTTAAAAGTCGCTGGCTTCACACAGTACCCGTTTCTAAAAGGTATACCTTTCTAGTATTCCGCGGTACCTTCACAATATAAAAATAAAGAAAAGATTTCACTGTGAGTAATTTCAAATACTACCGACGGAATTTGAAATTACACTAGATAGTATTTGAAATTTTGTTGGTGGTATTTGAAATAGGGGTAAAAATAAAAAAGGTGACTCTTGGAAGAGCCACCTTTTCTATCTTATTTCCTTATTGGAACATACCTTGTAAAGCTCCGATTCCAAGAGTTAAAACAAAGAAAACAATAGTAATAATTGTTGCCTGCTTTTTAGTCAAACCTGCTGTAATTTGAAGACCTAGCCATGTAACTACATATCCCCAAATTGTAAACACTTCAAATTTACTTACAATACCTTTTACAACACCACTACTCGAGGCGAAAAGTGGTCCTAGGCCAGTGTACATTTCTTGACCCGATCCACCTAAAATATAAGCTAAAATTATATTTATTAATACACCAATTAATGAAATAACACTTGAATATACAGTAATCGCCAATAATTTTTTATAAGAAGTATCATTGCTCATAAACACCATTAATACTTTATACACTACAGCACTTAGTAAGAAACTAAATCCCATACCAAGAGCACCTACACCGAATCCCATACCATATGTCATTCCAGCTGAAACAGTAACACCTAACTCCTTATTGAGCTCAATTGCTTCAGGTGTTAGAGAATATACATAAGCAGCAAATCCCCCAATAAGTCCACCTAATAAAACAAGTAGCCAAAACGCTCCCCAAACTGCATTACTCGTTTTCATTCTTTCGAACTGCACTCCAGGAGAAGTGATCATTCCGAACAATGATGGCTTTTCTCCACCAACTTTTTGCGTATTCAAATTAGCTTCCATTATAACGCCTCCTTCTATTTATATAACCCGTTCTAACGGGCGGTTCACTTCCTCATGCAAGAGGCTACGAACCGCCCACTAGAACGGTAATGTGTAGTTCTACTACACTATTAATTACTCATAACGCAATGCTTCAATTGGATCTAATTTCGCAGCTTTATTTGCTGGAATTAATCCGAAAATAATACCAAGTGTCATTGAGAACAGTACGCCTCCAACGACAACTTCCCATGAAACGAGTGGTGGCCATTTTGCGAATGTAGAAACGATATATGCTCCGCCATACCCAAGGCCAATTCCGATCAAACCACCTAGAAGTGTTAACATAACTGCTTCAATTAAAAACTGTAATAAAATTTTACTACGCGTTGCTCCAAGCGCTTTACGTATCCCAATTTCGCGCGTACGCTCCGTTACAGATACAAGCATGATATTCATAACACCAATACCACCAACGACTAATGAAATACCAGCGATACCACCGATAATCATCGTCATGATGCTAGTTACTTTAGAAACATTTTCTTGGAGTTCTTTTAAATTCACCAGTTCATATTTACCTGGGATTTCACTTGGCTTACGACTATTTAATACATCAACAGCTCGTTTCCCTGCTGCTTCTAAATTGTCTACATTTTTAGCTTGAATGGCGATATTTTGAATATCATCTGTTCCGTATAAAACAGGCCATAATGTAAGAGGGATTAACGCTTCTTCCATTTCAAATCCCATAAACTCATTATCAGATGTATACACACCAATAATTTGCATTGGCTGTCCCTTCATCTCAATAATTTGTCCAACTGGGTTTACGTCCTTAAATAACGTCTCCTCCGTTTTTGTACTAATCATCACAACGTTATTTGCATGAGAAATATCTGATTCGTTTAAAGTACGTCCCTTTACGACCTTTACTTTATTAACCGCAAAATATTCATTATCAAGACCAATAACATTCAAATTTGCTTTTTTATCATTTACATCAAGTGTCTCTGTCGTCGAATTTGTTGTAATAACGTGTGAAACATCTTTCACTTGTTTTACTTCCAAAATATCCTCTTCCGTTAACTTCGGTATTTCAAATCCACCTATAGCAAATTCATCATTAATATCTGCTTTAAATTGAATTGGCATAAGGTTATTACCACCAGAACCTGCAAATTTCGACTTCAACATCGCTTCCCCGCCTTGCCCAATTGCAACGACAGTAATAATCGAACCTACCCCGATAATAATACCGAGCATCGTAAGAGCAGAACGTAGTTTATGAGCTAAAATAGAAGATAAGGCAATTTTTATACTATCTAGTAAACTCATACCGCACACCTTCTATCTTCTGTAACTTTCCCGTCTCGCAGTACAATGCGGCGAGAAGAATAAGCTGCTACTTCCTCTTCATGCGTAACCATAACAATCGTCGTACCTTCTGCATTAAGCTTCGTGAAAATATCCATAACTTGCTCACCAGACTTCGTATCAAGTGCACCAGTCGGTTCATCGGCCATAATGAACGTTGGATTATTCGCAATCGCTCTTGCAATCGCTACACGCTGCTTCTGTCCACCTGATAACTCATTTGGTAAATGATGCACGCGATCTGCCAATCCAACTTTACCTAACGCCTCCAAAGCACGCTTGCGACGCTCCGCTTTCTTCACGCCACCATATACGAGCGGAAGCTCAACATTTTCCACTGCGGAAAGACGAGGTAGTAAATTAAAATGCTGGAATACAAAGCCAATATATTCATTACGAATTAAAGCAAGCTTTGACTCGTCTGCTGTTAAGATATTCACGTCATTCAGCATATATTCGCCTTCTGTTGGACGATCTAAACAACCGATAATATTCATAAGCGTTGATTTACCAGAACCAGACGGTCCCATAATCGAAACGAACTCACCGCTCTGAATTGTTAAACTAATACCGTGTAAAATCGGCACTGCCAACTTTCCTTGATAATACGTTTTAGCAATATGATTTAACGTAATCATTTCTCTTTCACTTCCATTCCGTCATACACATCGTCGGAAGGATTTTTAACCACCTTTTGCCCCACTGTTACGCCTTCTACAACCTCTGTCCAGTCCCCATCAGTAGAACCTTTTTTCACATTTTGTTTACGAAGCTTCCCTTTATCCTCGACATAAACAAATGCATCATCGCCTTTTGCTACAATGCTCTTACTTGGGACAGCAATCATCTTCTTATTCTCTAAGTTTACTTGCAATGAAACATGATAACCTGGAGATAAACCATCTTGACTATCAAGACTTGCTTTATATGTATACTGAGACATATTTTGAGTTGCTTCACCCATGCCGCCAGCTTGCGCCATCTCTGCACTTGTTGGGAACTCACTTACCTCTGTAATCTTACCTGTCCACTTCTTCTTATTATTTGCTTTTGCAGTTACAGTGAATGTTTGATCTTTTTGGATTTGTGACTTTTGAAGCTCAGTTAACGTACCTTGAACTTGGAATGGATCTTTAGAAGCTACTTGTAAAAACGCTTTTCCTTGACCACCTAACGCTTGAGATGAACTTTGTGCCGCATCTTTATCTAACTTTTGAACAACACCAGCAAAATTGCTATAAATCGTAAGTTCTTTCTGCTTCTTACTTAACTCTTCTTTCTGCAACTTTCCTTTTTCTTTCTCAAGGTCAATTGTTTTTTGTCCTATCTCTAACTCGTTTACTTGCTCTTCCATCGGATCTGTTACTTCTTTCCCAGCTCCGCTATCTTTCGCCTTCTTAATTTCTTTCTTCAACGAATCAATCTTCTTTTTCCCTTGATCATAACGCATATCCGCCATCTTCTGATCAAGCTCAGCTTGCTTCATTTGAAGGTTAATCTCTTCATTATCATAAGAGAATAACTTCGTGCCTTTCTCTACCTCTTGCCCTTCTTTTACCTCAATATCTTTCACTTTCCCTTTGGCCGGATCTGCATAGAAGCTTTCAATATTACCAGGCTTCACCTGACCAGAAATTAACTTCGTATTATTCAGCTTACGCTCTGTCACTTTCTCAAAACTTACAGCATCAGCATTTGTTGATGCACCCTTCTTCTTACCTTGCATAACAAAAATATTAATTGCCGCTACAATAACAATTAGTGCAATAACCCCAATAATAATCCATTTCTTCTTCTTGTTTGGAGTACGAACCGTATTTGGTAACATATTACCGCTCCTTTTTTATAACTTAATAGTTTAATATAAAAATTGTATAAAACTTTCTGAAAACAAAATACATATTATTACAATATTTTTACAAAGTTTTACACATCCATTTATATTGTAACAAAAATTCCAATGATTAGAAATATGACATTATATCTTTTAAGATAGATTTAAGGAAAGGAAAAAGAGCAATTTTAATTGAATGAAAGCCATTCTTTATTAACAAACTTCTTGCCAAAATGAATCATTAAAATCATTTTCCTAATTGCACCATCGCTATTTTGTCATATATATTTGACATTTCATCTATTCAATTATAAAATGTCACATATAAATGACATTTTGGTGCATGAGATCTACAACTATTAATGGGAGGTTTATATTTGAATAACGTTAAACAATATCGAAAATCTGAAGGTCTATCACAGCTAGAATTAGCTAAAAAAGTTAACGTAGCGAGACAGACAATAAACTTAATTGAAAACAATAAATATAATCCCTCTTTAGCCTTATGTATCGAATTAGCAAAAGCACTAAAAACAGATTTAAACAGTCTATTTTGGGAGGGAGATTAAATGATGAAAATTGAATGGAAAGAAAGAGTCTATAATAGTTTTGTCGGAACAATGAGTGAGAGAGATGAATATCAAAAACAAGAAATCAATAAAGAGTTATCTGTAGCTGGAATTGGCTTGTGGTGGTTAAATATGTTGGTAATGCTTATTATGTTACTTGTTGATACTATGAACCACACAATATCTATAGGAACTATATTTATTTTTCTATCTAATATGATTTATGCTAACTATTTAGCCTTTAAATTCAAGAAAAAAGGTTTAAGTGATACTGAATGTGCAACAAAAGAAGAATATTTACAACACAAGAAAAAATTAAGAAAAGCTGGCTTAAAAGCAGGTGTGCTTTGGGGCTTTCAAATGTTTGTTTTTATGAATTATATCCTTCCCTATGTAGGCTCAGAAGAAATCTCTATTTCTTTATTTAAGGTTGTAATTTTCATCTGTGGCGGTGGATTTTTCGGTCTAACTATGTACGTGATTGGTTTATTAAATCTAAAAAAATTATATTAAGTAACAAAAACCTTTTACACATTAAACTGCAATTTTACATACTGTTTGTTTTTTCTAATATAAAAGCTATCCAATCACAATTGGATAGCTTTTCAAACAAAATATTACGCCGCTTTAGGATCTTTTCTCTCATGTCCACGTTGAACAATAAATAAGAAGATTGTTGATAAAACCGCTCCTGTTAATAGTAAGATGAAACAACCATCCCAGCCAGAACTATCAACAATAACACCAATTGCTGCGTTAGCTACAAGACTTCCGCCTACATAACCAAATAGACCACACATACCAACTGTCGTACCTACTGCAAATTTCGGTACTAATTCCATCGCACTTAAACCGATTAAGAACTGTGGTACATAAATTAAACAACCGATAATAGAAACTGCAATACTTACAACAAGTACGCTAGTTGCTTGCCAATATATAAACGTACCAATAACAACTCCAACCATACTAATAATACATAATGGCATACGTTTTCCTTTAAATAATTTATCACTTAAAAAACCAACGATTAATGAACTTGGAATTGCCATACCTTCAAAGATTGCATATGCCGCATGCGCTTCTGCTTTTGAAAATCCTTTAACTGTCGTTAAATAAAGTGGAACCCAGTTAATAACACCGAAACGAATTAAATAAACAAAAGCATTCGCAATACATAAGAACCATACAAATTTATTTTTCACTACATACTTCATTAAAATTTCTTTTGGTGACATCTTGTTAGCATTATCTGCTTTTTCAAGATTTTCATAGTCATTACGATACTCATCAATTGGAGGAAGACCTTCAGATTCTGGTGTATCCTTCGCATTGATCCAAACAAGTACTGCAATTACCATTGCGATAATCGCTGGGAAAATAAATACGCCGCCTTGCCAATGATTTTCACCGAAAATACCTACACCAATTCCGACAAGTGGTGGCACAAGCATTCCACCAACGTTATGTGAAATATTCCAAAGACCTGTTTTCGTACCACGTTCTTTCTTCGAGAACCATTTCGTCATAACAATACTACAAGGTGGTGCTCCCATACCTTGTACAATACCGTTAACAACAAGTAATGTAACAATCATCCCAAATGATGATGCAAAGCCGAAACAAATATTTACAAGCCCTGATAAGAATAAACCGACTGCGATAAAGCGCTGGGCGAAAGCTTTATCTGATAAATTCCCCATAAAGAACTTACTAAATCCATAAACAATTGCCATTACTGAACCTAGTAGACCAATTTCAGCTGTGCTAAAACCATATTCTTGTACTAAATACGTACTTGATAACGTAAAGTTACTACGAACTAAATAATAAGCAGCATATCCAACTGAAATCCCGATTAACACACGAATACGTAGTAATCGATATACACGGTCGATCATATCCGCTGGCAATCTTTCAATTGCAGGTGCTGGCTTGAGCCATTTAAACATATATTTTCGTCTCCTTTTCTCACTTCAGAGAGAGACGCTGTCTATTCCATATCTCGATTATTCCGCTATTTGATATATTTTGGTTCGTCCTTCTAACCGGCTGTCCTTCTATTTCTTTCTCATTCTTCGCAAACATCGTTGGTACGCCAAACGACACTTTTTCTAAAATATGACCCGCTTCTTCTGATAAACAATAATCAATAAATAAATCCGCAATAATACCACTCGGTGCACGTTTTAGTTTGGAAATCGCATTAACGGATAACCCTGTTTGCTCAGGTTCGTTACTTAAAATCGGAAAACCTTGTTTTTGAAGCATTCTCTGATCTCCCATAAAGTTGATGCCTATCATATATTCACCACTCGCAACAAGTTCTGCTGGGATGTAACCATTCACTGTTACTTCTCCAACTTGTTCCGCCAGATTCTTCACATATTCCTTCGCTTCCTCTTCACCTAACGTATCAATAAGTGATTGAAAAAACGTATATGCTGTACCTGAAACATTTGGATCGGGCATGACAATCTTTCCTTTATATACTGGATTCAATAAATCTTTCCATCTTAACGGATACGAGAGACCGAGCGGCGCTATTTCCTCGTTCCACCGCTCTTTATTAATCGCAATTGCCAGCTTCTCCACTTCATAACCGTACCAATAACCATCTTTATCTTTAACAGTTTTTGAAATACGATTTGCATGTTGGCTTATCACAGGAATAGAAAGGTTTTTTTGCTTCATCATTTGATGCGCATCTACTGTACCGCCAATAATAATATCCGCCTTCGGATTTCCGGCTTCTTCTTCCACTCTACGAAGAAGTTCTTCTGTTGAAAGACGAATAAATTCATACGTACATCCGCGCGGCTTACAAAATGATGAAAGTAACGCTTCACCAACTTCCTCACGAGCCGCCACATACGCAACAATATGACGATCATCCAAAATAGGGAGACCATTTTTACTATATTTAATAGAGGTTGTATCTCGAGAGCAACTAGACATCGCTCCTCCAATTACTAGCAAAAAGAAGAAAAAGGCTATCTTTCTCATGACGCATTCTCCTTTACGAATAACTCTGCTAGAGAGCTTTTCATATACATGACATTTCCGTTATTATCACCGAGATATTGCACAACAAAGTACGATGGATACACAGAAATCGTAAGAATATCTTCACGATCATTCTTTACACGCTTACCTGTTTTATAAGCTGTAATATAAGCAATCGGTTCATTCTGCGATTGTAATAACTTCTGAATTTCTCCGTAATCTGTAATTTGCTTTGCGTACCGAATAGAATCCAGTATGTGCGTAAGATTGATAGTACGTACCACATCACCTTGACGTACTACGACATCCTTTGCTGAAGCAAAGAAATCACTAATACGCTCTGGCGTGTAATACAGGCTTAATAAATACGTTTGAAGTGCTGAAATCATCGGATCCATGCCATTCTTTCCGTATACATTTTCCCCATACTGGAACAAGTCACCTACTGCAAAAGTACGCTTATGTCCATTCAAGTACGTTACTTCTCCAGTAAATACTTGTTCTTGGCTCTTAACGTCCTCAGGCTCTATTCGAATTCGGTCAAAGAATGAAACAATCGTATGCAAACGAACTTCATCCGTTACAACAATTTCTCCCCACTTTTCATGTCTTACTTTCACTTCAATTGGAAGAGATTCATTCACCCTTTGTAAAACGGCTTGTTTATCATTTACAATGTTGATTCGATTATAGATTTGCTTCTCCAAAACATAAAACAAAACAAGAGAAACAACCATACAAATGACAAACATAAGAATTTGAAATGATAGCCTTTTCATTTCTGCCTACCTCCAAGATAAAAAAACGTTGTTTCGAAAATACCGCATAATTGTTTCATAAATGTATCATTTAACCGCTTTCAAGTTTTTTATGTCTTCCATCCTTCTCGGAAGCAAAAATGTAATGAATATTGTAGTACCTATTTCTTCACTACTCTCAATCCGCATGCTTCCGCCCTGCTTATTCATAATCTCCTGACAAATATACAAACCATAACCATTCCCGTAACTAGAAGGAAGTGCCTTTCCTTTCGGAGATTCATTCCACTCTGCAAGCACCATTTCATCTATACCGATCCCATCATCATGAACAAAAACCTTCGCCTCATGCTCATTTACAATTACATTCATACGAATGTGAGAAGCATCACTATACTTAATTGCATTATCAAGCACATTTAAGAAAATTTGCTTCGTCTTATCAAAATCCGCAACAACATGTACATCTGTTAACTCATTTATCACTTCAATTTCAAACTGATTTAGACGAGGCTTCACAATTGAAACTGCTTCCTCTGCCAATTCCTTTATGTTCACAACTGTAGGAGACACTTCAAACGTACTCGTTCCATATTTCGAGGACTTAAGCAATTCCTCTACAAGTGATAATAAACGCTCACTTTCCACAGCCACATAACGAAGACTTTCCTGTACATCTTCTTTCGATTGTAACTTCGGAATTAAATCAACATAACCGATAATTGCCGTTAGCGGGGTTTTTAACTCATGCGTAATGCGGTCTAGGAAATCTTTCTGCTTCTCCTTCTCCTCCTGCAATTGCCTAATATGCAGTTCAATTCCATCGGCCATCGCGTTAAAAGATGCTGAAAGCTGAGCGATTTCCACGTACTCATTTAACTCAATCTTACTCTTATAATCACCATTCGCGAGCCTCTGTGCCATTTGTCTCAACTGATCAATTGGTTTATGAAGAGACTTCGCTAAACGAATCGCAAAGAAAATACCGGTAGCTACTAGGCAAAGAGACGTCATTAAGAACGTCCAGCTCACATTTGTTAAAACTTCCTTCTCACCCGTTAACTCATTTATAAAACGAATACTTCCAATGACATCGTTTCCATAATAAACCGGGCTTGAAAACAAAAGAATGGGAGCGGGATCCGCCTCCTCGAAAACATAAGACTTCTTCCCCTTCAAGGAACTCTCAATGTCGATGTTACGGTGAAGCAATGCTCCTTTTTGTGTATCTGCAACAACATCGCCATTCTTCCCGATCATCTGCACACGGACATCCATACGCTTCGCTAAATACGACGCAATTAAAAGTGAATTCGGACCAAGCGTATCCACTTCTGCTTCCTTCTCTAAATAATTCATCGTATAAATTTGTGCTTCTACACTTAACTTTTCTAAAGAATCTGCTGCGTTATGATACATATTCTTTTCTAACGTAATATAAACAACTGCATATAAAAGAACAAAAATCGGAATTAACAGCCCAACTATTCCAAACACCATATTTCGCTTTAAAGACATACCATCACCACTTAACAATCCAGTTTATAGCCAACGCCATAAATTGTCTTAATATATTCTCCGCTCGTCCCAAGCTTCTTTCGAAGTCTCTGCACCATAATATCAACGGCTCTCGTATTTCCGATATACTCAAATCCCCATACTTTCTCAAGTAACTCATCCCTCATAAACACACGCTGCGGATTTGAAACAAACAACTGACATAAATTAAACTCTCGGTACGTTAACTGAATCTCTTGCCCACTCACATGTACCTTTCTTTCCTTAGGACAAATCACTATCTCTCCAGCCTCAATTACTTCATGACTTACAGCGGTCTCCGTCTTCTTTACACGCCGCGCCATATTCTTAACCCGAAGAATAAGCTCCGCATAATTAAACGGCTTCGTCACATAATCATCAGCACCAAGCTGCAAGCCAAGCAACTTATCATTCATCTGACTCTTTGCCGTTAACATAAGCACCGGAATATCCCTATCCCTCTCACGAAACAAACGAAGCAACTCATACCCATCCGTATCCGGAAGCATAACATCCAAAATCAATACATCCGGCCCTTCATTCCATCGCTCTAAAGCTTCTCTCCCATCAGCCGCTGCCAATACTTCATAACCTTCCATCTCCAACTGCATCCGAATCAAATTACGAATACTCGATTCATCATCCACCACAAGTATTTTCATCATTCTCCTCCTTCCATCATGTATTATAGTACAGTTTAGTATAGCAAAAATCCTATAAAAAAAGAGAGGGTATTGTCGAACATATTTTGTCGACGATACCCTCTCTTTCACTTATTATATTTATTTAGCATATCCATTCGGTTGCTTTTGATGCCAATTCCAAGCATGTTCAATGATTGTCTTAACATTTACATACTTAGGATCCCATCCTAGCTTCTCTTTCGCTTTCTTAGAAGAAGCAACTAAACGTGCTGGATCGCCCGCACGGCGCGGTGCTACCTCAGCAGGAATTTCATGATTTGTAACTTCGCGAACTGCATCAACGATTTCTTTTACACTGAAACCATTACCATTTCCTAAGTTATAGAAATCACTCTCTCCGCCGTTCTGCAAGTCTTTAAGCCCTAAGAAATGAGCCGCTACTAAATCTTCAACATGAATATAATCACGGATACAAGTACCGTCTGGCGTATTATAATCATCACCAAACATCATAATCTTCTCACGTTGACCTAAAGCCACTTGCAGCACAAGAGGAATTAAATGTGTCTCTGGGCGATGATCTTCTCCAATAATACCACTTGGAGTTGCACCAGCCACATTAAAGTATCTAAAAATCTTATAACGTAAATTTGAAGCTTGGCTATACCAATGAAGCATCTTCTCGATTGCTAACTTCGTCTCTCCGTACGTATTCGTTGGATTTGTCATCGTTTCCTCAGTAATAAGATCCACATCTACCTCACCATATGTTGCTGCAGTAGAAGAGAAAATAAACTTATCTACCTTAAACTCATCCATCACTTCTAACAAGCAAAGGGCACCATACACATTATTATTATAATATTGAAGGGGCTTCTCCATACTAACTCCAACTAAAGAATCAGCTGCAAAGTGCATAACCGCCTCAATATTTTCTTGTTTAAAAACATCCCTTAAAAAGGATTTATCACGAAGGTCGCCATTATAAAACTTCGCGCCTTCCATAATTGCATCTTCATGACCAGTTTGTAAGTTATCTACTACTACTACAGATAAACCTTCGTCTACTAATTTTTTCACAGCGTGAGAACCGATGTAGCCAGCTCCGCCGCAGATTAAGATTGAATTCATTTTGCCCCTACTTTCTATACATCTAGTCTTGTAAATTAAGAATCATTAACTCTAGTAGATTAAACCATAATCATTTAGCTCAAAACTCTTTATACTTCACTATCCATATAGCCACTTTTATTGTTTGATTGCCATCTCCAAGAATCTGCACACATTTCTTCTAATCCGTGTGTTGCCTCCCAGCCTAATTCACGCTTTGCTTTCGATGCATCAGCAAAACATACTGCCACATCACCTGGGCGACGCTCTGTAATTTTATAAGGAACTTTCTTGCCTGAAACTTTTTCAAACGCTTCAACCATCTCTAGTACACTATAGCCCATGCCTGTGCCCAGGTTATAAGCATCTAATCCTGTTGTACTCAGTACTTTCTCAAGCGCCTTTACGTGACCATTTGCTAAGTCTACAACATGGATGTAATCACGGACTCCCGTTCCATCTTTCGTTGGATAGTCATTTCCGAATACACTTAATTCTTTTAACTTACCTACTGCTACTTGCGTTACATATGGCATTAAGTTATTTGGGATTCCATTTGGATCTTCTCCGATACGCCCACTTTCGTGTGCACCAAATGGATTGAAATAGCGAAGTAACGCAATACTCCATTCTGTATCTGCAAATGCCACATCACGCATAATTTGCTCAATCATTAATTTCGTTTGACCATATGGATTTGTTGCACTTAATGGAAACTCCTCCGTAATCGGTGACGTTTCCGGGATACCATATACAGTTGCAGATGAACTAAAGATTATCTTCTTTACATTATGTTTCTGCATTACTTCACATAGCACTAACGTGCTTGTAATGTTGTTATGATAATATGTTAATGGAATCGCTACTGACTCCCCTACAGCTTTAAATCCTGCAAAGTGAATAACTGCTTCAATTGCATTTTCTTCAAAAATTGCGTCAAGCGCTTCGCGATTTAAAATATCTTCTTTATAAAACTTAAATTGTTTTCCTGTTATTTCTTTCACTCGATTTATAGATTCTACCGAGCTATTCGAAAGATTATCCACTACTATAATTTCGTAACCGCTATTTAGTAATTCTATACATGTATGACTACCAATATATCCTGCTCCACCTGTTACAAGTATGGTCATGAGTATACCTCCATTGTTATAACTTATTAACAAAAAAGAGGCAATCACAACAGAAATGATTACCCCTTGAAACTTCCTTTTTACTTAGCAACGAAATAATCAGTTACATATTTCGCCCAAACGTCATATCCTTTCGCACTCGGGAAACCAAACTCTTCTTGTAAGTATGGTAAAATTGCCTTTGTTGTTGCATCAGGCCATGCTCCCCAATGATCAATATATGTATAATTATTTTGCGCCGCAAATTGTTTTAACGCTTCAATCGCTTTCGGATAATTCTTCGCACCATACACTGGATTTGATGGTTGAATCATAATCGTAGCACCCTTTGCACTAGTAGAAAGTGCTTGAACGAACTTCTGTGTATTTGCGACAGAGTTCCCATTACCAGTTTTACCGTTATCAGTAATAAATGGTGGCTCAAATAAAATTACATCTGGATTCTCTTTCGCAATCTCTTTATCACGTTTATTCGCAATTAACTCTTCTGTGCTTTCACCCTTATATTCCTTTACAGTCACATTCCATAAACCTTTACCGTAAGCAGTTTCTAAATTAGACGTTAACTTAGCTGCCCAAGCACCTTTTTCAGATGAAGAAGCTTCATCACCAACAATAACAAGATTTACTGCCTTTTTATCCTCAGCAGCTTTCTTTAACTTCTCTTTCACTGCATCTGGCAAATTCTTCGCATATGCTTCATTAAAAGATAACTTCGTATCTTGTTTCTTCTCTTCCTTTTTCTCTTCTTTTTTCTCTTCTTTCTTTGCTCCGCTATCTTTCACTTCAGCCTTTATTTTCGTTACTTCACTCGTTTGTCCTGTTGCATTCGCAATCTTCTTATTCCAGTACAATTTACCGCTCACAATCGAAGCAGCAAACAATACAAAAATAACAAGGACAAGTACTGCTTTCTTATTCATCGATTCACCTCATCTATTAATCTCACAATATATAATACTAATATAAATTCATGCAAAAATAAACCCAACTCCTTCCAAAGGAGCTGGGTTATTACATATTACTTAGTTAATTCAAGATGTGCTCTTAACTTATTCGTTATATCTTGTTTTGCTGCCTCTGGAACATAGTAGTACCAAATACCATCAGCTGCTATGTGACCATCACCTGAGATTTGGATATCTTCACTATTCTGCAGACAATCTTTGTAATTCTTTTGCATATCAAACATTTGATCTTGCGTTAAGTTTGTTTTCACGTTCTTTTGAATTGCTGTTAAAACATTACCATAACTTGTTAAAGAAGAGAAGGTTGCGCCTTTCTTAATAACAGCTTGCATCACTTGACGTTGGCGCATTTGACGACCGAAGTCACCGCGTGGATCTGCTTTACGCATACGTGTATAAACTAAAGCTTCTTTCCCTGTCAAATGAATATTACCCTTTTTAAAATGAATTCCATCCCAAGAAAAATCTAAATCGTTATTTACATCAACTCCGCCGACTGCATCAACGATATCCTTGAATCCATTCATGTTTACTTCAATGTAATGATTTATCGGAATATTCAAGAATTTTTCCACTGTTGCTACAGACATATCTACGCCACCAAATGCATACGCATGATTAATTTTATCACTTTTCCCTTTTCCAACAATTTCTGTATACGTATCACGAGGGATACTTACTGTTTTCATTGAATTATTTTTAGGGTTTAATGTAATAACCATTAAAGAATCTGAGCGCCCTTTATCATCACCTTGTTCATCAGCTCCAAGCAATAAGATAGAAACTGGATCTGATTTACTAATCTTTTCTTCTTGTTTATTGTTTTCATCACGTTTTAATGGTTTATGAACCTCATCTAGTGTTTTAGAAACAGAAGAATATACATTATAAGCGTAGACTCCCCCACCTATGATTAATACTCCTACAATTCCCAATATCCATAATAAGACTTGCTTTTTCATTGCTATAGACCTCTTCTTTCCATTATGCTGAATTATTTTTCAGATAATACAAATACTAATCTATTATACTAGGAATGATATTCTATAACTAGTATACTATCTCTCAAGTATAGCAGGCTTTTAATTATTTTACTTTATAATATTCCACATACCAATTAGCGAACTCTTGTAGTCCCTTTTCAATAGATGTCTCAGGTTTGAAATCAACAGCTTTCTGTAATAAATCAGTTGATGCGTAAGTGGCTGGTACATCTCCTGGTTTAATAGGTTCAAATTCCTTTTTAAACACCACTTTTCTTCCTAAAGAATTGCTTAGTGCCTTTTCTAGCGTTTCAATAAATACCATTAATTTCTCAGGATTATTATTTCCAATGTTAAATACTTTGTGCTTTACTTCCTCTATAGGAGGATTGCTTAACAAACGTTGAATTCCCTCAACAATATCATCTATATAAGTAAAGTCTCGATACAGGTCATTTTCAAAATCACCATTATTAAATATTTTAATTGAATCTCCAGCAAAATACTTATCAGTAAATCCGAAGTAAGCCATATCTGGGCGTCCCATAGGACCATATACTGTAAAGAAACGAAGTCCAGTTGCAGGGATTTTGTACAAATGACTATACGTATGTGCCATTAGTTCATTTGATTTCTTAGTAGATGCATAAAGTGATACTGGATTGTCTACAAAATCTGTTTCCTCAAACGGAACTTTTTTATTAGCACCATAAACAGAACTAGATGATGCATATACAAGGTGATCTACTGGATAATGTCTACAAGCTTCAAGTATATTATAAAAGCCGATAATATTACTCTGAATATATACATCTGGATTTTCAATCGAATATCTTACACCCGCTTGTGCAGCTAAATTCACTACAATATTGGGCTTGTACTCTTCAAAAAGCCTCGTAATCATATCCTTCTCAGAAATATCGCCTTTAATAAAGGTGAAGTTCTCATATGGCTTAAGTTTCTCTAGACGAGCATATTTAAGATTCACATCATAATAATCATTTACGTTATCAATACCTATTACTTTGCAACCTTGCTCTAGTAATTTTTCAGATAGAGAGTATCCTATAAAACCAGCTGCTCCAGTAATAAGATATGTTTTACTATTATCTAGAGGTTTGTATTTCAACGTCATTCAACTCCTTAATACGGTCTCTATTTGTTGATTTTCTGCCTACAGAATGGTATTCTACGCCCACTCCCTGCATTGCTCGAACATCATAAATATTTCTTCCATCATAAATTAGTGGTGTTCTCATGAACTTTTTATACATCTCTGGAGTTAGTCCCTTCACTTCTCCCCACTCTGTGAAGATAAAACAAACATTTGCTCCTTCTAAAGCTTGTTCAATATCTGTAACGTATGTGATATTCCCATTTCCATTTTTTCCCTCCGGATACACTTTCGCAAAATTATTTGCACCGACTGGATCAAATGCATAAATATCAGCACCTTGCTCTAACAATAGAGGAATATTTTCAAGAGATGCAGCTTCTCTTAAATCATCTGTACCAGGTTTAAATGTTAAACCTAACACCGCTACTTTAAGACCATTAAAAGTAATTAACCTTTGACTTGCTTTTTTGTATAATAAAGTCTTTTGATCTTTATTCACATCAATTGCAGCCTTTACTGTTCTTAACTCATAACCATTTTGTCTCGCTAAATATTCTAATGCTTTCGTATCTTTAGGGAAGCATGATCCACCAAATCCAATACCTGCATTTAAAAATTTACTTCCAATACGCTCATCAAAACTCATACCTTTTGCAACATCTTGAATATCTGCTCCGACCAATTCACAAAGGTTTGCAATATCATTCATATAAGAAATTTTAAGAGCAAGGAAATCATTAGATGCATATTTAATCATTTCAGCTGATCTTCTATTTACTGAAACAATAGGTAAATGAAATGGTTTATAAAGATTCATTAATACTTCTTCTGCCCATTTACTTTCTGTTCCGATAACAATTCTTTCTGCATATAAAGTGTCATGAACAGCAGATCCTTGAGCCAAAAATTCTGGATTTGATGCCACTTCTACCTTGACATCGTTAACTAAAAAGTCTTGAATAAACTGCTCCACCTTATCATTTGTTCCAATTGGAACAGTTGATTTTACAACAACAAGACAATCTTTTTCCACACTTTCAGCAATTTGTTTTGCTACAGTTGCAATATATGAAAGATTTGCAGAACCATCAGCTTGTTCTGGTGTTCCAACTCCAATAAAGATAGCATCTGCCTCTTTATAAGCCGACTTATAATCTGTTGTATAATTAATTCTCCCAGCACTATAATTTTTCTGCATTAAATCCTCTAAATCCGCTTCATAAATTGGTGAAACACCAGATTTCATTAACTCTACTTTTTTTTCATCAATATCCACGCAAGTTACTTGATGACCAACTTCCGCAAAACATACACCTGCTACCAACCCAACATAGCCCGTTCCTGCTACTGCTATTTTATACATAATTATTTACCTTTCTTCTTAGCAATTTTACATACAATAATTTAATATATAAGTCATCTTCTAAACATAATATATTATGCTCTTGCATTATTATTTTCCAAAATCATTTTTGTTTTATAATGTTTAACTTATTCATCATCATTATTATTTCTTTTCTCATACTAGGGAATAAACACAAAAATCCAAAATAAAATACTATACATAAAACTATTGAAATAAAACTCCATACTATCCCACTATTTAATTTCTGTAATAAGTACCCAAAGTACCCCATTACCATAGCTGATATTGCAGTGGGCATTACATTTTTCAACATACTTAAGACTGAGAATCCTAAAGCTATCCGCATCAGTATAAGATGAACCACAATTCCTTCTAATCTTATCCATGCCCGTGCATAAACAAGTACCCAAAATCCATAGCTCGAACTAATTATACAAACCGGAACTAAAATAACTAAGTGTAATATTTGTGCTAAAAAAGATAATTTCGGTTTGCCTTTTGCACGATATACTTCACTACAAAAATGGCTAAGCACTATCACAATAGCACTAGTTAATGCCCAGATTCCAATAACATCACTTGCTTCTTTCCACTTATCTCCCAACATTATCTTTGTTGCCAATTCACTATATAAAAAAACCCCGATTCCTAAAGGGAATACCAATACGGAAACTATTTTTTGGAATCTCAAAAACATCTCTTGAAACTTTTCATTATCATTTTGCAATCTTGCCAATGCAGAAAATAATACTGGTACAGTAGCAGCTGTAATAAGCGCCATTAATGAATTAACCATTATAGTAGATGTTTTATATATCCCCAAATAATATTCATTTAAATAGTAACCAATAATAAAAGCATCGATCCATATCGTTAGCCAAATAGATATTGCTTCTACCAAAGACCAAGCACTAAACGGCAGCATCTCTTTTAATATTTGTATATCATAACTTAGTTTAGGTTTCCATTTTGATTTAATTGTCAGAATTATGGCATTGAATAATTGTACGCAGATTGTCCCAATAATCAATGACCAGTAGCTTAATCCACCAAACGCTAAAGGAACTGTGACTACAAAAGGAATTATTATTGAGATAACGCGTACAATAAAGAGAGTTTTAAAATCAAACTCTCTTCTAAAAAGAGCCATTTGAATACTTGAAAAAGATGTTAATGGTAATTGAACACATGCAATAGTAATTACTATTCCTAACCCTGGATTTCCTATCATACTAGCAATCTTTTCATTGCATAAAGCTATTATTCCCCATAAAAAAAGAGAAATTATAAAATTTGTCCAGAAAGCAACATTAGCATTATCATGCTTATTTTTTTCGCTTTTAAACTCATGCTGAACTAAATACTTTTGAAATCCCGCATCAGTAAACATTTCTGCAAAGCTAATAATCATAGTTATGGTTGCAATAACACCAAAAGCTTCTGGTGCTAAAATTCTCGCCAATATCATATTCATTAATGGCACCATAATTTTAGCAATTATTTCTGTAATTGATGACCATTTAGCTGCACTTGCAATCTTCCTATGAAATTGCTTATCATCCACTTCTAATTTCTCCTTTTAAATTCTTTTAATAATAATTATCTATAAGTCTTAAATCACATTATTTTTTTAAATCAATCCAGCTTCCCAACAATTCATCATATGATTCTGGCGTAAACTCTTCAAATCCCGAACCAGGATAAAAAGTTAACTCACCAAAATATACTTTTCCATTTATTTCATAAAAATCCACTCTTACAAAAGGTAGTTCTCGTGACAATAATTCCGCAAACTCAATCATTTTTTTATAATTTTGTGGTTTCTCTAACTTAATACCACTATTGGGATAATGTCTCTCAAAAGGCATTAATTCCCATTCCAAATCATAGAAATCAATATTTAATCCTGTTTCCGATTGTCTATTTAAACCAACAAATGAACATCTAACTTCCCCATTAAAACTCATAAATTTATAGTCTTTAAGGTCTACCCCCGATTCATCTACCATATACTTCTCACAGACAATTTTAGGTTTTACATTTTTATAAGGCCATTCTCTATGTAACCAATAATATTCTCTCTGCAACCATTTATCTACTTCACTCTTTAATTCCCTATAATTAATCTTTGATTTATCTCTGCATATAAAAACATCACCTGAAGTATGATTTGGTTTTAAAACAAATTTATTAGGTAGAACATCAAAATCTATTTCATCAAAATTATTATATACACCTAAAAGTGGTATAAGGTATTCCTCACCAATTGTTTCCCTTATATATTGTCTTACTTCATATTTATCCACTAGCATTGTATATTCGGGTCTTCTATCATTTAACTTTAACCATTGAAGTTTCTCATTAAAAGTTTTAGGATTTTTTAAATTGAGCTTCCTTCCCATTATCAATTTATATTTTAATTGTAGATAATTTGCATCGGGAATAGCTCTAAACATTTTGAAACCTAACATGTATATTACAGCGAGCTTTGGATTTTTTAAAACCTTTATAATTTTTTTAAACACATGAACTCCCTCTATCTATACTAAATTTTTAAGAATACTGATTTTAAAAAAACAAATATTTATGACAATAAAATCTCCTCATACTCATGGATTATCTTATTGATACTGAAATCTTCTGCCCTATTTTTAGATCTATTCTCGCCTAAAATAGAGTCAATTATTCCTTCAGCTAAAAGAATATGATTTTCTTCTTCAACTAAAATACCGTACTTATTTTCTTCTAAAATCTCTCTTGGGCCACTTTTACAATTTGTTGCAACTGCCTTTGTTCCGCAGGCTATTGCCTCTAACAAAGTGTTTGGAAAACCTTCCCACCTAGATGATAACACGTATGTCTCTGCGAAAAAATAATAAGGATAGGGATTATCTACAAAGTCAACAAAACTCAGCTTCTCTGAAATATTTAGTTGTTCTGCCTGAGCCTGTAATTGATCTTTCAATTCTCCTTCTCCTAATATAGTCAATTGTGCCATAGGAACTCTTTCTGTAACAATCTTAAAAGCACTTATAAGTGTATCAAATCCTTTTTGTGAAGTAAGTCTCCCTACCGAAAGAATATTGACTGCATTTTTATCATATGGATTATCCTTGTCCATATTTTCTTTTATTTTTTTTATATCTAACGGATTATATATATGTCTAATTTTTTTTTCATCTATATTAAATAATCTAATTATATCTTGCTTCATATCCTTACACTGAGCTACTATAAGATCTGCCTTAGGGTATAAACACTTATAAAGATAAGAAAATAATCTCTTTTTTGTTGTTATACTTTTCGAAGGAGTATTTGCTTCTCTAACGATAATTTTAGGTTTCCCCTTTAATAAAGGACGAATCGCTAACAAGGCTAAATTAAGATGGCCCAAGGTTGATAAAATGACATCGGGACCAAAATTATTTAATGCCTTTACTAATTTGGTCAATGAATATCTGACCCTATCAGAGTTTAAGTCTATTAATCTAACATCACTAGGCACTAACTTTAAATATGGCCCCTCTTTTTTTATCAAAATTAAACAAATGTCAAATTTACTTCTATCTAGGTTTCTAATAATATTCACCATAACTTTTTCAGCCCCGCCACCATTTAAAGATGGAACTATTACTGCTACTTTCTTTTTCATAGCTTTTTAACTCCTTAAAACACAATTTAAGTTCTTGTTATTTAATTTTAGAACCTATTTTTCATAAGTTTAATTATCACCTAAACTATAAAAAATCGTATCAAACTGTTAATATAATTTCATTTTCTTTACACTATCTTTTTATTGTTAAAACTAAACTTCAAACATAGACTTAGTATTATAAAACCAACTATCATATGAAAATTTCTAACAATTATATGTTGCGGATCGCCATATAATGTACTCATTATAGCTATGTTTATAATTATATTTGCATATAAAATACTTCTAATGCTTTTTACAGGTATTTTGCTTATTAATCGTTGCAAAATATAGAGAGCACTCCCCCACATAAAGCCAACTATCACAACCCCTAATATGTTACCCTGCATAAATGAAAAAGACATTATATCAACAGGAATTTCCCCTAATACATCCGATTCACCTTTTCGAGCACCCGAAATTAGGAATGTATTAAAGCTTGAAGCTGTTTCTATATCAAAAAAACCAGACCATATTCTTGAGGGTAGTAGATATAAAGGTGCCACTATAATATCTATGAACCACCTATAGTGGGATAACATACTTACACTATAAAAAGTTGCTATTGGAAAAGATAATTCTCCCGTGAAAAATTCAACAATTCCCTTGTTATCACCTGTTCGTCCTAGGATTGAATCAGTCAATACTAATAGACATAATGTTATGAAGGAAAAAATAATTATCTTTCTTACAAAAGAAAATATCGATTTATTCAAATACAATATATACCCCAGGAAAAAAGTTGATATATATACGACGATACTAACTCTCCCTACCCAACTATACAGTACATATAGTGAAAAACATACGGAGCATAATAATCCCATATACACTAATTTTCTGTTTAATATTTTCTTATTTTCCTTATCGATTAATAGTGCAAAGAAAATAAAGGATGAAAAAAACGAAAGGCTTCCAAACCTTTGTAAAAAACTATAAGGGTTCTGAAGATTAAATACACCTGATCTTATGAAATTTGCATAGTCTAAATATGCTATAAACCCCCCATAAACCTTTGTATATAACCAATAAGTAACTACTGCAAAAATCAGCATCAACCAAGATACCAAATTTATCTTTTTTAAAACTAACTGACCATCGCTACTACAATACACTTTCTTCTGTCGTTTATTATTATTATAAAAACCTATAGTGAGGTACCAACCAAAAACGGTACACGTCACAAATACAGCACTTAGCAGTATATACATTATAATAAGTGAGCTATCATAGTTATTAATAAATTCAATAAGATTAAAAGCTGAATTTCGTCCTTCATTTGTAGCCCATAACACAAAACTAAATCCTATCCCATTAAATGTAGCCATTGATAAGAGAAACCAATCTAACATTTTTAATTCTCTATTCCTCAACAGCCTAAAATGTACCACTAAGTAAATTATAAAAGTAAAGCTTAATCCACCTAGTACCGCAATTGTTAGTTCCATTATATTATTACTCCGTTCTATAAAACTGCAATGTTCCAATCGTTACCTGTAATTATAAACTTTTTTAATGATTCAATATCGTGTTGTAAAGAGATATCAATGCTTCTTTATAATCATCTTCTTGATTTAAATTTCGAAATCTTTCAACACTTGCTATAGACATTTCTTTTTGTAAATCTTCATTCGAAAGAACTTTCAATACTACTTTAGATAACTCTTCATCCTTTGAAGCTAAAAATCCAGTTTCTTGATTTATAATAAGATCAAGCATTCCATCAACCGGCGTACTAATAATAGGAGTTCCAAGTGCCATAGCTTCTAATGCTGCAATAGGAGTACCTTCATACCGCGAGCACATTAGCATGCATTTAGCTTCTTTTAAAGCTTTATACGGATAAGATAGTTTCCCTGTAAAAGTAACTCTATCAATTACATCTTCAGCTTTAAAAACAGCTTGCATCTCGTCCTTTAATTCCCCTTCTCCAATTACACCGAATGTCGCCGAAGGATATTTTTTCAAAACCATTGAAGCCACTTTAGCTATTTTTTGTGGGTTCTTTTGGTAGGATAGTCTCCCCAGAAAGACGAAATCAAAACTAAAATTATTATTATCTTTTTCTAATAGCTTTTCCACCCTAGAAGAGTGAATAATATTTTGTAAAAGAATTGATTTCTCCTGAATGGTCTGCTTAAATCTATACTCATCTAAACAACTTTTTGAAACAACAATTACTTTCTTTGCTTTTTTACTAGCAAACATGTATAAAAGGGACTTCAAACTAATATTTGACATATCTTCGCCTTTAACATGTAAATGTGTAACCACTGGTATCTTTCCTGAAACTAACGTCGCAAGAACTGTAGCCCGTATGTCATGCGCATGAATTATATCTGGTTTGAATTTTTTAACTACTTTTCTCAACTCAATAACATTCATTTTTTTTATGGGTATAAATTCTACCCCTCTATCCTCAAGCGATTCTTTAATACTCCCATTAGGAGAGCAATATGCCATCTCATAATTATCCTTTAACATCATACAAATATCAGCCGCTACATTTTCAGCACCTGATAATTTATTAGTATTTAAAACGTGTAGTATTTTCATTTTCCTAACCCCGTATCTAGCTATTAACTATTTTAAATTATTTACAGCCTTAAAGAAGTTCATCCATATATATACTTCTCATTTTTTCATTTACATGTTTACTTTCAAAATTTCTAATTAGTTTCTGATTATTATTTCCCTTTTGTTTTCTTATTTGTTCATCCAAAGAAAGCGAAATAATAGCTTCAGCAAAACCATTTACATCTCCCGGATTTACTAAACATCCACCTTGTTCATTTTGGTTTAAATCTACGTTTCCTCTTATTTTCGAACAAATTACTGGCAGTCCTGAAGCCATAGCTTCCATCAAAGCAACTGACAGGCCTTCTCGATATGAAGGGAAAACAAAAATATCAGATGCATTACAAATTTCCTTTATATCTTTACGAAATCCCAATAGTTTCACTTGTTTTTCTAATCCTAATTTGAATATTAATTTTTTTAAAGATTCCTCTAATATTCCTTGTCCACATATTACAAGTATTAAATTTGAATTATTTATTTTTTCCATAGCCCTAATAATAACTTCATGATTTTTGTTTTTATTAAGTTCACCTACTGACAACAAGACGATTGCGTCTTGAGGCAATCCCAATTCTTTACGCTTATCTACTAGTGATGGTCCGTCATATTTTTGAATATCAAGTCCAACTCCAGGTACATATTCTACTCTCTTTGCATTAAAAGAATTCTTTGCTCTGGTATAATCTTCTTGATTAATAGTAATCAATAAATCTGTATACTTAGCTAGACAATACTCTATAGGATAATACGTCAACCAATTGATTAATGGTGCTCCTTTATAAAAATGAAAACCATGGGCCGTATAAATCACCTTTACATCCTTATTTGCCTTGCAAGCTAGTCTAGTACAAACTGAAGCAATTGGAGTATGTGTATGAACCACATCATATTCTTCAATTTGAATAAGCCGTTTTAGTTTTTTATACGCCGTATAATTCCTTTTATCTAAAGGAGAACGTTGAAATTCTATATCATGTATAGTACAACCCAATTTAATTAATTCTGGTTCTACTTCTTGAACAATATTAAATGCAACATCAACTTGGTGTCCTTGTTCAATTAAAAGTTTTATGTGTGGTATTAAAAACGCATTTACAGTATTAGATATAGTTGTAACATATAATATCTTCATTCCTAACTCCTCAATTTCCAATCTAAGATTACTTCTAATTCATTTTCACAGCTGGAACACCTATATAAATTCCTTCGCTCTCTATATCTCTAATTACTACAGTACCTGCTCCTATTGTACAGTTACATGAAATATTTATATTATTACTTATAGTACTACCGATCCCTATCCAAGTACCTCTGCCACATTTAACGGTACCCGCTAAATGTGCACCCGGTGATATATGAACGTAATCACCAATTGCGTTATCATGATCTACTGTAGATGCGGTATTAATAATGCATCCTTTTCCAATATTAGTACAACAGTTAATTACAACACCAGCCATAACAACTGTTCCTGCTCCTAATTGAACTTGTTTGCCAACAATTGCATTAGGATGGACTAAAACTGGTATACTAGCTTCACAAGCTTCAAGTTGTTCTTGAAGCTTTTCTCGCATGACGTTATTACCAATACCGACAAAGATATCATAGTCCTGGATGTATTTCGAGGCACTTGCTAATTTATCAATTATCTCTATCCCCATTGAAGTTTTTACATCTTCATTGTCATCAAGAAAGGCAATATGCTCCCATTTATTCATTCTCAGTGCAATATCAGCTATAACTCTTCCATGTCCACCAGCACCTATTATAAGAAGTTTTTTTTTCATAACTCTACACTTCCTTTTCCACTTCCTTTAAATGGTTCCATAGTGACTGCGGTTTGTGAATTAATCCCTTCTCTGATAAAAACCTTCTTAATAGTTAAAAATATAATTTTCCAATCTGTAATGAAACTTATATTTTCTACATATTCTACATCGTAATTAAACTTTTCTTCCCAACTAATAGCATTGCGGCCATTAACTTGTGCCAACCCTGATAATCCCGGTCTAACTTCATGACGTCTTTTTTGATGCTCATTATATAAAGGTAAATATTGAACCAATAAAGGTCTAGGTCCTATAATTGACATATCACCTTTAAAAATATTAAACAGCCCCGGTAATTCATCAAGTGATGTCGAACGTAAAAATTTACCGAACTTAGTAAGCCTTACGCTATCAGGTAGTAACTCACCGTTTTCATTTTTTTCATCTGTCATTGTTCTAAATTTATACATTTTAAAAATAGTTCCATTTAATCCTGGTCTCTCTTGTTTAAATAATACCGGACTACCCAATCTTGTTTTTACAAGAAAAGCCACTATAAGGAATACTGGACTAAGCATTATAATAGCAATTAAAGACAGTATAAAATCCATCGGCCTTTTTATAAACCTACCATAGATGCCAACTTTAGAACTCCTCATTATGCTATCCACAACCCTTTAATAATTTTCACAACTTTTTCTAGATCTGCTTCTGTCATCTTCGTATCGCTTGGTAAACATATACCATTCTCAAAAAGTTTTTCTGATACATCTGTACCAACAAAATCATATTTCTCAAAGAACGGCTGCATATGCATTGGCTTCCAAACTGGTCTAGATTCAATATTTTCTTTTTCAAGGGCTTCCATCACATCTATTGGACGGATCTTACCGTTTAGTGTCATAGAACTTAGCCAATAGTTTGGTTCATTCCACTCATTACTAGGCATAAATTCAATTCCTTCAAGATTGCCTAATTCTCTCTTATAAAAATCAAATATGTATCTTTTCTTTTGAACCCTTTGATCTAATACTTTAAGTTGCCCTCTACCAATTCCAGCAACTACATTACTCATACGATAGTTAAATCCTAATTCACTATGTTGATAGTGTCTTGCTTGGTCTCTACTTTGAGTAGCCCAAAATCTCACCTTTGAAACTCTTTCTTCATCATTAGAAACAAGCATACCGCCACCAGAAGTAGTAATAATTTTATTACCATTAAAAGAAAAAATACCATAATCTCCAAAACTACCCGTATGTTTACCTTTATAATAAGTTCCCAAAGATTCAGCAGCATCTTCAATTAAAGTAACATCGTATTTTTTACAAAGTTCAACAATCTTATCCATATCTGCCGAAAGACCATAAAGGTGAACTACTATAACCGCCTTTACATTTGAATACTTTTTAAAAGCCTCTTCTAATGCTTTAGGACACATATTCCAAGTTTCATAATCACTATCTACGAAAACAGGAGTAGCATTTTGATAAATGATTGGATTTGCTGTAGCTGAGAATGTAAGTGTTTGACAAAAAACAACATCACCTTCTCCTACTCCAGCTGCTTTTAATGCCATATGAATTGCAGCTGTTCCAGAAGATAGTGCTGCCGCTGCATTAGATCCTACTTTCATAGCTAATTCTCTTTCAAATCCATTTACATTTTCCCCAAGTGGTGCAATCCAATTTGTATCGAAAGCTTCCTTCACATAATGCATTTCATAACCTTCGTCACTCATATGTGGCGATGAAAGAAATATTCTGTCTCCCATTTTTAAAACTTCCTTCCCTTGAATTAATTTTTAATATTTACTTTATTATTTGCAATATCTAATAGTCGTTCTCTTATTTCTTCTTTACTAATTCCTTCAAAGTCATTCATAAACTGCCTTAAAATCCCTTGATCCATTAAAACAGCTTTTCCTATATGAATTTTAGGGAAAATTTGTTCGGGATGAATTTCACCTTCATTTAATAACTCTTCATACATTTTTTCACCTGGTCTTAATCCAGTAAATTCAATTCCAATTTCTTCAATAGAAAAACCTGAAAGAGTAATTAAATTTTTAGCTAAATCTACAATCTTTACTGGGGCCCCCATATCTAGCACGAACAATTCTCCACCCCTAGCCAGTGTGCCCGCCTGAATAACTAATCTTGAAGCTTCTGGTATGGTCATAAAGTAACGGATCATATCAGGATGAGTAACTGTTACAGGTCCACCCTTTTGAATTTGTTTCTTAAATAGAGGAATTACACTTCCTCTACTTCCAAGAACATTACCAAATCTAACCGCAACAAAACGTGTACCAGTACTAACCGATGCCATATGCTGCACAATCATTTCTGCAAATCGTTTTGTAGCTCCCATTACATTTGTCGGATTTACAGCTTTATCTGTAGAAACCATTACAAACGTATTCACTTTAAACGTATCTGCCGCTTCAGCTACATTTTTCGTACCAAAAATATTATTTTTCACAGCTTCTTCTGGATTACGCTCCATTAAAGGAACATGCTTATGTGCAGCTGCATGATATACGATATATGGCTGGTGTTTTTTCATGATTTCAAAGATTTTATGTCTATCTTGAATATCAGCAATTTCTGTCGTAATTTCAACTGTATCTTTATAGGTAACTCGCATTTCCATTTCGATATTATAAATGCTGTTTTCCCCATGTCCTAAAAGTACAATTTTTGCTGGTTTATACTTCATTACTTGACGGCAAATTTCTGATCCAATTGATCCACCAGCACCTGTTACTAAAATTGTTTTACCTGTAATCTTCTCTCCAATTCCTGCATCATCTAATTGGATCGGCTCTCTTCCTAATAAATCTTCCACTTGTACATCTCGGAATTCATTAACAGAAACTTTGCCATCTAAAAGATCTTCAAGCATTGGTACAATTTGCGTTTTCGCCTTCGTTTTTCTACACTTCTCAAAGATCTCGTTTATTTGATTTCTATTTAAAGAAGGGATTGCAATAATAATATGTTCTATATCATTATCTTCTACAATTTCTTGAATATGATTTGTTGTACCAACAACCGGCACATTATAAATCTCCAATTTTTGCTTATTTCTATCATCATCAACAAACACAATTGGATACAAATCCGCTTCTTTATTATGCTGTAATTGACGTACTACCATCGTTCCTGCTGAACCTGCACCAATAATCAATGTTCGTTTTTTATCGTTGGTAGCTTTGGTAATATACGTATCACGGAACATGCGCCATACGAAGCGAGAACCACCAATTAATAATAAGTGTAGCATCCATGCAATTGCTAAAATTCGAACATAAATATCATGATTTATAATTTGTTGAACAATTGCCGTTACTAAAATTGATAGCGTAATCGCCTTAAATATTTGTTTTAATTCTCCAATACTTGCATATTCCCATGCCTTGTTGTACAACTTGTAAATAGCTGCAAAAATATGATGACTACATAACAATGTAATAGAACTAATAACTACTGTCATAGGAATTTTGTTTAATACATTTGGATGTATAAACCAATAACTTAAATATACGGCAGTTAATACGATAAATGAATCTAATAAAATTAATAATGAGAGCCGTCTTCGATAACTCAATATACATGTTCCCTTCTTTATATAATTCGTATCTTATTCATAATAAAAAAGGACATTCTATTATGAATGTACCTCTTCCTTTTTTACAAGTTCTTTCATATACTTCATTAACTCTACATTTAATTCTTCATTTTGTAACGCCATCTCAATCGTCGTCTTAATAAATCCAAACTTCTCCCCGACATCATAACGAGTGCCTTCAAAATCATAAGCAAATACACGTTGAACTTCATTTAATCGTTGAATTGCATCTGTCAATTGGATTTCCCCGCCAGCACCTGTTTGTTGATTTTCAAGGAACATAAAGATTTCTGGTGTTAATACGTAACGTCCCATAATTGCTAAATTTGATGGTGCCGTTCCTTGAGCTGGCTTTTCTACAAATTGACGCACTTGATAACGGCGATCGCTTTGTTCAATCGGATCGATAATACCGTAACGATGTGTTTCGTTTTCAGGCACTGTTTGTACACCAATAACTGACGACTTTGTACCTTCATATTGATCCATTAATTGACGTAAACATGGCGTTTCTGCTTGAACAATATCATCACCAAGTAATACTGCAAATGGTTCATTTCCAATAAATTTACGTGCACACCATACTGCGTGTCCTAAACCTTTTGGTTCTTTTTGTCTTATGTAATGAATATTAATTTTTGAAGAAGCTTGTACTTTCTCAAGCATCTCATACTTCCCTTTTTCTAGTAAGCTTTGCTCTAATTCAAAGGAATGATCAAAATGATCCTCAATAGCACGCTTTCCTTTTCCAGTAACAATAATAATATCTTCAATTCCTGATTCTATCGCTTCTTCCACTATGTATTGAATTGTTGGTTTATCAACGATAGGTAACATTTCTTTCGGCATCGCTTTCGTTACCGGTAAAAACCTTGTCCCCAGTCCCGCAGCTGGAATAATTGCTTTTCTTACTTTTTTCAAATCTAGTACCCCCAAACGTATTATTATATCCATATGTAGCAATAACAAAAACCCTACTTATAGGGTCGTCTTTACAACTCCATAAGTAGAGTTTCTAACACAAATAAATTATGGGCATCTAACCCATCCTCACGTCATACTCCCGACGACAAGCGTCTAAGGTAGGTTCGAAATAAAAATTTCTACCCACAGCACGACCGAGTGCCCCCATTGATAACGGTTAGGAGACATCACCAATTCTTTATTTAAAAAATACCGAACAATTTTTTACGACGAATTTGTTCTGGATCTTCTTTGTAAATTGCCTTCCCGCTAATTAATAAGTACGAATTTTCTTTCAAATCACTCATAACATTCATTCCAAATTCTTTCTCAATTAGTTCATAGCTTTCTGCTAAATGAAATCCTCTCGATGTCGTGTTATGCGCATCTGATGCGATCATATGTGTTAAATTATGTTCCACAAGCTGTAATGAGAATTTTTTAATCTTTTTACCAAATTTCCCAAGCAAACTACCTGCTGTCACTTGTGTTAATGCACCTTTATTTACAATGTTATATAACTTATCTGGCCGCTCGATTAACTCGGCATTACGTTCTGGATGAACGATAATTGGGATCATTCCCTTTACACGTAATTCGTATAATAATTGTTCGGCATAACGTGGTACGTGATTCGATGGAAATTCAATGAATATATATTTATTTGTTTCATTTAAAGTAACGATTTTACCAGCTTCATAGTCTTCTAATAAATCACCATATAATCTGACTTCTTGCCCAGGTAAAATGGTAAGTGGAATATTATGTTGTTGTAGTTCATCATTTAGTTGTTTTACGTGATGAATAATTGAGGTACGTTCATTTACATATTTGCCATTTTGATGGTGCGGCGTTGCGACAATTGTATGTATTCCTTCTGAAACGGCTTGTTGTGCCATCGCTAAACTATCGGTTACTGTCTGTGCACCGTCATCGATACCAGGTAAAATGTGACAATGTAAATCTATCATTTGTTTCATCCTCCCTCTCTCCTATAAAGATCTTTTTTCCCTTGAATATGAGATATTGCTCATATTCAAGGGAAAAAAGGAGATATGTTTCATACCATATCTCACTCTTTTAATTAGTTTGCACCGTAGTAATAATATAAGCCGTTTTCACGTTCACGATCGTTTAGAACAACACCTAACAATTTACCTTTAGCCGATTCTAACAATCCTTTTGCTTTTACCGCTGTCTCTTTTTCTGTTGATTCACTACGAACAACAAGAATAGACGCATCACATACATTTGCCATAATTTGCGCATCTGTTACAGCTAAAATTGGCGGCATATCAAAAATAACTAAATCGTACATACTGTATGCTTGTCCAAGAAGTTCTTTCATTGATTTTGAGCCTAACAATTCGGCCGGGTTTGGTGGGATTGGACCACAAGCTAAAAAGTGTAGATTGTCTACAGATGTCGTTTGTACACATTTTTCTAAACGTTCACTATGTGTTAGTACATTCGTAAGTCCAAAAATGTTATCTACTTGGAACATTTGGTGCATTGCTGGTTTACGCATATCTGCATCAATTAATAATACTTTTTTTCCTTGTTGAGCAAATACAACCGCCATATTCGCTGTCGTTGTTGTCTTTCCTTCACTTGGGTTCGCAGATGTTACCATTAATGAATGTAAATTCGTATCAACAGCCGCAAATTCAATATTCGTTCGAATATTACGATATTGTTCTGAAATTGGTGATTTCGGTTGTTGATGAGCAATTAATTGACGACGTTGACGATGATTCTTTTTCTTTTTGAATAAATTAAGAGCCAATTGTTTGTCCCCTCACTTTTCTTGATGATGGAGCGTGTGATTTCACGTTCATTGTTTCTTCATCCATACGAGCTACAATTCCTAATACTGGTAATCCAAGTAAACTTTCTACATCTTCTTCCTTTTTCACTGTGTTATCTAAGTACTCTAATAAGAATGCAAGACCAACTGAAGCCATTAAACCAACAACGAAAGCGATTGCCACATTTAACATTGGACGTGGTTTAATTGGAGATTGATTTTCTGCAACTTCTGCTTTAGATAGCACTGTTACGTTATCGACGTTCATAATTTTTGCAACTTCACCTTTAAATACATCTGCAGTTGCATTGGCAATATCACGAGCTAGTTTTGGATTTTTATCCTCAGCTGTTACAGAGATTACTTGTGAATCCTTTTCATTCGCAACATTAATCTTTCCTGTTAGCGCTTGAGCTGTCATATTTAAATTTAACTTTTCATTCACCTGTTCTAAGATTACTGGACTTTTAATAATAACCTTATATGTATTCGTTAATTGAATATTCGTTTGAACTTCACCAGCTTGGAACATTGCACCCTCTTGTTTCTTCTGGTTAACAAGAATTTGCGTCGAAGATTGATAGATTGGTGTCATAAAGAAAAAGCTAATGATAGCACTTACAATAGCTGCACCAAAGGCGATTACGAGGATCATTGCTAAACGTTTTTTTAAGATATGAAATAACTCTTTTAGACTAATTGTTTCTTCCATAGGTTCCTCCAACTTTCTAAAATTTACACATAGGAAAAATTATAACATATAAATCTTACATTTTTTATTTTTAATAATTCAGTTCTATATTTGTTCACAAGAAACAAGTTTAATCTTACAAAATAATCTTAAATATGACAACACATTCCAAAGATTTCCCAAAAATTTTATCATATCACGCTTTTTACAATGTATATCTTGATAAATAATTATCAGAAAACAAAAAAGCCAACAAAATTTTTGTTGGCTTTTTTCTATTTTAGTAATAACCATACTGCTCTTTTTCTTCTCTTTTATCGTTCAAAACAACACCTAGTAGTTTTCCTGATGCTTTATCTAATATTTGTTTCGCTTTTACGATTTTATCTTTTTCCGTCTTTTCACTTCGTACAACGAGTACGATTCCATCACATTTATTCGCTAGTATTTGTGCATCTGTAACCGCAAGGACAGGTGGTGTGTCAATTAATATAATATCAAACATGTTATATGCTTCTAGCAACGCCTCGTCCATTGCCCGGCTCCCTAATAATTCTGCTGGGTTTGGCGGAATTGGACCTGCTGCCATTAAGTATACGTTCTCTATATCTGTTTTTTGAATGCATTGCATAAGTTTTGCTTGTCCTGATAATAAGTTCGTTAACCCATTTGAACTATGAATGGCAAATAAGTTTTGTATCGTTGGCTTACGCAAGTCAGCTCCAATTAATAAAACTTTCTTTCCTTGTTGTCCGAAAACAACTGCTAAGTTTGAGATTGTTGTTGTTTTCCCATCACCTGGATCTGCTGAAGTAACAATAATAGAACGAACATGGTTATCTACAGATGTAAACTCAATGTTTGTACGAATGTTACGGTATTGTTCTGTAATACGCGATTTAGGCTCTTTATGTGTAATTAATTGTCGTAATGGTTTTCTTTTCTTTCTCCCGAACATATTCATAATCTCCTTTTGTGAAATGCGACATTTCCCTTTTCTCTCTCTTATGCTCGATTTCATACGTCTAATTAATATTCTTGCTGAGTTCCCCACATTTCATCATAATCAATAACATTCTACTTTGTCTTATTTAAGTACCTTAACAATATGACAATGCCCTTATTTCTTTATTACCTTTATCACTTATCCTGTTTTCTAGATAAACAATAAAGTAAGTATATGGTAATTACCATCTATTTACAAGCAATTTTCTGATTAGTTTGTATATTATCTTTTCATCGTTATATAGCAGTAAATAAAAAATCTCCTTGTCTTTTCACAAGGAGATTTTTTATTTTTCTCTATTCTTTTTTATCACCAATTGCAAATGTAATTTCTGCCTCACATGCAACTTCACCATCTACTGTTGCGATTGCTTTTCCTTTTCCAATTGGGCCGCGTACGCGTGTCATTTCTACTTCTAGAAGAAGCTGATCACCTGGGCGTACTTGTTTTTTGAAACGGCAATTGTCGATACCTGCAAAGAAAGCAAGTCTTCCGCGGTTTTCTTCTTTCTTTAATACTGCAACTGCTCCTACTTGCGCTAATGCTTCTACAATAAGTACACCAGGCATAACTGCATAGTCAGGGAAGTGTCCGTTAAAGAATTCTTCATTTGCGGATACATTTTTAATCCCAACCGCTCTTTTGCCTTCATCTACTTCTAATATTTTATCAACAAGTAAAAATGGATAGCGGTGAGGAATGATTTCTTTAATTTGTTCTATATTTAGCATGTAACAATCGCCCCTTTTGTAATATTGGTCTTACCACTTGGACATATTGCTATTATCCCATTTTGTTTATTGTTTGTCATTACAAAGTAACATTTTATATTTAGCACAACTTCCTAAAAAAAATGCACACACTCTATTCCATTAAAATAGTTGCACATTTTTGCAACTGACACGGAGGTGGAAAGGAGTGTATGCCCAAATTAGGGAAAGGCAATATGTATTGAAACATTATTTGCCTTAATGTCGTATTCGACTCATTATATTATAAACGTTTTCAATTAAGGAAATATTAAATTTAACCATATATATGAATATTTTACCTGTTTCCTTCACATTTCTCTATTTTCCTTCCATTTTCGCAAAAAATCAAAATAAAAAAATATAAAAACGAAAAAAAAGAACTAAGGCATTAGCCTTAGTTCTTTCAAATTATCTCAAAGCACGCTTTGGTAATCTGTCGATATTCTCTAACATAATACCTGTACCAACCGCAACGCAGTGCATTGGGTTTTCAGCAATTAATACTGGTACTTTTAGTTCTTCTGCTAGAAGCATGTCGATACCGTGTAGTAAAGCTCCACCGCCTGTTAGAATAACACCGCGGTCGATGATATCTGCAGATAATTCTGGTGGTGTGCGCTCTAATACGCCTTTTGCAGCTTGTACAATAACAGCTGCATTTTCTTTTAATGCTTCTGTAATTTCTTCAGAGCATACTGTAATTGTACGTGGTAAGCCTGTTACCATGTCACGTCCGCGAATTTCAAGCTCTTCGCTACGTGCACCTGGGAATACTGTACCAACTTTAATTTTAATATCTTCTGAAGTACGTTCTCCGATTAATAGCTTATACTTACGTTTAATATAGTTTAAGATCTCCATATCAAACTTATCGCCAGCCATTTTGATAGAGGAAGAGGTAACAATATCACCCATAGATAGTACAGCGATATCTGTTGTACCTCCACCAATATCAACAACCATGTTACCGCTTGGTTGGAAGATTTCCATACCAGCACCAACTGCGGCTACTTTTGGTTCTTCTTCTAAAAATACTGTTTTACCACCTGAACGTTCAGCAGCTTCACGAATTGCTTTTTGTTCTACTGATGTAATATTTGTTGGACAACAAATTAAAATACGAGGTTTTGAAAAGAAGCTCTTTACGTCCAATTTGTTAATGAAATACTTTAACATTGCTTCTGTAATTTCGAAGTCTGCGATTACACCATCTTTAAGTGGACGAATTGCTACAATATTACCAGGCGTACGTCCCACCATGCTTCTCGCTTCTTCACCTACTGCTAATACTTTACCACTATTACGATCGATTGCCACAACAGATGGCTCATTTAATACAATACCCTTACCTTTAACATGAATTAATACGTTAGCCGTACCTAGGTCAATTCCGATATCTCGCGCAAACATTCCCGTTTTTTCCTCCTCGATATTCAAAATCAGGTTACACCCGAATTCTTTTCACCTAATTTCTGATTTTATCATAAATTTAACAGAAACGTAATATTCGCAAAAAGAATTCTTCTGAAAAATATTACCGAATGTGAACGGAATGTTTGCTACTGTAACATTATTGACGTACAGGCTTCTCTACATCTTCTTTTCTATACTTTTGCTTTGTTGCTTCTCCACCTCTTAAATGACGAATAGACTTATGATAATCAAGAATTTCTTTCACTTCATTTGCGAGCTCTGGATTAATTTCTGGTAGACGCTCTGTTAAATCTTTATGGACTGTACTCTTTGATACCCCAAATTCCTTTGCAATGACACGCACTGTCTTTCTTGTCTCCACGATATACTTACCAATCTTGATAGTTCTCTCTTTGATGTAATCGTGCACACCACTCGCCTCCCTAATTTGGATGTGAGAAGGGTGAAATGAGCCTCGCTGCATACGACTAAGAAGTAAGTGTGAGTGCTGTTTGTAAGCGTTAAACATTCTTGGATTTATAATGAAATGATTCACGATTTCTCACCTCAAACACTCTCTTTGCTTTGGTTTATACCATTGTATTGCCCGCACTACTGATATATGCTACATGTTCACTATTTTTGCGGACTAAGTTAAGAAAAATTACGTTTTTTTGTGAGAAATACGTTAACAGTGACTATTTTGACGAAAAAAAAATGACACCTTATGTATAAGGCGTCATTCTTCTCTTTCAAACTCTTCTTCTAATAATTGATGGTGGGGAACCTCTTTCTTACCGGCAATATAATAATATAAGGTGAATAAAACAAACAATAAAATAATAGCAGTCGACAGAACAAATAAAAATGACACAGTATCCCCTCCCTTTTGTAATATATATTCGAGAATCTCGTCATTTTTCCTTGTTTTTGCAACTTTTTTCTCGAAATTGAGTATTTTTATATAAAAATAAAAAAATCAGCTCCCCTAGTGGGAACTGATTTTTTCACTTTCTTATTCTTGTGAAGAAGAATCGTTAGATGATTCTGTAGAACCATTTGTTGATTTTTCTTCTTTCTTCGGTTCTTCTTTTTTGTCACTAGTTGAACCGCTTGTTGATTTCTCTTCTTTTTGAGACTTGTCTTCTGTTTTACTTTCTGGTTTCGTGCTCGTTGACTTCTCTTCTTTTTGAGATTTGTCATCAGCTTTTTTACCAGAAGCATTCGTAGCCTTTGCAGCACCTGCATCAGCTTTAATTTCTGTTACTGATTTATTTAAGTAACGTTCAGGGTTCACAGCCACATTGTCTTTACGTACTTCAAAGTGAACGTGAGAGCCTGCCTCTTTATTCATTGCACTTAGACCGGATGTTCCTAATACTTCACCTTGTGCAACTCTTGCACCTTTTTCTACTTTCACACTGCCTAAGCTTTGATAAGATACCGCTACACCATTTCCACTATCAACTGTTACAACATAACCAAGAAGTGAATCTTTTTCAGCTTTCGTTACTGTACCACTTAAAGCAGCAGCAACATTGAATTCTTTTCCATTCTTCGCAGCAATGTCAATTCCTTTGTTCGGGGAATATGTGTTGTTATAAAAGACAAGTGCTTTTTCTTGTTCCGCCTCAGTTGCTGCATCTTCATAGAATTTCTTCTGTACGACTACTTCCGCATTCGCGGCAGCTGGCATTTTCACTACTTCTGAAGATTTCGTTACTGGTACTGCTGGATCTTCCGATTGTGTATACGGTGTTGCTTGATCGTGGTTTGGAGTCTTCTTCGGATTAGCTCCTTGGAACCATAGCGCAACCATTAAGATTACCGCTGCACAAGCAATGTATAGTGCCGGAAACACCCATCTTTTTTGAAATAAATGTACTACCTTTTGCGACTTTTTATTATTTCTTCCTCGCATTCCATCATCACCTCAGCAATCATTTTGAACAATATTCACCTATCCTATACAACGTATAACTAATTACTTTTCGACAAAATCTGTAAAAATATGTATAAGAGCTGTAAAATTTCCGAGGAAATGATAGAAAAAAGAAAAAACTGAGCGCTTCGGCTCAGTTTTTAGTCTAATTGTTTCTTTTTATATACGATTAAACATACAACGAGCGATATAATAAGCCAAACTGCAACATTTAATACATGCCCACTAATACTACTAAATCCCGCCCCACCTACTAAGCTTTTAAGTGCTTTCACAATATGAGATGTTGGAAGATATCCAATCATCGTCTTAATTACTTTATTTTCAACCATTGGCTCAAACTGTACAGCCAAATACATCGTCATTAATATCGGCATTCCAATTATTGATGTTTGTGGTACAGAAGATGCAAGTAATCCGATCATTGTTCCAAGTACGATAAACAAAATAGTTCCGCATAAGAATATCAATCCTACCAATGGAAGATTAATATTTAACTGATCTAAAATGAATAAATTTGCAATACAAATGACCATCGTCAGACCCGATGTTAATAAACTCTTTCCAAGTAGAACTTCAACCGAAGATGCCGGTGATAGCATTAATACACGCAATGTATGTTTTTCTTTTTCTTCTGCAATTACCATAGATTGAACAAAGCCTGCGACAAATAGGAAGGCCGTTATAGTAGTAATACCTAACATTTCCTTTCCCACTCCAAATCTGCTAAACAAAAATGAAAGTATAATTGGTAAAAATGCCATTAACAACACTTGTGAATTTGTCTTAAAATCTTGTACTTCTTTTCTAAAAATAGCTGATACACGTCTCATTGAAAATGTCATTATAATCCCCTCCCAGTAACTTCAATAAAGATATCGCCTAGCGTTGGTTCGTGTGAATGAATAGATAACAGTTCGCCCTTTTTCATCCATTCTGAAATACGATTTGCGCCTAATTCATCTTTTTGCACTACTTCTTTTCGTTTACCTTTTAATACGACCTCTATTTGATCCTTAGCGTATTGTAAGCGCAGGTTCTCTGGCGTATCAAGTGCTACAATTTCTCCGCCACAAAGGAAGGCAATACGGTTACAAAGCGTTTCTGCTTCATTCATGTTGTGAGTCGTTAAGAAAATCGTCGTTCCTTCTTCATTTAAGTCTTTTAAGATTTTATGAATGTTTTGTACGTTTACTGGATCAAGTGCAGATGTTGGTTCATCTAAGAAGAGGATATCTGGTTTATGAAGGATTGCTCTCGCTAGTGTGACGCGTTGCTTCATTCCCTTTGATAGTTTCTTTACTGGTGTTTTTTTATCATCTAATAAATTTACTTGTGTTAGTACTTCATCGATTCGTTCTTTTTTGCAATCGTATAAGTCACAAAATAATAATAAGTTATCATAAATGCTAAGTCTTTCATATAAGCCGCTGTTATCTGTTAAAATACCAATTCGTTTGTAATCGATGCTACTTGGTCCTGTAATATCTTTCCCTAATACTCTTACCGTTCCAACACTATGAAGCAATTGAGAAGTTAAAATTTTTACTGTTGTCGTCTTACCAGATCCACTCGGTCCGAGGAATCCAAAAATCTCTCCTTGCTTCACCTCAATATTTACATTTCCAAGTGCCGTTTTTCCGTCGAAACTTTTCATTACATCTTTCATTTCAATTGCCAATGTCATTTCTTCATCTCCTTTGTTTTTCTTCTTTATAGATGAAAGTCGCTTTAGCGCTTTTCGTTCGTTTGTTTCGCTTTTCTTGACTCAATCATATGAAAAACAAAGGGATTACGCAGTAAAATACCGGTAAAAGGAGTATTTTTACCGGTGAATGAATCGCATGTTGAGCTTATTGGAGCACTTTTTATAGCCCAATCACACCTTTTAATTCATCCATGCGTCCTTTTGAAAGTGGAATTGAACTTTTTCTTTCGTCATCCAAAATTAAACTGAAACTGTTACGAGTCCATGTAATCACTTCTCGTACTCTTTGTAAATTCACAAGATACGAGCGGTGACATCTAAAGAAACCAAAACCTGTTAATCTTGCTTCTAGTTCACTTAATGTTAATGCACATACGAAATCACCTTCACGAACGTGAATATGCGTTACTCCGTTTTGCGTTTCAATGAAATGGATTTCCATCGGATCAAGTAAAATGATTTTATCGTTCACTTTCGCAGGTATTCTTTCTAACTTCATTTGCGGAATCATTTGAATGACTTTTTCTTCACCGACTTCTTCCACTTCCTCTTGCTCAATTTCTATCTTTTTCACACCATCGTTGTTTAATATGTATACATCTTCCGTTAACGAAAGGGCATCCGATAGAAAAGATGACGTAATAAAAATCGCCTTTCCTTGCTCTTTCATTTTCATAATTGCTTTTCGAATAATAATCGTACTCTCTATATCTACATTTTGCTCTGGCTCTTCCAAAATGACTAAATCCGGATTATGAATCATCATTCGTCCAATATGAAGACGGCGTTTCTCTGAAAATGACAATTTTTCTATTTTAACGTTTAGTTTATCTAAGAGACCAACAGACTGCACAACTTCTTCTATACTTATCTTTGATTCATAAAGCCCTATTAAAAACTTAAAGTATTCTTTCACCTTCAAACGATCATATGCCTCATCTTTCAAAAAACAAAAACCGATGCGGGAATAATTTTTCTTTCCAATTGCTTCTCCTTCAAACAGTACATTGCCAGTCGAAGCTTCTTCTTCACCAATAATGATGCGGTGTAACACTTTAGCTGTATGATTATTGCATTGCAAAACAATACATTGTCCTTTCTCAACCTTTAGCTCAATTGCCGGTAACTGGTTCGTCTTCTCTAACTGTTTCAACTCCAGTAGCGCCATTTCGTCTCCTCCAAATATTTTTTATCCTATTATATCAAACAATTAATGGAAAATTATTCTATTCCAAACAAAAAAATAGGCGCCAGAGTTCTGACACCTATTTCTTCACCATCAATTTTCCTTCATAATCATTCATCGTCTTTATTTCAACGCCTTTATAGTAATGAGCGACGATATCTGTATATTTCTTTCCTTCCGCTGCCATGCCGTTCGCCCCGTATTGACTCATACCAACGCCGTGACCGAAGCCTTTCGTCGTAACGATGATTTTATCTCCTTGTTGTTTCCACGTAAAATCAGAAGAACGTAAATCTAACTTTTCACGAACTTCTTTTCCAGTTAATGTTTTTCCTTGAAAAGCTACATCCTTTACGCGCTTTCCTTCCGTAAGGTCTTTAATATTTCCAACCTTCCCGTCTGCTAGCACTTTCACACCGAGACGTTTTTGAAAATCAGCTACTGTAAATGTTTGCTCGCTCGTAAACTTTGGAGAGGCTTGATCCCACGGACTATCTACACTTTTCAAGTACGGATAATCATTTCCCCAATAGTCAGCTGCATTTTCTGTTCGACCATTACTCGTTGAAAAGAAGGATGCTGAAATTGGTTTTCCATCATACGTTAAAACTTGTCCTGCTGTTTTCGAAACGGCTTCTTCGATTTTCTTCAAATTATTTTCGTAGTTATTACCCCATTGCTTCTTCAATTCATCTTTGCTTTTGTACACTTGATCTTTCACTGTATCTGTCACGTCTGCATTATTTTTCTTTCCTCCGCTTAGCATACGCTGTACTACAAATGTTCTTGCTGCCAATGCCTGTGCCTTTAATGCCTCTATTTCAAAACTGGCATTCATCTCAGAAGCTACTACACCTGTCACATACTCCTCCATAGGTAATGATTCTACCTTCTTCTGTTTCTCACGATATACAGCAACTTGAACAGCTGTATCTACTTTTCCTGGAGCTGGTATGCTTTCTATCGCTGGAGGAGTTTTAGAGGCCGTTTCTTCCCCTACTTTTGCTTTCGCAAATGGAATAACAAGGGCTGCAGGTACAATGATAACGAGCGCTATTAAGAGCGCTACTGTAATAAAAAGTGGCTTTGAAAATTTCATCCTATTTTCCTCCAATATAAAAGCTTTACTCCATTCATTCTTATGGAACAACTCTTTCTTTTAGAACATACTTAAGGGGAAGAGTATAAAACAGAAATTTTCTAAATATTTTTACTGGTACGTGCATAAGTATAGAATTTATTGACTATAACAGTAATAACCCAAAAAAATAGCCCCTATGTCAAAAGACATAGAGACTATTTTAATTAAGCGTGAAGATCAGAAACTTCTTGTTCTTTCACTTCTTCTACTTTTTCGTTTACACGTTCAATAGTTGCACCTAATGCAGCTAATTTCTTATGGAAGTTTACATAGCCACGGTCAAGATGTTTTAACTCAGTTACACGAGTATAACCTTCTGATACTAAACCAGCTAAGATTAATGCAGCTGCAGCACGTAAGTCAGTTGCTGCTACTTCAGCACCTTGTAAGCTGTTTGGACCGTTCATAATAACAGAACGACCTTCAATTTTAATATCAGCATTCATACGACGGAATTCTTCAACGTGCATAAAGCGGTTTTCGAATACCGTTTCTGTAATCATGCTTGTTCCATCAGCTTGTAGTAATAATGCCATCATTTGTGATTGCATGTCTGTTGGGAAACCTGGGTGAGGCATAGTTTTAATATCAACCGCTTTTAACTTATCTGGGCCGATAACACGTACACCTTCGTTTTCCTCAATAATTTTAACACCCATTTCTTCCATTTTCGCTGTAATTGAGCGTAAATGTTCAGGTACAGCATTTTCAATTAAGATGTCTCCACCAGTAATTGCTGCTGCAACCATGAATGTTCCCGCTTCAATACGGTCAGGAATAATAGAGTGGTTTGCACCATATAATTTATCAACGCCTTCGATACGAATCGTTCCAGTTCCAGCTCCGCGTACTTTCGCTCCCATCGCATTTAAGAAGTTAGCTAAGTCAACGATTTCTGGTTCTTTCGCTGCGTTTTCAAGAATTGTTGTCCCTTTTGCTAATGTAGCTGCAGACATAATGTTTTCTGTCGCGCCTACGCTTGGGAAGTCTAAGTAGATTTTAGCTCCTTTTAGTTCTCCCTCAACATATGCCTCAACAAAACCGTTACCAACCTGTACTTTTGCTCCCATTGCTTCGAAGCCTTTTAAATGTTGGTCAATTGGACGTGAACCAATTGCACATCCACCAGGAAGTGCAATACGAGCACGACCGTTACGTGCTAATAATGGTCCCATTACTTGAACAGATGCACGCATTTTACGTACATATTCAAATGGTGCTTCAATGTTTAGTTCTTTAGAAGAATCGATTGTTACTTGATTATTTTCAAATACGACTTCAGCATTTAAATGACGTAATACCTCATTAATTGTGTATACATCAGACAAAACTGGTACTTCAGATAGTACATTCTTTCCATCACTCGCTAATAGGGCTGCAGCGATTATAGGTAATACAGCATTTTTTGCGCCCTCAACACGCACTGTGCCGTTTAACCGCTTTCCGCCACGGACGATGATCTTTTCCAAATTATTCCCCTCCGTGTCCTTTTTTCAGTATCTATTCACTCAATACTCAGAAGTTATGATCGGTGTGCCAACCACAATTGTATCTTTGTTGTCTGTAGAACGTATTGCTATTTGCACATTTATTTTCTCTCTATTTGTTGAAAGAGCGTCATCCCACTTTTTATTGTATGCGGAGACTGACACAAATGCTCTTTCTTCTACTTGTTCGATCGCTCTTGCTGAAAGATCTTTCAAAACCTGATTGGTTTTATTTTGCAAAACACCTTCAATCTTATCATTCAGTACACCTTGAACACAAGTGTAAATTATAGGTTTTTCACTAAAAATTTTATTCATGTTTTGAACATACTTCGGGTCCCATTTCGCCCCACTTACTTCAAAGATAATGAAAGTGTTTTCTTTAGTATTTTCTTTACTCCAAGTTACTACTACTCGTTCTTCATAAGAAGAAAGCTTTTTATAGGATGTAGCTTTATATCCATCTGGAGATTGCTCTACTTCCCACTTTTGAATATTTGCCTTTTCCTTCACATCGTTTAACAACTTTTGAAACGTATGTATGTTAGAAATTGTTTTTGTTTCTCTCGCTAACCATGACCATTTTTCTACTTTAGCATCATTTTTCTCTAAAGCCTTGATCATGCTCTCCATTTTCTGTTCATCGCTTATCGGTTTCATCTCTCTATATCCAACCAAAAATAAAACAACACTAAGTGCAACAATAAGAATGGCTTTAAGCTTCAATTTCATCCCCTCCTATCCCCATTGTTAACGGAGATTTGAGGTTCTATACACTTACTTTACTAAATACGTTAAACTCTTCGAATAGCCTAAATAATCAAGGAAAAAGTTACTTACAGATGTCCCAATTGCAATTGTAATTAAGATGAGTAATACTCGCGTCTGCAGCACTTTTCCGGACTTCATTAAACGCTCAATGTGAATGCCTTGTAAGGCCCACCACGTAATGGTAATAAACAATAAATGCGAAACAATGGCAATCAGTGCTTGTTGCCCTAAAAGTTGTGCCAAAAAATCGACCCCTTTTTACTCAGCTACTACTTATGAAAGAATATAAAAACGATACCATAATAAGTAGGAGCTACACTTTTTCAAATGCACATAGACATCTTACATTTTACATCGTGATTTTCTTTCCAAAAACGTATATCTACATTACAAGTTAACACAAAATAAAAAGCGCAGAGTACTGACTCCACACCTTTTATTTTCACTATTGTACCACGTTCCCTAAGAAGAAGAAATCTTTCATTAATGGAAAATATTCATAAAAGAAATTGTACCCAATCATCGGCATAATCCCTAGTATTACAATCGAAATTGCACAAAGACTCATAACAACCTTTATATTTAACGGTAACCGTATTCTCTCTTCTGTCTCTCCGGTGCGGAAAAACATTTGTTGTAAAATACGGAAATAATATACGAATGAAACAACTGTCGTACCCATCATAATCGAAGCTAGTACGTAATGTGCTGGCTCTACATGAAGTGCGCCTAAAAAGATATTAATCTTTCCAATAAAGCCAGCCGTTCCTGGTATCCCAGCCAACGATAAAATAAAAATTGTCATCATTATCGCTGTAAATGGCGACCTTTTATATAAACCTGTGAAAATTGTTATATTTTCCTCATTATTTTGTAAGATTAAGCCGTGGATGATAGCAAATGCCCCTATATTCATAAGCATGTATGCCAGCATATAAAACCACATGCTATCCATCGTAAATGGTGATAATGCCACAAGTGGAACGAGTAAATATCCTGCATGAGCAATGCCCGAATAAGCAAATAAACGCTTTATATTGTATTGTTTTAATGCGACTACATTCCCAACAATCATCGTAATACTTGCTAGCACCGCAATATATATACTCATATGCCCATATAAAGATTGCATATCTCCTTGTATTAATACACTTGCAAAGATCATAAGGAACAAACGAATAATGAGTAGGAACCCGGCAATTTTAGAAATCGTTCCAAGAAAAGCAGTAACTGGTGTAGCCGCTCCTTCATACACATCAGGTGCCCACATATGAAACGGCACTGTGGCAATTTTAAATGAGAGACCAACTAGCAATAAAAGAAATGCGAGAGCTAACAATAACTGAATACCACTAGCGAGTTCCCCAGTGAGTACCTTTTGCATATCTACAATGTTAGTTGAACCTGTAATACCGTATAAATAACTCATTCCGAAGAGCGTAATCGCCGTTCCAATTCCTCCGCTAATGACGTATTTCATTGCCGCTTCATTTGATGCACGGCTCTTTTTTCGTATTCCTACTAAAATATAAGAAGAAAGTGAAAGTAACTCCAAACCAACGAAAAGGGTAATAAAATCTACACTAGAAGCCATGAACATCGCACCAAGAAGTGCCATTAAAAATAAGTAATAATATTCACCTTTATCTTCGATTGGATTCTTCTTATCATCGCTCATTGCGGTGCATAAAATGAGAGCTGCGGCACCTAATAGCAACGTTTTAAACCCTTTTGAAAATCCATCTAACACAAACGATCCATTTAAAATATCTCCTGCCGGTTCGCTATATAGAGTAATTAATGACACGATTGCTAATACGATGGCAGCAATCGCACCAAGAGCTACATATCTATGGTTCAGCTTAAAAAACAAATCACATATGGAAAGGAGGATGGCGGCGCCGAGAATAATAAATTCTGGCACCATTAGATGCCACGATAAGCTAAATAACGTATTCATATCCATCCTACTTCACCCCCAATGTTTTCAATGTATTTTGAAGCGGATCCCCTAGTATTTCTGGCATAACTCCAATTGCAATAATACAAAAGATAAGTAGTAAAACAGGGACATACTCCCATCCGTGTATATCAGATTTCGCTTCCCACTCTTTCTTTCCAAATGTCACTTGAAGTGTCGCCCTTAATACATATACAGCGGTTAAAATGATGCCAATCACACCGACTGCAGCAATGACGGGCTCTCCTTGAAATAAACCGAGAAAGGCAAGAAATTCACTAACAAACCCAGACATCCCTGGTAATCCGAGCGATGCCATTCCTCCTGCTAAGAAGAAGCCGCTAAGTACTGGGACACTTTTTGCGAGTCCACCAAGCGCTGTAATGTCTGATGTTCCGAAACGTTGTTCTATAACACCGAGTAAGAAAAACAGCAAGGCTGCAATTAAACCGTGCGATACAACCTGGAATAACGCTCCTTGTGTACCAGGTGCATTAAGTGACGCAAGTCCCATTAACACAATTCCCATATGCGAAATACTAGAGTAAGCCAGTACTTTCCTAAAGTCTGTTTGGATGAGCGCTAAAAAGGCACCGTATAATAAATTAATTACGCCTAATATCGCAATTAGTGTTGCAACATCGTGAAAATATTCCGGGAATAGCCCTTTCCCGAAGCGAATAATACCGTACGCTCCAATCTTCAGCAAAACACCCGCATGAAGCATAACTACAGCTGGATGCGCTTCTATGTGTACATTGACCATCCAGCGGTGCAACGGAAAAACAGGTAGTTTAATTGCAAAAGCAATCATTATGGCAATAAATACACTAAGCTGCAAACTACTTGGGATGACGAGTGCTCCCTCTGCGTTTACGCTTCTTAATATCTCTTTCAGCTCCACAATATTTGTTGTACCTGTTTTCGCGAACAAAATTGAGAAAACAATGAGCAAAATAGCTGAGCCAATACCGTTATATATTAAATAACTATACGCAGCCTTTTCACTCGACAATTTTCCCCACTTTCCAATTAATAAGAACATTGGTGGCAACGTAATTTCAAAGAAGATAAAAAACAACATTAAGTTTTGAGCAGCAAAGACGCCGAGCATTCCTATTTCTAGCATGAGTAACAGCATATAAAATGCTTTTAAATTTCTTTTAATAGAAAAGGCTGCAATTGCTGCAAGCGTTGCTAGAAGAGCCGTCAGTACCATCATGACAAGCGACAAACCATCAATACCGAGCTCGTAATAAATAGAAAACCACCTTTTATCTACCGCTGTAAAATCGCCGAACTTAATCCATTTCATCTTTTCATCGAATAGTGACAAATTCTTTCCAGAAGCATATGTACAAGCGAGGACGATAGCGATTCCAAATGGAAGCGCCGTCCCAAATAAGCCAAGCGCTCGCACTGTACGCAATTCCTTTTTCGGTGTTAATACAAGCAATAAAATTCCTAAAAGCGGGGAAAAAATGAAGAACGTTAACAACAAATCATTCATCGTAAATCCCCTCCCGTATAGAGCAAAATAATGACGAGTACAGCGAGCGAAACCGCCGTTACAGTACCGTACACTTGTACATTCCCGTTTTGAAGTTTCGATCCAAGGTTACTTGTGCCTTTCACTACACTTGCAATTAAAACTGCAATTCCTTCGACTACATACACTTCAAATAAGCGAAGCACATGAGCGATTCCTTTCGTAATAGGGATCACCGTCATGTTGTATAGTTCATCCACATAATATTTTTCTTTCAAAAGATTATAAAGCGATGTTTCCGTACCCCCAGCCCAATTCCTAGAAATTGATTTCTTGCTATATATGAAATATGCAAGAGCGATTCCCGCAAATGAAACGAGTGTCGCAACAATCATAATCCAAACTGGTCCATGCGATTCTTCAACCTTAAACCCTACATCTTTCGTTAACCAATCTCCGAGGAACGTTCCAAACCACGGTGTATTTATATATCCTGCCACTACCGCAAGAACGCCGAGAACAATCATTGGATACGTCATAACGCGAGGCGATTCATGCACTTCTTCCTTCGTCTTCGTTTCTCCAGTAAAGACAAGAAAGTAAAGGCGGAACATATAAAACGCTGTTAAAAACGCCGCAATTACCGCTAAAGTAAATAAAACGTAATTGCCATTCATCCACGTCGCCGCTAAAATTTCATCTTTGCTAAAAAAACCGGAAAGCAGCGGAACACCGCTAATGGCAAGGGTACCTATTAAAAATAGCGTACCAGTTACTTTCATCTTCTTCTGTAAACCGCCCATTTTATTAATGTTTTGCGTATGCACAGCATGAATTACACTTCCTGCCGCCAAAAATAGTAGTGCTTTAAAAAAAGCATGTGTCGTTAAATGGAATATACCAGCTACATAACCGGCAGAACCTAACGCGAGCATCATATACCCAAGCTGGCTAACTGTAGAATAAGCAAGCACCCTCTTTATATCTGTTTGCACAAGACCGATAGAGGCCGCAAAGATTGCAGTGAAAGCTCCAACGATTGCCACTGTCTGCATCGCCACTGTACTTGCTGAAAATAGAGGGAACATCGTCGCTACTAAATATACGCCAGCTGCGACCATCGTCGCCGCGTGAATAAGTGCCGAAACGGGCGTTGGCCCCTCCATTGCATCTGGCAACCACGTATGAAGCGGGAACTGCCCTGATTTCCCCATCGCCCCGATAAAAATTAATATCGCTGTTATTGTAATCATGTAAGGAGGTAGATCCCCTGTATAAATCGCCCTAAATATTGCGTCATATTCAAAACTACCTGCGTACCAAAAAATTAAAATCATCCCGATAAATAAACCAACATCCCCAATACGGGTCATAATAAAAGCCTTTTTTGCAGCAGCCTTCGCTTCTTCTTTAAAGAAATAAAAACCGATAAGTAAAAATGAGCCAAGGCCGACTAATTCCCAAAATATATAAAGCTGTAATAAATTCGTTGATATAACAAGCCCTAACATCGCAAATGTAAAGAGTCCTAAATATGCGTAAAAGGTCGGTAATCGTTCATCACCTTTCATATAACCTTTCGAATACACATGTACAAGTAGACTCACAAGCGTCACGATAAATAACATTAAAGCTCCTAATGCAGTCACTTCAAAGCCGAATGATATATCCACATCTCCAGCTCTAAGCCACACCCACTTATGCTTCACGCTTGCTTCTGAAAACCTTTCTATTAACACAAGTACCGCAAGTATAAAGGAGAGAAAGACGAAAAAAATACTAAGTACGCTGCTTCCTTCTCTAATTTTCTTCCCGAACATAATAAGTAACAAAAACGAAACGAGTGGGAAAAGCGGTATGAGCCATGCATAATCGATCATTGTTTCCTTCCCCCTTTTTCGGTCACAATGCTATCCTTTAAGCGTATCCATTTCATCCACCTGAACTGTTGTACGATTACGATATAAAGCAATTAAAATAGCGAGTCCTACCGCCGCTTCCGCTGCCGCTACAGCCATCGTAAACAGTGAGAAAATTTGACCTGTTAAATTCGGAAATAAGCCTAATTTACTAAACGCCACTAAGTTTAAATTGGCAGCATTCAGCATTAATTCGATACAAACTAATACGATTACTGTATTCCGCTTTGTTAAAGCTCCAAATAGACCGATGCAAAACAAAATAATCGCAAGTGTTAAATATGCAGAAGCTGGAACGCTACTCATTGGAATCCTCCTCTTTCTCGTCCTTTTTCGCAAGTATAATTGCGCCAACGAGTGCTACAAGTAAAATAACTGAAGTTAGTTCAAATGGAATAATATATTTTGAATAGAGAAGCGTACCGATTTGAAGTGTGTTGTTTTCATGGAGAGGTAAACTTCCTTGTGTGCTTTCATTTGCAAAATCAACATTATTAACAGCGAAATACATAACCGCTCCAAATGCTACAACTGCAAAGAAGATAATCCATTTTCGAAGAGTAAGACGCGATTCATTTTCCGCGTTATGTTTCGTTAACATAATGCCGAAAATCATAATAATTGTGATTGCACCAGAGTAAAGTAAAATTTGTGCAACGCCTATAAATTCAGCTGATAAAAGAAAATACAAACCTGCAATGCTGAGAAATGTCAGAACGAGAGCTAGCATCATGTGCATAACTTTCGTTAAGTTCAACATAAGAACACCGCCGATAATTGCAGACAAGGATAGTATAAAGAATGCTACAAACTCGCCATTCATGCCTTGTTCTCCTTCCTGACGTTTTCGTCGTTTTCGTCAAGCCACTGCAAATTTTTAAATAAGTCATCACGTGAATATTCCGCGAGTTCAAAGTTATTTGTCATGACAATTGCCTCTGTCGGACAAACTTCTGTACATAAATCACAAAGAATACAAATTTCAAAATTAATATCATACGTGTCGATAATTTTTCCTTTTTTCGTAGGATCCGGATGTTTCTTTCCTGTTAACTGAATACAGTCTGTCGGACAAATGTTAGAGCACTGATTACAAACAATACATTTCTCCGGATAAAATTTTTGAATCCCCCGAAAACGGTCTGGCAACGGCAACGGTTGATTTGGATAATCATACGTTACCTTCTTCTTGCTCAAATTACTTAATGTATATTTTAACCCTTTAAATAGTCCTTTCATCTCTTACTGGCACCCCCCTCATAGATTAGAAGAATAACTCCTTAATCAATGCCGTTAAGAAAATATTTGCAAGTGCAATCGGCAATAATACTTTCCATCCAAACTCCATTAACTGGTCACCTCTTATACGCGGGAACGTAACGCGGAACCAAATTAATAGAAAGACTACACTGCTAAATTTCAAAGCAAACCATACGGCACCTGGGATAAATCCAAGAAACATGACTGGATTCCATCCGCCTAAAAAGAGCACTGTAATTAACGATGCCATCCCGAAGAAATATACGTACTCTGAAAGCATGAAAAACGCCCAGCGAAAACCTGAGTATTCCGTATGATATCCAGAAACAAGTTCTGACTCCGCTTCCGGCAAATCGAATGGCGTCCTATTTAACTCTGCAACTGCTGCGATTAAGAAAACGACGAATCCAATTGGCTGTACGAAAATGTACCAGACCTTCTCCTGCGCCGCTACAATCTCATTTAAATTCAGGCTACCAGCTAGCAAAACGATACCAATTACACTCATTACGAGCGGAATCTCATAAGAAATCATTTGCGCCGCCGCACGCATCCCTCCTAAAAGGGAATATTTATTATTCGATGCCCATCCCCCAGTTACAACACCTATCGTCGTAATACCGGAAACAGCAATATAATAAAGTAGCCCGACTCCAATATCTGCAAATTGAAATTTATCAGTGAACGGGATAACCGCAAGCACCATAAATGCTGGTGCAAATGCAATGACAGGCGCTAATATAAACAGCGGTTTATCTGCTGCTTTCGGAATACTATCTTCTTTCAATAATAGTTTTAAAACATCAGCTACCGTTTGCAGTAAACCGAATCGGCCTCCAACCTGGTTTGGTCCAATCCGCCCTTGCATAAACCCCATCACTTTCCGTTCTGCCAAAATTCCATATGTAACGAAGCCAAGGACTGCAAATAGTAGAAGTACCGCTAATCCGAAAAAAATGAAGAAATTCGTCCAGCTTGAAGGTGATTGTAAGAGCGTCTCAATCATTAGCCATCAACCTCCCCAAGTACAATATCAACTCCACCTAAAATCGTAATTAAATTAGCGATGTTTTCACCTTTCAATAACTTCGGTAAAATTTGCAAGTTATAAAAAGATGGCCTACGAAACTTCAAACGGTACGGCTCTTTCTTTCCGTCACTTGCGATATAACAACCAATCTCTCCGCGCGGCGATTCGATACGTACAAATGCTTCTCCCTTAGGTGCCTTAATAATTTTCGGTACTTTTGCCAGCACAGCTCCATCTTTCGGGAACTGCTGAACCGCTTGCTCAACAATCTTTAAAGACTCCTCGATTTCTTGCATTCGGCAAACGTAGCGATCCCAAGCATCTCCCACGCTTCCAAAAGGAATATCAAAATCAAAACGATTATAAATCGAATACGGCTCATCTTTGCGAAGATCCCAGTTTACTCCAGTGCACCGCAAATTTGCTCCGCTTAAAGAATACGAGATCGCTTCTTCCGCGCTATATATACCAACGCCTTTCACACGATTTAAGAAAATCTCATTACCGCTAACAAGATCATGATAACCTGCCAGTTGCTCTCTCATATACGGAACAAACTCTTCCACCTTTTCAATCCAACCATCTGGCGCATCCCACTTCACACCACCAACTCTCATATAGTTAAAAGTAAGCCGTGCCCCGCATAATTCATTTAATAAATTTATAATCATCTCTCGTTCACGAAACGCGTACAAAAACGGGCTAACCGCTCCTATATCAAGAAGATTCGTCCCCCACCAAACGAGATGGCTGGCAATTCTTCCTAACTCCATCGCAAGTACTCGCAAGTATTCGGCACGCTCTGGAATTTCAATCCCCATCATCGTCTCTACAGCATGGCAAATGACGTAATTATTCGTCATGGCTGATAAATAGTCCATTCGATCTGTATAAGGGATAATTTGCGTATACTGTAAGCTCTCAGCGATCTTTTCGGTCCCGCGATGCAAATATCCAATAACAGGTGTAGCTTCTTTAATAATTTCCCCGTCAATCTTAATTACGAGCCTGAACACACCATGTGTACTCGGATGCTGAGGTCCTACATTCAAAAGCATCTCTTCCGTGCGGATCATAGCTACACCTCCACATCATACGGTTCATAGTCTTTTCTAAGCGGGTATCCTACCCAATCATCTGGCATTAAAATACGCGTTAAATTCGGATGCCCTTTAAATACAATGCCGAGCAAATCGTATGCTTCTCGCTCCGGCCAGTCAGCTCCTTTCCAAAGCGCTGTCACAGATTCGACTTGTGGCGCTTCCCGGTCTAGCTTTACCTTCACCGCTACCGATTGTTTCTTGCCATATGAAAACAAATGAACATACACTTCCATATGTGTCACAAAATCCGTCGCATGTAGCTCTGACATATAATCAAAAGCAAGTCCCTCATGGAATCGCAGTGACTCCATCACTTCATAATACTTTTCGGGATCCACCACAAGAGTTGGCACATCCTTTGACAGTTTATTAATGTAGGAATCTACTAATGCACCCTCTCCTAACTTCTCCCTAATAGCCTCAACATACTGATTTAAATACGGCTGATTTACGGACGGTTCTTCCTGCTTCGGCTCATCCTCTTTCTTACCTTCAGCTCCCTTTGTCTTCGCTCTTGCAGCCGCTGCTGCTTTCGCTTTTGCCGCTGCAATTGCCTTTGCCTTTTCATCTCCCGAATCCCCATCACCTTGCGAGGCTTTCTGCTTCGCCAATGCTGCCGCTTTCGCCTTTGCCGCCGCCACCGCTTTTGCCTTGGCTTTCGCTTTTTCTTCTTCCGTTACTTCTTCGGTTCCTTCTCTTTTCTGTTTCGCTAACGCCGCCGCTTTTGCCTTTGCAGCTGCTGCTGCCTTCGCCTTGGCTTTCGCTTTTTCTTCTTCCGTTACTTCTTCTGTCCCTTCTCTTTTCTGCTTCGCTAATGCTGCCGCTTTTGCCTTTGCAGCTGCTGCTGCCTTCGCCTTGGCTTTCACTTTTTCTTCTTCCGTTACTTCTTCTGTCCCTTCTCTTTTCTGTTTCGCTAACGCCGCCGCTTTTGCTTTTGCGGCTGCTGCTGCACGTCGTTTTGCTTCTTCTATAGTAATATCATCATTTTTTGGTAGCGCTTTCTCTTTTTCTTGATCTTCCTCCTCAAGTTCACTTATTTCCGCCTCGTGTTTCGCTACAAGGCGTTTTCTCGCTTCTTCTTTCGCACGCCTAGCTGCTTCTTTTTTTAGATCCTCTAAATCTTTATTTGGATTACTCATTTATTCGTCACCTGCTTTCCGGTCTTTGCCTCGTAACGAATTTTCTCTTTTAATTTATTAATTCCATAGATTAAAGCAGCTGGATTTGGGGGACAACCAGGAATATACACATCAACTGGTACGATTTGGTCTACACCTTTCACAACAGCATATGAATTTACATACGGACCACCTGCTGTCGCACAAGATCCCATCGCAATAACCCATTTCGGTTCGGGCATTTGATCATATAAACGCCGAACAATAGGAGCCATCTTCTTCGTTACTGTTCCCGATACAATCATGACGTCCGATTGCCTTGGTGAAGTTCGAAAAAATGACCCAAATCGATCTAAATCGTAATGTGATGAGCCTACCCCCATCATTTCAATTGCACAGCATGCCAGTCCGAATGTCATCGGCCATAAAGAGTTGCTCCTCGCCCATCCTTTCAACTGTTCCAATGTAGAAAAAAAGATATTTCGTTCTAATTCTGCTCGCTCATTTGGATGTAATTCCTCAAAATTTATAACCATTGTAACACCTTCTTTTTCCAAGCATACGCTAATCCAACTAGCAACATTACAACAAAGATGAGCATTTCAATTAATGCAAATAAACCTAGCTTGTCATACGCAACAGCCCAAGGATATAAAAATAAAGTTTCTACATCAAAGATTACAAACAATAAAGCGAAAATATAATAACGAGCATGAAACCGAATATTTGCATCATGAAAAGGCTCAATTCCACTCTCATACGTCGTCGCCTTTGCTGCACTTGGTTTATTTGGGCGCAGCATCCTTCCTAATGTAAGAGCCACTACCGGCAGCAATATACCTAATAGCAAGAAAATCAAAACGATCATATAACTATTTTCATATACACTTGCCATTGTGAAACCCTCCCCCCTAAATTAAGAACAAGTTCACATAGTAAACAATATGTCCTAGTTGCAGTAATTATTATTTTTAAATTTTTCTAAATAATGCAACTATTCTAATCATTATAGCAAACTTCAAATTCCTATGTCGATATGTTGGGAGACAGAAACAAGAATTATTAAAATCTATCTTTACAACTTGCTATAATTGTGCAAAATAAATATAAAACTTATATATGCTTTTCAAGAAACCGTAGGTGATATAAATGAAAAAACAAACACATGTAAGTATTCTTATAAGCATTGTATTGCTGTCTATAACGCTTCACTATGTAGCAATGCCTTTTGTATATGAATACTCATTTCCTTTTCAGCTATTAATCGGAACGAGCACCCTATTAATTGATATTATCGCTTGTAGTTATATACTTTATTTTTCAAACATGAAAGAAGGGCTATCTCGTTTATTTTGGATCATATTATCTGTTGGAGCTCTCTCTTATTTTATCGGTGATATAGTCGTTGCCTATCAGCGTTTAATTGTAAAGGACTTCTATACGTTCGTTGATCCATCTGACTTTTTTTACTTACTTTTTTTAGTTAGCTTTACGTTTGCCTTTCTATACGAAATCATTTATAACCGAGATTTATTAGAAAAACTTTTTATGCTATGTGATATTTGTATTATCGTTACAGCCCAATTTACTTTAAGTTACTACTTACTTATTGAACGAACTATTCATATCTTTACAACATCCTATATCGACATATTTGTTCAACTTACCTATCCAATGGCTGATTTACTCTTTCTCTTAATAGGAATCAACCTTTTATTCAAACCACTATCCTTATTACCTAAAAAGGTCGGTGCACTTCTTGGCAGTGCTTTAATTTTATATGCTACTACAGATGCGATTTATGCTTATATAAAATACTTCATACCAGAGTATTCTATGTTTACAGTTACGCCTTTCTATCAAGTAACCTTAGTACTAGTAGCAATCGCCTGTATTCTCCATACAAAAAAGCCTGAAAAACAAGAACAAGTACTACTAACACCTAAAATTGGCGAATCAATCCGATTATCATTACCGTATATTTCTGTAGTAATGCTTATTGTTTTTATATTAGTTGAATACGTTTTTGCGCCTATTATAGTAATTGGACTTATAATAACTTTTTCTTTCGTTCTCATACGTCATAGTTTAGTTCGAAAACAAAATAAAATATTATTGATCGCTCAAATGCAATTCAACTCAGAACTCGAGAAACAAATTAAACTACGTACAGAAGATTTAGTAGAACAGAAAAATGAACTCTATCATAATCAACAAATGTTTAAATCTTTATACGAGCATCATCCAGATCCAATTTTCACATTAGATTTGTACGGTAATTTTCTCAAAGTAAATAACGCTGGTACTACTTTACTCGGTTATCAAACGAATGAATTATTAAACCAGCCTTACTATTCACTCATATACGAAGAAGATTTAGAAGAAATGATTAACGCCTTTCATCGCGTGAAAAAGGGATATTCTATTTCTTTAGAAATACGGGCTTACCATAAAAACAGAGATATTTACTACTTGCACGTTACCGCCGTACCGATCTTTTTAAAGGAGAAAATTTCTGGGGTTTATTTAATGATTAAAGATATTACGGAAAGCAAACAACAACAAGAACAAATCAACTTCCTAGCATACCATGATACTTTAACAGAGCTTGCAAATCGTCGTGCATTTCATCAACATTTAGAACAGGCAATTGCGCGAGCAAAAATATCGAAAAAGCCTTTTGCTGTTATGTTTCTCGACCTAGACCGTTTTAAAGTTATTAATGATACCCTCGGTCATCGAGTAGGAGACCTATTGCTCATCGCAGTAGCAAAAAGGCTCGAAAGAATAGCAACATCAAATATGAAACTCGCGCGGCTAGCTGGGGATGAGTTCACAATCCTTATCGAGAATTACAAAAAAAAGCCAGATGTCCAAAAAATAGCTGATAGGATTGTAGCGGCCATGAATGAGCCATTTGAAATCGAAAATCAACATTTACAAATCTCACCGAGTATCGGAATTGCAATATATCCTGAAGCAGGTGAAGATGCGCTATCCATTTTGCAGCATGCTGATATGGCCATGTACGAAGCAAAGAATAAAGGAAAAAACGGTAGCTCTCTTTACACGAAAGAACTATATAAAAAAATGGAACGAAAAGCTCGAATTGAAAAAGATTTGCCAATCGCTTTAGTAAACAAAGAATTTTATCTCGTTTATCAACCACAAATTGATACGACAACAAATAAAATTATCGGTGCTGAAGCTTTAATACGATGGAAACACCCGCTATTAGGTGACATTTCACCATGTGAGTTTATTCCAATTGTAGAAGAGACGCCACAAGTAGTCCCACTTGGACATTGGGTATTACAAGAAGCTTGTCTCCAATTAAAAATATGGCATACCTTTGGCTACCAAAATTTAAAAATAAGTGTTAATTTATCCGCAAAAGAATTCCGGCAAGATCAATTAATCGAAAACATTTCACAAATATTAAACGACGTGCAAGTCGATCCAAAATATGTAACACTTGAGTTAACAGAAAGAATTGCAATGATTGACGAGAAAGAAACGTTATTGAGACTGAAGCAATTAAAAGAGTACGGTATCCAAACTTCCATTGATGACTTCGGTACTGGGTATTCTTCTCTTGCTTATTTATCAATTTTTCCAATCGACACATTAAAAGTACCGAGAGAATTTACACAATTAGCTGATCATCGTCCTGAAGAACGAGCCATCGTTTCTACAATACTTTCCCTCGCAAATACTTTAAATCTTTCAGTCGTTGCCGAAGGAATTGAAACCGAAAAACAACTTAAGTTTCTGCAAAAACATAACTGTAAATATATGCAAGGTTACTATTTCAGTAAACCACTTACTAGTAATCAATTTATAAAATTTCTACAAAAAACCCCCAGTATGAACAAATAATTCATACTGGGGGTTTTATAGTGCTAAATTTTTTTCTCATAATATTCTTCTGCAATCTCTTCGTAAAAAGCTGCAGATGTCGTATAGAAATATGGAATTAACCATAAGAATCCAATCCCTAACGTAATACAACTTAATATAAACCAGCCAATAAAACTTAAACATAAAATGAAATACTCCATCTTATGTCCATCCATCATACGACGACTTTCTGTAATAGCTTGGTTCAGTGAATACTCAGGATGATCGTTTATAATAAAGTATGTCATCGCATAAGAAAATGATTTAATAATACCTGGAATAATGAACAATAACGTCCATAAGAAAAGATAAAGATTTACTAATAAATATAATAAAAATGATTTTAGAAATCTCTTTCCCTCTGAAAACCAAATGAATACATTACCAATACTAGCTTGCTTTTCACGAAGGATATTTAAACCAAGGTAATATCCACCTAAAGTTAACGGTCCAGTTACAAAAAATGAAAGAATATTCGTTGAAAGTGAACCATTTGTTTTTTGCCAACCGAAAATTAAAGAAAATCCCCAATCAACACTAAAACTAAAAGCCGTGATAAGAATTGAAATGAGTAGTGTAGCTCCAACAGCTAATCCCCATTTCCCTTCTAATGAATCTAGTGCTTCTCCTTTTAAATCACTAATCATGCGTAGCCTCGCCTCCTATACACAATAATTCTATTAGTATAGCATGTTCCTATTGAAATTCACCTTTTGAAATGTAGCGATAAAAGTGTGCTGTCGTCGTACTCATATACGGACTAAGCCAAAGAAATCCTATTCCAAAAGTAAGCAGCGCTAAAATAGCCCATCCTATGAAGCTCAGCCATAAAAGAAACAAATCTAACTTATGACCCTTCATAAGATTCTTACTTTCCTTCATCGCCTGCGAAACACTATATTCTGGATTTTCAATCATCACATAGTACGTCAGTGCATAAGAAAAATACATCACAATCATACCAACAATTGAAATTGCTAATAGTACGAAGAAAGCTATTGCAAATGACGTATTCCCTTCTTCACCTAACAATGCAAATAAGCCTATTAACAGCATCGGAATCCATGTACCTGTATATAACAAAATCGCAAGCATTGCCCACATTGTTTTCATCATTCTTTTAAAGCCACGAAATCCTTCGAATAAGTAATCTACTTTAGCATCTTCTCGTTTACTAATCTGTAAAAATACATTTGTATAACCATATGACGTAATCCCATACGATGCGTTACTCAAAATTATCATAATGCAATAAAAAATTCCAAAGGTAATACCTGCTCCAATTGACATCGTTTCCTCTTCAAATGATCCAGTTAAGCTTACAACTGAGAGAAATATAATAATTCCTGGAATTAATAGTATAAGCATTGCAGCCAGCGAAACAACATAACTTAAAATAAAATATAAAATTGTTGATCCAACACCTAGTCCCCATTTTCCCTTTAAAGAGTACAATGCTTCTCGCTTCATTTCACCAATCATTGATCCATCCCCTTTATGAAATATAAATTGTTGTACACTTCTACTTATACAAGCATCAATATAATTATACCAGTTTTGTAAAATTATCCATAAAATACACAAAAAAAAAAAAATCCGTAAAGGCAAAGCCCTTACGGATTTTTTTACTTCATATCGGAAACGTTCAAACGGTTCACAGCACGTTGTAATGCCATTTCTGCACGTTTAAAGTCAACATGTGCTTGTTTATCTTGCAGACGTTGCTCAGCGCGACGCTTCGCTTCATTTGCACGATGGATATCGATATGGTTTGCTTCTTCAGCAGATGATGATAATACAGTCACTTTATCTGGACGAACTTCGATAAAGCCACCGCTTACTGCTACATAATCAGTGTGTCCACCATTTTTCAGACGAACTGCACTAATTTTTAATGGTGCAACAGTTGGAATGTGACCTGGTAAGATCCCCATTTCCCCACTCTCTGCTTTTACACTTACCATTTCTACTTCTTTTTCGTAAACCGGTCCATCAGGAGTTACAATACTGACTGGAAATGTCTTCATACTTCGTCCCTCCTAAGGCCTTACGCCATCATTTTCTTCGCGTTTTCAATAACTTCTTCAATGCCACCTACTAAGCGGAATGCATCTTCTGGAAGGTCATCATATTTTCCTTCTAGAATTTCTTTGAAACCACTAACTGTATTCTTTACAGGTACGTAAGAACCTTTTTGACCTGTAAACTGCTCAGCTACGTGGAAGTTTTGAGATAAGAAGAATTGAATACGACGAGCACGATGTACAACTAACTTATCTTCTTCAGATAACTCATCCATACCTAAGATAGCGATGATATCTTGAAGCTCTTTATAACGTTGTAAAGTTTGCTGTACTTGACGAGCTACTTCATAATGCTCTTCTCCTACGATTTCTGGAGAAAGTGCACGAGATGTAGATGCTAATGGATCTACGGCTGGGTAAATACCCATTTGCGTTAAACGACGCTCTAAGTTTGTTGTTGCATCTAAGTGAGCGAACGTTGTAGCTGGTGCTGGGTCAGTATAGTCATCGGCTGGTACATATACCGCTTGGATAGACGTGATAGACCCTTTATTTGTAGATGTAATACGCTCTTGTAATTGACCCATTTCTGTTGCAAGTGTTGGTTGGTAACCTACCGCAGATGGCATACGACCAAGAAGGGCAGATACTTCAGAACCCGCTTGCGTGAAACGGAAGATGTTATCGATGAACAGAAGTACGTCTTGTCCTTGCTCATCACGGAAATGCTCAGCCATTGTTAAACCTGTTAATGCAACACGTTGACGTGCTCCAGGTGGCTCGTTCATTTGTCCGAATACCATCGCAGTTTTCTTGATTACGCCAGAATCGCTCATTTCGTGGTATAAGTCATTACCCTCACGAGTACGCTCACCTACACCAGCGAATACAGAGATACCACCGTGCTCTTGTGCGATGTTATTGATTAACTCCTGAATTAATACTGTTTTACCTACGCCGGCTCCACCGAATAGGCCGATCTTACCACCCTTAATGTAAGGAGCAAGTAAGTCTACTACTTTAATACCAGTTTCAAGAATTTCTACTTTAGTAGATAATTCTTCGAATGCAGGTGCTTGACGGTGAATTGGATCACGGTGTACATCCGCAGGAAGTTCACCATCTAAGTCAATTGCATCACCTAATACGTTGAATACACGTCCAAGTGTTGCATCACCAACTGGTACAGAGATTGCTTTACCAGTATCTTCTACTTCTGTGCCACGAACAAGTCCATCTGTGGAAGACATCGCAACTGTACGAACTGTATCATCACCTAAATGAAGTGCAACTTCAAATGTTAAGTTCATGCTTCCGTTTTCGTTGCTTTGTTTTACCGTAAGGGCATTGTAGATTTCTGGTAGCTTTCCGCCATCAAACTTAACGTCTACAACCGGACCCATGATTTGCGTAACGCGCCCTTTATTCATCGGGTTCCCTCCTAGCTTTCTTTTAATTAGCTACCTCTATCAGAGAAGTTAGCTTTTAATTTTTTATTAGTTTAGCTTACGCGACTCTCCTGAAAGAGCCGCTTCCGCTTTTTATTGAATCTAGTTCCAGCGGCTAGAACAGTCGGTCATTTCGCGCCTTCCTGCGAGGCAAACTTCGCCTCTTCGTCAGGAGCTCCAATGCCCTTCTGTTCTGGACGAGCCGCTTCCACTTTTTATTACTATTCTAACGCTGCTGCTCCACCAACGATTTCCGTAATTTCTTGCGTAATCGCTGCCTGACGCGCACGGTTGAATGAAAGTGTAAGTGAATCGATAACTTCCATTGCGTTGTCTGTAGCACTCTTCATTGCTGTCATACGCGCTGCGTGCTCACTTGCTTTACCGTCTAGTAATGCACCGTACACTAAGCTTTCTGCGTATTGTGGCAATAGTACTTTTAAAATTTCTTCTTCAGAAGGTTCGAATTCATAAGCTGTCGTCGGTTTGTCAGACGCCACATCAGTAAGCGGTAAAATTTTATTTTCCGTTACCTCTTGTGAAATTTTACTTACGTAATGGTTGTAGTAAATGTACAGCTCATCATAAGCACCATCTGCGAACATCGCAATTGCTCGAGAAGCAAGGTCTTTAATATCAGTAAATGATGGGTGGTCAGATAATCCAACTACTTCATCAATAATGTTAAAGCCGCGACGTTTTAAATAATCACGTCCTAGTCGTCCAAGCACAATAATAGAATATTGGTTTGAATCCATATTATGACGTTCACGAATTACGTTACTTACTGTACGTAATACGTTACTGTTATAACCACCTGCTAGTCCGCGATCAGACGTAATAACGATGTATCCTGTACGCTTTACAGGACGCGCATTTAGCATTGGATGATTAATCCCTTTGCTTCCTTGCGCAATGCTCGCTACTACTTCTTGAATCTTTTCCATATACGGAACGAAAGATTTAGCATTTTGCTCTGCACGGTTTAACTTAGATGCAGATACCATCTCCATCGCTTTCGTAATTTGACTCGTTTTCTTTGTCGAGTTAATCTTCGCTTTTATATCGCGTAAAGATGCCACAGGTTTTCACCACCTTTTTTCCGGAAGTTGGCACGATTAGTAAGAATCCTCTTCCTAATCTACGTTGCAAGATATTCTTGCTCATGATTGAAGGAAAAGAATAGGTGCACCTACTCTTTTCCTTTACATGACCTTTAGCAATCTCAGAGCCCGAGATGCCTTTTATATATACTATCTAGCTCCAGCGGCTTGAATGAGCCGCTTCCGCTTTTATTAATCTAGTTCCGCCTCCTAGCCCCTTTCGTCTAAGAACCTTCCCCACAAGAAGGTAAAAAGCACCTTCTGTGAGAAAGAACCTTAGCCGATGGGGCTGAACAGTCGGCTCCACTTTTTATTATTATTCAGAAGCTACGAATACTTTTTTAAATCCATTGATTGCTGCTGCAAATTTGTCGTCATCCGCAAGTTTCTTAGTTGTGCGGATTTCTTCTAATAAGTCAGTCGCATTAGAATCTAACCAAGCATGGAATTCTTCTTCAAAACGAGTGATATCTACTACTGGGATATCATCTAGGAATCCACGTGTTAAAGCGTAAAGAATGATAACTTGTTTCTCTACACGTAACGGTTTGTGTAATCCTTGTTTTAATACCTCAACAGTACGAGCACCACGGTTTAATTTCGCTTGAGTTGCTTTATCAAGGTCAGAACCGAACTGAGCGAACGCTTCTAACTCACGGTAAGATGCAAGGTCAAGACGAAGTGTACCTGATACTTTACTCATTGCTTTAATCTGAGCAGATCCACCTACACGAGATACAGAAGTACCCGCATCGATCGCTGGACGTACGCCAGAGAAGAATAGGTCAGATTGTAAGAAGATTTGTCCATCCGTAATAGAAATTACGTTTGTTGGGATGTATGCTGATACGTCCCCTGCTTGTGTTTCGATGAAAGGTAGTGCAGTTAAAGAACCGCCGCCTTTTGCATCACTTAATTTTGCTGCACGCTCTAATAAGCGAGAATGTAAGTAGAATACATCCCCTGGGTAAGCTTCACGACCTGGAGGACGACGTAATAGTAATGACAGCTCACGGTAAGCCGCTGCTTGTTTTGATAAGTCATCATATACTACTAATACGTGTTTACCATTGTACATGAACTCTTCACCCATTGTTACACCAGCGTAAGGAGCTAGGTATAGTAATGGAGCTGGTTGAGAAGCAGATGCAGTTACAACGATTGTGTATTCTAATGCACCGTGCTTACGTAGTGTTTCTACTACGTTACGTACAGTTGATTCTTTTTGTCCAATTGCTACGTAGATACAAATCATGTCTTCATCTTTTTGGTTAATGATTGTATCAAGTGCAACTGCTGTTTTACCAGTTTGACGGTCACCAATGATTAACTCACGTTGACCACGGCCAATTGGTACAAGAGCATCGATCGCTTTAATACCTGTTTGAAGTGGCTCATGAACAGATTTACGATCCATTACACCTGGTGCTGGACTTTCGATTGGACGAGTGTTTGTTGTATTGATTGGGCCTAAACCATCAACTGGTTGACCTAATGGGTTTACAACACGACCAATTAGTTCTTTTCCTACTGGTACTTGCATGATGCGACCAGTACGACGAACTTCGTCACCTTCACGGATTTCTGTGTAAGGTCCTAAAATGATAATACCTACGTTGTTTTCCTCTAAGTTTTGTGCTAGTCCCATAACGCCGTTAGAGAACTCTACAAGTTCACCAGCCATAACGTTATCAAGACCATGAGCACGCGCGATACCGTCACCAACTTGGATAACTGTACCAACATCACTAACTTCGATTTCAGACTGATAGTTCTCGATTTGTTGCTTTATCAGTGCGCTAATTTCTTCAGCTCTGATGCTCATGTGCTTCACCCCTATCTATTCTTCATTAATTCACGCTGAATACGTGCTAATTTTCCTTGTAAACTTCCGTCATAAATGCGATTTCCAATACGTACTTTAATTCCGCCTAGTAAATCTTCATCTACAACATTTTTCACGCGAATTGCATCTTTTCCCGTTCTCTTTGCAAATGCTTCAGCAATGTTAAGCTTCTCTTCTTCTGATAGAAGACGAGTAGAATATACAGTTGCATCCGCTACGTTACGTTCTTCATTAGCAAGAACAACATATTCATCTGCAATTTCAGGTAAGATATCAATGCGTTTGTTATCAATTAAAATATATAACGTATTTAAAATAGATTCAGAAACAGATCCGAATACGTTTGCAAGAAACGTTTTCTTTTGTTCCTTTGAAATGTTCGGTTGCGTTAAAAAGCTATGTAGTTCTCCGTTCTTTACATAAACGTTTTGTACAAGGCGTAATTCCTCTTCAAACATTTCTAATACGTGTTTTTCTTTTGCAATTTTAAAAAGAGCGACAGCATAACGTTTTGCTACAATCCCATTGCTCATCGCGCTTCTCCTACTTCTTTAATATAATCGCGAATTAACTTCACTTGATCTTCTTCTTTTAATTCTTTTTCAATTACTTTAGAAGCAATTTGAACAGATAAAGAAGCGACTTGTTCTTGTAAAGCAGCAATTGCTTGCTCTTTTTCGCGTTGAATTTCTTGTACAGCAGATGCTTTAATTGATTCTGCTTCTTCTTTCGCAGCAGCAACAATAACATCCTTTTGATCTACAGCTTGCTTTTTCGCTCTTTCGATTAACTCTTGTGCTTCAACACGCGATTGTTTTAACATCTCACGTTGTTCTTCTACTAATTTCTTCGCTTCAGCATTATTTCTTTCTGCAGCGTCGATTTCATTAGCAACGTGCTCTTCACGTTCTTTCATAATTCCCATTAAAGGACCCCACGCAAATTTGCGTAGCATTACTAATAGAAGTAAGAAAATGAACAATGTATAAGCAATCGTTCCAAATGGAATGGAAGCTCCTAATAATAAAGTTGGCACAAGGATTCACTCCCTTCAAAATATCTAAATTGATCATATGAAAAAAAAAGACATACGTTTCGTTCATAAAGCAATGGCGAAGAAAGTTCGGAAAAACACTCTTCGCCATCTATGTAAGGGGAGTCTCCCTTATTTGTTCATTACGATGAATGCAATAACTACACCGATGATTGGAAGTGCCTCAACTAAAGCAACCCCGATGAACATAATTGTTTGAAGTGCGCCTTTTAATTCTGGTTGACGAGCAACACCTTCGATTGTACGTGATACGATAAGACCGTTACCAATACCTGCACCTAATGCTGATAAACCAATTGCAATTGCAGCTGCGATTACACCTAAACTCATTTAATTTGTCCTCCTTTGTATTATAAAAAAATAAATTTTTTCTTACTTAAATTATATTAATGGTCATGGCTTACTTTATGAGCCATATAAACCATCGTTAACATAACGAAAATAAATGCTTGGATTGATCCAACGAATACACTGAATCCCATCCATGCTAACATTGGTACAAGCGCACCTAATGCCCCAAGGACTGATGCTCCGCCCAACTTAGCAAGTAATCCTAATAAGATCTCACCTGCATAAATGTTACCAAATAAACGAAGACCTAACGTTAATGTGTTAGCAAACTCCTCAATAACCTTTAATGGGAATAAGAATTTCATAGGTTGGAAATAACCTTTTACGTACTCTTTCGTACCCTTCATCTTAATTCCATAATAATGGGTGAGGGTAACTACCATCACGGCTAATGTTAATGTAACTGCTGGATCAGACGTTGGTGATCTCCACCATGCAATATGTTCGCCAGCTTCAGTTGCTGAATACATGAATGGTAAACCAAGGAAGTTCGATACGATGATAAACATGATAAGCGTAACGCCAAGCGTTAAGAAACGTCCACCTGTTTTCCAGTCCATCGTACTATTGATAATCCCTTTCACGAAGTCAAACACCCATTCCATGAAGTTTTGCATCCCGGTTGGGCGAAGAGCTAAGCTGCGAGTTCCGATAACAGCGATTAAGAAAACAATAACTGCTGCTACAGTAACCATCATAACTGATGACAAATCGAACGTTAAACCTAGAAATTCAACTAATTTACCGTGTTCCACTAGTAATTCACCTCTCTTCCCTGCTCTTATACTCTAAATAAAGAAAATCTATGATCATGACAAGGTATCCTGTCAGCAATCCTACACCTAGGCCCCACATCGCGATTAACTCTTGATATTTGGCTGCAAATAAAATTAATAACCCAATCGTGGCGAATCTTGAATATGTACTTACCGCTGTTGCCTTGAACTTCACGTTTTCTCCATTTGTTACGCGATCTAGCAGCTTGTCTGTTCTACGTGCAATGATGCGCAAACTAAGAAAACTGAAAATCGTACCGATAATCAGTCCAAGAAATACATCCTTGTAAGAGGTAAATCCCCATCCTAGCACTAGAAGCGCAAGCAAGTAGTACATATATTTCTTTTGTCTTTGGACAAGTCCATGTACGTCTATCATCATTGCTCTCCCGAATAGTAATGTCGAATGAGTCGAATCATTGCGTATATCCCTGTTCCTAGTCCGAGTAATAACCCTATAATAAGAAACAACGGAAACGTTCCAACCTTATTATCAATCCACTGCCCACCAAAGATTCCAACAAGAATAGAACCGACTAATTGAGCGAGAATACCTGACATTAAAGCATAAGCTTTTATATGGCTGCGATCGTTTTTTTGCAAGGATTCACCCCTCCAATATGTAACCCTCATTCACGATGTGTTAATAATAACTCATTTTTTTGCATAAATCCTATACAAAACAAAAAGTTTACATTTTCGTCACGGAATAGATGTAATTTTGTCACTGAAAGCCCTACCATCTATCCCCGTTGTTAGCATACAATAGGGTATTAACAGTGTCAACGAGAAATCGTAAAAAATCTAAAAATTTGAGTATTAGGCATTTCCTCCCAAAAATGAAAACGTTCCCCTTCTAAATACTGGTTACATATATGCAATTTCTAACAGTTTTCTCTTTATAATAGAAGGAAATGTTCACAAGTTTGTCACTATTATATTTTCGAGATATAACGCTTTTCTTCCATAATATAGTGTTCCTCAGACGTAAGACTTCTATATTATATGTGAGGTGTATGCAACTTATGTTGTATATACGATGTATATTTATCCTCTCCCCCTCCCCTACTTGCTTACAACAAAAAAAAGACGAGCTGGGGAATCTCCCCTGCTCGTCAGTTGTCTTACTTCGTTCCGAATAAACGGTCACCAGCATCACCAAGACCTGGTACTACATATCCGTGGTCATTTAATTTCTCATCTAATGCTGCTACATAAATATCAACATCAGGATGTTCTTCTTGTACTACTTTTACCCCTTCTGGAGCTGCAACGATACACATTAATTTAATTTGTTTCGCACCGCGCTTTTTCAGAGAGTTAATTGCTTCAGCCGCAGAACCACCTGTTGCTAGCATCGGATCTAGTACGATAAAGTCACGCTCTTCTACATCCGTTGGAAGTTTCACATAGTATTCTACCGGTTGCAATGTTTTAGGGTCACGGTATAAACCAACGTGTCCTACTTTTGCTGCTGGAATTAATTTCAGAATTCCATCAACCATTCCTAAACCTGCACGTAAAATCGGAATTAAACCAAGTTTTTTACCAGCGATCACTTTTGTTGTCGCTTTGCTTACAGGTGTTTCAATTTCAATGTCCTTAAGTGGAAGGTCGCGAGTAATTTCGAAAGCCATTAAGCTTGCTACTTCGTCCACTAATTCACGAAAATCTTTCGTACCTGTATTCTTATCGCGAATATATGTAATCTTATGTTGAATTAACGGGTGATCAAATACATACAGTTTTCCCATGTGAATCTCTCCTTTAGATGATATTCATGCGTTTGCACGCTTTTTTACACTATTTACGATTGTAAAGAAAACGCTACTAATATTCAAGGGCAAATTTGGCAAAATCATGATTTTACAATGAATCTATCTAGTATCTTTACCAATTATGGGAGCTGTATCCTTCATTATATCGCCAAAATTTATTCATCATTTGTATACATACTTTAAAAATAATATATGTCCAAAAAAAAGACCGCCAAAACAATTAAGTCTCGGCAGTCTTCTTCAATCTATTATAGATTTGGATACATTGGGAATTTGCTAGTTAACGCTTCTACACGCTTACGTGCTTCTTCTAATGCAGCTTCATTTTCATGATTTTTTAATGTATAAGCAATAAGTGACGCAATTTCATCCATTTCTTCTAAACCAAAACCACGAGATGTTACAGCTGCTGTACCGATACGTACACCACTTGTTACAAATGGGCTTGCTGTTTCAAATGGAATTGTATTTTTGTTCACTGTAATACCAACTTCATCTAATACGTGCTCTGCTACTTTACCTGTGATTTCTAAGTTACGAACATCAATCAAGATTAAGTGATTGTCTGTTCCGCCAGAAACAAGTGTAAGTCCTTCTTTTTGAAGACCTTCAGCTAAGCGGTTCGCATTGTTAATGATATTTTGTGCATATGTTTTGAAATCATCTTGAAGTGCTTCACCAAATGCAACAGCTTTTGCAGCGATTACGTGCATAAGTGGACCACCTTGAATACCAGGGAAGATTGATTTATCAACTTGTTTTGCAAATTGCTCTTCACATAAAATCATACCACCACGCGGACCACGTAACGTTTTATGTGTTGTCGTTGTAACGAAATGTGCATGTGGTACTGGATTTGGATGTAAACCAGCAGCTACTAAACCTGCGATATGTGCCATATCAACCATTAAATAAGCGCCCACTTCATCTGCAATCTCACGGAATCGCTTGAAATCGATAACACGAGGGTATGCACTTGCACCTGCAACGATTAATTTTGGTTTATGTTCTTTCGCTTTTGCTAATACATCATCGTAATTAATACGGTGAGAGTCAGCATCCACGCCATATTCTACGAAATTATATTGTACTCCACTGAAGTTAACAGGGCTTCCGTGTGTTAAGTGACCACCATGAGATAAGTTCATACCAAGTACTGTATCGCCTTGCTCTAAAATCGTGAAGTATACTGCCATGTTCGCTTGTGCACCAGAGTGTGGTTGAACATTTACGTGCTCTGCGCCGAAAATTTCTTTCACGCGATCACGTGCGATATCTTCTACTACGTCTACGTGTTCACAGCCACCATAGTAACGTTTTCCAGGATATCCTTCAGCATACTTATTCGTTAAAACAGAACCTTGTGCCTCCATTACTGCTTCACTTACAAAGTTTTCCGAAGCAATTAACTCAATCTTTGAACGCTGTCTTCCTAGTTCTGCCTCAATTGCAGCAAATACCTTTTCATCTTGACGTTTTAAATGATCCACCAAAATCCCCCTTTTCTGAACGAATTACATCGATTCCCAACAGTTTTTTCTTATTTATTCAGAAAAAACGAAAATTCAGGTTGTAATTCTTTCGAACCTTCATGTTTTCAACTACATTCTAACATGACTTTCTATATCATAAAAGAAAAAAAAGACCGAAAATCGGTCTTTTCTTTCTTCTATTATAAAGTCAGACAACATACCTTTTATCTTATGATAAACAGGTACTATATGACTTCCTAATTTCTCATATTTAACGGCAAGTGGTAGTCTCTTCCACTGCCGCATAGACAGCACGTGCTCCACCAATTAGTTTTCCACGTGTTTTGGCCATCGTTACATGCGCACTTCCAATTTCCTTCACACTTGTACGAACCGGAACAGCTACATGCTTTAAATGCATACCGATAAATGTATCACCAATATCCATTCCTGCATCAGCTTTAATAAACTCAACTACTACCGGATCTTTCAAATTGTGATACGCGTATGTCCCCAATGCACCACCTGCTGATCTAACAGGCGTAACTGTTACAATTTCAAATTGATATTTTATCGCTACTTCTCTCTCAACTACTAAAGCACGGTTTAAATGCTCACAACATTGAAACGCTAATTCAATACCTGTTTGCTCTTGAAATTGTTTTAACTCAGAGAAAATCGCCTCTGCTACTTCCATCGTTCCTGATGTTCCAATTCTTTCGCCTAGCACTTCGCTCGTGCTACAACCCACTACAAAAATTTGACCGCTTTGTAATGAAGCTTGTTCTTGGAAATCAGAAAGCGACATTTGTAGCTGTTCTCTTACCTTTACGATTTCTGTCATTACGCCTCTTCCTTTCACAGGTTGGTTCACCAAATTATATTTCACACTACTGATAGTTAGAATCTATTACTTTGTTTCGTATGTTTTAATTTTTCCTACGCGGTTTTCGTGACGACCACCTTCATAATCAGTTGTTAACCAGATTTTCGCGATATCACGCGCTAGACCAGCACCAATTACACGCTCGCCCATTGCTAGCATGTTAGTGTCATTATGCTCTCTCGTCGCTTTCGCGCTGAAAGTATCATGAACTAACGCACAACGGATACCATTTACTTTGTTTGCTGCGATTGACATACCAATGCCTGTCCCACAAACTAAGATACCACGATCTACTTCACCATTCGCTACCATTTCAGCTGCTGGAAACGCAAAGTCAGGGTAATCAACAGAACCAGCTTCACATTCACAACCTAAATCAATATATTCAATATTTAACTCTTCTAATAAATTTACAAGTTCTTTGCGGATATTCATACCGCCGTGATCAGATGCTATTACTACTTTCATTTTTACCCCTCCAAAGTTTCAATCAATTATCTTCATTTCACACTCGCTACCTCATATAGGAAGAAGTGATCTCCAATATCGTATTATACACGAAACATCAACCTACTGAATGTTTTTTCAGTAAAGTTTGTACAAGTTTTTCCATCTCATCTAACGTTTCTTTATAAATAGAAAGCGAGCCTCCAAATGGATCTGAAATGTCCTTGCCTATACCTTCAGTTAATCCATATAACGTATTTAATTTCTTTTCAACGCTCGGATAATGCCCAAGTACAATTTGCTTATGGTTTTCTGTCATCGTTACGACAATATCAGCCCAATCAAGCAAAGTTTCATTTACTTGCTGCGCCGCATGATCAATTGAAATTCCTTTTTCAGCTAAAGCTTCCTTCGCATGTACCGATGCATCGCTCCCAGGATAGGCGAAAACACCAGCAGATTGCACTTCAAACTTATCTCCTCCGTGATGACGAAGCAACGCCTCAGCCATTGGACTACGACATGTATTGCCAGTACAAACAAATAACACTCGTTTCATTCAAACCCACCCCTATATTCGATTTCTTATCATTCATCATAACTTACATTAGAATAGAACAAAAGAAATGTGAATATACAAAAGGCGCATTTCTCTTATATTTTTTCTAAGAAAAATGCGCCTTATCCACATATATGTGAAACCCTATTTCCAAGTGCCTAGAGTATTTTAACATACATACTGAACACGCAACAAAAATAAGGAATCCATTTCATACGAAACGGATTCCTCTTATATTGCAATTATTTCATTGTAACTTTCATTACTTCTGTTGAACCTTTTGTAGCTGCTACGCCTACAGTTGTCTTAATAGACTCAGCTGCATCTGTGTTTGTAATAACAATTGGAGTAATTGTGCTTTTCGCTTTTTCACGGATTAATTCTAAGTCGAATGAGATTAATTTATCTCCAGCTTTTACAGCTTGGCCTTCAGAAACGTGAGCTTCGAAACCTTCACCTTCCATTTTTACAGTTTCTAATCCAACGTGGATTAAAATTTCTGTACCGTTTTTCGCTTTAATTCCGATAGCATGTTTTGTGTGGAATAATTGTACGATTTCACCATCAACTGGAGATACAACTACACCTTCAGTAGGATCAATTGCAACACCGTCACCCATCATACGACCAGCAAATACTGGATCTGGTACTTCTTCAATATTTTTCACTGCTCCAGTTAATGGAGCTACGATTGTTTCTTCATTTGTTTTTGAACCAAGACCGAATAATTTTTTAAACATAGGATAGTCCTCCTTATAATTTACCTAAAAGTTTATAGGGCAATCCCTAGTAAAACTCGGGATACATGTAAGACTTCATACTTCGAATATTATACTGTAAAAACGCTTTCGAAATAAATTATGTCATTACTAATAGACTCTTATTGTAGCGCTTCACAAAATTCCAGTCAATTCTGATTGTCTGAATAACAATAAGAAGTTAACTTCTATTTATATTTTCTCTTTTTTTGTCCAACTTGTCTAGAGGTCTTTACTACATTTTATTTTTTGTTGTTAATTTGTAAAATTTAATTCAAACTTTTTTCAAAATCCACTTGACTATAGTAAGTAACTATTTTATTATTACTTACGTAAGATAAGTTAATAACTTTTAGGAGGTTTTAAAAATGATGGATTTCGGTCTACTTATTATTCGTCTTATTATAGGAATTACATTCATGGGTCATGGCGCTCAAAAATTATTTGGTTGGTTCGGCGGTTACGGTTTAAAAGGAACAGGTGGCTGGATGGAGTCAATCGGTTTACGTCCTGGTGTATTTATGGCATTTATGGCTGGCGCAACTGAATTACTAGGTGGTTTCTTATTCGCATCAGGTATTTTCATTGTAGTTGGTTCATTATTTATCGTTGGAACAATGTTAATGGCTATCTTCACTGTTCATGGAAAAAATGGTTACTGGGTAACACAAAACGGATATGAATATAACTTAATGTTAATCGCTGTCGCTGTTGGTGTAGCTTTAATCGGACCTGGCGCATACGTTTTACTTTAATTTTTATCTCAAATTTGAGATTCTTGAAAAAGAACTTACTTCATTACAATTGAAGTAAGTTCTTTTTATGAAACAAAATATTATTTCCAGCAGGATTTTCTCATCGTTATCTTGTAAACAAACAATAAGTATTCATATTTAGAAAGGGGATTACAAGCATGTTATCCATTAATCCAAATGAACAAACTGAAAAAGATAATTACAAATTACTTACCGGAAGTATCATCCCTCGTCCTGTCGCATTCGTTACTTCTGTAACAAAAGAAGGTGTACTAAACGGAGCACCATATAGTTATTTCAATATTGTCGCTGCTAATCCACCACTTATCTCAGTATCTGTACAACGAAAAGCAGGAGAAAGAAAGGACACTTCCCGAAACGCAATTGAAAAAGGAGAATTTGTCGTACATATTTCTGACGAATCATATGTAGCAGCAATTAACGAAACAGCAGCTAACCTCCCGCCAAATGAAAGTGAAATTGAACTAGCAAAACTAACACCAATCGAAAGTGAAGTCATCTCTGTTCCAGGTGTAAAAGAAGCAAATATTCGAATGGAATGCGTATTAGAACGTGCAATTCCACTTGGCGGAACGGAAGACTCACCAGCTTGTGATCTACTAATTGGACGCGTCGTTCGTTTCCACGTTGCCGAACATCTATATGAAAAAGGGCGCATTCACGCAGAAGGACTCAAACCAATAAGCCGCCTAGCAGGACACAACTATGCAAAATTAGGAGAACAATTTGAATTAGTTAGGCCAGTTTAAAAGCGAAAGCGGCTCGCTCAGAATGGGAGGGCATTGGAGCTCTCGACCTTGAAGCGCTTTTTGCCTCACGGGAAGACGCGAAGCCACCGACCATTCTAGCCGCTGAAGCTGGATAACATCTAAAAGCGGAGGCAGCTAGATTCCTCCCATCACTCAAATATAAAATCCCCTGCTTTTTAGCAGGGGATTTTATCATTGTAATTCTTCCTTCTTTTCCTCTAAAGTAGGCATTTTCTCTTTTTTCGGCTTCCCTAGCTTAATTACGAAGAAGTATAGGGAAAGCAATGTAATAAGAAAAACAATTAAAAACGGGTACGGAGAGTAAAAAGCACGCGCCGCCTCAGTCTTTCCCGCAACAAATTTCAATGACTCAATATCTAAAAACTCAGCAAACATTTGTACACCGAGCATACTAAACCAAAAAACAAAAAAACTAATAATAATACCAAAAACTTGCTTCAATCTCGTCATTCATCTCATCCTTTCTATATCTGTAATTTTTAGCGTAATAAATATAGTACAAACAAAATATTCACAGAAAGGAACTATCTCACCATTCACGAATTAACTTAATCCAACCTAACATCGAAATTTGCAAAATAATACCCCAAATTATAAGTCTTCTTAGCCATCGAGGAAAGAAGGTTAAAAATTTAACATACCATTCCAATAGCTTGTTCATAATTCCCTCCTACATAAAATTATATAGGAAAAAGGATATATAATCCAAACCCAACCAAAATGATACCACCTACTATCTCACCGTATGTACCGAGCATATCTTTCGCATGTCTCCCAATTAATAAACCAATCCACGCTAATAACATGCTAACAAATCCAAACAGTAAAATCGTAATAATTGTCTGTGCCCCATAAATACCAAGACTAAGCCCTACTGAGAAACTATCTATACTGACGCCAAATGCAAATACGAATAAACTAATTCCAATAGGAGCAGTTCTAGTCTCTTCATTTTGTAAAATGGTCGAATATACGATATAAAACCCTAGTCCGATTAATAAAATAGCACCCGCAAAATGTGCGATATCTCCATATTTCTCTGATAAAAAACGACCTAGTACCATTCCTATAAACGGCATAATAATATGAAATATCCCTATCGTCATACCAATATACAGGATTTGTCTTAACTTTAGGGGCATCATCCCCATACCAAGACTCACCGAGAACGCATCCATCCCTAAGGCGAATGCCATAATTATTAAAGGTATTAGCTGTTCAAACGTCATTCATGCCCCTCCTTGGACGTGCTACTTCACAATATGCTTATCCAAGGAGAAATATTCTGTTTGCTAATCTTACCTTATCATTCAATAATAATATGATGTCCTGCCGCTTTTGTTAAACGATTCATAATTGCATTCCCTATTCCTTCATTAGGGAATGACTCACTAAAAATAACATCCACTTCACTTGCATCAAATGTTCTAAGTACATCATATAATTTAGTCGCAACGCTAGCTAAGTCACTTCTAACACCACAAGATAATATAACATCTGCACTATATACATGCTGATACTCTTCTGTCGTTAATACGCCTACTTTAAATCCTTCTTTCTTTTTCTCATCCACAAGATGCTGAATAAACTCACGTGAGCCCTCGACAATACTAAGTGGTGCTTTCGGCGCATAATGTGTGTATTTCATTCCAGGCGATTTCGGTTTTTCCTTCTCATCCTTTAAAGCTGGATCTAAAGAAACAGTACCTATCACCGCTTCTAATTGTTCTTTCGTAATCCCACCTGGACGTAATATTGTTGGAACCGTGCTTGTACAATCAATTACAGTTGATTCAACGCCTACTCCAGTTGCACCACCATCAACAATACCTGCAATCTTCCCATTCAAATCTTCATATACGTGAGAAGCTAATGTTGGACTTGGACGCCCTGAACGATTCGCACTTGGTGCCGCAACAGGTACATTCGCCTCTTCAATAAGAGCAAGTGCAATTGGATGATCAGGCATTCTTACTCCAACCGTATTAAGTCCTGCCGTCACCTTCTCTGAAATTCCTTCTTTTCTCGGCAAAATAATTGTTAATGGTCCTGGCCAAAAATGTGCCATTAACTTTTCTGCAACTGGTGGAATTTCTTTCACAATCCCATCTAACTGAGATTTTGTACCTATGTGGACAATGAGTGGATTATCACTCGGTCTTCCTTTCGCTTCGAAAATTTTCGCGATTGCTTCATCATCCATCGCGTTTGCCCCTAACCCATATACTGTTTCCGTAGGGAAAGCAACCGCCTCATTTTCTCTTAATAATTTTGCTGCTTCTTGTAACTGTGGATAATATTTTTTTCTTTCCACAACATTATCCACAACCCACATATTTGTATGCATTTTTTTCCACATCCTTTTCTAGCCTTAAATACTTGTCTATTTTTAGTTTACTATGAGATTTATCCAAAAGACAAACAAGGTTTATCCACAAAATGTGGATAAACCTAATTAATCCGTGGATAACTTTGTGAATAGCTGACAATTTAGTATTATTGCATTCTGCTCTTTTATATTTTTACAAAAATGTTCTAGCTGTTGAATTCCCTCTGGAACCTCATCCTTTTCTATAGTAAAAAAGTCAAAGAACTGAAAGATCAGTACAGATTGTGGATGATTTGTTAGTAAGTACAATTGTTGAACACTTTTTTCTTTCATATACTGCAAAAACATTTCAAAAAAATATAAGAAAGTCTGTTTATCCACATGAGGTGTGAATAAACAAGAACGAATAAGTACATCTTCCCCACTTTGTTCATAACCAATTACAGCTCGTATTTCTTCCGCCTCTTCCAAAATCATAAATTGTGCGTACAACTCATTTATTTTATCATCTTTTTTATTAGCTTGTCCGAAAAAAGAATGTAATCTTTCCACATCTGCTTTCGTAGCAAAATACACTTTCTTCATAATAAATCCCTCCTCATTTTTATATATGAGGAGGGATTTATTAATAGTACTATTTAGAGAATAAAGATGTAAAAGCTTCTACAATAAACAATTTAACTTCTGGCTTTTCTTCTTCCTCTTCTACTTTTACATACTCATTTTGCTGTTCTTGTTTTTTCTCCACAGATTTCTCCACTTTTTCCACATTTTTTGTTTCTTCTTTACTTACAGGCTGCTCTTCGACTTTTGTTTCATTTTTCACTACTTTCTTTTCAGAAGCTGTTACTTTTTTTACTGCTTCCCGCTTTACAATTTTCGTTTCTTTTACCTCATCCTCTTTTTTCTCTTCTACATTTACTACTTCTTCATTATCTATTTGTTTTACTTGCTCCTCTTCAGGAGATTCAGCCTTCACAACATGTTCTTCTTTCCTTACAGCTGTACCACTTGAAAAATCTAAGAAACACATCGGTGGAAATAATACACACCACCAGTTTGCCCCTTCACCTTCCCCAATTGTAATTAAGACTGCTTCATATTCCCCTGCCGGATAAATAAAATTCCCATATACCTTTGTAGGAAACTTTACATTCTTACTAAATTTCACTTGAAATGATTCTTTACTTCCTTCTCTTTTTAACGTATTTTCCACCGTTTTCTCGATTTCTGGAATATGACTTTGAATTACTTTGCGCGCCTCTTCAAATGAAGTTAAATCCGCTACCCATCCATCAATTTGTGCTTTTACTTCATCACGCACTTTACGCTTTAATGCCTGGTCTTTATCTGAATCACTATTTGCTAAAATTCGTAATCGAACGGCCTCTTTCGGAATAACTGAAGGCCCTTTCGCATCAGCTTTCATATATCCAAACTGCACAAGTAACTGTGCACCAATTAATAGTATAAGAAGATAAGCAATAACTTGTTTTTTCATTTCCTCCACCGTCCCTTCTACAAACAGTGTGGACAGACTTTCATCTTTCTAAACTATTAAATTCAAAATCTATATGAATTTTTCCACAAAAAAATAGAGTAAGGTGTGAACCTTACTCCATCTCTGCAAATACCATACGATCTTTTCCGTTAATATCGAAAACAACCTCAACATGAGCATGTGGAAAAGCTTGTTGTAACAATCTTTTTACATCCTCACCTTGTCCTATTCCAATTTCAAACGCCACAATCGCTTTCTTCTGCAACACATTCGGCAATTCTTCCATAAAACGGCGATAGAAATCTAATCCGTCTTCACCACCAACAAGTGCTCTCTTCGGCTCATGCTCTTTCACAACAGGAGAAAGACCACGCCAATCCTCTTCCGGTATATATGGAGGATTTGAAACAACAACATCTAGCTTTTGACCCGTTTTATGAAATGGTGACAATAAATCACCGTGATAGAACGTTACTTCTGCACCTAAAGCTTTTGCATTTTCTTTTGCAACTTCAATCGACTCTTGTGCAATATCTACTGTATACACATGAAGATTTTTATTTTCTAAAGCAAGCGTAATAGAAATCGCTCCACTACCTGTACCTATATCTGCTACATGTAGTTTCTCATCACCAAAATGGCGCTCGATTCTTTCTAATACTCCCACTATAAGCTCTTCTGTTTCCGGCCTTGGTATTAATACTTCTTCATTCACAAAGAAAGACCGTCCATAAAACATTTCATAACCAATCATATATTGAATAGGAATACCTTCTACATGCTTATGGATAAACTCCGTAAAGCTTTTCTCTTGTTCCTCAGTTATTTCTTCACGCATATTCATAAGTAATCCTGTTCTGTTCACCTTTAATACATGACAAAGGACAATTTCTCCCGCATTTTCATCTCGTCCATTTTCCTGTAAAAAAGAAGAAGCCCATTTCAGGGCTTCATAGACACGCATTACTCCGCTGCCTCCATCTTTTGAGCCTGATCTTCCATCACTAAGGCATTGATGAAATCATCTAACTTACCTTGTAAGATTTGATCTAGCTTTTGAATCGTTAAACCGATTCGATGGTCTGTAACACGGTTTTGCGGGAAGTTATACGTACGAATACGCTCTGAACGATCTCCCGTACCAACAGCTTGTTTACGGTTTTGATCATACTCAGCTTGCGCTTCTTGTCTAAACTTATCATAAACACGTGCGCGTAATACTTTCATCGCTTTTTCTTTATTCTTGATCTGTGATTTCTCATCCTGACAAGATACAACTACACCAGTCGGTAAATGCGTTAAACGCACCGCTGACATCGTTGTATTAACGCTCTGTCCACCAGGTCCACTAGAAGCGAATGTATCAACACGAACATCTTTCTCATGAATATCAATTTCTACTTCTTCTGCCTCTGGTAATACAGCTACAGTTGCTGTAGATGTATGAATACGTCCACCAGATTCCGTTTCAGGAACACGTTGTACACGGTGAGCACCATTCTCGAATTTCAGCTTCGCGAAAGCACCTTTACCATTAATCATAAAGATAATCTCTTTATACCCACCTAACTCTGTATAGCTAGCCTCAATAATCTCCGTTTTCCAGCCCTGTACCTCAGCGTAACGGCTATACATACGGTATAAGTCACCAGCAAATAAAGCTGCCTCGTCTCCACCAGCAGCTCCACGAACCTCAACGATAACGTTCTTATCATCATTAGGGTCTTTTGGAACAAGTAAAATTTTCAGACGCTCTGATAATGTTTTATCTTGTGATTCTAACTCAGAAACTTCTTCTTTTACCATTTCACGCATTTCTGCGTCTAACTTATCTTCTAACATTGCTTTCGCATCTTTTAATTGCTCACGAACATCCTTATACTCACGATACACCTCTACCGTTTCCTGTATATCAGACTGTTCCTTTGAATATTCACGAAGCTTATTTGAATCACTAATAATCGCTGGATCACTTAACAATTCATTTAACTTCTCATAACGATTTTCTACAGCTTGCAAACGATCTAACACATCATTCACCTCTACATCCTAGTATCTAATACAAATAGTATATGGTACTTACTCAAAAAAACGCAAATTATATTTAAAAGCGCAAGCGGCTCGCTCAGAATCGCAGGCCATTGGAGCTCTCGACCTTGAAGCGCTTTTTGCTTCGAGCGAGAGAGCGAAATGGCCGGAGATTCTAGCCGCTGGAGCTAGATAATATATTTAAAAGTGGCAGTGGCTCTTTCAGCTCTGACCAGCTAAGGTTCTCTCGCACAGAAGACGTTTTTTGTCTTCTCGTGCGGGAGGTTCTTAAACGCAAGGACCTAGGAGGCGGAGCTAGATAATATCTAAAAGCAGCGGATCACACCACTCACACTCTCTATTTTGAAAAAAACCCGCCTTGCGCAGCGAGTTTTACTTATCTTTGTTTGCAGGTACTGCATGACAATGACGACAACGTGGTTCATACGATTCTGAAGCTCCAACTAAAATAATTGGATCATCAAATGCCGCTGGTTCTCCATCAATTAATCGTTGTGTACGACTTGCTGGAGATCCACATACAGAACATACTGCTTGTAGTTTTGTCACATGTTCAGCAATCGCCATCAGCTGAGGAACTTGTCCAAATGGTAGACCACGGAAATCTTGGTCTAAACCAGCTACAATGACACGATAGCCACGATTTGCCAATACTTGCACCACTTCCACAATGTCCCCATCAAAAAATTGCACCTCATCGATTGCAATAACATCCAGCTCTTCTGTAATATGTTCAAATATATCCTTTGAAGCTGAAACAGGAACTGCTTTTACCTTTAATCCGTTATGTGATACAACATCTTCTTCACTATATCGATTATCAATACATGGTTTAAATACAATTGCATGTTGTTTTGCAAATTGCGTACGGCGCACACGGCGGATTAGCTCTTCTGACTTGCCAGAAAACATACTACCGCAAATCACTTCAATCCAGCCATTTTGATTTATTAAGTACATGAAGCTCTCCTTTCATCTACTTTTCAGTTAAAAGTAGGGTAAAGGTATAATATTTTCGCAAAAAAAACAGACAAGCGAATACATACACTTGCCTGTTTTATGTTTTTATTACTTAAGACCGTATTTCTTATTGAAGCGGTCAACGCGTCCGTCTGCAGTAGCAAACTTCTGACGTCCAGTGTAGAATGGGTGAGAATCAGAACTGATCTCAACTTTTAGTAATGGATAAGTGTTACCATCTTCCCACTCAACAGTTTCGTTAGATCCTTTAGTAGATCCGCTTAAGAATTTGAAGCCTGTGTTTGTGTCCATGAATACAACTTTCTTGTAATCTGGGTGAATTCCTGCTTTCATTCTTTTCATCTCCTTCCGCCCTGAATCATTTTCGAAACAGAGTTTTTCATCTTCAGCTGCATACACAACTATATTGATGAAACACATATGATGAAATTATAACAAGGCTAACTTCATTTTGCAACTACCTGTTTTTGTCTTTTGAAATTTAAAGTGTAGACGGCTCGTTTAGCTCTGACCGGCTAAGGTTCTCTCGCCCTAAAGGTGCTTTTTACCTTTAGGGCGGGAGGTTCTTAGACACGAAGAGCTAGCCGTCGGAACTAGATACAATTTAAAAGCAGAAGCGGCTCGTTCAGAATGGGAGGGGATGGAGCTTCTGACGTAGAGGTGCTTTTTACCTTGTAGGAAGACGCGAAGCCACCGACCATTCTAGCCGCTGGAGCTGGATATTATCTTAAAAGTGGAGGTGGCTCGCTCAGCTCTGACCAGTTAAGGTTCTTTCGCCCGAAAGGTGCTTTTTACCTTTCGGGCGGAAGGTTCTTAGATGCAAAGAGCTAGCCACCAGAACTGGATATTACTTAAGAATCCAGGACACTTCGAACTCTCGATCTTGAAGCGCTTTTTGCTTCATGCGAGAGAGCGAAATAACCGGAGATTTTAGCCGCTGGAGGGAGCTCATCCAACTCTGACTAGCTCAGGTTCTTTCACTTATTTCTCTCTTTAATATCACCTAAACAGCATAAAAAACTCGCTTACTATAAAATAAGCGAGTCTTGATTTTTTCCCTTTACTTAGTTGTTACATACCTTTTCGAGTCTGCAACAATGTTTTGTAAAAACTCTTCATTTGTCTTCGTTTGACGAAGCTTACGTAAGAAACTTTCAACAAAGTCTGGTGTATCACGCATTGTCTTACGAATGCCCCATAACTTGTCTAAATGTTCTTTTGGAATTAATAGATCTTCTTTACGTGTACCAGAACGACGAATATCAATCGCTGGGAAGATACGACGTTCAGCTAATGAACGATCTAAGTGAAGTTCCATATTTCCAGTTCCTTTAAATTCCTCGTAAATAACATCGTCCATACGTGATCCTGTATCAACAAGGGCTGTTGCTAAAATTGTTAAGCTACCGCCTTCTTCAATATTACGTGCAGCTCCAAAGAAACGCTTCGGTCTATGGAAGGCAGCTGGATCGATACCACCTGATAATGTTCTACCACTTGGTGGAATAACGAGGTTGTAAGCTCGAGCTAAACGGGTAATACTATCCATTAAAATGATAACATCTTTCTTGTGCTCTACAAGACGCATCGCACGTTCTAACACAAGCTCAGCTACTTTAATATGATTTTCTGGTACTTCATCAAAAGTAGAACTTACAACATCTCCTTTAACAGAACGTTCAATGTCTGTTACTTCCTCTGGACGCTCATCAATTAAAAGTACAATTAGTTCTGCTTCCGGATGATTTGTTGTAACACTGTGCGCGATTTCTTTTAATAGACTTGTTTTACCAGCCTTTGGAGGCGCAACAATTAAACCACGTTGTCCAAATCCAACTGGTGCGATTAAATCCATGATGCGTGTCGGTAACTTTTTCGGTTCCGTTTCCAATTTCATTTGGCGATCTGGGTATAATGGTGTTAATGCAGGGAAATGCACACGCTCTTTTGCTGAATCTGGATCATCTCCGTTTACAGCTTCAACTTGTAATAACCCAAAATAGCGTTCATTTTCTTTCGGAGGTCGTACTTTACCAGAAACCTTATCTCCATTACGTAAATCGAAACGACGAATTTGCGAAGCTGAGATATAAATATCTTCTGAGCTTGGAGAATAGTTGATAGGACGTAGGAATCCAAATCCTTCTGATTGAATAATTTCTAATACGCCTTCCATGAAAAAGAAACCTTCTTTTTCTGCTCGAGCTTTCAAAATAGAAAAAATCAGCTCTTTTTTCGTTAACTTGCTATAATACGAAATCTTAAATTCTTTCGCAAGCTCGTATAACTCTTTTAATTTCATGTTTTCTAATGCTGCAATTGACAAATTCATTCAGACACCACACTTTAACGTTATTCTCTTTTTTCATGGGTAAAGGGAAAAAATACGGAAGGCAAATAATTAATAATGAAAGGCAATAAGTTCAAGTAGGGTAATATTCACTATTGTAACCCTTTTATCTAGTTTTAATCAATACGTTGGAACACAAATACAAGAAGCGAAGACAAGAAAATTTGTCTTCGCTTCTTATTTAATTTAGTTCCAGCTCCGATAGTTAGAAAGATCGACCATTTTAACCTTTCTGAAGGAGCTGCTTACGCTTTTTATTTAATCTAGCTTCAGCAGCTAGAATGGTCGGTGGCTTCACTTCTTCCTGCGAGGCAAAAAGCACCTCTACGTCAGAAGCTCCATCCCCCTCCCTTTCTGAACAAGCTGCTTACGCTTTTTATTTAATCCAGCTCCGGTGGCTAGAAGGGTCAGTCATTTCACCCCTTCCTGCGAGGCACAAAACGCCTCTTCGTCAGGAGTTCCAATGCCTTCCCCTTCTGAGCAAGCCACCTCCGCTTTTTACTTAATAACCAAGTTCGGTTTTTTATTTAAGCTATGACGACCATCTACGAAGCGAACTGTGCCTGATTTTGCGCGCATAACAAGGGATTGCGTTGTTCCTACGCTACCTTTAAATTGAACACCACGTAATAGTTCTCCATCTGTTACGCCTGTTGCTGCAAAGATTGCATCGTCACCTTTTACTAAGTCCTCCATGCGAAGGATACGATTAATGTCTTCTATGCCCATTTTTTTACAACGTGCTAATTCAGCTTCGTTTTGTGGCAATAGTTTTCCGTGAATTTCTCCACCTAAACATTTTAAAGCAACTGCTGCTAATACACCTTCAGGTGCTCCACCAGATCCAAATAAAATATCTACACCTGTACGATCAAACGCTGTATTAATCGCTCCAGCTACATCTCCATCATTAATCAATTTAATGCGCGCACCAGCTTTACGAATTTCTTCAATAATTTCTTGATGACGTGGACGATTTAAAACTGTCGCTACAACATCTTCAATATCTTTATTTTTCGCTTTCGCAACTGCACGTAAGTTATCAATAATAGGCGCATCAATGTCGACCGCCCCAACTGCTTCTGGGCCAACCGCGATTTTATCCATGTACATGTCAGGGGCATGTAACAAATTACCGTGGTCTGCAATTGCAATGACAGCAAGAGCATTCCAGCCACCAGCTGCTACGATGTTTGTCCCTTCTAAAGGATCAACCGCAACGTCTACACGTGGTCCATATCCTGTACCTAATTTCTCTCCGATATATAGCATTGGTGCTTCATCCATCTCACCTTCACCAATTACAACTGTACCTTTCATCGGAATTGTATCAAATACATCACGCATAGCTGATGTTGCTGCACCGTCTGCCTCATCCTTTTTCCCGCGCCCCATCCAACGCGCTGATGATAAAGCTGCAGCCTCTGTTACACGTACTAACTCCATAGATAAACTTCTTTCCACGATAATCCCTCTCCTTTAAGCCTTTATATTTCTGCCGTATTTTGTGAACCGTGTTTTTCTATAAAGTGTACTTCCGCAAGTAGTGATACTTCCCTCTTGCGGAAGTATCACTTATGCGTTCTTCATTTCTTCAATTTCTTGCTTTGTCATTTGTTCTCGCCAAATGTTTGCACCAAGCCCTTTAAGCTTGTCCACTATATTCTCATAACCTCGATCAATATGCTCAAGTCCTGTTACTTCTGTAATTCCATCTGCCATTAACCCTGCAATAACAAGTGCCGCTCCTGCTCGTAAATCACTCGCCTTCACTTTTGCACCTTGCAGTAACACAGGACCAGTTACAATTGCCGAACGACCCTCTACTTTAATTTGAGCATTCATACGACGTAATTCATCAATGTGTTTGAAACGGGCACCGTAAATTGTATCTGTTACAACTCCCGTCCCGTGCGCCTTTGTTAAAAGCGTCGTAAACGGCTGTTGTAAATCCGTTGGAAAACCTGGATATACAAGCGTTTTGATATCAACTACTTTTAACTTTCTATTACCGTTCACCGTAATTTGATCATCGTTCGTTTCAACTTGAACACCAGCTTCTCTTAGCTTTGCAGTAACTGATTCTAAATGCTGAGGAATAACGTTATCAACCGTTACTTCTCCTCCTGATGCAGCTCCTAGAATCATATACGTACCAGCTTCAATACGATCTGGAATGATAGTATGGTGACAACCATGTAAAGAGTCAACACCATCTATTCGGATTACGTCAGTACCAGCACCTTTAATACGTGCTCCCATGCTTGTTAACAATGTAGCTACATCAATGATCTCAGGCTCTTTCGCTGCATTTTCAATAACAGTTCTACCTTTCGCTCGTACAGCTGCTAGCATAATATTAATCGTAGCTCCTACACTAACAACATCTAAATAAATACGTGCCCCGCGTAGCTCATCTGCTCTTAAATAGATGGCACCTTGTTCATTCGTAACATGTGCACCTAACGCTTCAAACCCTTTAATATGCTGATCAATCGGCCTCGGTCCTAAATGACATCCACCCGGAAGCCCAATAACAGCTTTTTTAAAACGGCCAAGCATTGCACCCATTAAATAATAAGAAGCGCGCAATTTTTTCACTTTTCCATTTGGCAAAGGCATTGCAACCATGTTAGAAGGATCGACTACCATCTCTTCCTCCTGTCCATAAGTTACTTTCCCTCCAATTTCCTCTAGTAAGTCCCCTAACATTTTCACGTCCGAAATATTAGGGACACCACCAATAGTTACTGGAGTATCTGCTAAAATTGTCGCTGGAATTAATGCAACGGCACTGTTCTTTGCACCACTTACTCGAATTGTTCCATTTAAAGCTCTTCCGCCTTCAATTAGCAATTTTTCCATATTGAGCTCCCTTCTTGTGAATGTATTTACTTTCTATCTTTTTATAGAAAGCTCCCCTTAAGAATCTCAATTACTCTTTCCATCCCAAAACTCAATAAATAGGAAACCATTATCTTCATTTCTCCTGTAGCACGAATAGATAAAGATCAACTATTCATCGAATTTACTTTATCAATTTAGATACGTTATCACATTTATTAATAGGACTATGCACATTATTTTCTATTTAAAAACCAAAAATGATAAAATCTTTAGACTTGTTCACGCTTTCATTATACAACGAAAGGAAACCGTCTAAAAGACTAGACGGTTTCCAAAACGGAATTTTATTCTTACGCTTTACCGTTAGAACCGAATTCGCGAATTTTACCAATAACAGTTGCTTTGATAGCGTCGCGGCCAGGTCCGATAAATTTACGAGGATCGTAAACTTCTTGGTCTTTGTTTAATACTTCACGAACAGCTTTTGTAAACTCGATTTGGTTCTCAGTGTTTACGTTGATTTTTGAAGTACCTAAAGAGATAGCTTTTTCGATATCAGCAGTTGGGATACCAGTACCACCATGTAATACTAAAGGTACGCCAGTGAAGTCACGAACTTGTTCCATTTCAGCGAATCCTAAGTTAGGCTCACCTTTGTAAGGACCGTGTACAGAACCTAAAGCTGGAGCTAGGCAATCGATACCTGTTGCTTCAACAAGGTGCTTACACTCTGCTGGGTCAGCGTAAATTACGCCTTCAGCGATTACGTCGTCTTCTTGTCCGCCAACTGTTCCAAGCTCAGCTTCAACAGATACGTTACGAGCGTGTGCGTATTCTACTACTTGTTTAGTAGTTTCAACGTTTTCTTCGAATGGGTGGTGAGAAGCGTCGATCATTACAGATGTGAAACCTGCATCGATTGCTTCTTTACATTTTTCGAAGCTTGAACCATGGTCAAGGTGAATCGCTACAGGAACAGTGATGTTCATTTCTTCGATTAAAGCTTTAACCATAGCTACAACTGTTTTGAAACCAGTCATATGACGAGCTGCACCCTCAGATACACCTAGGATTACAGGAGATTTTTCTTCTTCCGCAGCAGCTAAGATAGCTTGAGTCCACTCTAAGTTGTTCATGTTGAATTGACCAACTGCGTATTTTCCTTCTAGTGCTTTGTTTAGCATTTCTTTCATAGAAACTAAAGGCATGGTGAATCCTCCTAAAAAACGTTTTTTGTATCCGATAAGTTCTTATCGCTGGTAGTATGACCAGAATAAGGTAAAATATGTATATCTACATACCGGACTTTTTTCTACACTCAATAGGATAACAACTTGTACTCAAAAACTCAACCGTATTCACCTGCACAATAGTCCATGTAAACGCTTTTTTCCATATTTTTTATAAAAAATTCATTTTTACGCCTCTACAGCGAGCTCATTTCTCACAGCTTGACGAATTTCATCAATATCAAATGGTTTAGCAAAATGCATTAAAGCTCCTAAATCTTTTGCTTCTTGGATCATATCAAGCTCTCCATAAGCAGTCATTAAAATTACTTTAATACTCTCATCAATTTCTTTTACATGCTTTAAAATCTCTATACCATCCATGCCTGGAATTTTCATATCTAACACTACTAAATCTGGATTATCTTTTTTCACGATATCTAAAGCTTGAAATCCATTCGCTGCTTGGAATGTCTGATAACCTTCTTTTTGGAACACTTCATGTAATAACACACGAATCCCATATTGATCATCAACGATTAAAATTTTACCTTCCATAATTCCCAACCTTTCTGTGTAAGTACAAGATTTAAAGCTTCTTATATCTTAACGATTTAATTTCGCTATTCTTTGGCAAATTCCTTCCTATTCTTTCTTATTTTACCGTTTCCTATTTTGTTATGCTACCCTACGATTTCACCTTTCTAAAAAAATAAATTATAATGAAAGCCGGCAAACACGTACGAAGGGAGTAACATTATGTTAAAAATTTTTTCAACTCAATTAAGTGGTTATTTCTCCAGAGTTTCTCAAAAAGAAGAAATGAATATAGAAGATAGCGCTCGTTTACTTGCTCAAGCACTAGTTGGCGATGGTTTCATTTATTTACATGGTACAAATGAAATGGAGGGCGTTGTTGCCGAGGCACTATTCGGTGCTGAACCAATGAAGCAAGCAAAACGCTTATTTGAAAATGGTAAAGAAGCAGAAGTAACCTCTGCGGATCGTGTACTTCTTATTAGCCGTTTTTCAACAGATGAAGCGGTTGTAGAAATTGCAAAAAAACTACAAGAAGAGGGACACTCTATTGTCGGCATTTCTGCTCTTCAAGAAGGTACGGAATCACTCGAACGATATACAGACGTACATATTGATACAAAACTGTTAAAAGGTCTTATTCCAGACGATGAAGGTAATCGCTACGGATTCCCAAGTTTAATAGTAGCCTTATTTGCTTATCACGGGATCAAATTCACAATCGATGAAATGTTAAATGAATATTAAAAAAAGCGCCTTATTTCAGGCGCTTTTTTTATTACTTGCTCTCTTTATTCGTAATAGAAGCTCTTACGAAGTCATGGAACAATGGTTGTGGACGGTTTGGACGAGAAACAAGTTCTGGGTGGAACTGTGCTGCCACGAACCAAGGATGATCTTTTAATTCAATGATTTCAACTAGACGACCGTCTGGGCTTGTACCAGAGAATACAAATCCTTCTTTTTCCATATCCGGACGGAACTGGTTGTTGAACTCATAACGATGACGATGACGTTCATATACAACCGGCTCATTATAAGCATTGTAAGCATTTGTTTCTTCAGCAAGCTTACATGGGTATAGACCAAGACGAAGTGTACCACCTAGGTCCTCTACATCTTTTTGTTCTGGTAATAAGTCAATGATTGCATATGGTGTGTCAGGGTTGATTTCAGAAGAGTTAGCACCTTCTAAACCTAATACATTACGTGCGAATTCGATTGATGCAAGTTGCATACCTAAGCAAATTCCTAAGAATGGAACTTTGTTTTCACGAGCATATTGAATCGCAACGATTTTACCTTCTACACCACGATCGCCGAAGCCACCTGGTACAAGGATACCATCTGTATCACCAACTAATTCTTTTACGTTTTCTGCTGTTACGTGCTCAGCATTTACCCATTTTACTTCTACATCTGTGTCGAATGAGTAACCAGCATGACGAAGTGCTTCTACAACAGAAATATAAGCATCTTGAAGTTCTACATATTTACCAACAAGAGCGATTTTTGTTTTCTTAGAAAGATTACGCACTTTGTTAACTAGAGCAGTCCACTCTGTCATATCTGCAGCTGGATTGTCTAATTTTAAGTGGTCACAAACGATTTGGTCCATATTTTGTTCTTGAAGAGATAATGGAACCGCATATAAAGTATCTGCATCGCGAGCTTCGATAACTGCTTTTGTATCAATGTCACAGAATAGTGCAAGCTTGTCTTTCATATCTTGAGAAACAGGCATTTCTGTACGAACAACGATAATGTTTGGTTGAATACCTAAGCTACGAAGTTCTTTAACACTATGTTGTGTTGGTTTTGTCTTCATTTCACCCGCTGCTTTTAAGTACGGGATTAACGTACAGTGAATGTACATTACATTGTCACGACCGATGTCGCTCTTAATTTGACGGATTGCTTCTAAGAATGGTAGAGACTCGATGTCACCAACAGTTCCACCGATTTCTGTAATAACAACATCCGCATTTGTTTCACGACCAGAACGATATACGCGTTCTTTAATTTCGTTAGTAATGTGAGGAATAACTTGAACTGTTCCTCCTAAATATTCACCGCGACGCTCTTTTTGAAGAACTGAAGAGTAAATTTTACCTGTTGTTACGTTGCTGTATTTGTTTAAGTTAATGTCGATAAAACGCTCATAGTGACCAAGGTCTAAGTCAGTTTCTGCGCCATCATCTGTTACGAATACCTCACCGTGTTGATATGGGCTCATAGTCCCTGGGTCTACGTTAATGTATGGATCAAACTTTTGAATCGTTACGTTTAAACCACGATTTTTTAAAAGTCTTCCAAGAGATGCTGCTGTAATACCTTTTCCTAAAGACGATACTACACCGCCTGTTACAAAAATATACTTAGTCATGAAAAAGCTCCCTTCTATTTTGCTGTTATATAATCACCGTTGCAAAGCGCAACGTATGTAGATAACACTGTATCCATCTTATTGTTAGACTCTTTTTATTTTCTAAACAAAAAACAAAAAAGAAAATTGCTCCCCTCATCACAAAAAGTAATAAGTAGGGAGCAATTTTCTTTTATATTTACACTTTAAAAGTATTATCGTCCTTTTTTAAAGAGCCCAAAAATGATTCTACATGGACGATAATGAAAAGTCAAGAACTACAGTTCTTCCTCTTCTTCTTCTTCAGTTTCGTCATACTCAAGTTCTTCTTCAGCGAAGTCGTCGTCATCTTCGTCTAAATCATCAAGATCGTCGTCATCTCCGTCTTCTTCTTCAAGAACCTTGTCCAAATCTTCTACATCATCATCTTCGTCTTCATTTACGTCTGCATCGTCGAAGTCATCTTCATCTTCTTCAATGTAGTCGTCAAAACCGTCTTCTTCAACTTTACGTTTCTTCTTCGGTTTTGGTTGAGGCAAGATTTCTTCATCAATTTGCTCGTATGGGTACCAGCTGCGTAGCCCCCAACGATTTTCTCCTAAATTAATGAAACGTCCATCGATGTTTAAGTCTGTATAAAATTGTGCGATTTTCGCATTAACTTGCTCTTGAGATAGTCCCAGCACTTGAGCGATTTCTTGAACCAACTCGTTGAATGTCGTTGCTTGTTTTTTATCCCCTAAAACGCTATGTACAACTTCAATCATTGAACATTCTTTTAGCTCTTCTGGTGAATATTGCTTAAAATCCACTTATGCGGCACTTCCTTTCATCAAATATAACCTTATATATAACGGCCTGCTTAAAAAAATCCATACTATTCATTATAAACAAAAGTCGCACAAATATGCTACAAAAAAAACGGGAAACTTTTATAGGGTAGTAAAATTATAATTTGTCTGTTCCTTATTTCGGAAGCATATGGGCCCCTTGCAATACATACCTAATTTGCATTTCTGTATATTCTTCGAGCGTATACAGTTTTTGCAGCGCCCAGCGTCTAAATCCCCACATCTGTCCTTGTATAAAAATATTATGGGCAAGAAGCTGTATTTCTTTTTTATTTAATGTAAATGTTCCATTTTCCGTACACTGTTCTAAAATATTCTCGAACATTCCTACCATTTGAAACTCCTTTTCTAATACATACGGAAGTGATTCTTTCGGTAAAAAGCGTACCTCTTGATACATTATCAATACTTCTTCCTGTAATTCATCCATCACTTTAAAGTAATTCGTTATTGCTATCTTTAAACTTTCTACACTCCCTTTTTCTGTACAAACTACTTCCTCTAATCTTTCTTTTACATGTTCATAAATACTATCACAAACTAAATACAAAACATCATCTTTTGTACGAATGTACTCATAAAGTGTCCCTATACTAAATCCAGCCGCTTTTGCAATTTCTCTCGTTGTTGTACGCGGAAATCCTTTTTGTTTAAACAGTTGCACCGCACCTTTAATCATTTGCTCACGTCTTAACGCAACTAATTTTTCATCTTTCACCGATGCATGTACATTATGTTTAACCATTCCCTTCACCTCTCTCTATTATTTTTTGGAAGGAAAAAGCGTAGGAAAATACCTACGCTTTCGTTCCTACTTCGTTAACATACGAGAAATTACAAGCCTCTGAATCTCTTGTGTTCCTTCATATATTTGTGTAATTTTTGCATCTCGCATATAACGCTCTACTGGATAATCTTTCGTATAACCGTAACCACCAAATACTTGCACCGCTTCAGTCGTCACCCTCATCGCTGTATCTCCTGCAAATACTTTTGACATCGCTGACTCTTTTCCATACGGAAGCCCCTCTGATTCAAGCCAAGCCGCTTGATATGTTAAAAGGCGTGCCGCTTCTACATCTGTTGCCATATCCGCAAGTTTAAAGCCAATCCCTTGCTGCGCCGCAATTGGTTTTCCAAATTGATGGCGCTCCCTTGCATATTCTACAGAAGCATCTAAAGCCCCTTGTGCAATACCAACAGCTTGCGCCGCAATACCGTTACGACCTCCATCTAATGTTTGCATCGCAACTTTAAACCCTTGCCCCTCTTCTCCAAGTAGATTCTCTACAGGAATACGGCAATCTTCAAACATAATTTCAGTCGTTGGTGAAGAGCGAATCCCTAGCTTGCTCTCCTTCTTCCCAACTGAAAATCCCGGTGTATCACTTTCTACAATAAATGCACTCGTACCGCGCTGCTTTGATTCAGGATCAGTTAGCGCAAAAACAACGTAAATATCAGCAATACCGCCATTTGTAATGAAAATTTTTGATCCATTTAAAATATAATGGTCTCCATCTCTCTTTGCGATTGTCTTCATTCCACCAGCATCCGATCCAGATCCTGGCTCCGTTAAGCCGTATGCACCAATTTTCTTTCCTTCAGCCATCGGTCGTAAAAACTTTTGCTTTTGCTCTTCCGTCCCAAATTTAAAAATTGGCCATCCCGCAAGTGAAGTATGCGCGGACAGTGTTACGCCTGTTGAAGCACAAACGCGGGATAATTCTTCAATAGCGATTACGTACGCTAAGTAATCGCTTCCAATTCCACCGTACTCTTCAGGCCACGGAATACCGGTTAAACCAAGCTCTGCCATTTGATCAAATAATTCTCGATCAAATCGCTCTTCCGCATCACGCTCAGCTGCTGTTGGTGCCACTTCATTTTTAGCAAAATCTCGAACCATTTTTCTTATCATTTCATGTTCTTCTGATAGTTTAAAATGCATCTCCGTCTCCCCCTCGCCCTTTTATAAAGCACGGCTAATAACAAGTTTCTGTATTTCACTTGTTCCTTCATATATTTGCGTGATTTTCGCATCACGGAAAAATCGTTCTACTGGATAGTCTTTCGTATAACCGTAACCACCAAACACTTGCACCGCCTCAATCGCGACTTCAACCGCTGTCTTAGAAGCAAATACTTTCGCAATAGATGCTTCTTTACCGCATGGTAATCCCTGTGCCCTAAGAGATGCCGCTCTATATACGAGTAACCTTGCTGCTTCGACACTTGTTGCCATATCTGCAAGCTTGAAGCCAATCCCTTGCTGCGCCGCAATTGGCTTCCCGAATTGCTCTCTTTCTTTTGCATAATCAATTGCACAGCCAAGCGCCGCTTCAGCAATTCCTAACGCCTGCGCACCGATTCCAATTCGCCCAACATCTAAATTCGCCATCGCCACCTTAAATCCTTGTCCTTCTTCCCCAAGTAAATTCTCAGCTGGCACTTTCATATCTTCAAAAGTAAGTTGTACTGTACGAGAACCGAGAAGTCCCATCTTATGTTCATCTTTTCCGATGATTAAACCAGGTGTATCTTTCTCTACTATAAATGCAGAAATACCACTTTTTCCTGCCTCTGGATTTGTAGAAGCGAATACAATGTATGTACTTGCTTCACCACCATTTGTAATAAACACTTTCGATCCATTAATAATATAATGATCACCTTTTTTCACAGCTCTTGATTTCAAACTCCCTGCATCTGATCCTGCATTTGGCTCTGTTAAAGCAAATGCACCTAAATATTCCCCAGTTGCAAGTTTAGAAACATATTTTTTCTTCTGTTCTTCTGTTCCGAAATATAAAATCGGATTCATTCCAACTGACGTATGTACAGCTAAAATTACACCAACTGTTGCACTTACCTTTGAGATTTCCTCAATTGCTAGAATGTAAGATATAAAGTCCATTTCTGCCCCACCGTATTTTGCAGGCGCTGGAATACCCATTAATCCAAGCTCACCCATCTTTTGCAAAATCTCTTTCGGGAACACCCCTTGTTCCATACTAGGAACAAAGGGAGCTATTTCCTTCTGTGCAAAATCCCGAACCATTTTCCTCATCATTTGCTGCTCTTCATTAAAACGAAAGTTCATATATTCCGCCTCCATTTGCTATATATCCTTTAAATAATTTGGTAAGACCACTATGTTGTAACAAAGGGGGCATTTATTCGTAAACGTAGAATCCACGACCTGTTTTACGCCCTAACCATCCTGCATTCACATACTTACGTAATAACGGACATGGGCGATATTTACTATCTCCTAATCCTTCATGCAACACTTCCATAATGTATAAACACGTATCTAAACCGATAAAATCGGCGAGTGTCAAAGGCCCCATCGGATGGTTCATACCAAGCTTCATGACTTCATCAATTGCTTCTTTCGTCGCTACACCTTCATATAACGTATAAATTGCTTCGTTAATCATCGGTAGCAAAATACGATTTGATACAAAACCTGGGAAATCATTCACTTCAACTGGTACTTTCCCAATTTTTTTCGTAATATCTTCAATTGCTTCATATACCGCATCATCGGTAGCCAAACCACGAATAATCTCAACAAGCTTCATAACTGGAACTGGATTCATAAAGTGCATACCGATTACTTTTTCCGGACGCTTCGTTACCGCTGCAATTTCTGTAATTGGCAGAGATGACGTATTCGTTGCTAAAATTGCGTGTTTTGGAGCAATTTCATCTAGATTCGCAAAGATTTTCTTTTTAATATCCATTTTCTCAACAGCTGCTTCAATAATAAGATCCGCTTCTTTCACACAATCTAAATCAAGCGTTACTGTAAGACGATTTAATGTGGCTTCCTTCTCTTCTTCCTTCATACGTCCTTTTTCTACTTGGCGTGCTAAGTTTTTCGTAATGATAGCCAATCCTCTATCTAATTGCTCTTGCTTTAAATCTTGTACCTTCACGTCATATCCTGCCATTGCACATACTTGTGCAATTCCTGATCCCATTTGCCCTGCACCAATTACAACAATGTTTTGTACACCCATTTTTTCTTCCCCCTTAATTGTTAATAAATTTTATACCCTCGAACTTTAATTAGTGAACTTCAATCATCACTGCGTCCCCTTGACCGCCACCGCTACAAATCGAAGCAATTCCAATTCCACCGCCGCGCTGCTTAAGTGCATGGATTAGTGTAACGATAATGCGCGCTCCGCTTGCTCCAATTGGATGTCCCATCGCTACCGCGCCGCCATTTACATTCAATTTTTCCGGATCAATTCCTGCGATTTCTGTACTTGCAATTGCTACCGCTGCAAAGGCTTCATTAATCTCGAATAAATCAATGTCTTCAATTGTCTTTCCTGTTTTTTCAAGCAATGCGTTAATTGCATAACCTGGAGTTCTTGGGAAATCTTTAGATTCTACTGCAATTGCTGTATGCGCCAAAATTGTCGCTAATGGCTTTCTTCCTTCTTGCTTCGCTCTGTCTTCGCTCATTAATACAAGTGCGGCACCACCATCGTTTAGTCCCGGCGCATTACCAGCTGTCACCGTCGCTGTCTTATCAAATACAGGTTTTAACTTTGCTAACTTTTCAATCGTTGTATCTTCACGTGGCGCCTCATCCTTTGCAACGACAATAGGATCGCCTTTTCTTTGCGGAATCGTTACTGGCACGATTTCCTCTTCAAAACGCCCTTCTTTATGCGCTGAAACCGCACGCTGATGGCTACGATATGCCCATTCATCTTGCGCTTCGCGAGAAATTCCATCTTCCTTTGCAACTTCTCCGCCATAAACGCCCATGTGTGTACCTGAAAATGCGCATGTTAAACCGTCAGCAACGTTTAAATCAATAACTTCGTTGTTGCCCATTCTGTATCCCCATCTTGCTCCACGTAAAATGTAAGGACTGTTACTCATCGACTCCATACCGCCAGCTACAATCAGTGATTGATCGCCAGTACGAATAATCTGATCCGCTAACGTAACCGCACGAAGCCCTGATGCACAAACTTTATTCACTGTTTCCGTCTGCACTTCCCAAGGGATTCCAGCAGCCCTCGCAGCTTGGCGCGATGGAATTTGTCCCTGCCCACCTTGAATAACCGTTCCAAATATAACTTCTTCAACATCACTAGCCGCAACATTTGCTCTTTCAAGCGCTGCTTTAATTGCAATTCCTCCAAGTTCCGTCGCTTTTACATCCTTTAAAGATCCTCCAAATTTTCCAACTGGTGTTCTTGCAGCACTTAAAATAACTGTTTTACTCATGTTTCTTTCCCCCATTTCATTTTTTAACACTGAGCGCTCGCTCGGTATCCCTACGTTGAGAAGAGGTGCAATCATTGCACCTCTTTCTAAAGTTGTATACATTCTTACAAACTACATCGCTTCTTTTTTCTGTCCGATAACAGATCGTTCTAAAATCTCTGTCACATCAAGAGTTTGAACTTTCTCTTCTACCTCTTTCGCTTTCGTTCCATCACTAATCATCGTTAAGCAATATGGACAACCTGTACCGATAATGGATGGCTGTACAGCTAATGCTTGTTCTGTACGAGCAACGTTAATACGAGAACCTGTTGTTTCTTCCATCCACATTAAGCCACCACCTGCGCCACAGCACATTCCCGTTTCACGATTACGTGCCATTTCTACAAGATTCACTCCAGGAATCGCTTTCAAAATGTCACGTGGCGCTTCGTACACTTCGTTGTATCTTCCTAAATAACAGGAATCATGGTACGTAACTGTTTCTTCAATAGCGTGAACAGGCTTTAAGCGCCCTTCTTTCACCCACTGAGCTAACAATTCTGTATGATGATAGACTTCTGCTTGCAAGCCAAAGTCCGGATACTCATTTTTAAATGTGTTATAAGCATGAGGATCAATCGTAACGATTTTCTTCACTCCTGCCTTTTCAAATTCTTCGATATTCTTTGTCGCCATCTCTTGGAATACAAATTCATTTCCGAGGCGGCGTGGTGTATCTCCAGAATTCTTTTCTTTATTACCGAGAATTGCGAATGAAATGCCTGCTTCGTTCATTAACTTCGCAAACGATATCGCAATCTTCTGACTACGATTGTCGTATGATCCCATTGAACCAACCCAGAATAAATACTCGAATTCCTCCCCAGCTTTTGATTTTTCTTTTACAGTTGGAACTGTTACTTCGTCATCACCTTGGCGCCATGTTTCACGCTCTTTACGGTTCAGCCCCCACGGATTTCCTTGACGCTCGATATTTGTCATCGCGCGTTGTGCTTCCGCGTCCATTTTCCCTTCAGTCAAAACGAGATATCGACGTAAATCAATAATTTTGTCAACATGCTCATTCATAACTGGGCATTGATCTTCACAGTTACGACACGTTGTACATGCCCAAATCTCTTCTTCTGTAATAACATCTCCGATTAAACTCGGATCGTAAGCAAGCGTTGTAGACGCTGATTCTTGTTGTCCTTTTCCAGCTGCCATCATCGCTAACTGATTTCCTTGTGTATTATTGAAGGCAACTACTGGAACCCACGGTGCTTTTGATGTTACCGCAGCTCCTTTATCAGTTAAATGATCGCGAAGTTTTAAAATTAAGTCCATCGGCGATAACATTTTTCCTGTTCCTGTTGCCGGACACATATTTGTACAACGACCACACTCTACACAAGCGTATAAGTCAATAAGTTGATTTTGTCTAAAGTCTTCAATTTTACCAACACCAAATGTTTCTTGCGTTTCATCTTCAAAATCAATCTTTTCAAGCTTCCCTGGGTTTGAAAGACGACCGAAGAATACATTAGCTGGTCCTGCAATTAAATGCGCATGTTTTGATTGTGGAACATACACTAAAAACGTTAACAAAATTAGTAAATGCACCCACCAAGAAAAATAGAACACTGAAATGGCTACGGTTTCATTTATCCCGCTAAAAACGTAAGCGATTGCAGAAGCGATTGGTTCACTCCATGAAAGCTCCTCGCCATGCCATATAAGTCCCATACCGTTACCAAGTAGTACAGAAATCATTAAGCCCCCGATAAAGATAAGAACAAGACCTGATTTGAAGTTACGTTTTAAACGAACAAGCTTTTCTACATAACGTCTATGAAAAGCCCAAAATACTGCAATTAAAATAACAAGTGTGACAATTTCCTGGAAGAATGTAAATGCAGGGTATAGTGGTCCAAGTGGAAGATGTGATCCTGGTGCGAGTCCTTTCCAAACGAAGTCAATTGCTCCAAATTGGACAAGAATAAATCCGTAAAAGAACATAACGTGAATGATGCCGCTTTTCTTATCTTTCAGCAGCTTTTTCTGACCGAAAACATTGACCTTAAGGAGATCCCAACGCTCTTTAAAACGACGGTCAAATTCAATTTTTTTCCCTAATTGTATGTAGGCCATTCTCGTCCGTATAAGATATACAAACAAATATCCTGCATAAGCAATAACAGCAATGGCAGCCAGCCAATTAATGATCAGTAAGCTATTCATATTTATGCTACCCCTCTCTTTGTAAGCCCTCTTTCTTTTTTGAATCTTCAAAAATATATAATTTTCTGAATTATATCCCCTATCCCCATTATATAATGAGTGAGCATTCAGTCAACAGTTTTTTGTTATAGAACAACACATTTTTTCATAAAGCTGTTTATTTCGGTGAAACTATAAAGTGAAACTTTAATCAGCAGGGGTAGTTCATCCCCCGCTGATTATTAGTTGAACCAATCGGGCTTTTACGGGCAGTTGATTTCCAAACTAACTTCTACTTATTCAACAGTTTTGAGTTGAAAGGCTTACTGCCCGTTAAAGCGGGATAAAGTGAAACTTTAATCAGTGCAACATACTATCCTATAATGAAATTTATAATAACAGCCGTGCTACCCGTATCATTTGTAACACACTGAAGGTGAAAAGAATGCGAAGGAGGGAATTCACTGATGCTCTACTTATCTCTTTTGTTAATATCCGTTGCTCTTTGGATTACAATTGACCTTTCATACGGGCGACTTCTTCATTTAAAACGAGTAAGCCCTCGCACTTTCCCTTTACGTCAAAGTGATTTTCACCTTTATACATACGGGAAAGATTTATATGATGCTTTATTTACTGATATAAAACAAGCACAGCATCACATTCATATTTTATTCTTCATTGTAAAAAACGATAAAATCAGTCGTGAATTTTTAAAATTGCTGATTGATAAGGCTCAGGAAGGAATTGAAGTACGACTTTTACTTGATCGATTTGGCAGCCATTCTTTATCAAACGAAGCTATTCGCTCCCTGCAAAAACATGGTATATCTTTTTCATTTTGTCATAAGGTAAAATTTCCTCTGCCTTTCTTTTCTGCTAATCAAAGAAATCATAGGAAAATTACAGTGATTGATGGGAAAACCGGCTATATCGGGGGATTTAATATCGGCGAAGAGTATCTAGGGCATAATGAATATTTAGGATTATGGCGAGACTATCATTTACGTCTTACAGGAGAAGGGGTTCAAGATTTACAAAAGCAATTTTTGCATGACTGGTTTGATGATACGAAACAGAATTTATTAGATGCTTCTCTTTATTTTCCAAAACAAAACCCAGGTGCCATCCTGCATCAATTTATTCCGACTGATGGGGCTTATTTACAGCATACTTTTTTACATTTAATTAACGGGGCAAAAAAAGAAATCTGTATCGGTACACCATATTTCATTCCTGGAAAAAAAATTATGAATGCCTTATTAAAAGCAAGAGAAAGAGGGGTTCAAATCACAATCCTTGTTCCAGAAAAAGCTGATCACCCTCTTGTTCGAGAAGCCAAATTTCCGTACTGCCGAAAATTAATACAGGCTGGTTGCAATATTTATGCATTTCAACAAGGTTTTTTTCACGCCAAAATTATTATAGTAGACGATGATATTTGCGATATCGGAACAGCAAACTTTGATATGAGAAGTTTATATATTAACCATGAAATAAACTGCCTGTTATATAATAAACATTTCATTCAAACAGTAAAAAATAAATTCCATGAAGATCTAGAAAATGCATCCGTACTTTCCTATAGCGATGTAAACCCGACTTCTCTTATCAATAGAGGAAAGGAATGGATTGGAACAATATTTGCTTTCTTTTTATAGGAAAGACAATGAATGCAAGGGGTGTATTTCATATGATTATGCGGTTTGGATATGTCTCACATGCAATGGCACTCTGGAACTGTTCTCCTGCCAAAACAATGACATTTACAAGCTTTAAGAAACTCAGCAAGCAAGAGCGAGAAGACAAACTATACCATGTTATAAGGCAAAATTTAGAGCACACAATACGTATCCTTCATTACAATATAGCGCATGAAATCCCACTATATCGCCTATCGTCTTCTATCGTCCCACTTGCAACACATCCCGAAGTCGAGTTTGACTATATTGGGGTATTCACACCACTTTGGCATAAAATAGGGACTTTAATTAAAGAACACAATTTACGAATAAGTTTTCATCCAAATCAATTTACGCTATTTACAAGCGACAAGCCACATATTACTACTAACGCTATTACGGATATGGCTTATCATTATAAAATATTGGATGCTATAGGCATTGCAGATTCTTCTTACATTAATATTCATGTAGGTGGAGCCTATGGAAATAAAGAAAAGGCTATTGAGCGCTTCCATGAAAACATAAAAAAACTTCCTACACATATAAAAAAACAAATGACTCTTGAAAATGATGATAAAACCTATACAACCGCTGAAACTTTATCAATTTGCCAAAAAGAAAATATCCCATTTGTATTTGATTATCATCATCATATGGCCAATCTTTGCGAGGAACCACTAGAAGAGTTGCTTCCTGCAATTTTTGAAACTTGGTCACATACAAATATCTCTCCTAAAGTTCACATTTCCTCCCCGAGATCGGAAAAAGAATTTAGGGCTCATGCTGAATATATCGATTTAGAGTTTATCAAGCCTTTCTTACACATTGCAAAAAAACACAATCATAATTTCGATATTATGATTGAAAGTAAACAAAAAGACTTAGCACTATTCCAATTAATAGACGAACTTTCTGCTATAAGAGGAATTAAAAGAATAAGTGGTGCAATGTTACAGTGGTAAATTGTAACTTTGCACCATTTTTTCAAAAAAGTAATTTTTATAGTAAAAAACATCCTATTTTATATGCTATTATTTAAATTAGCATTTTCTCCCCTAGATTCAACTTTATTGAAACGGAGTCATAATATGATTAATCAAAAAAATTATATACAATCTGGAATAATATACATATTTATATTTGCTCTTTGGATATTCCTTATACCAAATGAGTTGAATATAAAAGAAATCGGGATTCTTTTCTTATTCTGTTTCGCTTCACTTTTTTCTTGCTATTGCTTATGTAAAGCGATTAGAAAAATGACGCATGGTGATAAGTTATTTTGGATTTTATTACTATGTACTTGTCTATGCGGATTAGCTATGGAGATAACTTTATTCCTTCATTCACTTTCCATTCATGAGCAAGTTATATTCTCATATAAAGCATTACCTTTTTTTATCATACAATATGTTTTACTCTTTGTTGGATTTGCTATAAAGTTTATAAAAATTTACTCTATTAAGGGTCTTGCTCAATTTTCATTCGATAGCATCTTTATTGTTATTATGAACATTTATTTCAATTTAACTTTTATATTGGACCTTTCAAGCTTCCGTATGTTAACAAAGGAAACTTGGATTTTAATTGGCTATTTCATTGCACAATCATTAGTAATTTACGCCGTTATTAGCCTTTATAGAAGAGAACAATATTCTTCTAGTAGAATTGCATTAATTATCGGTTTCACTATTATACTCGTATACGGTTACATTCATCTGTTTCAATTGAATTTTGGGATGAAAACTTCTCCTGAATTTAATTATTTAATACACACTGCTTCTATTTTATTAATTGGACTTTCTTCCATACTGTATATTTTAGACAAACCAATGCAGCATGAAACGAAAGCAAAATATTACCGATTCGATTATGTACGTTTTATACTACCTTATTTTAGTATAATTATTACTTTTGCCTTTATTATCATTCAACCTTGGGATGATAAATTCATGTTAATCGGTCTCGTATTATCACTTATTTTGTTATTCTTGCGGCAACTTTACATGTGGAAAGATAATCAAGCACTAATTCATACATATGAACAGTTGACTACACAACTAGAGGACGAAGTTGAAGAAGGTGCATTTGCATTATCAAAAAGTGAACAACGCTATAAGTCTTTATTCGAAGATCACCCCGATGCCGTTTTCTCTTTAAATATGAATGGCATTTTTCAACAATCTAATAAGGCGTGCGAAAGCTTATTTACTGCCTATTATTGCGAAGTGGCAAGCTATTCTCTGGTACACTTCATTGATTCAAAAGACCACGAACTACTAAAGAAGGCTTTACAAATTACAAAGGAAGGTAGGCCACAAACGTTAGAAGTGCGTACAAAAGAACAAGAAGGCTATTATTATTATCTCCATATTACACTTATCCCTACTTTTATAAACAAAGAAGTGGTCGGAATGTTTGGGATAGCGCGTGATATTACCACTTTATATGAAAAACAAAAACAAGTAGAACATTTAGCCTTTCACGATGCACTTACTGGATTACCAAATCGTCGAAAGTTCGAAAAAGATTTAAAAGCCATTTTAAATACAGCTCAAACTAACGCAAATGATGTCGCCGTCATGTTCCTTGATTTAGATCGATTTAAAAAAATTAACGATAGACTTGGTCATGACGTCGGAGATTTATTATTAATTGAAGTAGCAAAAAGATTACGCGGTTGCTTGCGTTCAAAAGATATCGTCGCTCGCCAAGGTGGAGATGAGTTTACAATTCTATTACCAGAAATGTACTCAGAAAAAAGTGCAATTTTTATAGCTGAACAGATTTTAACTATTTTAAACAAACCATTCTTCATTCAAGGCGAAGAACTCTCTATTACACCAAGTATCGGAATTGCGATGTACCCTGATTATGGAACTGATGTAAATGAGTTAATGAAAAATGCTGATATGGCTATGTATCGTGCTAAAGGAAATGGAAAAAACAGATTTGTTTTCTTCTCAAAAGAAATGAGTATCGCTCAAAATGAAATTCAATTCTTAGAAGGTGAACTTTCAAAGGCATTACAACAAAATGAATTTTTCCTTGAATACCAGCCACAAGTAAGCACAAAAACAAAACAAATTATCGGTTTTGAAGCATTAATACGTTGGAAGCATCCAAAACTCGGTATCGTATCTCCTGCCCAATTTATCCCTCTAGCAGAGGAAACTGGTTTTATTATTGAACTTGGCAATTGGATTTTACGTACTGCCTGTTTAGAAGCAAAAAGATGGCATAATCAAGGTTTCTCTCACTTAAAAGTTGGTGTAAATTTATCTGTTGTTCAATTTAACCATACAGATTTAATCCCAACTATTTCAAAGTTGTTGAAAGAAACAGAACTGAAACCAGAAGCACTAGATATTGAAATTACGGAAAGCATCGCAATTAATCAAAATCAATCTGTAGTTGCAAAACTAGAACAACTTCAAAACCTCGGTATTCAAATTTCAATCGACGACTTTGGAACTGGTTATAGTTCTTTAGCTTATTTAACAAAATATCCAATCAACACATTAAAAATCGCTCGAGAGTTTATTTGTGGAATTACAACTAGCCCTTTAGAAGAAGCAATTGTCTCTTCCATTATTACACTATCAAAACAACTAAATTTAAAAGTGATTGCAGAAGGTGTAGAAACGGAAGAAGAATGGGAATTTTTACATAAACAAAATTGTGATCACATTCAAGGATTCTTTATTAGCAAACCTGTTTCTAGTAAAGACGTTTGGATGTTACTCCATAAAAAAACAACCGCCTAAGTAAGACGGTTGTTTTTTAATATTCAAAAGGTAAATCTTTAGCTAATTGTACCTCTTGATCGTTATGAGTAATTATATGGCTTTTCTCTAATGCCGTATCGCCTAATGAAATACCCCATGCCATCGCTAACGTTAATAAACTACCAATAAGTAATTTCTTCATATTCCATCACCCACATTTTTTATTTTAATATATCATGAAAATTTATCTCTATTATATGCAATTATGCATACCCATTTTTTAGGATATTTATCTACTGATTTTATTTACGAGAGCTTCTTTATATGCATGCATTTCTAATATATCAAAAAAGAAACTTGCCTTTTTATATGCATCTTCAACCTCTGCCCCATCGTACTCCAACTTCCCTAGGCATTCACCTTTTTGATAATATAGCTGTCCAATTAATGCCATACTATTAATTCGGCATGATATTTCAATCGCTTTATTTACTTGATAAAGTGACTCTTCATATTGATTATCTAAATATAATGCTTTTGCATGATTATATCTTACCTTCACTTCAAATTCTTCATTATCATGCAACACCTCTAATTGTTTTAATATATCTTCAAATAACTCAATACTCTTCTTAAAATAGCTATTTTCAGCATAAATATTTGCAATCGCATTTTCTATATAAAGATTTTGGTATACGTCTATTCCAGCTAACTGTTGATTTAACAATTTTTTTAATTCTAAAATACAATATTCGTAATCAATTTTCTTTAATATGTAAGCTGCTACATGATATTGCCATTGAAGAAATTGCTGGAATTCAGGATGATATTCTTCCTTTTTCAGCTCATTCCATACTTTATTATAAATTTCTTTATATTTCTTTTGCTTACAAAGCATAATGATTTGATCTTTAAACTGTTTTTTTCTTTCAATATCGGAATAAATGAGTACCTCATAAAAATGAATAATAGGAACTTGTAATTTTGCTGCGATACCTTGCAATATATCCATACTTGGGTATACCGCACCCGATTCAATTCTACTCACTTCCGATTGATGACATATATTATCGGATAACTGTTTCTGTGTTAATCCTCTCATCACCCTAATTTTCTTAATTTCACTTCCTAATTTTTCTGCGTGCATACTTACTCACCATCCCATTAGAACAATCTAATTTTTTGAGTTGTCATACCACTACAATAATGTGAATTCGACAATTTTTGATATGAAATAATGCATAATATATATAAAATTCGGCAAATTTTTCATACAATTCATCTCACATACAATAATAGATTAGGAGTGTTATAGATGAATTATAGAAAACTTGCTAGTGCTTTCGTTACATTCGGTCTTCTTTGCCCTTTATCAACAGAAGCTATTCATGCTCAAGAATTAAACAAAAGTGCAGTCAAAGTTGAAATTGCTCAGCCTGGTTTAACAATCGGGAAATTAACACAACCTCAAAATGATACGAAAGAAAATATTGCTAAAAAGTATTTAAAAGGTGAGGTAAATGGGGCAAAAGCTCAACAAGAACAAGTTACTACTGAAAAAAATGTAGATTTCCAACCTACAAATAAAGAAACCAAAGAAAATCAAACCGAAGTTCGCCTTGCACAAACATATAAAAACTATAAAGTATATGGCCAAGATCTCATTGTAAAAGTAGATAAAAATGGAGTAATCACAACTGTTAGTGGTAAAGTTGTTCAAAATTTAAATCAACAACCTAATCTTACTATAACAAATTTTTTGTCGAAAAATGAAGTAAAATCTAAATTACGCGATATAGTTCAAATTCCAAGCGATGCAGTTGAGACAGAATTCTCTAGCGAAACCGTTGTTTATAAGAAAAAAGATGGCTATTATACATTCGCAACTGTTATTACATTTACTTATGAAAACAATGAACAAATTATAAACGGCAATGCTATCGTTGATTTAAAAACTGGAGAAGTACTTTTCCAAGAAAAGTTCATTAAAAACAAAGAGAATAAGACTATAAATCAAGTAACATCACCTAGATTATCCCCTGCAAGTGAGCAAGGAACTGGGAAAAATGCACTTCAAGAAAACATCTCTTTCAATATTGCCAAAGGAACTGATGGAAAATTTTATTTAGCGGATTTATCACGCGGAAATGGTATTTATATTTATAATGCAAACTACGCCGATTCCCTTGGAGGATATAGTCAAGCTGGTTATCCAGGGACACTAATTTCAAGTAGTACTCCTAATTTTGCAGATAAAGAAGCCGCGGGCGCTATGAAGAACATGAGTGATATTTACGATTACTTTAAGAAAGAACATAATCTAAAAAGTTACGACAATAAAGATTCAAAAGTTGTTGCTAGTGTACACGGTTTTGATTCTACTGAAGTTAGTGATGGTGTAAAAGAAGACTATGTAAATGCATTTTGGCATCCCGCTTGGAACCAAATGGTATTTGGTGATGGTTTAGACGGAAAACTAACATCCGCTCTTGATGTAACAGCTCATGAATTTGGACATGCTGTATTCAGTGGCACGACGAAAAATAAAGTCGTGAGATATCCAAGCGCTGAAACATCTGCACTAAACGAGGGATTAGCGGATTTCTGGGGTACACAAATCGAATATTACGTAAAGAAAGATAAAGGAAACTGGATTATGGGCGATACATTAGGTGGCCTAACAATTCGTGATATCCCAAGGGAAATTGGTGACGGCGGTCATAAACTATATACAAATTTACAAGATTTCTATAACGATGGTAATAATCAAGAATCACACGTGAATTCTGGTATTATCAGTCACGTATTATATCAATTAGCTGAAGGTAAAACATATAACGGTGTTGCTGTTCAAAAACAAGGAAATGAAAAAGTAAGTAAAGTTGTTATGCGTGCATTGCAAAATTATGCAACTTCCGCTGAAGACTTTGAATCACTTCAATCTCATATCGTACAAGCTGCAAAAGATTTATATGACACTTCCGTATCAAATGAATTTGCAAAGGCATTTGAAGCACATGGTTACAAACCATTACAAAAAGTAAATCAAGTAATAGAAGTACAATAATTATAAAAAGAAGGTTACCTCTCATAGGCAGCCTTCTTTTTATATCCAACCCTTTTCTTCCGCAATTGTAATTGCCTCAATTCTATTTTTCGCATCGAGCTTCGTTAATACTTCAGAAATATAATTACGTACTGTACCCGGCGAAAGATAAAGTGCCTTCGCAATTTCGTTTGCCGTCTTTCCTTCTTTCGCAAGCAACAATACTTCCTTTTCGCGATCTGACAACGGATTTTGCTCCTGCCATAGGCCGAACATTAAATCTTGGGAGACCTCTCGTTTTCCCTTCATTACATTACGAATTGCTGCTGCTAAATCTTCACTTGGGCTATCCTTTAATAAATATCCGTGCACACCAGCTTTCATTGCTCGTTCAAAATAACCAGGTCTTGCAAATGTTGTTAAAATCATTACTTTGCATGATGATTTTTCTTTCTTTAAAGTCTCAGCGACATCCAATCCACTTTGAATCGGCATTTCAATATCCATAATACTTACATCTGGCTTTAACGATTCAATTAATTTTAACGCCTCTTCCCCGTTCGCAGCTTGCCCAATTACTTCGATATCATCTTCTAGATCAAGCAGGGCTCCTAATGCACCACGAAGCATCCGCTGGTCTTCTGCAATAATAATTCGAATCATGCCCTCACCTCATCTTTTCCTGTTCTAATAACAACTGGAACTTTTACCGTTAATAACGTCCCTGGATTAATTGTACCTAATTCAACAAATCCATCAATAAGAGCAATTCGTTCTTTCATGCCGGGAATACCATTTCCATCATGATTTTGATCTGTTAAACCGATTCCGTTATCTTCTACTTTCAAAATCAGTTCACCTTGTGATTCTAATACAGAAACTGCGCACCGCGTTGCCTTACTATGTTTTACAACATTTGTAACGGCCTCACGTAAACACATCCCGACAATATTTTGTTCAATTGGTGATAACGAGCTCGATCTTGCTTCTTGCCTCACTTCTAATTCAATATTAGCTGCTTGTAAGATCGCTTTTATTTGCTCTAGCTCTTCTTCTACCGTAATCATACGCATATCAGAAATTAATTCTCTCAGCTGTTTTAAAGCTGTACGAGACGTTTGTGTAATTTCCTTCGCTTCCGCACTTGCACGCTCTGGATTTTTCACAATTAACTTCTCTACAAGCTGGCTTTTCAAAGTAATAAGAGATAACGTATGCCCTAATGTGTCATGAAGATCTCTTGCAATCCGCTGCCGTTCTTCACGTTTTACTAAGTCTTTAATTTGCTCGTTCGCCTGATCCAATTGATTTCTTAACATCTTTTTCTGATTAAAATTGCGCATACCAAATGGCGTAAGAAGCATTAAAATAAACATTGGAACGATATTTACTAAACTTGTAGTTGTTAGTTGATTCATATTTACAAATAAAAATGCTCCAAGCATGATAACTAACGAACATAACAGCACTCGAAATACTTTCTTATTTGGCGCAAATCCCATCGCACTTGCTGTGAAAAAGCCAAAAAATATCATAAAAGGATTATAAAATAAAGCAAATAAAAAGATGAGTACCATTTGAATACACGCCCAAAAAACAAACGTCCTCTGAACAAAATAAAGCTGACGGTATGTGACGATAAAAATTATCAACATACCGCTTCCTATTACAAGCTTCCATCCTGATGCCTGCGCTAAGTGATAAATTGGAAATAATAGATAAACAAACCACATATACGGGAAGAATCCCATATGTTTCGGAAAAATCTCAATCCTCTTCTTCTCTATCATTTATACCGCTTCCTGTCTTTTTCTTATATATATTGATACTACAACAAATATAAGGAAATAACCTCCTAATACCGCGATATTTTCCCATCCAATTGATTTTCCAGCTACAATATCCCACGCACCACTTCCGAAATGGTATGTCGGTGTCCATTCACCAATCGTTCTTAATATTTTTGGGAATACTTCAATCGGCATCCATAACCCGCCAACTATAGCTAAACTCATATTTAAAATATTTGCTAAGCCAGCAGCTGCGTCCGCCTTCTTAATGGAACCTATTACTGTTCCTAACGCTAAAAATGGTGTTACCCCTAACAATAACCATAATCCCGCACCAATCCATTGCCCTACCGTTAACTCAACATGATTAATTAGTATCCCTGCAATAAAGATAACTAATATTGAAAAAGCATTTACTACTGTTTGAGCGATAATTTTTGCTGTTAAATATGCTCCCTCTGGAAGCGGTGTAATTTTTAGAAGATGTGTCCATCCTTGCCCTCTTTCCTGAGAAAGTCTCACACCGAAACTAAAGAGTGCAGTCCCTACAATACTGAAAGTTGCCATCGAAATTAAATAATGTGCTTTCCACGCATCTCCGTTTTGTGGTACTTGAACAACATTTGTGAAAATGTAGTAAAACATAACAGGCATTAATAATGAGAAAAAGATAAATAATTTATTGCGGAATGTACGTAAAATTTCTATTTTGCATTGCATCCATAATGCTCTCATGCGATTTCCTCCTTCTGATTTGCGACAAACTGTTCGAATGCTTCATCAAGACTTCCACGTTCAACTGAAACATCTGTTACAGGTAAACTCTTTTGATAAATGGCTTTTAAAGTTGCATCCGTATCCTCCGTTGTTAAAATGAAGCGTCCTTCGCTTGACTTTACTTCTGTTACATTTGGTAATTCCTTTAGTAATTTTGTAGGAATGCTTTCCTTCGAGTAAAATGTGATTGTTTTTCGCGAAATCGTCGCTTTCATTTCGTCTGGTGTACCATCTGCGATAATCTTTCCGTTCGCAAATAATAAGATACGATTTGCTAAAGCATCTGCTTCTTCTAAATAATGCGTCGTTAAAATAATTGTTTTCCCTTCACTTGCTAACTTTCGAATCGTTTCCCAAAACATTCTTCGAGACGTAATATCCATTCCGACTGTCGGCTCATCTAAAAATAACAAATCTGGATTTCCCGCAAGTGCAAGCGCAAAATTCAACCTTCTTTTTTGCCCACCTGATAACTTCTCACATCTTTGCTTTCGCTCTGATTCTAAATTTGATAACTGCAGTAACGTTTCTTTCGCTATAGGATTCGTATAATAACTACGGAATAACTCGATTGCCTCTTCCACCGTAATACTATCAATGACACTTACTTCTTGCAGCATCGCACCGAGGCTATTACGAACATCTCTATGCTTTGGACTCTTTCCAAATATAAAGACCTTACCTTCTGTCGGGTCCTTTAATCCAAGCATCATCGACATCGTCGTTGTTTTCCCCGCACCATTCGGACCAAGTAACGCTACTATTTCCCCTTTATTTACATGAAATGAAACATTATTTACTGCGTTTTTATGTTTAAATGTTTTAGAAACACCATTTACTTCAATAATCTTTTCCATCTCTCCACCCCCGCTGTTTCTTATATTTACATTGTATTACTTGGAAAACTTAGGAAACAGTATGATGCGTCATGACATCGATATGACAATTGTCATGTATTCTTTATGAGAGGAATCAACCCGCATATCGCAAGCGAGTAGCAGGACGAAAATAAACATGATACAATCGGATAAGATATATATTCGAGGAAGGACAGTGGTTTTCATGATTATTCGTAATGAACAAGATTTAGAAGGCTTACGAAAAATCGGCCGCATCGTTGCGCTTGCACGTGAAGAAATGAAAAAAGAAGCGAAGCCAGGTATGACAACGAAAGAGCTTGATTTGATCGGTAAAAAAGTATTAGATGAGCATGGTGCTATTTCTGCACCTGAAAAAGAATATGATTTCCCAGGTGTAACTTGCATTAGTGTAAATGAGGAAGTTGCTCATGGTATTCCAGGAGATCGCGTATTAAAAGAAGGCGACTTAGTAAACGTCGATGTATCTGCTGCACTTGATGGCTATTATGCAGATACAGGTATCTCATTTGTTCTTGGAGAAGACGAAGCAAAAGAAAAGCTTTGCCAAGCAGCAGTTGATGCATTTTGGGCAGCAATGAAAAAGGTTAGAGCTGGCTCAAAACAAAATCAAATTGGTCGTGCTGTTTCAAACTTCGCACATAAAAGTGGATACAATGTTATTCAAAACTTAACTGGTCACGGCATTGGTCTTAGCTTACATGAAGCACCAAATCACATTTTAAGTTACTATGATCCAATGGATAATGCGCTTCTAAAAGACGGTCTTGTTATCGCTGTAGAACCGTTCATCTCTATGAAAGCTGATCATATTATTGAACGTGGTGACGACGGCTGGACATTCGTTACACCTGATAAAAGTCTTGTTGCACAATGTGAACATACCGTTGTCGTAACGCGCGGCGAACCAATAATTTTAACAGAAATCTAATACCAAAAACGGCTGTTTTGTAGATTTATTCCACATAAAACAGCCGTTTTTATTTTTGGGAAAATATGTGAACTACTGTTGAACTCTTTATCATTTAAGTATATAATCTTTAGCGGAGGTTACTTAAGCTTATCTTTACTAAAAAGATATTGTAACTAAAAACACCTTCTTTCTTATTGTTTAAACAGTCTCAAAAATGACCGTAGTAACGTGTTAGTCGAATATTCTGTAATTCTTATATCCCTCTAACAATGTAAGAAACTATCATCTTTCAACTTCGGTCCACTAATCGCACAACTCTCTTTAGACAAAATAAATGACTATTTTCAAAGTACATATTGTCTTCATTCTGACCAAAACCAACCCTATCTAGCTTTTTATCTCCACATAACTTTAAGGCAAAAATAAGCCTTCACAAAGGGATACACTACATTGGTTAGTATGTATCGTAAAACTTACCTTTATAACCATTCTTTTTTACTAGATATACATGAAAACTATCTCACATATAAAGGTCTGATATCATTCTTTATATCAGTATTTTTTTCGACATTTTTTGTCGAATTGTGTATATTTCCATAGAACTGTGTAAATATACATTTTGTTTTACGTTAAACAATTTTACTTTGAACATAATCCTGTTTGTCTGAGAACGCGTATAGAAACGGAGGGATAGCAAAAATAAATAGCTTATAACAAATACTTTTAATATTCCATTTGTTCATGTGGAATAAGTCCCCAATGGACAAATGAATGTTCAGAGGAGGAAAAATGAAAAAAATTTTCAATGTATGTTTAATTGTATTCGTACTATTTTCGCAACTTGCTAGTTTTCCATACAATCAAGTAAAAGCGGAAACCTTAACAGGAGATTCCTTATTTGACACTGTTGAAATGAAAGATGCAACGAATCATATTATTGACGAAGCAAAAAATCCTAACAATTTAATAAAGATAGGATCAATCATTCAAGTAGAATACGCTTGGTCAATAAAGGATCAACAAGCTGCACACGCAAATGATACAGCAGTAGTTCAAATACCACTTGCATTAAAAGTATCTAAAGATTTGCAAGGAGATTTAGTAACAGATCAAAAAAATATTGGTCAATATTTTATAACAGCTAAAGATAATAAATTAAAATTAATATTTAATAATCAAGTAGAAAATTTGAAAGACGCTAAAGGAAAAATTAAAGTTGATACCGTGTTTAACTCAACTTTAAAAACTGGAGAAAAATCAGTTCAAATCGCTTTTCCTTTAGGAACAATGGTTCAGCCTATATCAGTTCCTGTTCAAGTAGAAAACTCTAAAGAAGATAGCACCAAACAGGATACTAATAAACAAGCGCAAGATCCAGTAGCTAAACCTGTTACTGACAATCCGGAGCAAGATCCAGCAACTAAACCTGTTACTGATAATCCGGAACAAAACCCAACAACTAAAACTGTTACCAATAATCCGGAACAAAACCCAACAACTAAAACTGTTACCAATAATCCGGAACAAAACCCAGCAGCTAAAACTGCCACTGATAATCCGGAACAAAACCCAGCAGCTAAAATTGCCACTGACAATCCAGAACAAAAGCTAGCAAGCGACCCTGCTGAGAATACAAATTCAGGTCCAAAGCAAATAACAACAAACATTTTAACCAGTGTAAAGTTGACGGATAAAGACGGAAAACCATTTACAGAGGATAACCGTCCAAGTACAGATTCCCCTGCCAATATTGAGTTTACATGGGAACTTTTAAAATCAATGAATGTGAAAAATGGAGATTACTATATTTTTGATCTTCCTAAACATTTTAAGATTTACAATACAATTAACAGTCCTTTATATGATAGTGAAAACCATCAAATTGGTAATTTTACTGTTACAAAAGATGGAAAAGTCACGATGACATTCAACGATTATGTTGAAGAGCATCCAGATGTTGCTGGTAACCTACAATTAAAGACAGAATTTAATAAAGCTGAAATTAAAGGTACAACAACACAAGAAATTCCTTTCCCGATTAAAGATAAGGATGTTTCTATTACAGTTGACTTTAAGCCTAATGTACAAACAGCTACGAATAAAAAGGGTTTACCTGATAGACCAATTAATACAAATGAAATTAATTGGAAAGTAGAGATGAACAAAACGAAAGACCCCCTTAAAAACGCTGTTTTTAAAGATAACATTCCACAAGGTACAAGCTTAAATAAAGATTCTATTAAAGTTTATTATTTAGAAGTTGATGTTAATGGGAATGTAACGCGTGGTGCAGAAGCTGAGCCAACAGATTACAATATTATTTCATCAGATGGCTCAAAATTGGAGATTGCTTTCAAAGATTCTATCAATAAAGCATATCAAATCGAATATGCCACAAAAATTACTGATGAAAATATTAAAAGTTTCCGAAATAACGTTACGATAACGAGTGATAATCAAAAGCAACAAAACGCAAGTTCTACTGTAACGGTTTCTCGTGGTACACACTTAAATAAAACAAGTAAATATGATCCAAAGACGCAAACAATTGAGTGGACAATTACTTACAATGGTGATCAAAGAGAGATCAAAAAAGCTGATGCGATTTTAAAAGATATTTTTGACGATACACACGAACTAGATGCAAATTCTATTGTTGTAAAAAACGCTTCATATAATGAAAAAGGAACGCTTGTAACAGGAGACGCTGTTAATAATTACACTGTAAATAACAAGAAGAATGGATTCGATTTACAGTTTAATGATGATATTAATAGTGCTTATGTGATTACCTATAAAACCAAGCCAACTAATAAAGTTATAGAAGATGGAAAAGTAAAAAATAAAGTTACAGCTGATAATGATTCAAGTAAAGAAAATGAAGCTAGCTTCAAGCAGCAAAATATTATTAAATCTAATAATAAAGCTGAAACAAATTATAAAGACAAAACAACAACTTGGACAATTATAGTAAATAATAACAACTATCCATTAAGCAACGCGATTATTACGGACACCTTTGATCATGGTGGATTACAATTAAAAGATAAGAAACTAGAAATTAAAGACGGAAATTATACCCTTCAAGCTGGGACTGACTATGTTTTAGATGTAACAGATAAAGGCTTCAAAATTACTCTTATAGGTACGTATCAGTCTAATATGACAAAGACATTAGTCGTAAAATATACGACAGACTTTGATTATACAAAGCTAGAAAGTGGTAAAACTTCATTTAAAAATACAGGTAACCTTTCTTGGATAGATACGGATTCTAATCCACAATCAAATAAAGTTGAAGCTAATTTCGATCCTGATACTTTCACAAAGGCAAATGGTTATAAATACGGTTCTTATAACGCCCAAACGAAGGAAATTACTTGGATAATAGGCTTTAACTATAATAATGTTGAGATTAAAGATCCTTATGTTATAGACGTAATACAAGATAAACAAAAATTAGTGCCTGGATCCATTGAAGTGCGCGATATGATTCTAAATGGAAATCCTGATAATGCACAACCTGGTAATGCTGTACCAACTGAGAAATATGAACTTGAAGAACCTACAGAGAAAAATAAAAACACCCTAAAGGTTCATTTCAAACAATCAATTAATTCACCTTACTATATTATCTTTAAAACAAGCCTTGATGGTGAACTTATCCAAGGCACCTACAAAAACGAGGCAGATTTAAAAGATGGCTCTAAAATCGTAAACACCCTTACAGGTGACACTCAAGTAAATAAAGGTGGCAGCTTCGTTACTAAAAAAGCTGTGCAAGACGACAACTATATTAATTGGAGTATCGCAATTAACGAAAGCCAATCAACCATTGCAGATGCCGTTGTAACAGATGATCCAACCGAAAATCAGGTAATTGTGGAAGATTCATTCCACTTATATCCTACAACTGTTGATCCATATGGAAATTTAACAAAAGATACAGTAAACGAATTAAAAGAAGGAACAGACTATAAACTCAAAATAACAACAGACAATAATACCGGAAAGCAACATTTCGAAATTGCCTTCTTGAAAAAAATTGATCGAGCTTATATTTTAGAATATCGCTCACTTATTAATGCAGACGATAAAGAAAAAGTAAGTAATAAAGCGAAAATCACAGGCAATAAGTTGACAGTTAAAAACACAGAAACTACTGAAACGATTGAAGTGAGAATGTCTTCTGGTTCAGGCGGAGGATCTGCTACTAAAGGCCGTGGAAACCTTGAAATTATAAAGGTAGATAACGACAATAAGAACGCACTATTAGCTGGGGCAGAATTTACTTTATACGATCGTACAGGTAAAACTGTTATCCGTAAAATTACAACAGACAAAGACGGTATCGCTAAATTTAATAATTTAAAACGCGATAAATATTTATTAAAAGAAACAAAGGCTCCTGAAGGCTATGTAATTAGCTGGGATTTAAAACAAGGGAAAATTGTTGAACTTGGTACACAAGAGACTACAACATATAAACTTGCAAATAAGAAGTTTGTCGGTAAAGTAGTTTTAACAAAGTCTGATGACCTGAATAAAAACGTCACACTGCAAGGTGCCGTTTTCACACTACTTGATAAAGACAAAAAAATAATTTCAGAACACGAAAAATTAACAACAAATAATCAAGGACAAATTACTGTAGATAATTTAAAACCAGGAACTTACTACTTACAAGAAACAACTGCTCCTGAGCATTATAAATTAGACAGTACACCTATACAATTCACAATCAAAGAAGATCAAACAACAGTAATAAACCGAACTGCAACAAACAGTTTGATTCCAGGATCGGCCATTTTAACAAAATTCGATAAAGATGGAAAAACTTTAGCAGGTGCGGAGTTCAGTGTACGCGATCGATATAACAAAGTAATTCGTGGATATGAAAAATTAACGACAAATGATCAAGGACAAATCGAAGCAAAAGATTTACGCCCTGGAGACTATCAATTTGTCGAAGAAAAAGCACCTAAAGATTACGACATAGATAAAAAACCAATTGAGTTTACAATTATAAAAAGTCAAAAGAAAGCACTTACTGTTACAGCGACAAATCACCTCATTAAAGGTGGTGTCACTTTAACGAAAGTCGATGATGTCGATGGCACTGCCCTTGAAGGTGCTGTATTTAAAATTGTCGATGCGAATGACGAGAAACAAGTAATTCGTGAAAATATAAAAACAGGTTCAGATGGAAAAGTTACCGTTAAAGATTTAGAGCCTGGTGCTTATAAATTTATCGAAACAGAAGCTCCTAAGGATTATATGTTAAGTACAAACCCTATCGAGTTTACAATTGATAAAAGCCAACAAGCTCTTGCTACTGTTACGGCAAATAACAGCTTAAAAACGGGCGAGGTTGAATTATTAAAAGTTGATGAGTTTGGTGAGAAAAAACCACTAGAAGGTGCTGTATTCAAACTTGTCGATACAAATAATAATGACGTTTCCCCTCACACTAACTTAACTACTGATAAACACGGTAAAGTTAAAGTTAGTAACCTACGTCCTGGTACGTATAAATTTATTGAAATAGCTGCTCCTGAACATTACGTTTTACGAGCAGAACCTATTGAATTTACAATCGATAGAAGTCAGAAAGAAACTCTACTTGTGAAAGCTGAAAATGCTTTAAAACCAGGAGATGTTGAATTAACAAAAGTTGATGATATCGATGGTACAGCTCTTGAAGGTGCTGTATTTAAAATTGTTGATGCAAATGATGAAAAGAAAGTTATTCGCGAAAATGTAAAAACTGGTGCGGATGGTAAAGCTATCGCTACTGGCTTACGCCCTGGCGATTATAAATTTATCGAAGTAACAGCACCGAAGTATTACGACAAAAATACAAAACCAATTAAATTTACGATTACAGAAAGTCAAACAACTCAGGCTACTGTTACCGCTAAAAACAGCTTAACAAAAGGCGGTATTGAGTTAACAAAAGTGAATGCTGCAGATGAAAAGGAAACACTTGAAGGTGCAGTATTTAAAATCGTTAATAGAGATACTAATGAAGATGTTCGTACGGACCTTGTTACGAATAGTAAAGGAATGCTAGTTGTAGATGACTTACGTCCTGGTAACTATAAGCTTATCGAAACAAAGGCTCCAACTTATTACGATGTAAATGTAGAACCAATTGAATTTACAATCGAAAAAGGACAACAAAAACTCCTTCCACTTACATTTAAAAATAGTTTAACGAAAGGAAAAGTTAAACTTATTAAAGAAGATGATGTGGAAAGTAGTAAAGCTCTTGCCGGCGCTGTATTCACATTGCAAGATGCAACTGGCAAAGAAATTATGAAAGATTTAACAACAGATGATTACGGAGTATTAGTTATTCCTGATTTAGCACCAGGGGATTATCAATTTATCGAAACAAAAGCCCCTGAACATTATAAATTAGACAAAACACCTATTAAGTTCACAATTAAAAAAGGTAGTAAGGAAGATCTTCCTATCCCTGTTACTGTAAAAAACAGTTTACTTACAGGTGGCGTCACTTTAACAAAAGTTGATGATGTTGATGGCACTATTCTTGAAGGTGCAGAATTTATAATCGTTGACGCTCATGATACTAAAAAGGTAATTCGCAAAGATTTAACGACTGATAAAAACGGTAAAATTTCTGCTTCTGATCTACGTCCTGGAGACTATCAATTTATTGAAGTAAAAGCTCCAAAAGACTATACCTTAAGCAAAGACCCTATTCCGTTCACTATCGAAAAAAGTCAAAAAGAGAATATTACTGTTACTGCTACTAACAGTTTAAAGAAAGGTGCAGTAACATTAACAAAAATTGACGACATCGATCGTACGATGCTCGAAGGTGCAATCTTTAAGATTGTTGATATGAATGGTAAGGAAGTTCATACGAATCTTGTTACAGATAAAAACGGTAAAATTTCTGTTTCTGATTTACGCCCTGGAGACTATCAGTTCATTGAAACAAAAGCTCCTGAGCACTATGTATTAGATGAAACAACGATTCCATTTACAATTGAAAGAAGTCAAACGAAAGAAATCAATGTTACAGGCAAAAATGCTTTGAAAAACGGTAGCGTTGAACTAACAAAGATTGACGATATTGATATAAATACAAAACTTGCTAACGCCGTATTTAATTTATTAGATGCAGACGGAGAGCTAGTTAAAGAAGGCTTAAAAACAAATGATGAAGGTAAAATTGTTGTTGAAAACCTACGTCCTGGTACGTATCAATTCGTTGAAACAATTGCTCCTGAACATTACGATTTAGATAAAAAACCTATCGTATTTACAATTAAAAAGAGCCAAACTGAAACTCTTCATGTCACTGCTACAAATGCTTTAACAAAGGGTGCAGTTAAACTTTCTAAAGTTGATGATGTTGATGGCACTGTTCTTAAAGATGCAGTATTTAAAATTGTTAATATGAATGGTGATGTAGTTCATAAAGACCTTGTTACAAATGAACAAGGAATAATCGAAATTAACGACCTACGTCCTGGTGATTACCAATTTATCGAAACGAAAGCTCCGAAGCATTACGTTTTAGATGAAACACCAATCAAATTCACTATTGAAAAAGGACAGAAGAAAGCTATTTCTTTAACTGCTACAAATAGCTTAAAACAAGGTAGTATCGAATTACTTAAAGTTGATGATTTAAACACTCAAACAAAACTTGCCGATGCGGTATTTAATTTACTAGATCAAGATGGCAAAGTACTTAAAACAGATTTAAAAACAAACAGTGAAGGTAAAATCGTTATCGAAAACTTACGTCCTGGTACGTACCAATTCGTTGAAATAACGGCTCCTGAACACTATGATTTAGACAAAAAACCAATTATATTTACAATTGAAAAAAGCCAAAAAGATATTGCTACCGTTACTATGAAAAATAGTTTAACAAAAGGCGGCGTGGAACTTTCTAAAGTGGATGACGTCGATGGCACTACTCTTGAAGGCGCAGTATTTAAAATTGTGGATATGAATGGTACTGTAATTCGCAAAAATCTTGTTACGAATCAACAAGGTAAAATTAGCGTTTCTGACCTACGTCCTGGTGATTATCAATTCATCGAGACAACGGCTCCGAAACACTACGATTTAAACAAAGAGCCAATTCCATTCACAATTACAAAGAGCCAAGTTGATCCTATCTCCGTTACAGCTACAAATAGCTTAACGAAAGGCGCTGTGGAACTTTCTAAAGTGGATGATGTAGATGGTACTGCTCTTAAAGATGCGGTATTTAAAATTACTGATCTGAATGGTAAAGACATTCGTACTGAGCTTACAACAGATGTACACGGAAAAATTTCTGTTTCTGATTTACGTCCTGGGGACTATCAGTTTGTTGAAACGAAAGCTCCTGAACACTATAAATTAGATAGTACACCTATTAAGTTTACAATTAAGAAAAGCCAAAAAGAAAAACTCCAAGTTACTGCTACAAATAGCTTAACTGAAGGTGCTGTAGAATTAGTAAAAGTGGATGATATAAATCCAGATACAAAACTTTCTGATGCAGTGTTTAACATCATCGATGCGAAAGGTAAAATTGTTCGCACTGATTTAACTACTGATAAAGATGGTAAGATTACTGCTACGAACTTACGCCCAGGAGACTATCAATTCATTGAAACGAAAGCTCCGAAAGATTACGATTTAAATAAAACACCTATTAGCTTCACTATCGAAAGAAGTCAACTAACTCACGCTTCTGTTACTGCTAAGAATGGCCTAACAAAAGGTGGCGTGGAATTAACGAAAGTTGACTCTATAGATAAGAAAGAAATGCTAGAAGGTGCGGTATTTAAAATTACTGATCTGAACGGTAACGACATTCGTACGAATTTAGTTACCAATAAAGACGGAAAAATCATCGCTAAAGACTTACAACCAGGAGACTATCAATTTATTGAAACAAAAGCTCCTAAACATTACGACTTAAATGAAGAACCAATTAAGTTCACAATCGAAAGAAGTCAAACAAAGCATGTCTTCGTTACAGCTATTAATAGCTTAACGGAAGGTAGTGTTGAGTTAATTAAAGTTGATGATGCCAAGCAAAACACAACACTTGAAGGTGCAGTATTTAAAATTGTTAATAAGGATGGACACGATGTTCGTACCGATTTAACTACTGATAAAAACGGCCGTTTAGTTGTGGATGAATTACCGCCAGGAGACTATGAGTTTATCGAAACGAAAGCTCCTGAACACTATGACTTAAACAAAACACCTATTAAGTTCACAGTTAAAAAAGGACAAGAAAAAATCGCCTCTGTTACTGCTACTAACAGCTTAACTAAAGGCGCAGTTGAATTAACTAAAGTTGATGACATCGATGGTACTACTCTTGAAGGAGCAATCTTTAAAATTGTAGATCTGGACGGCAAGGATGTTCGTTCTGATTTAACTACTGATAAAGATGGGAAGATTTCTGTTTCTGATTTACGTCCGGGAGATTATCAGTTCATTGAAACGAAAGCTCCAACTGGCTATGATTTAAACATTAAACCAATTCCTTTCACAATTACGAAAGGACAATCTCAGATTACCTCTGTTACAGCTTTAAATAGTTTAACAACAGGTTCAATTGAGTTAACTAAAGTTGATATTGATCACCATGGAACACTTGAAGGTGCCATTTTCAATATTTTAGACCAAGATGGAAAAATCATCCGAGAAGGTTTAAAAACAGACCAACACGGAAAAATAATCGTAAATGATTTGAAACCTGGTAATTATCAATTAGTAGAAACACAGGCTCCTAAAGGCTATCAATTAGATGCATCACCAATAAACTTTACAATTGATAAAGCCCAAGCTACACCACTACAAATTACAGTTTCAAATAAAAAGATTGAATCTTCGTCAGGTGGAGATGACAAGCCAGTTACTCCTCCAAATAAAGAAGAGAACAAAGGCAATGAAACATCTGAGAAACACGAAAACGGAACTTCCGAAGAAACATCGAATAAAACAGATAACAAACAGCAAGATGATCGAAATACGGATAAACACCTTCCAAATACAGGTCATAAAGAAGACCCTACACAAACAGTAGGTATCCTTCTTCTACTAGCTGGATTATTAAGTATTTTGGCTACAAAACGCAAAAAAAATTATTAATAATTTTTTCACATCCAATCAATCTCTCAATTGATTGGATGTTTTTTTATACAAAAAGGACGATACATAAAGTATCGTCCTTTTAACGGGGTGAGGCTGCCCAAAAGTACGGAAAACCTTTGAACAGCCTCTTATTTTCATATGGATGCCTTACATATATCACTGATAATAATTATGAAATGCGGAAACATAATTACCATCAACTGATTCAAACATGAGAAATGAAACCCTACAGTGGTTCCATTTCTCTACATAATCTAAAGTTTGGGTACACTAGATTCATGCAATGTAGGAGCTTTCAGAGTAGAAAGCGAACCTTCGTTTAAAATGATAGCATACATATCTTCCTCAAAAATATGCAAATATGCATATATTGTTTTTATTTCTCAATGTCAGAATATTGAAAAATAAAAGACTCGAAGGTAAAATAAAGTCATTATCCGTCTTCTTTTGTCAGTCACAGAGAATAGAAGAATAGGAGAGGAAAAAATGAGAAAATCATTGAAACAAAAAATAGTAAGCTCTTTGCTTGCTGTATCACTCGCTGTTAGCTTAGCTCCAATTGGGCAAGCAAAAGCGGATTCCACGTCAGAGGTTACACAAACTCCATCTATTACAAAACAGATTGATCCAAACCGCGCGATTGAACATGTTCGTTTCTTATCTGAAACAATTGGTCCTCGCCCCGGTGGAACAAAATCCGAAGAATGGGCTTCTCGTTACATTGGTATGCAGCTTAAATCAATGGGCTATGACGTAGAATATCAACCATTTCAGGTGCCCGATCAATACATTGGATTCATTGAATCACCACTATCAACAAAACGTAATTGGCAAGCTGGTGCTGCTCCTAATGCACTCATTTCTACAGAAGCTGTTACAGCTCCCCTTATCTTTGTTCAAGGTGGGACAAAATTAGAAGATATTCCAAATGAAGTAAACGGTAAAATTGTTTTATTTGAAAGAGGAACGACAGTTACAGACTATAATAAACAAGTTGAAAATGCTGTTAGCAAAGGTGCAAAAGGTGTTCTTTTATACAGTTTAATTGGCGGACGCGGAAATTATGGACAAACCTTCAATCCCCGCCTAACGAAAAAGCAGTCTATCCCTGTCTTTGGTCTTGCTTATGCGCAAGGAAATGCATTTAAAGAAGAAATCGCTAAAAAAGGGACAACAATTCTTTCCCTAAAAGCGAGACATGAATCTAAATTAACATCTCTAAATGTTATCGCCAAAAAGAAACCAAAAAAGAGTACAGGTAATGAGAAAGCAGTCGTTGTAAGCTCGCACTATGATAGTGTTGTCGGAGCACCTGGCGCAAATGATAATGCTTCTGGAACTGGATTAGTATTAGAACTAGCTCGTGCTTTTCAAAATGTAGAAACTGATAAAGAAATTCGCTTTATTACCTTTGGTTCTGAAGAAACTGGATTACTTGGTTCGGATTATTACGTGAATAGTCTATCCCAGAAAGAACGCGACCGTATTTTAGGTGTCTTTAACGCCGACATGGTTGCAACAAATTATGATAAAGCAAAGAATTTATACGCTATGACACCTGATGGCTCTACAAACTTTGTAACAGACGCTGCCTTGCAAGCAGGTAAACAACTAAATAATGACCTCGTCCTACAAGGTAAATTCGGTTCTAGTGATCATGTTCCATTTGCTGAAGCTGGTATTCCTGCTGCTCTATTCATTTGGATGGGTGTCGATAGTTGGAATCCATTAATCTATCATATTGAGAAGGTATACCATACACCTCAAGATAACGTATTAGAAAACATTTCACCTGAACGAATGAGAATGGCATTAGACGTTATCGGAACAGGAGTTTATAACTCGCTTCAAAAACCTGTTCCTCAAACTGAACAGAAAGCTGCTTAATCATTTAAAAGACCACTGATTTTATCGGTGGTCTTTTATTGAGAAAAAATATATATGCATAAAAGCATATTTTATCCTACCCATTATCGTATACAATATTAACTGTAACAACACCGATTACAACTAATAAGGAGGCTTTTTCTATTATGAAAAAAATGATTTTAGCAGGTGCATTAACTTTAGCAGGAATTACTGGAGCTACTGCGTTTATTCCTGAAACAAAAGTCGCTGCTGCCGCTCAAGAACAAAGCTTTACAAAATTTTATTCTTTGCAAACTGGAGGTAGTTCTGAACAAGAACCTATTTTCCTTCAAAAAGGACAAGAACTAACAATTCATCCTAACAGCAAAACTCCTAGTTACAGTGTTTATGACTCAAATCATAACCTAATTGGACGTTATTCTGATGGTTACGGCCGAATTTTCACTGCAAAAACAGATGGAAATATGTATGTTCAATTTCATGCACCTTACGTTTACTATAGTCCTGTTAGTTTTTCTGTTACTTATACTATTCAATAAAAAAGAGGTCCTTTATAGGGCCCCTTTTATTTCTCTTGCCAATTCACTTTTACGAATCCATCTTTCACTTTTAATCCGCTTATATTCAATACATACTCTTCATTTGCTTTTAAAGTAACTGTAAAACTACCTTTTTTCGATTCACAGATTTCCTTTAACTCTTTTATACCTTCTCCTCGTCTTTCATACACGCTAAAGCATAAGTTCCCTCGTTTTGCATCTGTCTCATAAGAAAATGTCACTTCTGTGTCCTTCTCATACTGAAGTTCAATATCTTTACCGGCAATATCCCATGATGAGAATTTCGCCTCGTAACTTGTCTCCCCTTGCTTCTCATTTTCTAAATATATATCTCCTGCTTTCCACGCGTCATTTAACGTTTGTGCAAAAGCAAAACCACTAAGTAATACAAACATTGTACTTGCCAATATCGCAACTAATGTTACTTTCTGTTTTTTAACGAAGTTCATCTTATATTCTCCTTCAACTTTCTTTTTACTTCTTCTTACCATATATAACAAAAAACCGATAAAAAATGGAAATATAACCGCTAAGACACTCCATCCTTTACTCATTTGATGTGCTTTAGCATCTGTATATACCCATGATGCAACACATATTAAAAGTGCTATAAAAGCTAAAAACATCGTCACTCCAGCTACTTCAAATAGTACAAACGGATTAGCGAACTCTTTCATGTAATTTATACTCCTTCTTTAAAAATGACTGTATTACAACATATATCGGAATGTATACATGCATCATAATCACAATGGCTATTAACATAGGAATTTTATAATCCAAATGAGTGACAAATTGTTCTATAACAATTGTTAACAAAACAATCCAAATGGTGTGAATACAAATCATCCATTTCCTCTCTAACTTCTGAGCCTTTCGCACGCCCTGCTTCGTGTTATTTATTAGCTCTTCGCTTGGAGTTATCTCTTCTGCTAAACTGCTCTTTATTTTCTGTTCAAATTTATCTTCCTTCATGAACGAACCCCTCCAAATGTTCTCGCATTTTCTTTTTCCCATAATTAAGCCGATACTTTACCGTACCAATCGGTGTATTTAATATTTCGCTCATTTCTTTATAAGAGTATTGTTCATAATAGTAGAGTACGAGCACGGTTTTATATTTTTCATTCAATAGCTGTATAAATTCCCGTATCATTTCCGCTTCCACTTTTTGAATAAATTCTTCTGATATATTCACATCATCTGCGAAATCTATTTCTCCACTATCCTCTTTATGAAACAAATCCAATATTCGATCTTTCCACCTTTTTTTCTTACGATAAAAATCATAAAACGTACGAACACAAATTGTAGTAATCCATTTTTTATAATTCTCCACGTAAGAAAGTTGGTGCCGCGATGAAAAAACTTTTATCCATGTCTCTTGAAAAATATCTTCCGCGTCTTCTTTCGTCTTTGCTAACTTATAGCATAAGGAATATATTTGCTTCTTATATATATCAATTAATTCTTCTACCTTTTCTTCCATCATAAGCCTCCTGTCATTTATATAAGACGACGCAAATTCCCTTTTTGTTTGATAAAATTTTATTTTTTTATTATCTCCACATAAAAAGGCAATCACAACATCGTGTGATTGCCTTTTATTTAAAAACGAAAGTCCGCTTCCGCTTTTCTTTATTGTCCAGCTTCAGCGGCTAGAATACTCGGTGGCTTCGCGCCTTCCTCCGAGGCAAAGTGCGCCTCTCTGTCAGGAGCTCCATCCCCCTCCTATTCTAAACGAGCCGCTTCCGCTTTTCTTTATTACATTTTTTCTGGTGCAGATACTCCTACGATTGCTAATGCATTTTGAAGTGTAGTGCGTACTGCTTTCATTAACTCGTAACGAGCTTTACTTAATTCTAAATTATCTTGGTTTAATACTTTTTCTGCATTGTAGAAGCTGTGTAATGTTGCTGCTAATTCAAATGCATAGTTTGTAATACGGTGTGGTAGACGTTTTTGTGCTGCATCCGCAACTACCGCTGGGAATTCACCAAGTTTTTTCAGTAACTCTACTTCTTTTTCAGAAGTAACAAGTTTGTAGTTCACATCTCCGCCTGTAGCTAATCCTAATTCTTCACCTTGGCGAAGGATGCTGCATACGCGAGCGTGAGCGTATTGTGCATAGTATACTGGGTTTTCATTAGATTTTGATACAGCTAAGTCCATATCGAAGTCTAAATGAGAGTCACCGCTACGCATTGCGAAGAAGTAACGCATTGCGTCCACGCCTACTTCTTCCATAAGCTCACGAAGTGTAACTGCTTTACCCGTACGCTTACTCATTTTCATTTTTTCACCATTTTGATACAGTTGTACCATTTGGATGATTTCTACTTCAAGCGTGTCTTTATCGTAACCAAGTGCTTGAATAGCAGCTTTCATACGTGGAATATAACCGTGATGGTCAGCACCCCAAATGTTAATTAACTTATCGAAACCACGCTCTAATTTATCACGATGATACGCGATATCTGGCGTTAAGTATGTGTAAGAACCGTCATTTTTAATTAATACACGGTTTTTATCGTCACCGTAAGTCATTGAACGGAACCAAGTTGCACCGTCTTCTTCAAAGATCTCGTCGCGCTCTTTTAATACAGCAAGTGCTTGATCAATTTTCCCGTTTTTGTATAATGATGTTTCTGAGAACCATACATCAAATTTAACGCGGAAGCTTTCTAAGTCTTTTTGAAGTTTTGCTAATTCATATTTTAAACCGTACTCACGGTAGAATTCATAGCTTTCTTTTTCATCAGCTTTCGCATAACGATCACCGAATTCTTCTGCTAAACGTTTACCAATTCCAATGATATCCGCACCATGGTATCCGTCTTCTGGCATTTCTTTTTCTAAGCCTAAAGCTTGCATGTAACGAGCTTCAACAGAAAGAGCTAAGTTATGAATTTGGTTACCAGCGTCATTAATGTAGTACTCACGAGATACATCATAGCCTGCTTTTGCTAATAGGTTACATAAAGTGTCACCTACTGCCGCACCACGTGCATGTCCTAAGTGAAGGTCACCTGTTGGATTCGCAGATACGAACTCAACTTGTACTTTTTCACCTTTACCAGTATTCGTTTCACCGTAAGCTTCACCAGCGTTTACGATTGTTGGAATTAAATCTGTTAAGTAGCTATTATCCATATAGAAGTTAATAAAACCAGGACCAGCGATTTCGATTTTTTCAATAGAAGCTTTTGCTTTATCGAAGTTTGCAACTAGTTCTTCTGCAATCATACGAGGTGCTTTTTTCGCAACGCGTGCAAGTTGCATTGCCATATTTGTAGAGAAGTCACCATTTGTTTTATCTTTTGGAGATTCTAATACAACGTTTGGAATCTGTTCTTCTGTCGCTAATTCTGCCTTTAATACAGCAGCCTGAATTTCTTCTTTAATCAATCCTTTTACCTGTTCTAAGGAATTCATTATTTTGCCTCCTTCAAATTAATTGTAATAGTATATCTGCCAGCTTCTTGTTCACTTAGAAGCAATGCGTACGTTAAGAAGAGTTGTCCTTTTTTCTTTTCATCCGACCATTTAAAAAGAACGTTATCAGTCTTTGTTTGCAATGCAAACGTACCAAGTTCACTCGTATACGTACCAGTTGTCCATTCACCTTTCACATGCGTCTGACGCATAGAAACAGCACCTGAACGCATAATGAGAACTTGTTCATCTTGAATTTTAATAATTGTTTTCACTTCGCCTTGTTCGTTCGGCTCCTGGAATGTTACATATGTACCTTGACCTTTTACATAGTATTGACCATTTGCTTCAAAAGCAACGGTTTCCTTCCTCGCCCCTTCACGGATTTCTGTTACGAAATGAACGTGTACCGGCAAGCCTGCAAGTTGTTTCTCCACGTCTTGCACACCTTTCAAATGTTATAGATATTAAATACTACTTATAATAAATCACTTTTCCTATCATATCAAAAAAAGACTCTGTCTGTCTGCTGAAAAATCAGGAAAACTCCATTTCAAAAAATAATTCACTTCTACTTTATTTCATATGATAAAATATTTTTTAAATCTAAATATTCTTTCAATTAAAGAGGTGAATGTAGTGATACCAACAAAGTTAAAAAAGGGTGCTGAAATACGAGTGATTTCACCATCGTGTAGTTTAAGTATTGTTTCAAATGAAAATAGAAAACTTGCTATAAAAAGATTAACTGACATGGGCTTTCAAGTTACATTCTCAAAATATGCTGATGAGATAGATCGATTTGCTTCCTCCTCTATTTCTTCCCGCATTCAAGACCTCCATGAAGCATTTCGAGACTCTAATGTAAAAGCTATTTTGACTACACTTGGCGGATACAACTCAAATGGTTTATTGAAACATCTCGATTATGATTTAATTCGTGAAAATCCGAAATTTTTCTGTGGTTATTCTGATATTACTGCCTTAAATAATGCAATTTACGCAAAAACAGGGCTTGTTACATATTCAGGACCCCATTTCTCTTCGTTTGGAATGGAGAAAGGGCTCGGGTATACAACCGATTACTTTTTAAAGTGCTTAACTTCTAATGAGCCTATTGAAGTCCTTCCATCTGAAACATGGAGCGATGATTCTTGGTATATAGATCAGGAAAATCGAGAATTTATTAAAAATGAAGGATATGTTTCAATTCAAGAAGGAGAAGCTACGGGAGATATTATCGGTGGCAATATGAGCACATTTAACTTACTGCAAGGTACACCATATATGCCAAATTTAAAGGAGAAAATTTTATTTATTGAAGAAGATAGTTTAACTGGAACATCTACTCTTAAAACTTTTGATCGTTATTTACATTCCCTTATGCAGCAGAAAGGTTTTGAATACATAAAGGGAATCGTTATAGGAAAGATGCAAAAAGGTGCAGAATGTACGATAGAAGACATTCAAGAAATGATTGCTTCAAAACCTGAACTTGCACATATTCCTATCATTGCAAACGCAAGTTTCGGGCATACAACCCCGATTTTCACTTTTCCAATTGGTGGACGTGCAAAAATTATTTCTCACAAAGAGAAGACATCTATCACTATTTTAACGTACTAAAAAAGGAGCGAATGAGTCGCTCCTTTTATGGTTTTTCTATTTTTTCCAACGCTTTTTGCGGAATGGATTCTTTCGGGATTTCAGCCCATCCTTTTCCTTGCATACCTTTTGCATAAATTTTTATAAACGCCCCCGTATGCAATTCACGGTTCATCATTCTTTTAATAACTTGTAACTTTCCATCTTCTGTATACCCTTTAAAAGTATACAAGTATTCTCCGTCTTTTTTCTCACCTTTATCTATAACCGCATAATAATCTTGTATTTCTTTATTTGAAAAGAAGTTGTCTACAAAAGCATGTACACCTTCTGTTTTTGTGTTCAAATAATACGCTGTTCCACCTAGAATAATGGCGAATACAGCTAAAACTTTAATTACCAATTTCATACATGAACCTCCTGTTTGCACTTCTTTCTCGCTAGTATTATATCTATACTTGTATTATACGGAAAAGAGCATACTATACTCTATCTAAAAGTCTTACACTTTCCTTACATTATTGTAAGGGATTTTTTCTTACAACCAGTTCCCAAGAAAAAATTTTTCCGTTTCATACACTTTTATATTATTATTGAATGATACGAATTTTTATTACAAAAATCAAAGGAGACAGTTTTCAAATGGCTATCTTGCAAGGTTTAGCACTATTACTTGTTGTACTTTGTCTATTTACACTTTTCAGTTACCGTGCGCCTTACGGAATGAAGGCGATGGGCGCTTTAGCTAATGCAGCAATTGCAAGTTTTCTTATTGAAGCATTTCACCGTTATATAGGTGGAGAAATGTTTCATAATGACTTTTTACAATCAGTAGGAGAAGCTTCCGGTAGTATGAGCGGTGTCGCAGCAGCAATTTTAGTCGCATTAGCAATCGGTGTTTCCCCCGTATATGCTGTTTTAATTGGTATCGCTACTAGTGGATTTGGTATTTTACCAGGATTTTTCGCTGGATACGTTTGTGCCTTCGTCGTGAAATTTCTCGAAAAGAAATTACCAGCTGGTGTGGAATTTTTAGCAATCCTATTTATCGCTGCACCAATCTCACGCGGAATGGCAATGCTTATGGACCCGCTCGTTAACGCCACACTTGGTAAAATCGGTTCTATGATTTCAGTTGCAACTACAGAAAGTCCTATCATTATGGGTATTATGCTTGGTGGATTAATAACAGTTATTTCTACCTCTCCACTGAGTTCTATGGCACTAACTGCAATGCTTGGATTAACAGGTTTACCAATGGCAATTGGTAGTCTGGCTGTAGCAGCTTCAGCCCCAATGAACTTTATTTTCTTTAAACGCTTAAAAATTTGTTCAAAGAAAGATACAATTGCTGTAGCAATCGAGCCTTTAACACAAGCCGATGTTGTTTCAGCAAATCCGATTCCAATTTATGCGACAAACTTCGTTGGCGGTGCACTTGCTGGTATTATTACCTCTCTGTTCCAGCTCGTTAATAATGCACCAGGAACAGCATCACCAATCCCAGGACTTCTTGTCTTATTCGGATTTAATGACGTTGTAAAAGTAACAATTGCTGCTATATTATGTGGGATCGTTACCACTATTGTCGGATACATCGGATCTATTGTGTTCCGTAAATATCCGATCCGCTCTGCTGATGAAATTCGCGGAGTTACTTCGGAAGAGAAGGTTGCATAAGAAAAAGAGCTATTCCCATCGTTTAGGAATAGCTCTTTTTTTGTGTCGCGTAACAGTAAATGAAATTATATCGGCGGTTTTTTAATATATCAGCGCAACTCGAATTATATCGGCGATTTTTTTAATATATCGACTTACCGACACATAACGAAAAAATAAGAGCCCTCTAATCATATAGAGGGCTTTTATTTTATCTAGCTGCAGTGGCTAGAATGATCGGTGGCTTCACTTTTATTTCACCCAACCGAGCAGCATTTCCCGCACGAATTTGCTTGCTGCGACTGGTGTTTGATCACTATGGTCGTAGACTGGAGCTACTTCTACCAAGTCTGCTCCAACTACATTTATATTTGAATTTGCAATTGCTACGATGGAATCTAATAATTCCTTAGATGTGATACCGCCAGCTTCTAACGTTCCTGTTCCTGGAGCGTGAGCTGGGTCTAATACATCAATGTCGATTGTGACATAGACTGGGCGGCCAGCAAGTTTCGGTAATACTTCTTTTAACGGTTCTAATACGTCAAATTTGTATAAGTTCATACCTACTTCTTTCGCCCATTCAAATTCTTCCTTCATTCCAGAACGAATTCCGAAAGAATATACGTTTTCCGGACCAATTAAATCACACACTTTACGAATTGGTGTAGAGTGGGATAAAGGCTCCCCTTCATACGATTCACGTAAATCAGTATGAGCATCCATGTGGATGATTGCTAAATCCGGATATTTTTTTGCCATTGCCTTAAAAATTGGCCAAGACACTAGGTGCTCACCGCCGAGACCTAGTGGAAACTTATCGGCATCTAAAAGTTTTGATACATACTCTTCAATCATGTCTAAGCTGCGTTGTGCGTTTCCGAATGGTAATGGGATATCACCCGCATCAAAATATTTTACCTCTTCTAGTTCACGATCTAAATACGGGCTATATTCTTCAAGACCGATTGATACTTCACGAATACGTGCAGGGCCAAAACGAGATCCCGGACGGTAACTTACTGTCCAATCCATAGGCATCCCATAAATAACTACCTTTGACTCTTCAAAACTTGGATGACTTTTAATAAATACTTTACCTGAATAAGCTTCATCAAAACGCATATTCTTTTCCTCCTTATGTGGAACTTAAGGTATCCCAACCTTTCACTATTTCTCAAATTTGGAGCGAATTGCTCCTCTTTCTCGATTTACCGGGTCTTCTTTTTAACAACAAGAAGACGATTTTCTTTACAGAAGTGTAAGTAGCTAGCATGTTCAAGTCTTCTGGACAAACACCTTAAATGAGCTACTTACACTTTATTTGTTTGATACAATTCTCTTACTTAATTAAATCGCCAACAAATTTCGGTAATGCGAATGCTGCATTGTGTAATTCTTTTGTGTAGTATTTCGTTTCGATTTCGTGGAAACGCTCTTCACTTACTTCTAATGGATCATGTTTTTTAGATCCAATTGTGAACGTCCAAAGACCACTTGGGTAAGTTGGAATGTTTGCTGTGTATAAACGAGTGATTGGGAAGATCTCTTTTACGTCTTTAAACACAGTTGTAATTAACTCTGGTGTGAACCAAGGGTTGTCCGTTTGTGCAACGAAAATACCATCTTCTTTTAACGCTTTTGAAATTCCAGCGTAGAAGCCTTTTGTAAATAGGTTTACTGCTGGTCCTACTGGCTCAGTAGAATCTACCATAATTACATCGTATTCATTTTCGCTTTCTGCGATATGTAGGAAACCGTCTCCTACTTTTACTTCTACACGCTCATTATCTAATGCGCCTGCAATTGATGGTAAGTATTGTTTAGAGTACTCAATTACTTTTCCATCGATTTCAACAAGAGTTGCTTTCTTTACACTTGGGTGTTTTAACACTTCACGAATAACACCACCATCACCGCCACCAACAACTAATACGTTTTCAGGGTTTGGATGTGTAAATAAAGGTACGTGCGCTACCATTTCGTGATAAACGAACTCGTCCTTTTCTGTTGTCATAACCATGCCATCTAAAATAAGCATGTTTCCGAACTCTTCCGTTTCAACCATATCAAGTTTTTGGAATTCTGTTTGCTCCGTATGTAATGTGCGGTTAATACGCGCCGTAATCCCAAAATGTTTTGTTTGTTTTTCAGTGAACCATAGTTCCATCGTACAATCACGCCTTTCAATGCAAATTTATAATAGGGACATCATTAATGTCCCCTAACAAAAATAAAACAAAACATCCAAAATGTATAGTTAAAAGTACAAAAATACCGAAAATATATTTTAGTCAGAGGGTTCTAACATATGTGCGGAAAGGGTTTGCACCGTAAAAGGAAAGAAAACCCTTTCTTAAGAAAGGGCTTTTGTCTCTATTTCTACTGGTTTACGAATTGGAATTAGGATCATAATACAACCAACTAACACCACAATTCCACCTACTAAAAACGGACTTTGTGGTGAAACAGTATGACCGATAATTCCTGATAAAATCGGAGCAATCGCACCACCTAACCAACGAACAAAGTTATAAACACCTGACGTAACAGATCTTTCATAAGGTGAAATATCCATTACATAACTTGTGTATAATGCATTGTTTAAGCCAGACGCCAATCCTGATAAAACGATAAGAGTAATTTGTAACCACATAATTTTCACAAAGAATAGTGCAATTAAGAAAATCGCAAATACGAGTAAACTACCCTTCAATAATGTTTTTGGTTCATATTTCCCTTCTAGCTTATGTGCTAAAATTGCAGAACCGTAAGCTAACGCGAGTCCCCATCCGCAAAATACAAAGCCTAATTGAATAGCTGATAAATGCATAATAAGTGGTGAATATGCTAACACGACAAAAAATCCGTAGTAGTATAGCATCCCTGAAATGGCACCTTGCATAAATGGTTTATACTTCACCAAGTTAAGTAATTCCCCTACGCCAGCAGCCTTACGCTTCACTTTTCGTTCTGGTTCTTTTACAAAAAAGAATACTAAAATAAATGCTAAGAAAATTAACATACTCGTCGCGAAAAACGGATAACGCCAAGAATGACCACCTAATATCCCGCCTAATAACGGTCCGCCAGCCATACCTAAGCCGATAGCTGCTTCGTATAATCCTACTGCTTCATGAACTTCTTTACTTAATGCAATCAATAAAGTCATCGCCGTCGCGAAGAACATCGCATTCCCTAATCCCCATCCAGCGCGGAAAAGAGATAATTGAGCAATCGTTTGTGACATACCACATATAAACGCAAATACAGTCACAATCGCAAGACCGATTGTCATCATCCGTTTATCACCAAATCTCGATGCAAATATACCAGCTGGTAACATCATAATTGCCATCGTTAAAATATAAGCGGTAAATAACATTTCAACTTGCCAATGCGATGCACCAATTTTCTCTGCAATAATCGGCAAAATTGGGTCGACTACTCCTATACCCGAAAAGGCAAGGAAGGTAGCCACCACTGTAATCAATCTCCCTAGTTTTTGTTTGCTCTCCATTTTGATTACTCTCCTTTTGTGCTCTCTAAAAATGTTACTGCACGATGTAAACTATCTTCTAGTTCTGCCTTTACACGTTGCATTTGCTCCATTTTTTCGTCTAACGTTTGCACTTGTTTTTCAAGCATATCTTTAATTTCTTGAATCACTTCACGATCACGAGGATTTTCGCTATTTCTTCTTTGCTCCATTCTTTCTTTTAGTGATAAGAAATGCTGCATTTCTTGAAGTGTGATTCCTAGCACTTCTTTCGCTTCTACAATTCTTTTAATTCTGGCAATATCCTCATCCGTATACAGACGGATATTTCCCTCACTACGTTCTGGGGGATGAATTAAACCAATTTCCTCATAATAACGAAGTGTACGTTTTGTTAAACCGACTTGCTTTGTTACTTCATCAATTTTATACATGTTTATTCCTCCCTTCACTTGATTATTACATTTTACGTTAACGTTAACTTTCCTGCAACTGTTAGACTTTTGTAAATGTTTGTCATATTCAATTGTATTTTCCCTAAAGCAGTTTCATAATAAAAGAAAAGAGATAATAAGGAGAATTTCACATGAGTAAACCACTTATTTTCGCTCACCGCGGAGTAAAAGGAACACATCCCGAAAATACGATGATTGCCTTCCAAGAAGCAGAACGCATTGGTGCTCACGGAATTGAACTCGATGTCCACTTATCAAAAGATGGTGAACTTGTCGTAATTCACGATGAAACCGTCGATCGTACAACAAATGGCGTTGGACTTGTTTCTGAAAAAACGGTAGAGGAACTACAATTATTGGACGCTGGTAGCTATAAAGACCCTTCTTTCCATGAAGCAAAAATCCCAACGTTGCGTGAGGTTTTCATTTGGCTTTCCACAACGAACTTACAACTAAATATTGAATTAAAGACAGATGTTATTCATTACCCAAATATTGAGGAAAAAGCTGTTGCACTTGTGCGTGAATATCATCTTTCTAATCAAATTGTATTTTCATCATTTAACCATGACTCTGTTTCATTATTAGCAGAAATTGCTCCTGAAATCCCAAGAGCAATTTTATATGATACACCACTTACTGATCCAATTTCCGAAGCAAAACATAGAGAAGCAAGTGGATTACATCCAAACTTCCAGTTATTAACGAAAGAATTTGTGCAGTTAGCACAAGAGCAAGGATATGTTTTCCGTCCATATACAATTAACGAATACAAAGATTTACAAACTATGATTGATTATGGTGTAGATGTCATCATTACCGATTGGCCAGCACGTGCCTTTGAGCTCCTTTCTTAATGGAAGGAGCTTTTTATTTTCGAAATTTCATTGTTTAAAATAAACGAAAACCCTCAATACTAATACAATAACGCTTGTATTAATGAGGGGCTGAAAAAAGATGGATCAAACTATGAATCCAAAACTTAAAAAATATAAACGTCTTTTCTTCACCGCAATGTTTTCGTGCGTCCTTTTCTTCGTTTTTTCTTTTTTTGTTATTATTATAGTTGCAAAAATTATGGGACCTCCTCCTGTTGCGGTCCCGCAAACAAGCGTCTTTTACGCAAACGATGATACTGTTATTGGACAAAGTAACGAAATTCAAAAACGTTACAATGTCTCTCTTAATGAAATTTCACCTTATGTAAAAGAAGCGACCCTTTCTATTGAAGATCAAAGATTTTATAAACATCACGGCTTCGATGTGAAACGGATTGCAGGTGCAATTGTTGCTGATTTAAAAGCGATGGCAAAGGTACAAGGAGCTAGTACAATTACACAACAATACGCACGTAATCTGTATTTAGATCATGATAAAACGTGGAAACGAAAATTATTAGAGGCAATGTACACTATCCGCCTTGAAGTAAACTATAATAAAAATCATATTTTAGAAGGATATTTAAATACAATTTATTACGGACATGGCGCTTATGGCATCGAAGCTGCGTCCCGTCTATATTTCGATAAAACGGCAAAAGAGTTAACATTAGCAGAAGCTAGTATGCTGGCAGGTATCCCGAAAGGGCCAAGTGTCTATTCTCCCTTTTTGAAAGAGGATCGCGCTAAAGGACGACAAGCTCTCATATTAGATGAAATGGTGAAGCAAGGATATATTACGAAGCAACAAGCAACCTTAGCGAAGAAAGAGACACTAACTTTTGCCTCATTAGATACGAAAAAAGTAGCAGAGGTCGCACCATATTTCCAAGATGCTGTACAAGCTTCGCTTCTTCGTGATGTTGGATTAGACGAACAAGCTTTACAACGAGGTGGCTTACGAATTTATACAACGCTAGACCCTAAACTACAAGCTGTAGCAGAACAAGCTGTAAAAGATCATATACCTGACACAACAAACATACAAACTGCTCTCGTCTCTATGAATCCAACGACAGGTGAAGTGGCTGCTCTTGTTGGTGGAACTGATTATAATATGAGTCAATTTAACAGGGCTACACAAGCCATTCGTCAGCCTGGTTCTACATTTAAGCCATTTCTATATTATGCGGCATTAGAACGAGGATTCACGCCTGCTACGCGCTTAAAAAGCGAATATACTGTATTCACCCTAGGTGACGGCGTTTCAAAGTATAAACCGAAGAACTATAAAGATTATTATGCAGATGATTTCGTAACGATGGCACAAGCTCTCGCAGTCTCTGATAACATTTATGCTGTGAAAACGAATTTGTTTTTAGGAGATGACACGCTAGCAAAAACAGCGAAACAATTTGGAATTAAAAGTGCATTAAAAGATGTGCCTTCTCTAGCTCTCGGTACATCACCAGTAAAACCAATTGAAATGGTTAACGCTTATAGCATGTTCGCAAACGGTGGAAAAGAAGTAAAACCTACTTTCATTCGCCGCATTATGGATCATGAAGGAAATATATTATACGATGCTCATTTAGAGAGTAAACAAGTTCTCGACAAGAGCAAAGCGTTTGTAATGGAAGAAATGATGACTGGTATGTTTAATAAGAAACTAAGCAGCTATGCTGCTGTAACTGGCCAATCGATGTTATCAAAATTATCAAGAACATATGCCGGCAAATCTGGTTCTACTGAAACGGATAGTTGGATGATCGGATTTACTCCGCAAATCGTAACAGGTGTATGGGTCGGATATGATCAACCTAAATCTATTTCAAACGTAGCAGAACAAGGATATGCGAAGAAAATATGGACTGATACGATGGAGAAAGGCTTAGATGGACAGCCTAAAAAAGAATTTAAACAACCAAGTGACGTCGTAGCGGTTAATATCAATCCAGAGAACGGTAAAATTGCTACAAAAAATTGTCCTATTTCTGTGAAAATGTATTTCGCTAAAGGTACCGAACCGACTGAATATTGTATGGATCACGTTGATGATAAAGAAGAATTTGAAAAAACGACTGAAGAAAAGAAAAAAACAAGTTGGTGGAAAAAATATCTTCCTTGGTAAAAAAAATAGCTGACGGGCACCCGTCAGCTATTTTTTATTCACTTAATAATGCACGGCGCAATTCTTCACTAGATTCGTTCCAAATCGCTTCATTATGTTCTTTCAAGAACGTACCAAGTACCTTTTTAGATGATTCATCCATATGGTCAACCATAATGTGACGCTTCAATGATTTATCCATTTTATTTACGTGTTCTGGAAGTGATTTATATCCGCGGCGAATCTCACGATCAACTGTCATTTCACAAGCTGTTACACCTGCGTAATACGCACCTGTCGCAGTTCTTTCAATTGTTACCCAAACAAGCCAAAATGGTTTTCCGTTTGGAACTTCATCTTTATTTGTTAAAAACTTAATACCTTTTTCTACTGTACTACGCGCATGCATCGCACCGATATCAACGAATGCAGTCTTCTCTAGTACATCAACAAATACAGGTGAAATGTTTTCTAAGCTTAATGCCCCAACACCAAATCCACCATGTCCATCTGTTGAATCATTTTTCACGATATTAAAACCGATTTTTTTCTTTTTCTCTGTCATATGTAAAATCCTCCTCACTTAAAAATTATAAAAGGCCAAAAATAGGCGCAATGATGCTATCTAAAAATACAAATACATGCGGAATAACTACCTGAAAAATAGGTTGAATTGTATAATTACTAAGCGGTGTAATAACAAGAATTAATAACGCAATTGCCCCGTATTTTTCATACTGTGTCATTTTCGCGCGAATATTTGCTGGCGCTAAATCTTCCATAACTCGATATCCATCAAGTGGCGGGATTGGTAATAAGTTAAATACAAGTAAAACGATATTCAGCATAATAAAAATCTGGAAAAATTGAGCTAACGTATCTGCCACTGCAGATGGAATTGAGTATAATACACCAAATTTTAATAAGCTATACCAAATAATTAAACCAATTGCACTTAAAATTAAGTTACTAATCGGCCCTGCAATTGAAACTAATATACCTGCCAGACGCGGTCTTTTAAAGTTATATGGATTAACAGGAACTGGTCTTGCCCAACCGAATCCAAGAATTAATACTGCAATCAAACCGATAGGGTCTAAATGGGCCATCGGTGATAACGTTAAACGCCCTTGTCTCTTTGCTGTATCGTCTCCAAATTTATATGCAACATATGCATGTGCAAATTCGTGAACGGATAGTGCAATAATAATTGCCATTGCTACTAACGGAATTTCGTGCAATGGATATCTAAATAACTGATCCATACTTCATCTCCTCTTCCATATGTCAAAAAAAGAAATTATTTGTTTTTTCGATTGTTCTTCCCCATAATCCGCTATAATAAGAGTGTAACTTACATAAAAGGAGCGATTGTACATGCCATACGTAACAGTGAAAATGCTAGAAGGACGCACAGAAGAACAAAAGAAAGCTCTTGCTGAGAAAGTAACAGCAGCAGTAAGCGAAACAACTGGTGCTCCTGAAGAAAACATCGTTGTTTTCATCGAAGAAATGTCTAAAAACCATTATGCAGTTGGCGGAAAACGCTTAAGCGACAAATAATTTCAAGTTTTTCATAAGAAGCAGCCACTAGCTGCTTCTTATTTCTTTCCTTCTAACAACTCAATAATTCTCTCTTTATATTTTCCTTTTCTTCCATCTTCATAGATTAAATCATGTGGATAGAATAGCTTTTGGTCCGTTCTTTTCTTACCTGTAATCGCCTCAACAATATCCGATTCACGTGAAAGCTCTCTAAGCTCTCCGTTTGGCATAAGAAGTAGGATTGGCAAACGCTCTTCTTCTTCTCCTGCACGATAAAAGTCATACGGTAAGTCTGATGTTGAATCAACTACTAAATAATACTCCGGATCAAGTCCAATCTTTTTAAATAAACTACTTAATTCCATCCAATTATCTAAACCGTGTTTATCTGTAAACTCTACATATTTAAATAGATTTCGATTCATAAAACGACGGCATAAATCGCTTAAAATTGGATCTTCTTCTTCCTGCCATACTTGGAAGTAGTAATACATAACGTTTTCGTCTAACTTTAAATAATCCTCTACTGTTACTTCTTCTTCAAATAAAGAATAGAAATGAACAGGATGATTTTTAAATGTATAATACTTCTCGTGCAGTGATTTCGCACGGTGTAAAATCTTCGTTAAAATAACTTCTGCACTTCGCGTTACCGGGTGGAAATATACTTGCCAATACATTTGATAACGACTCATAATGTAATGCTCAACAGCATGCATACCACTATTTTTAATGACTACTTGATTCCCATACGGACGCATTACACGCAGTATACGTTCCATATCGAAGTTTCCGTACTTTACGCCTGTGAAATAAGCATCTCTTAATAAATAATCCATACGATCCGCATCAATTTGGCTCGAAATCATACTAATCGCTAATTTATTAGTAGACGTTTTTGCAATTACATCTGCTACCTTTTGTGGAAACTCCTTATCAACACGACTTAATACATCATTAATCTCCGTATTGCCAACAATAATCTTTTGCGTAAATTTCTCATGATCTAATGAAAATACTTTTTCAAACGAGTGAGAAAATGGGCCGTGGCCGACATCATGAAGTAATGCCGCACATAAACATAACAATCTATCTTCAGCATTCCAATTTGGTCTGCCATCAAATACATCATCAATCATACGACGAATAATTTCGTATACACCTAACGAATGAGTAAAGCGACTATGCTCTGCACCGTGAAATGTAAAAAATGTCGTTCCAAGCTGCTTAATACGGCGCAAGCGTTGAAATTCTTTCGTTCCGATTAAATCCCAAATAACACGATCACGCACGTGCACATATTTATGTACTGGGTCTTTAAACACTTTTGTTTCGCTGAGTTTGTCGTTTAAATATACCACTTTCCGACATCCCCCTTTCTTTACTACATTCTTACTTTATATTATAAACGAAATGAGAAACAGAAAGAAATGAAAGACTGTATTAATTACCTTTATAAAAAGAAAAAATCACCTTTACCGAAGTAAAAGTGATTTCCTTTATACATTATTTACCTAAAACGAATTCAGCAACTTCGTCTAAGATCATATCTTTCCCTAATGGGAAGTAACCTTTGTTTAAGTCTTCATTTTTAATTGTGAATACGTGGTTGTTTTTAACAGCGTTCATGTTTTTCCAAATTGATTCTTCTTGAAATTCTTTTAAGCGCTGAGAACCGTCACCAGTTGTAAATACGAATAAGTAATCTGGGTTGTAATCGATTAAAGCTTCTTTTTGTACTTGTACTAGTGGTTTATCAGTTGGTGTACCTTTAACTGCTGGTAGTTTTAAATCATTAAAGATTACGCTACCGTAACCGTAGTCACCGTAGACGCGGAAAGCATTTGGATACGCAGCCATTTTCATGAATGTTGCTTCACCAGTTTTAGCGACGATTTTGTCATGTAATTTGCTTGCTTTTTCATCATACTTTTTGAACCATTCTTTTGTTTCTTTTTCTTTACCGAAGATTTGACCTACTTCTTCAAATTTTGGACGCCATTGATCTAATGGAGTGTTTAACATAACTGTTGGTGCAATTTTAGATAATTGATCATAAATCTTTTCTTGACGATTATTTACAAGAATTAAATCTGGTTTTGCAGCAGCTACTGCTTCGATGTTAATTTTATCGCCCCAAGCAGAACCAACTGGTTTAACGTCTTTTAGTTTCTTTTCAATATGTGCATCAATTTTTTCTTGAGATGTATTAGCAGTAATAACCGGTTTCATACCGAAAATTAATAATTCTTCTGTTGAACCACTAAGGTCAGCAATTTTCTTTGGGTTTGCAGGAATTTTAATTTCCCCTTTTGCATGTTTTACAGTGCGCTCTTCAGTCTTTGCATCTGCTTTCTTTTCTTCTTCTTTGTTAGAACAAGCTGCAAATAGTACAGAAGTCACAACTAGTACCATTGCTAATAGTGCCATTTTAAAATTCTTCATGTTCCCACTCCTTCTAGCTGTATTTATCTTATAAGTTACAACGAACTATAAGAAACAAAGATAACAATTAATTAATATATATTTATTAATTGTTGTTAATAACCCATTCTAACGGGCGTTCAACTTCCCATTCTTATATAAGAAGCTCAACGTCCATTAGAAGTCCCCCTCTTCACGAGGGGGTTCTACTTATGCTTTTTTACGCAATTGATTACTAATCATCGCTAAATCATATGTTAAACAAATTGGCTTACAGTTTACTGGACATGGAACGATTTGAGCTTCAATCTCAAATACGTTACGAAGTGTTTCACTTGTCATAACTTCATCTGGCGTTCCTTGTTTCATTAACTTACCTGCTTTTAATGCAATCATATGATCTGAGAAACGAGAAGCGTGATTTAAGTCATGGATAACCATAACAATCGTTCTACCTTCTTCTTCATTTAACTTTTTCAATAAGTTTAATACTTCTAATTGATGAGCCATATCTAAGTACGTCGTTGGTTCATCCAATACAAGTAATTCTGTTCCTTGTGCAAGAGCCATTGCAATCCAAACACGTTGACGTTGACCGCCTGATAGCGCTTCTGCTGGACGATTCGCAAATTCTTTCATTCCTGTCACTTCCAGTGCCCAGTTAATGTAGCGATAATCCTCTTCTTTCAACGTGCCAAACCCTTTTTGATGAGGGAATCTTCCATATGACACAAGCTCAAATACAGTAAGACCCGTTGGCACTTCTGCAGTTTGTGGTAAAATCGCCATTTTCTTTGCAATTTCTTTCGTTGGCTGTTTCTCAATTGCTTTTCCGTCAAGATAAACAGTACCTTGCTTTGCCTTCAAAATACGAGACGCCGTTTTTAATAATGTGGACTTCCCACAACCATTTGGTCCAATAATTGTTGTAATTTTCCCTTCCGGAATTTCAACTGTTAATCCATCAATAATTAAACCTTCATTATAGCCAACCGATACCGCATCCACCGCTAAAGTTGCCATACGAAAAGCCTCCCTTTATTTTGTCCTCATAAGTAAATAAATAAAATACGGTGCACCAATTACAGAAATAACAAGACCGACTGGTATTTCTGAAGTTGTTAGTACACTTCTTGAAATTACGTCTGCGAATAAAAGTAAAAACGTTCCTATTAGCGCAGCTGTGGGCAACATAATTTGATGTTTACCACCAACAAGGCGCCTTGCTAAATGCGGGGCCATTAAACCGATAAAGCCAATTCCGCCGGCAACAGCAACAGATGCCCCTGCTAAACAAACTGCAATAAATAATAATTTACGTCTTTCTTTTTCTACGTTTACACCAAGGCCAACTGCTGTAGAATCGCCTAGGTTCATTACATTTAATATGTGTGCTTTACTTATAGCAAGCGGTAAGAAAATAACCATCCATGGAAGTACACTTAATACGAATTTCCAATCTGTACCCCATAGACTTCCCGCCAGCCAAATCGTAGCAAAACGAAAATCGTTAGATGTCATCTTCATAGAGAAAATTAAACTAACAGCTCCAAATCCAGCTGCAACGGCAATACCGACTAGTATTAATCGAGTCGATGAAACGCCGTCTTTCCATGCTAGTAAATAAATAATTACCGCTGCTAATATCGCTCCAACTAGTGCGAAGAATGGAAGAATGAATACAGATAAAAATGTACCAGTCCCTACTTTTCCGAAGAAGAAGTAGACGAATATAACAACTGTTAATCCCGCTCCAGCATTAATACCTATAATACCTGGATCAGCAAGCGGATTTCGTGATAAACCTTGCAAAATCGCGCCTGACATAGCTAAAGCAGATCCGACTAGTATAGCAATTACCATACGCGGCATACGGAATTCAAATAAAATAACAGACTGATCTTCAGCCCCTAGTCCAACCAATGACTTTAATACGTCCATTGGCGGGATTTTAAAAGTTCCTGTATTTAAACTAATAAGAAATATAGAAACGATTAGTCCTACTAAAATCGTTAATATAGAAATGTTCTTTTTTGTTAAGACACTCGTCCTCACATCTTTCCTCTCCCTTCATTACGTGCTAAGTAGAGGAAGAATGGAACCCCAATTAGCGCTGTAATTGCTCCAATTGGCGTTTCAAATGGCGGGTTAATAACGCGAGATAACATATCTGCACATTCAATTAACAGCCCACCTAAGACCGCAGAACATGGAATAACCCATCTATAGTCCGAGCCTACGAGGAAACGAGTCATATGCGGAATTACAAGACCAACAAATCCAACTGATCCTGCCATGGAAACTGCGGAACCCGTTAAAACAAGAACAAGTACTGTTCCGATAAATTTAATCAATGTCGTATTTTGACCAAGTCCAATCGCAATTTCTTCACCGAAGCTCAAAATTGTAATATATCTCGACATCATAATTGCGATAAAAAGACAAACAAGGCCAATTGGCACTAACATATTAATACTTTGCCATTTCACTCCAGCGACTCCGCCTGCATTCCACATACTCACCTCTTGGGCAAGATTGAAATACAACGCGATTCCAGATGAAATTGCCCCTAATAAAGCACTAATAGCTGCACCTGCTAAAGCTAATTTCACAGGTGTTAATCCACCTGGTGAAGAAGATCCAATTCCATATACAATGCTTGCACCAAACGCAGCTCCAATAAAAGATGCGATAACAAACATTAAATAAGGTGAATTAGGGAAAAATGCATACATAATTGCAATTCCAAATACAGCTCCATCTGTAATCCCCATTAACGATGGTGAAGCAAGTGGATTTCGCGTCATACCTTGCATAATTGCTCCTGATACCGCTAAAAAGGCACCTGCAACTACGCCCCCTATTGCTCTAGGCATGCGAAGCTCTTGAATTACGTTATGATGTGTAATAGATCCATCAAACTGAAATACAGCTTGCCATACAGTCTTTAAACTAATATCTGCAGCCCCAAAAGAAATAGAAACTGCCATGCTTAAAGCTAACAAAATTGTACCCGCTACTAAAATAATAGAAGCGATGAGCGGTCTGCTCTTAATCTCTTTAACATTCTCTTCTTGCTGTTCTATACTGCTTGCGCTCGCTTCCATCCCTCAACCATCCTAACCAACAACATATATTTATTGAAATGAAATTTATTCTCAAATAGTAATAAAAAAATTAGGTGAATTGTTATTTCCCTGATAATGATTCTCAGAATCAGACACTTCTATTCTACCTATCGCTTTAAAAGACTGTCAACCATTATTTTGAAATATAAATTTATACAAATTGGTATTTTAATACAAAAGTTATGTTCATCCTTTAGAAAATGTTCGTCCACACAAGAGTACTTTCGCAGAATAAATCATTCCTCTTATGGGCATAAAAAAAGAAGAGTAATCTTTTCACTCTTCTTTTTCTTACTTATTTAACTTTGCTTCAATTTTCACGATTAACTCATCTTCTGTTGGAGCCGCAACTGGACGGTTATTTACAAATGCGAATGATTTTTTACGACCAGGACCACAGTAAGACTGACATCCAACTTCAATCGTTGCACATGAATCTACTTTTTTTAACTTCGGAACTAACGTTTTAATGTTCGTTGCCTGACAGTCATCGCACACGCGAAACTCGTTTCCCATTACATAACACTTCCTCTATTTTAAACTTTTCTCAAGTACATTTAAAAATAAACACTAAATGGTATTTTACCGCTCTTTGAAGCTCGTTGCAAGTTTCCCTACAAAGCCTATTCTCTACATAATGATACATATTTATATGCTCTCCTACAGAAGCGCTCACCATTCATGGGAAAATTTTTACCTTTCATCGAAATCTACCATATTTTTAAAAGCTTTGTATAAAAGTTTATTTTTTTGCCCATTATAAAAATAGGAAGTTCATAAAAAGAAAGGGAGTTGAATCTATGAAAGTAAGACAAGATGCTTGGACAGATGAGGATGATTTATTACTTGCTGAAACGGTACTTCGTCATGTTAGAGAAGGAAGTACGCAATTAAATGCATTTGAGGAAGTAGGGGATCAGTTAAATCGTACATCTGCTGCTTGTGGTTTCCGCTGGAATGCTGTCGTTCGCTATAGCTATGAACAAGCTCTTCAACTAGCAAAAAAACATCGTAAAGATAAAATGCGTGCTGCAAGCGGTGAACAAGCGAAAAAACGTTTACTTTATACACCACCAGCTTCAGATTCGATAACTGATTATGAAGAATTAGTACAAGAAGAATCAATCGTACAATATAAAGAAGCTATTCCATATCAAGAATCTACTGCTCCTGCTGCAAGAAGCTCTATGACAATGCAAGATGTTATTTATTTTTTACAAACAGTCGGATCTTCAAATATAAAAGTGACAGCTCTTGAAAACGAGAATACGAGATTGAAACAAGAAATTAAAGCACAAATCCTTCGGAATGAGGAACTAGAAAAGAAACTAGAAAAATTAGAAAAGCAATCTCATACTGTACAAGAAGATTACGAAACACTTATGAACATTATGAACCGTGCTCGTAAATTGGCAGTCATGGATGACGAAGAACGTTCTCAAACATCTTTCCGAATGGACCGAAACGGTAATTTAGAAAAAATTGCAGAATAAGAAGGATGCATGCAATGCATCCTTTTTATTATTTCACCTCTAAGCTCCCCCTTTATATGTGAGAAAACTCCATTTTTCATTTTTTGCTATAATAGAGATTGTCATTTTAAAGATAAGGGGTTAGTTATATGAGCAATTCCCGTTCCATTTTATCTCAGCCAGAGTGGCGCATTGTAGATCAGTCTAGTTTGGGACCAACATTCCATGCACTTCAGTCATTCGCAATGGATGACACATTATGCACAAGCATTGGAAATGGCAAGTCAGCCGCAACAATGCGTTCTTGGGTTCATCACAATACAATTGTCCTTGGCATTCAAGATTCACGCCTTCCGCATTTAGAAGAAGGTATTTCTTTTTTAAAACAAAACAACTTCAATGTTATTGTTCGTAATTCTGGCGGGCTTGCGGTCGTGCTTGATGAAGGTGTTTTAAATGTATCACTTTTATTTCAAGAAACAGAAAAAGGTATCGATATTGATCTTGGATACGATACAATGTGGCATTTGATTAAGGAGATGTTAAAGGATTACGACGTTACTATCGAGGCAAAAGAAATTGTTGGCTCTTACTGTCCTGGTAGTTATGACTTAAGTATTCGCGATCAAAAATTCGCTGGTATTTCACAACGTCGTATTCGCGGCGGTGTCGCTGTCCAAATTTACCTCTGCGCTACCGGAAGTGGCTCTGAGCGTGCCGCACTCGTTCGTGATTTCTACAACCTAGCAATTCAAGGGGAAGAAACACGCTTTACATACCCTGAAATTGTACCAAGTACGATGGCCTCACTCTCAGAATTACTTGGTGAAACCATTACAGTACAAGATTTAATGATGCGTCTTTTAAAAACATTGCAGCAGTTCGCTCCAAAGTTAACAACATCTCAATTAACAATAGACGAGATTCCTTTATATGAGACGAATTTACAACGTATTATTGATCGTAATAATAAAGCACTTGGCTTAGAAAAATAAAGACCGTCGCTATAATAGCGACGGTCTTTATTTCAATTCATTATAGAATTAAAGTGCTTGAGCTGCTGTAATTAAAGCTAACTTGTACACTTCTTCTTCGTTACATCCACGAGACAGATCATTTACAGGCATGTTTAAGCCTTGTAAGATTGGTCCTACTGCTTCGAAGTTACCTAAACGTTGAGCGATTTTGTAGCCGATATTACCAGCTTCTAAGCTTGGGAATACGAATACGTTAGCATCACCTTTAATTGTAGAACCTGGAGCTTTTTTCTCAGCTACAGATGGTACGAATGCAGCATCGAATTGGAATTCTCCATCTAAAGTTAACTCAGGAGCCATTTCTTTTGCAATGCGAGTTGCTTCTACAACTTTTTCTGTTTCTGGAGATTTCGCAGAACCTTTTGTAGAGAAGCTTAACATAGCAACACGTGGATCAATGCCGAATAACTCAGCAGTTTTCGCACTTTCGATACCGATTTCAGCTAAATCTTGGCTGTTTGGTGCAATGTTAATTGCGCAATCAGCGAATACATATTTCTCTTCTTCACGTACCATGATGAATACGCCAGAAGTTTTTGTAACGCCTGGTTTTGTTTTAATAATTTGAAGTGCTGGACGAACTGTATCAGCTGTAGAGTGAGCTGCACCACTTACTAAACCGTGTGCTTTGCCCATGTATACAAGCATTGTACCGAAGTAGTTTTCGTCTTTAAGGATTTTGCGAGCGTCTTCTTCAGTTGCTTTACCTTTACGGCGTTCAACGAAAGATGCTACCATTGCATCCATTTCTTCGTATGTAGCTGGGTCGTAAATATCAACGCCTGCTAATGTTAAATTCATGCTAGCAGCTTTTGCGCTAATTTCTTCCTTATTACCAACTAAGATTGGTTTTACTAACTCTTCTTTTGCTAAACGCTCTGCAGCGCCTAAAATTCTTTCATCAGTTCCTTCAGGAAGTACGATAGAAATGCCTTTTCCTTGAACTTTTTCTTTTACTGTTGTAAATAAGTTGCTCACGAATAAACCCTCCTACATATGTTAAAAAAACTCTATCTTTAAGAATACTGCTTTTCTTCTATATTTTAAACTTATAGCTCCCAAAAAATAGATAAAATAAAAATGATTATATTTTCATAAAATTCAGCCGTTAAATTCACCTTGCTTAAACACTTAAATGTGACAATTTTATGCGCCAAGGTTTTATATAGATGATTTTAAAACTATATATGCTATAGTTAACGTGTAAAACTATCATTAACTGAGGTGAATAGAATGAGTGAAGCAACAACAACGTTAGATGGCTGGTATTGTTTACATGATTTACGTTCTATTGATTGGGCTGCATGGAAAACATTATCTAGCGACGAACGCGGACAAGCAGTGTCTGAATTTTTAAATGTCGTTGAAAAATGGAACGAAGTAGCTACTGCGAAAAAAGGTAGTCACGCAATGTATACAGTTGTTGGCCAAAAAGCTGATATTATGCTTATGATTTTACGTCCAACAATGGAAGAGTTAAATGAAATTGAGACAGAATTGAATAAAACAACTTTAGCTGAATATATGGTTCCTGCATATTCTTACGTATCTGTTGTTGAATTAAGCAACTACCTTCCAGCTGATGAGGATCCATACCAAAACCCTCAAATTTTAGCTCGTTTATATCCTGAATTACCGAAAGCAAATCATATTTGCTTCTATCCAATGGATAAGCGTCGCCAAGGTGATGACAACTGGTACATGCTTCCTATGGAAGAACGTAAAAAAATGATGTACAGCCATAGTAAAATTGGGCGTCAATACGCAGGTAAAGTACGCCAAGTGATTTCAGGATCTGTTGGATTCGACGATTTCGAATGGGGCGTAACATTATTCGCTGACGATGTTCTTCAATTTAAGAAACTTATATACGAAATGCGCTTCGATGAAGTAAGTGCTCGTTATGGTGAATTTGGAACATTCTTCGTTGGAAACATTTTACCAGACGAAAAAGTAGAGAAATTTTTACACATATAAATGGTGAAAAGGAACGAAATTCGTTCCTTTTTTTATTCTTCTCTATATTTATCCTCAAAAATCTCCTTTTTTCTGCACTTTTGAAGAAAAACCAACATTTTTTCAAATTTCTTGTAAAATTGTAACCTTTTTATATGTAAAGATATGCTAAAATGATACGAGCTATATGCTAAATAACGATGCGAAGGTGATAATCTATATGAAAAAAATCTTGTCTATTTTACTATTGCTTGTATTGTCAATTTCTCCCTTAAGAGTAACAACATCCCATGCGGAAGAAAAAATACATATTGAGGCGGCGGCTGCACTTTTATTTGATGCAGATACAGGAAAAATACTTCACGAGCAAAATCCAGATGAATTGCTAGCTATTGCTAGTATGTCAAAATTAATTGTTGTTTACGCTGTTTTAGAAGCAATTAAAGAAGGAAAAATCACATGGGATACGAAAGTAAATATTTCTGATTACGCTTATGAAGTCTCTCGTAATAATGAATTCTCTAATGTACCGTTCGAAAAAGGACGTCAATATACTGTAAAAGAATTATATCATTCTATTGTTATATTCTCTGCAAATGGATCTAGTATTGCTTTAGCAGAACTTCTTGCAGGAAGTGAGAAAAACTTCTTAAATCTTGCAAATGAACATGCTAAAAAGCTAGGATTAAAGAAATATAAATTTGTAAACGCTACTGGCTTAAATAACGCTGACTTAAAAGGAAAACATCCTGAGGGTACTGATCCAAATGCAGAAAACTCTATGTCAGCTCGTGATATGGGTATGCTTTCAAAAGCAATGATTACAAAGTATCCAGAAATGCTAGAGGATACAAAACAAAGATTTAGAAACTTCCCAGACAATCACCCAAAACCAATTCGTATGGAAAACTGGAATTGGATGTTACCAGGAGCTGCTTTCGCTTATGAAGGTACTGATGGTTTAAAAACCGGAAGTTCTGATACAGCTGGATACGGATTTACCATTACTGCTAAACGTGGTGATGTACGTCTTATCTCGGTTATTATTAAAACAAAATCAATGGATGAACGTTTCACGGAATCTCGTGAATTAATCGAATATGGATTTAATAACTTTGAAAAACAAAAACTAAAAGTTAATAAAAACAATACAATCTCTGTAGTAAAAGGGAAAGAAGACCAAGTAACTGTTGCACCCGAAAAAGAAATAACAGTAATTGCGAAAAAAGGTAGCAAAGATCCTTATAAAATTGGAACTGAATTAGATAAATCTCTTTCTGAAGATGGACATTTAGTTGCTCCTATTAAGAAAGATACCAAAGTAGGCTCAATTACTTTAGAATCAACTGATAAATATGGTTTCTTAGACGGTAGTAAAAGTATGAAAGTTACTGCAAAAACGACAGAAGAAGTTGAAAAAGCAAATTGGTTTGTTTTAACAATGCGCTCTATTGGAGATTTCTTCTCAAACTTATGGTCTAAAGTTTTTTAATAAAAAAGCTGGCTCACGCTAGCTTTTTTTATTTTCCACTCTCAATGTAAAACTTCCTTTGGTTGTCATATCTGAGTCCTTTTTCTCATACGTATGAACTAGTAATTGTTACACACTTCATCTAGAGATAAACCTCTTTCCACAAGGTATTCCAAAAAGAGAGGTGACACATAATGGGCGTTATCGCGTATAACGAAGCAGATGTAAAGCTATTAGCTAGACTGATGCGTGCTGAAGCCGAAGGAGAAGGGCAACAAGGTATGTTAATGGTCGGAAATGTTGGGGTAAATCGTGTCCGGGGAAATTGTTTAGATTTTAAAAAAATACGTAATTTACGTCAAATGGTTTATCAAAATCCTGGTGGTTTTGAGGCAACGCAAAAAGGATATTTTTATCAACGTGCAAGAGAACAGGATATCGCTTTAGCAAGGCGAACGATTCAAGGACAACGTTTTTGGCCTGCAAATTTTGCCTTATGGTTTTTTAGACCTGAAGGCCCTTGTCCACCAACTTGGTATAATCAACAAAACTCTGGTCGCTTCAAAAAGCACTGCTTCTTCCAGCCATCTGGCGAGGATTGTCCTAGCGTATATTAAGGATTGATAATGAGGAGGGATTTTTGAATGGCACAGCAACAAAACCCGTATTATGGAACAGGATTTTATCAACCATCTGGAACTTATGTACAACCGCAACAAATGACTGCTGGGCAGCAACAACAACAGCAAGCGATGCAACAACAAGCAGCTCAAGCTGCGCAAGCCCAATATGCAATTTCTCAAGGCATGTTACCTCTAGAACAATCCTATATTGAAAACATCCTTCGCTTAAACAAGGGCAAGCAAGCTACAGTTGTAATGACTTATGAGCGCGGTAGCTCGCTCGGTACACAATCGTATACAGGTATTATCGAAGCTGCTGGTCGTGATCATATTGTAATTAGTGAACCACAATCAGGGAAACGTTATTTACTATTAATGATTTACTTAGATTATGTAGAATTCCCAGAAGAAATTACGTATTTACCTAGTCAACAAGCAACTTATGCTCCAAGACCATAAAAAAAGCTGGCATATGCCAGCTTTTGTTCTTTATAACCCTTTTACAACTGCAGTTCCAACTAAGATCCACGCCACGATAAACGCTACACCACCAAGAGGTGTAATTGGACCAAAAAACTTAATCCCTGTTGTGCTTAACGCATACAGACTACCTGAGAACATAATAATCCCAGCTACCATAAGCCAACCAGCAGTAGTTAAAAGTGATGATTGAATCTTATCCATCAATAATGCAACTACGAATAGCCCAACTGCATGGAACATTTGATATGTAACACCTGTTTTCCAAACTTCTAACATTTTTGCAGAAATTTTATTTTCTAAACCGTGTGCTCCAAACGCTCCTAACGCAACAGATAGCCCCGCTGCAATACAACCTAGTAAAAAGAAAATTTTCATCTTAATTCCCCTTTTTTACCTTTATCATAAGCAATTTTTACATATAAGCCAAACGATTTATCTCCTAAAAATCAAATAAAGAATTACCGTTTGCATCACTTTCTTTTATATATACTGGTTCTCCAGAAACCGGTGCGATTGGTTGCATCGTTACTGGCTGTGATCCAATTATTTGTGATTGAATTTGCGGCTCTCTATACGTAGAAGATTCAACTTGCTCATCTAATAATAAATCGCATAAAGCACGTACAACTAATAAATGCTCTTTTGATTTTTGTCCTTCACTACTTTTTGCCTTTGCAATTTCATTCGCCATTTTATTTAAAATCTTATCGCTTGATATTTGCATCCCTTATCACCTCATACTTTGTAGTTCTTTCTCAAATTGTCCCAGCTTCTCTACTGAACCAAATACTATTATCATATCATGTTCTTTCAATTTTTCCTGCCCTGCTGGATTATGTATAATATCCCCATTTCTTGAAATCGCTAATATTGTTACATCAAACTGATTCCTTACATTACTCTCTAGTAACGATTTACCAACTAATATTGAATCTTTTCCAACTAGAATTTCTTCAATGACAAATGACTGTTCTATTCCATACAACACTGTATCAATATAATGAACGGTTAATGGATTTGCAATACCTTTTGCGATATGAATACCCGCCATACTAGATGGATTAATAACCTTATTTGCACCGGCACGCCTTAATTTCTCTTCAGTTTCTGGCTTTTCAGATCTCGCCACAATTTTAATCGTATCGTTTAACCCTCTTGCTGTTAATGTAATAAATACATTTTCGGCATCATTTGCAACAATAGCAACTAAACCAGCTGCTTTTAAAATTCCGGCATTATGTAATACTTGATCTTCCGTTGCATCTCCATGTACAAATAAAAGCTTTTCCTGCTCCAATATACTTTCATCTTTATCAACAACGACAAATGGAATATTCTTTTCTTGCAATTCATGTACAACTTGAAGCCCCACTCTACCGCAACCACATACTATAATATGATTTTTCAACTGCGCTATTTGTTTATCCATCTTCTTCCTCCGTACTGCATGAAATAAATTCCCTTCAATAATCATAGCTGCCACTACCCCAATTGCATACGTAACAATACCTACGCCAACAGGAATAATAAGGAGCGCAAATACTTTCCCCGCTTGCGTTACAGGAACGGAATCTCCGTATCCAACAGTCAATACAGTAATCATTGTCATCCAAAATGCTTGAAACAAACTAATCTCTTCAATCGTCATAAATCCTATCGTTCCTAGAATTACAACAAAAGTCATACATATAACTGCTATCCATAATTGCTTACGTGCATTCATACCTTGTTTCAACTCTTTTCTCTATCTACAATCTTTGCCAGTGGAAATAAAATACGTATATACTAGATACGGAATCTATGAAAGAGGTTGATATAATGAAGACATTTCTTTCCGCCTTACAATGGGCACTATTTATTTTAGCTGGAAGCCTTATTGTACCAATTAGTGTCGCAACTAGTTATGGTCTTGATGGTGCTGAAGCTATCGCATTCGTACAAAGAACGTTATTTGTTCTAGGCTTTGCTGGTCTCTTGCAAGCTATATTTGGGCATAAACTTCCTATTCAAGAAGGTCCTGCTGGCCTTTGGTGGGGAATTTTCTCCCTTTATGCGAGTTTAGGCGTCGTATTATTTGGATCAAGCAATGAGACACTTAAAGTTCTTCAATATGCTTTCTTATTAAGCGGTATTATTTGTATTATTCTTAGCGTTTTTGGACTTATTGATAAACTCGTTCGCTATTTTACACCGACAGTCATTGGAACGTATTTATTTCTTCTTGTCGCGCAGCTTAGTGGCTCCTTCTTAAAGGGAATGTTTGGCCTTGATGGAAAACATACAGAAGTACAACCTAACGTATTTATTCTTTCACTCATTGTTATTTTACTATCCTTTTTCATCATGAAGCTACCTATTATTGGACAATATTCCGTTCTTTTCAGTATCGTATGCGGCTGGATATTATTCGCATGTTTCGGATTATCTAATCCAATAACACCAGTGACAGACATAATCCGTTTTCCATCCTTATTTGTTTTCGGAATGCCTCGTGTTGAATGGAACATGGTAATTACGGTCATTTTCGTTACACTCTTACTTCTAACAAATATGTTAGCAAGTATTCGCGTTGTACAAAAGGTTGTCTCTAAATATGAAGAAAACGCTGCATTAGATCGTTTTAAACAAGCTGGCATTATAACAGGAATCAACCAATTGCTAGGCGGCCTATTTTCAGCTATTGGGCCTGTCGCTATTTCTGGATCAGCAGGTTTTATTGCAACGACTAATATTTATAAACGTCTCCCGTTTATATTAGGGTCAAGCTTTATTATTGTCGTTAGTATATTTCCAAAGATTACTTCATTCTTTGCAGCAATCCCTGTTGCAGTTGGTTATGCCGCTATTTATCCTGTATTCGCAAGCATGATTGGTCTCGCCTTTCGAGAATACGAAACTGTCCAGGATAAAGAACGATTATTTAAAGTAGCCGGTCTTTCAATCTTTACAGGAGTCGGAGTTATGTTTGTTCCAGCAGGAGCATATTCCACACTTCCACCATTTCTAGCATCGTTTTTAAGTAATGGTCTCGTTCTTGGATCTGTAATGGCAATCTTGCTAGAAATACTATTTTCTCGTTCCGCTGCAAAACAAATATCTTAAATTGGAAAACTTCCATTATTGCACTCTACCTTTAGAGTTGTTACGATAAAATCAAACTTTAATCATTGGGGTTTTATTCTTCCCCAATGATTATTAACCAATATTATGAGCAACAACTCATAATAATTTATCTACTTCTTTTCAAAGAGGTTTGATGTCTTACTATTATTCCTCAACATCTTCATGAACATGTATTTTGATTTCAATTAAAGAAAGGAATTTTCTATATGACTTATAAAATGATTGTTTTAGATTTAGATGATACTTTATTACGTGATGACCATACTATTTCAACTCGTACGAAAGAAGCGTTAATGACTGCACAAGAGCAAGGTGTAAAGGTTGTACTTGCTTCTGGACGTCCAACGTTTGGTATGCGCAATGTAGCCAAAGAACTTCGTTTAGAAGAATACGGCAGTTTCATTCTATCTTTTAATGGTGCAAAAATTATTAACTGTAAAACAAACGAAGAAATCTTTAGTAGTACGCTATCTCCTGAAATCGTTCACAACCTATTTGAAATTAGTCAAACTGAAGATGTATGGATTCATACTTATATGGGCGATGATATCGTAACGGAAGAAAATAATCCTTATACTGAAATTGAGGGCGATATTACCGGTATGCCAATTGTTGTAGTAGATGACTTTAAAGACGCAGTTAAAGAGCCTGTAGTAAAAGTATTAATGAATAAAGAGGCTGAGCGCCTTGTTGAAGTTGAAAAGAAACTACAAAAACAACTAGAAGGCCAATTAAGCGTGATGCGTTCGAAACCATTCTTCTTAGAGTTTACAGAAGCCGGTGTTACAAAAGGAACGAGCTTAAACAAACTGATCCAAAAGCTTGGCATTAAGCGTGAAGAAGTTATCGCAATGGGCGATAGCTATAACGACCAAGCAATGATTGAATTTGCTGGTCTTGGCGTTGCAATGGGCAATGCACCTGATGATATTAAAGAAATTGCAAACTACGTAACAGATACAAATATGAATGATGGTGTTGCAAAAGTTGTAGAGAAATTCGTTTTAAAAACGGATGTACTTGTTTAATATTTTCATTCACAAAACCTATTTGAAGTCAAATACTTCAAATAGGTTTTTATTTAAATTCTCATGCTTTTGTGACTATATTTTGAACTTTGCACTATTCTCGTAGTGTAAACTTTCTTTTTGTATATAATGAAACAAAATAGACTATTTTATTTTGAAAAAGAATACAAATTTACTATATACAAGCATACGTTAAAGGAGGCTACTTTATGTTATCTACACCAATCGGACGATTAAGAGCAATTGGACTAGTTGAGGGTATTTCTTTCCTATTACTATTATTTGTAGCAATGCCATTAAAATATTTTGCAGGATTTGCAACAGCTGTTAAAATTACAGGCATGGCTCATGGTGTTCTATTTATTCTATTCATCTTTGCAGTAATTCAAGTAACAATCGTACACCGTAAATCAATTTTATGGGCACTTGGAGCATTCGTTTCATCAGTTATCCCATTTGGTACTTTTGTACTAGATGCAAAATTAAAGAACGAGCAACAATGATAATAAAAAGGTAGTTAACAACTGTTAACTACCTTTTCTATTTATAAATTTGGAATTTCCCAATCAATTTCTCTTTCGCCCATATTAGCTAAAATTGTATTTATTTTAGAATATGGCTTACTACCAAAGAAACCACGTCTTGCCGATAATGGGCTTGGATGTACAGATTCGATAATATGATGATTCGGATTCGTAATTAATTTCTTCTTCGCCTGCGCATGGCGCCCCCACAATATGAAAATAACTGGCTTTTCACGTTCGTTCAACAGTTCAATTACACGATCTGTGAAGTGCTCCCATCCTTTTCCCTTATGAGAATTTGCTTCGCCTTGACGAACTGTTAATACGGTATTTAGTAATAATACTCCTTGTTCCGCCCATTTTACTAAATAACCGTTATTCGGGATTTCATAACCATATTCATCTCGAAGTTCTTTATACATATTTAACAATGACGGTGGTGTTTTAACACCAGGTTGCACAGAAAAGCTTAAACCATGCGCTTGATTCGGTCCATGATATGGATCTTGCCCTAAAATGACAACCTTTGTATTTTCATAACTTGTATACTGAAGAGCGTTAAAAATATCTTCTACCTTCGGATAAACAACATGCGTGCTGTATTCTTCTGTCAAAAAACTGGATAGAGTAAGATAATACTCTTTCTCGAATTCTGGTGCCAATAATGGCTCCCAATCATTCTTTAAAACATTTTCCATACTGTCACTTCCTGTCTAATTAATTCACCATATCCTGTCTTGTAAATACTACGAACGAAATAACAAGAGAAACAACTGCCCAAACAGTTAAATTCATCAAAGAAAATCCCATCGATAAACCTTGTAATGCAGGTAATTTTCCTGATAAATAATCCGTTAATGATAAATTCACACTAAAAATATATTTGGCGCCTTCCCAAGATGTTGCGAACGAGCTTAAAATACCGCCTGCAATTAATGCAGCTAGCATAACGCCCATACCAGCTGGTGTATTACGAATTAAAACAGAGACCATAAATGATATAGTTCCGACAACGATAGCAACAAACCAGGCTAGTCCATACGCCATTAAGATGTATTGCCACTGCGGAATAAGATGTACAAAGTTCGTATTTAACGTTTCCTTATCAATGACGAATCCTATTAAAACAGGTAAATTCCATCCCGAGTACCCAAATACAAGCCCTGATAATATGTAAGCAAACAAACCTACAAGAAACAGTATGAGCGAAATGAAAAATAACATCGTCACGTATTTACTAAGGAGTATTTTCCAGCGCCGAATCGGCCGCGTAAGTAACATCTTCATCGTCCCATCACTTCGTTCTCCTGAAACGATATCAATGGCGACAATCATTACGAGAAGCGGAATAAATAATGTAATTCCTTGTTCAATAAATGCTCTGACAAAAGTCGGTGCACCCGGTGCCATCGGATTAATATTATGATCTAAATAATATTGTTGTTGCTCAACTCTTACCTTTAACCAATCACGCCATTCTTCTGGCAACCTAGAATTGTTCAACCGGTTCTGAGAATCAACAATTTGCTGTTGCAATGAAACCTTCCAATCAGTTGTACCGAGTCTTTTTTGTGTCGTTTCTATTTCACGATACTGCGCATACACAAAAAGCGGGATCAAGATTGCTAAAATAAGCATGACAACAAAAATACGTTTCTTGCGGTAAATCTTTTCTGATTCATTTAAAACTAGATTCGCAAATTCACGCATGCTGCTCACCCCTTGTGAGTTCAATAAATAAATCTTCTAGCGTAAATACAAGCTCCTTAACGCTATGTACATCTATTTCATTTGCGACAAAGTGTTTATTCCAACTACTTATAGATGCAATATCCATGCGGCATAGTAATCGATCGCCTTCTACACTCACTTCCCTTACTTCTTCGGCCGCTTCTAGCATATCTTTCGCCTTAGAAATCGGTGTAACAATCCATTCTACACGATCACTTGCTGTTTTAATTAATTCTTCAACCTTGGCAACTGTTATCATCTTTCCTTTATGAATAATAGCAACGCGATCGCATATCATTTGCACTTCACTTAGCAAGTGGCTTGAAATAAACACGCTCATATTTTCTTCTTTTACAAGCTTATGTATAAATTCCCTAAGTTCTCTAATCCCTGCTGGATCTAAACCATTCGTTGGTTCATCTAATATGAGCAATTTCGGATTTCCAAGGAGCGCCTGCGCAATTCCAAGGCGTTGTTTCATACCAAGTGAGTACGTTTTTACCTTGTCATGAATTCTTTCATCTAAATGAACCATTTCAGCAATTTCAATAATACGTTCATCTGATATATCACCTAACATACGAGCAAATTGCTTTAAATTTTCCCATCCCGTTAAATATGTATACAACTCTGGGTTTTCAACGATACTCCCAATTTGACGCATCGCTTCTCTGAAATTTTCCTTAATCGAATAACCACCGATAGAAATCGTACCTTCTGTCGCCTTAATCAATCCGACTAACATTCGAATGGTAGTCGTCTTTCCAGCACCATTTGGTCCTAAGAACCCGAACACTTCTCCTTGCTTTACATCAAAGGAAATATTCTCTACAAGAGTCTTCTTTCCAATTACCTTCTTCAAGTCTCGTACAGAAAGTATCGTCGTCATTTTACCCCTCCTTGTTCTAGTTTTAATTTACTTACAACATTTTGAACTAAACGTTCTGCCATATACGTATAACCTACTTCGTTCGGATGAAAATGATCAGAGTATAATAAATCTTTCCCGCGGTTTTGGAATAAATCAAATGTCGGTGTAATATACACATTTTTATCGTTTAGCGCTAATTTCTCTAAAGATGCATTCCAGTCCACAACAATGTTTGAAGACCCTTTTAAATCTTCTACATCTTCAAAAGGATTGTATAAACCAAGCCAAAAAATCGGACTATCTGTATTTAATTTACGAATTTCTTCTATAATTTTCTTTGCTTCATTTTGAAACGTCTCTGTGTCAGGACGATACGTCTCTAAATCTATTTTCCCAAGTGATTCCCAGCCTGGGAACAAATCATTTCCACCAATCGTTAACACAATTACATCTGCTTGCTTAATTGAATATTGAGCGCCATTACTTTCAATTTGTTTTAATAAATCGGGCATTTTTGCACCACTAACTGCTAAATTTGTTAATGCAATTTTTTGCTTATAATCTTTTTGTAAATCCTCTTTCATTCGCCCAACATAGCCAATTCCTTCTTTATCACCAACGCCACGCGTTAATGAATCACCTAAACTAACGATTTGTAACGTTCCCATTTTCTTTTTCTCTTTTGCCACTACATCGGTCTTTTTAATTAAATTTGAAGCTTTCGGATTTAATACATCATTTACACCTGAAACAAAGCCATATGCAAATAAACAGAAAGATGCAATTGTAATGAGTAGAATTACTTTTACTACTTTTGATCTCATATCAAAACCCCTTTTAGCCCTCATAGATTGTCCATAATTATACCAAACGAAATTTTGAAAAGCGATTTTCACACCTTCTCAATTATGTCGTTTCTCTATCTACTAACTCTGGTAATAACTCTATATGCTTCACATCTAATTTCTCTTCATTAATCTTTTCATATAATAATTCAAACGCTTTCACTCCAACGTTTTTACTAGAATGCGAAATCGTCGTTATACCCAATATATCTGCCACCTCTTGATCATCACACCCGATAATCGTAATATCCTCTGGAATACGAACTCCTTGTTTTTTTGCTTCTGTAACCATCCCCGCTGCAATATGGTTACAAGATACAAGGAACGCCGTCGGTTTTACTGACATATGAGCCCATTCTCTAATTACATTGCGTCCATCTTCCACTGTAAAACATCCCTCAAATTTCCAGGTCTCTAACGATGTTACGATACTCTGTTGAAGCGAATCTTCGTACGCCTTCTTTCGTCTTTGGCTATTAACGCTATTACTTCTTCCAATACAATATCCAATACGTGTATGACCGGCATCTATTAAGCTTTTCATCCCACGTGAAAATACTTTGTAGTAATCGATATGGACACTTGAAATATACTTCGAATCTATTTCTTCACACATAACAATCGGGCCGAATTTCGTATATTCTTCAAGCTTCTCCTTACTATTTGTCCGAGAACAAATAATAACCCCATCAAGCTTTTTCATTTTTAACATATTCAAAATTTCTAGTTCTCTTTCTTCACTATAATTCGTCTGGCAAAGCATCATATTATAATTATTCTTTGCTGTCTCTTTTGATATCCCCTCGATAATAGCGCTATAATATTGATCATTTACGTGTGGCAATAAAACGCCAATTACATTCGTTTTTCCTTTCACTAAATGAATTGCATTCACGTTTTGCGTGTAATTTAATTCTTCTATAATCGCTAAAATTTCTTTTCGTTTCTGTTCATTTACGTACGGATGATTATTTAGTACACGTGAAACAGTTGAAACAGATACTCCAGCAAGTTCAGCAATCTTTCTTATATTTGTCATCTCATTTTCCCCTTCTCACAAAAATTCTTCCTTGACCTGGTAAGCTTTCCACAATATATCCTTTCCTAGCAAATACATTTAGAAAGGATATACAACTATGCTTCGATTCAAATTAGAATATATATTTTTCATTGGCGGTTTACTCATTCTTGCCATCGGTATTAATATGATGACGACAATTACTTCCTTTGGACTTAGCCCTTATGATTCCTTCTTTATTGCACTATATCAAAATTTTGGGATAAGTATTGGTTTTTGGATTTTCATGATTAACTTTGCCTTTACACTTATCGTACTCTTTTGGAATAGAAAACAAATTACAATCGGTACAATTGTAACGATGGTTCTTATTTCTCTTTTTGTTGATTGGATTGGTTCCATTACAACTATTATGGACGCTATCCGCTCTCTTCCAAAATATATAACACTTATTTGCGGAAATCTATTCGTTGGAGTTGGAATTGGTCTTTACGTCTCTACAAACCTTTGTGCAGCGCCTCAAGAAGCTTTCGTTTTAACGGTTGCCGAGAAGAAAAAATGGACGTTTAGAAGAACAGAGATTTCATTAGCCTTTTTATTTTTAACGTTAAGCTTTTTATTAGATGGACCTATCTATTTTGGAACAATCATCTTATCCTTTACAACAGGCTGGATTATCCAAGCATTTATTCAAGTTGGTACGCAGATTTTAAATAGAAAAGAGCCTATTAAGCAAGCTGCTTAATAGGCTCTTTCTGTTTTATGGTAAGAGATACTACTTAGCATCCCCTTCAATTCGATAGTTCGCTTTCAAACAATCTATTTCTTCATACCCTTGCAACGTATGTAGAATATAATCATAATCAGCAAGAGACGCACGATGCGTTACAATTACAATTTCAGCCTTTCCTTTCTCTTCAAGCGGCATTTGAATAATTTTCTCAAAGCTAACTCCGCGCTCAGAGAACAATGAAGTAATTTTTGCAAATACACCAATTTCGTCTTTTACATGCAGTCTTAAAAACTTTTTCACGACAATTTCGTCTGGCTCTTTTAATACTTTTTGATATTGTGGGACTACAGCACTATTTCCTGTTACCCCTAATCTAATATTTTGCATTACAGCAACTAAATCCGAAACAACAGCTGTAGCTGTCGGTAAACTTCCTGCGCCTGGTCCATAAAACATCGTTTCCCCAACTGCTTCACCGTACACATACACAGCGTTATATTCATTTTGTACTGCTGCAAGAGGATGTGTATTTGGAAGTAAAGTTGGTTCAACTGTAACCTCCAATTTTTCACCATCTCGTTTTGCAAGACCGATTAATTTAATTGTATAACCTAAGCTCTTACTGTATTCAATATCTTCCTCTGTAATAGAGGTAATCCCTTTTACTTTCACATCTCCAAGCTCTACATTTGTAGAGAAACCGAGGGTAGCTAAAATCGTCATTTTTCTTGCTGCATCTAAACCTTCTACATCTGATGTTGGATCTGCTTCTGCAAATCCAAGTTGTTGGGCTTCTTTTAACACGTCGTTATATGCTCTCCCTTCGTCTGACATTTTCGTCAAAATAAAATTTGTTGTTCCATTTACAATTCCCATTACTTTCGTAATAAGATCTGAAGAAAGTCCTTCTACGATACTGCGTAAAATTGGAATTCCCCCTGCCACACTCGCCTCATAGAATAAATCAGCCTTATTATCTTTTGCTGTCGCTAATAATTCAGCTCCATGTAATGCCATTAAGTCTTTATTTGCAGTTACAACATGCTTTCCGCTTTTTAAAGCTTGTAAAATATATGATTTTGCATCATCAATGCCACCCATCACTTCAATGACAACATCAATATTTGGATTATCTAAAATTTCATTTGCATCTTGTGTTAATAGAGTAGAGGGTACCTCTACTTCTCTCTCTTTCTCAATGTTTTGCACTAATACTTTCGTTACCTTCACTGGACAACCTACTTGGTGTATGAGTCGTTCTTGATGATCCGTAATAATACGAACCACACCACTGCCAACTGTTCCAAGACCTAATAACCCAACTTGAATTTCTTTCATAGTACTGTCCACCCCTCAAAAATTGTGTTTAGATGAAATTATATGAGTAAAAAATCTGAAAAACAATGTATTTTGAACATTCGGAAAAATAAAGGTTAATCTTTACAAGGAAAACGTTACCACGTGTTACACAATCTTTCTTTACAATATATAAGGGGTTTCTTGATACACGTAATAATTCAACCAATTAGAAAACAATAAATTACCATGACTCCTCCACCTAACAAGCGGCTTTTCATCTGGATTATTATGTTTAAAATAGTTTTTTGGCACATCAATATTTAATCCCTTGTCACGATCTCGTTCGTATTCTTGTTTTAACGTCTCACAACTATATTCGCTATGTCCAAGGGCAAACACTTGCCTTCCTTCTGGCCCAATAACAAGGTGAACACCTGCTTCTTCAGAGTTTGCTAACAATGTTAATTCTTTCACTTCTCTAATATCATTCTCTCGTACTTCTGTATGACGAGAATGCGGAGCAAAAAACAATTCATCAAATCCTTGTAATAATTTCACATGTTGCTCGCAAACTTCATGTTCAAATACACCAAACATTTTTTCCTTAAGGGGATACTTTGGAACACCATAATGATAGTACAAGCCAGCCTGTGCCCCCCAGCAAATATGGAGCGTAGATGTTACATTCGTTTTTGAATACTCCATAATATGTTTAAGCTCTTCCCAATAATCTACCTCTTCAAAAGCAAGGGTCTCCACTGGCGCTCCTGTAATAATGAGCCCATCAAACTTTTCATTTTCAATATCACGAAACGTTTTATAAAAGCTTGTTAAATGTTCTTGCGTTACATTACGCGATAGATGTGATTCCATATGAAGCAAATGAACATCTAATTGTAACGGTGTGTTTCCAATTAAGCGAAGTAATTGCGCCTCTGTGTCTTGCTTCGTTGGCATTAAATTTAATATAGCAATTTTTAAAGCACGTATATCTTGTGTTTCTGCCCGCTCCTTCGTCATTACAAAAATATTTTCTTTTTGCAACACTTTGCGAGCCGGTAAATCTTTATCAATTATGATCGGCATGTGTTTTGCCTCCAACTAGAGCTGCTTCCAAATCTGCAATAATATCAGAAACATCTTCTATACCAACCGATAAACGAATTAAATCAGATGTAACACCAGCTAAACGCTGATCTTCAGCATTTAATTGTCTATGCGTCGTACTAGCAGGATGTATAACGCAAGTTCGTGCATCAGCTACGTGCGTTACAAGAGTTGCTAGTTTTACATTTGCGATAAATTCTTTTGCTGCTTCTAGTCCGCCTTTAATACCGAAAGTTAAAACACCACTAGCACCTTTTTTCAAGTACTGTTGTGCTAATGAGTAATTTTCATTACTATCTAAGCCTGGATAATTCACCCATTCAATACGTTCATGATTAGCAAGCCACTTAGCAACTGCAAGAGCATTTTCGCTATGACGCTCCATTCGTAAATGCAATGTTTCTAAGCCAATATTGCTAATATATGCATTGAATGGGCTCATACAATTTCCATAATCTCTTAATAGCTGAACACGTGCTTTCACAATATACGCTGCTGCACCAAAGTTTTGAACGTAACTTACACCGTGATAACTTGGATCTGGTTCAACAAGCTCAGGATATTTTCCATTTGTCCAATCAAAGTTTCCACCGTCAATTACAATACCGCCTAAAGAGCTCGCATGCCCATCGATATATTTAGTCGTAGAATGAACAATAATATTTGCCCCATATTCAAACGCTTGGCATAAATAAGGAGTTGCTAATGTATTATCAACGATAAAAGGTACCTCTAATTCTTTAGCGGCAGCTGAAAATTCTTTGAAATTTAAAACATTCATCGCTGGATTTCCTAATGATTCTGCATAGATAAGTTTCGTCTTATCGTTAGCAAGTGCCGTAATTTCATCTGCCGTTAAATTTGGATTAAAGAACGTAACATCAATGCCAAGCTTACGTAAACTCACCCCAAATAAATTAAACGTTCCCCCGTAAACAGTTGAAGAGCAAAGTAAATGGTCTCCACTACTACAAATATTTAAAACTGCGAGCATAATAGCTGCTTGCCCAGAAGCCGTTGCAACAGCTCCTACACCGCCTTCTAAATCTGATAACTTCTGCTCAAATGCTGCTAAAGTAGGGTTTCCAATACGTGTATAAATATATCCTTCTGCCTCTAAGTTAAATAGAGCTGCTAAATCATCCGAAGTATCGTATTTATACGTTGTGCTTTGATAAAGTGGTAAAACACGTGGTTCACCATTCTTTGGCGTATAGCCACCTTGCACACAAATTGTTCCTTTTCCCCATGATTCTCCCATCTCTCATTCTCCTTTCTTTTATACAAAATAAAAAACTGCCCCTTTCCTGAAAACAAGAAAGGAGCAGTTTGAAAACACGCTCTAAAGGCTCTTTCTTATCTCTCAGGATTACTACCTGCAGGATTTGGCACAATTCCGTTATACGGCTGTTGCCAAGGTTTCATCGGGCCTGTCCCTCCACCTTTTCTTGATAAGACTATGCAATTACCGTTGATTTTATAGCAATAATTTCCTAATGTCAAACAGTTTTTCTGAATGTTCTAAAATAAATGTTAACAGTTTCATATAAAGCAACAAAAGAAATATATTCTAGTCTATTTCAAAAAAGACCTTTAAAAACCTCAAATCAGTCTATAAAATTAAATAAGTAATTTAACCTATAAATTCAAATTCCCCAAAAGTTAGCCTATATGTTGAATAGGCCATCTTCTCAAAAAGATACTATATATATTCAATCCATTTTTCACTAGTATATTTCACTTTTTTCCCTACTAAGATTTACATAACGGAGGTATAACATGACAAATAAAAAAGATATGCATTACATACTTGCTCTATATGGCATTCTTCTAGGATCTATAGTAGGAGCTACAGTCTGGTTATTTTTAGTCACAATAAATATTGGAATCCACTTTATTTGGGGATACTTGCCTGAAGTTCTCTCTTTTCCCTCTTATTACACCCTTTGCGTAACAATAATTGGCGGGGTCCTTGTTGGTCTATCACAAAAACATTTCGGTACATACCCACGCCTTATGCCTGAAGTAATGGCTGAATATAAAAAAACTGGTCGAATCGAATATCGCTTTGTCCATCGGGCTACTTTAACAGCGATTATTGTTTTAATTTTCGGTGCTAGTCTTGGTCCAGAAGCCGCACTAGTTGGAATTATAGGCGGACTGTGCACATGGGTAGGGGATCGCTTTAAATTTGCCTTAAAGGGTATGAATGAGCTAACCGAGATCGGAATTGGCGCTACTTTAAGTGTCATTTTTAACGCACCATTATTCGGTTATTTAGCACCAAATGAAAATGAGGGGGAAGAAATTGCTGCTTTTTCTAAAGGAAAAAAAGCGATTGTATACTTAGCTACTACTTTCGCAGGTTTTTCTGTTTATTTACTACTGAGTAAACTTGATAATCGTGGATCCTTTATTGTTGATTTCGGGGAAGGTACACTTTCTTTCAATGAATGGATTGCATTTCTTCCACTTGCTAGTATCGGTGCTATAGTTGGTTTCTTTTATTTCAAGTTAGAATTCACATTAGAAAAGTTAATTCACCCTTTTAGAGAATACAAGCTGACACTCGGAATTATCGGTGGTATTTTATTAGGAATTGCGGGAACCTTTCTTCCGTACACATTATTTTCAGGGGAACATCAATTAAAAGAATTAGTTGTTGAATGGAGCCATTTATCTTTTTGGATACTACTTCTTTCAGGGATTTTAAAGTTGTGCATTACTGCCGTTTGTTTGAACACAGGGTGGCGAGGTGGACATATCTTCCCAATTATATTTTCTGGGTCAAGTATCGGATACGCTGTAGCATCTATTCTTCCTATAGATCCAGTAGCATCTGTTGCCATCGTAACAACAGCAATTTCAAGCTATGCGTTACGAAAGCCAATAGCTATAACATTACTATTACTTATGTTTTTCCCGCTTAATTTACTATTGCCCATGCTTGGTGCAGCTGCTATCGGGAATGCCTTTCCACTCCCAAAACATAACGAAAATAAAAATAGGCAGTGGGGACGAAAGCTCCACTGTCTATTTTTTTATTACACATGCTGCTTCAATAACGCTTCTAACTCCTCAAAATTATGCACTTCATATGTCGGTATAATCCCACTATCATTTAACTTCCTTTCTGGATTAAACCAACAAGTATCAATTCCCGCTACATATCCACCTTTAATATCCGCGCTTAATGAATCCCCAATAATCAGCCCTTCTTCAGGTGCAAAGTTAGGAATCCGTTCAAAAACATAATCAAAATACTCTTTCATCGGCTTTTGAAAACCTGTATCTTCCGAAACAAAAACATCTTTAAACAATGAATGTAACCCTGCATTACGCAAACGTTTATCTTGCGTCTTAGAAACACCATTTGTCACTATATACAACTCATACTCCCCTTGAATTTGATTTATAAATTCAAACGCACCTTGCATGAGTTGATTTCCTTCTTCTAAGTAGTTACGGTAATTATTTTCGAATAATATTCCATCTACTGCTTCTCCATACTCTTTAAACAACAGAGAGAATCGTGTATTTACAACTTCATTGCGTGATAGTTCCCCTTTTTCAAAAGCATCCCAAAGACCTTTATTTATTTTTTTATAACGAGCCTCTATCTCGTCTGTTAAAGGGATTCCCTTCTCTTCAAAAAGCACCCGTAAAGCCACTTTTTCAGCCTTTTGGAAATCTAATAATGTATCATCTACATCAAATAGCAATGTTTTATATTTTTTCATAAACTCATCACACTCTCTTTTCTACAAAAACAAATTTACATAAATCGTATCATTCCTTCTTGTAAAGATAATAGGAGATATCTCATACTATAAATAGAGGTGAAAATATGAAAATCAGCAAAAATGAGGAAGAAATTTATCAATACATGCAAATCCATCAATTCCATACCCTATTTTCATTTCATGTCTTGCCATATGTAGAGCTACATTCTTTTCAAACGAAAGAGATGATATGTAGCGAAGGAAATACTCTCCCTTATCTCTATTACTTAATTTCTGGGAAGGCAAAAATATATATGAGTCATAAAAACGGGAAGGTTTCATTAATTAATTTTATTCAAGCACCATCTTTTATCGGGGAATTAGGATTAATAGGAGTAGAAAATATTACTAAGTCCGTTGAAGTACTAGAAGATTGTGTTTGTTTGGCACTTCCTCTTAAAGATTGTCAGCAACTTTTATTACAAGATGCAACATTTTTACAGCACTTATGCAAATTTATTGGAGAAAAGACAATTACTCGCACTGAAAATTACGCAAAAAACTATAGTTATCCTTTTGAAAATCGATTAGCTGCTTTTATTTTATTAACAGAACAAAATAATTGTTATATAGAAAAGCATACTGAGGCCTCGGAATATTTAAATGTCAGCTACCGTCATCTTTTATATGTATTAAATCAGTTTTGCCAACAAAATTACTTAAAAAAAGACGGAAGAACCTATTACATACGAGATCGAATTCAATTAAAAAAACTTGCTGATGAACTAAAAATATAAAAAAAGCAGCATTAACGTTTACATGTTAATGCTGCTTTTTCGAGTGACGATTATCATTTTAATTAAAATTTACTTGCTACTTTAGCTGCTTCTTCAAGACCTGTAGCAATGATTTCTTCTGCTTTATCTGGGAATTGGTTATGTCCTTCAATAATTACTGTTTCCATGTTTGTTGCGCCGAAGAAGCCCATCATACTTGCTACATATTTAACAGCCATTTCTACCTCAGCTGCTGGACCTTCTGAATATACGCCGCCTCTTGCATTTAATAATGCAATCTTCTTATCTCCAATTAGGCCAACTGGACCCTCTGGCGTATATTTGAACGTTTTACCAGCACGGTTTAAATAATCAATATATGTGTGCAATACTGCTGGAATCGTTAAGTTCCATAATGGGAAGCCGAAAACAACTTTATCAGCTTCTAGGAATTGATTTAAATACTTATCAGCAACTGCTACTGCTTTTGCTTCTTCTTCTGTTAAATCAAATCCTTTACCTACCTTGAATGTACCATTGATCATGTCTACGCCTACGTATGGTAATTCTTCTTTATATAAATCAAGTTCTACTACTGTATCATTTGGGTGTGCTTCTTTATAGTTTGCTAAAAATGCCTCATATAATTTTACACTAACTGCTTGTTCCGCTGGACGGTTATTTGCTTTAACGAATAAAACTGTTGCCATTATTTATTCCTCCTAGTACTCACTCTTATGTTGTTATATGCTTTCAAAAAAGGTATCCCTTGTAATTGTTGTTTTGTTGCTTACAAACATATTTTATCTTTATATAAAGACAATTTCGTCCTCACATAGACGTATTTTTCCATAAAAAAAGTCCACCTTCTAAAGGCGAACTTGGTCTTACGACTTTCGTCTTATACAATTCCATTTTTAACTGCATATAATGCCGCTTGCGTACGATCAGATAAATTCAACTTACTCAAAATACTACTTACATGCGCCTTAACCGTCTTTTCTGTAATAACTAAAACAGATGCAATTTCCTTATTGCTCATCCCTTTCGCTAATAGCTGCAATACTTCATTTTCTCTCGCTGTTAGCACATCCACTTGAATAGAAGATTCTTCTTCCTTTTCTTCTACAGGTAATGTTTGAGAGAGAAGAGCATTTGCTATATCCGGATGTAATTGAATATTACCTTTATATGCGCTTCGAATAGCCTCAACAAGCTGATCTGGTTCTACATCTTTTAAAATATACCCACTTGCTCCAGCCCTTAATGCAGGTAACACATGCGCCTGATCAGAAAAGCTAGTTAATACAATTACTTTCACATTTGGATACTCTTTTTTTATATATGCCGTCGCCTCAACACCATCCATTTCAGGCATATATAAATCCATTAATATAACATCGGGATTTGTTTCTCCTACTTTCACTAACGCTTCTTTCCCATTATTCGCTTCTCCAACTAACTCTAAATCTTCCTGTGTACTTAAGAAAAATGCTAATCCTTTTAAAACGACTGTATGATCATCAACTAACAATACTTTTATTTTCACAAACTTCCCTCATTTTCACATCATAATGGTACATTTACTTTTACGCTCGTTCGTTTATTACTACTTACAATTTTAATTGTTCCACCAACTAATTCTACTCTTTCACGCATCGTAGTCATACCTAGCGATTTCTTTTCTTTTATATTCTTTTCCACAAAGCCCTTTCCTTGATCAACTATTTCTAATGATACATTTTTCTCATTCACTGTAAAATAAATCGTCGCTTCTTTTACACCTGCATGCTTACTTACATTGTTCAGTGCTTCTTGGCCTATGCGCCACAAAGCTTCTTCTACTACACGAGGTAAATCACGAACACCCGTAACTTGCTCCCTAATTTTCAGTCCCAAATTTTCACCGTACTGCTTTAGAGCTGGCAATAATCCTTTTTCTAATCCTGCCGGACGAAGCTGCCAAATTAATGTCCTCATTTCTTTCAAAGCTCCTTGCGCAAGTTCACGCATCTCATGCAAAGATTGATCTACCTTTTCATTTTTACCTTTTAAAACTGCCTCTGCGCCTTTTGTCATGAAGGTTAATGAAAATAATTTTTGCGAAACAGAATCATGTAAATCTCTTGCTAACCGATTTCTTTCTTCCATTCGTACAAGTTCACGGCGCTGCTCGTTTAACCTCAAATTCTCTATTATTAACGAAACATGGTTCGATAATGCTTGAATTACATCTATTGTATTAGCATCAAACTCTCCATTATTCAAACTAACACATAAAACACCAAATATATGGTTTTGAATATGTATTGGTGTAGCAATAACAGCACGATTTAGATGTACATTATGTCCTATTTGATGTTTTATTAGAACTGGTTCATCTTGTTCTAACGCCTTCTTGGCCGCCTCTTTTACATCCTCTTGTAACTCTTCCTGAACGTAAGACGCTCGCAGAGATAATTCTTTTTCCTCCCTAATAAAAAGCGCTACTTGATTCCATTGAAATACTTCACCTACGTGATTTACCACCTTTTCAGGTAGTACATTAAACTTATGAATCATTTTTAAATCTTGAATGAAACGCTCTAATTTCACATAATAATGTGCTCTTCTCTTTTCATTTTCATATAATTTTGTTCGCTTTAAAGCCGTACCAATTTGGAAGGCAACCGATTGGAGTAATACTAATTCTTCTTCTGAAAAATGTGTTTTACCCGGACTTGCAACATTTAACACCCCAAATTTTTCTCCCCCAGCTTTTAAAGGAACCGTAGCATGATGAAGAATGCCCTCCGTATCCCCCCAATTATATTCAATTGCATTATTAATTCTTTTACATTCAATAATATTAACGGCTCTCTCTAATTTTCCATCTACAAAACCTCGTAAACACCAACATTCACCTTCGCACATCGGGCGTTTATTTTCATATGTAAGTGCCTCTGGTAATTGATAATCAATTAACTTCGTATACTTCCCATTTTCATCCGCAAGAAAAATCCATCCTGTCGTTAAACCTGTTACACTTAGCAATTTCTCGAGGACAGCTTGCAATACATGATATGTATCATTTGATGTATTTAAAGTTTCTGCAATTTCCTTTAATATAACTAATTCATTCGTACGATTATCTCGAAACATACTCATTCTCCTGCATACAAGATTTTAAATAGCTCTTAAAATAAATCATCTACTTTTCACTTTGTACTTATTCGTAACATTGATATAATGGTGAAAACATAGTTTTCATTATATCACTCGAGGGGGCTTTCATAATGACATTAAATAAAGCACTTACTATCGCTGGTTCTGACACAAGTGGCGGTGCTGGTATACAAGCAGATTTAAAAACATTCCAAGAACTGGGCGTATACGGAATGACATCTCTTACAACAATCGTAACGATGGATCCACATAACGGTTGGGCACATAACGTATTTCCAATCCCAGCTTCTACATTAAAACCACAATTAGAAACAACAATTGAAGGTGTTGGCGTAGACGCTTTAAAAACAGGTATGCTTGGATCAGTAGAAATTATTGAAATGGTTGCAGAAACAATCGAAAAGCACAATTTCAAAAATGTAGTAGTTGACCCTGTTATGGTATGTAAAGGTGCAGATGAAGCATTACACCCTGAAACGAACGATTGCTTACGTGACGTTCTTGTGCCAAAGGCATTAGTTGTAACGCCAAACTTATTTGAAGCTTACCAATTAAGCGGTGTGAAAATTAATTCTCTTGAGGACATGAAAGAAGCAGCGAAGAAAATCCACGCTTTAGGTGCCAAATACGTACTAATTAAAGGCGGAAGCAAACTTGGTACGGAAACTGCAATCGACGTCCTATATGATGGAGAAACATTCGATCTTTTAGAATCAGAAAAAATTGATACTACAAATACACACGGCGCAGGTTGCACATATTCTGCTGCAATTACAGCAGAACTTGCAAAAGGAAAACCTGTGAAAGAAGCAGTAAAAACTGCTAAAGAATTCATCACAGCTGCTATTCGTTACTCATTCAAAATTAACGAATACGTAGGTCCAACTCACCATGGTGCATATCGTAAATTCGTTGTATCAAAAGAACTTGTCTAATATATAAATAAAAACACTCACAAGGTTCATACATTGCCTCTGTGAGTGTTTTTTATAAGCTTTATGTCTTCCGGTCATCTTATCTTTAAGATGCAGAGCTGACCTTATTTCTACCATTTCGTTTCGAGTAGTATAACGCATCATCCGCCGCTTGAATAAATTGCTCTGATGCCCCTTCATACTCTGAAACCCCTACCGAAACTGTAATTTTTATTTTTGTTCCATCTAACAATTCAAATGAATGTTTTTCAACAGCTATACGAGTTTGTTCCCCAACATGAATTCCATAAGCTATTCCTTTCCTTGATATCAAAAGCGCAAACTCCTCTCCACCCTTTCGAAAAACCAAATCCGGAAATGCTGACATTTCTCGCAAAATATGCCCTACTTGTTTTAACACTTCGTCTCCCGCTGGGTGCCCATACGTATCATTTACATGCTTAAAATGGTCAATATCTATAAGTAGTAAACAAAGTGAATCGTTTTTCAAGTGTTTATTACTAATATGACGATTCATCTCTAAATCAAACTGCCTTACGTTTCCTAGACCTGTCAATGCATCTATCGTTGCGTATTGCTTCATCGTTTGAAATAGCTCATTGGATTGTAAAACATAATTTGCACTTATGAATGTTATGTAACCTGTAATAATACTAGAAATTAAATATAATCCCACTATGTGGATCTCTTTAATTAACCATATATATAACGCTGGGATTAGAATAGATAAAATATATGCGTGTAACCATACCCACTTTTCCCCTAAAGAAAGCTTCATACGCGAAATAAAGATACTCCCTATTCCTATCGCAATGATTGTATAAAAGGCCACTTGAGAAGCTAATGAATAATCCATAAACAACAGTCTAGTTACTAAAATCATAATAATTGTTATGGTACTCGCTATCGGCCCTCCAATAATAACAGCTAGAATAACAGCTAAGTAGCGTAAATCCAATAGGATGGTACCAACACGAACACCGAAATACATTAGTAATATACCTAGTATCCCAGTAAAAATGCCTACTACACATTTCTGCCCAAAAGAGAATCCTTCTTTTAACGGCTTATCTCTTAAAAGCTGACCTCCAACAAAAACAAAGGAAAGAATAATTGTTGTATTTACAAATAAGTCCCTTAACATAAAATGATCTCCTTACTTTTCTATCTATCCCTTTCCTTACTTTATTTTATACGAAATCCCTATAATTCCCAAAGTTTTTATTTATTTTTTGCTGTTCCACGTGAAACAGCAAAAAATAAAAAGGGCGAAAACTCGCCCTTTTTCATTAACAACAGCGTGATATTTTTCCACCCTTTGCGTTAAATCTTGCTTCTTGTGCCTCAGCAAAAAATTGCTTTTGACATAAAACCTCTTCTTCAGGATGATGCTTTTTCATATGCTCCACATATACTTCATAACTTGGTACCCCAACGAGCAAACTAATAAAGCGCTTCCTTTCTCCCCATACTTGCCACAGCTTTTTAAGCATAGTTCCTCGACTCACTTTCATCTCTAGGAATATATGGTGCCTCTTTTAACGGCATTGGCTTATTTCTTAATACTTGTATCCAAATTCGAAGTGCTGAAATTAACACAGCGATTACAACTATCATAAAAATCCCACAAAGCGCTGCATCGATATAATCATTAAAAATAATTTGCTTCATTTGAGTAACATTTTTAGCTGGTGCTAACACTTTCCCTTCATCTAACGCTCCCTGAAACACCTTCGCGTGAGATAGAAATCCGATTTTAGGATTTTCATGAAATAGCTTTTGATAACCAGCTGTCATTGTTACAATAAGCAATCCCACAGTTGGAATAAGTGTTACCCAAACGTACGCCTTTTTCCCCATTTTGAACAAAATTGTCGTTCCAAGTAATAATGCAATACCTGCTAGCATTTGATTTGCAATACCGAAAAGTGGCCATAATGTATTAATTCCACCGAGCGGATCTATTACCCCTTGGTATAAGAAATATCCCCACCCTAATACACATAATGTTGTAGCGATTACATTCGCTAATGTAGAATCCGTTTTCCCAAATGGCTTATATACATGCCCTAAAATATCTTGAATCATAAATCGGCCGACACGCGTTCCGGCATCAATCGTTGTTAAAATAAATAGGGCTTCAAAGAGAATCGCAAAATGATACCAAAATGCCATCATGGCCGTTCCACCTATTACTTGTGAGAAAATATATGCCATACCTATCGCTAATGTTGGCGCACCACCTGTACGTGATAAAATCGTTTGCTCTCCAACATTTACAGCAAGATCTTTTAGTTCATTTGGTGTAATAGCAAATCCCCATGAGGAAATAACTTGAGCTGCCTGTGAGACATCTGTACCGATAAGTGCTGCGGGACTATTAATTGCAAAATACGTTCCCGGTGTTAATACACAAGCTGCAATCATCGCCATCGCTGCTACAAACGACTCCATTAACATTGCTCCATAACCGATTGGCTGTGCGTGTCCCTCTTGCTCAATCATCTTCGGCGTCGTACCTGATGAAACAAGAGCATGGAATCCAGACACTGCACCACAAGCAATAGTAATAAATAAGAAAGGGAATAGGTTTCCAGAGAACACAGGACCAGTTCCATCAATAAATTTCGAAACTGCTGGCATTTGTAAATCTGGTGCTACAATTAAGATACCGATTGCTAACCCTACAATTGTTCCGACTTTTAAAAATGTACTTAAATAATCACGTGGTGCTAAAAGCATCCAAACTGGTAATGCAGATGCAATAAATCCATATACAATAAGCATAATAGCAATTGTTTCACCACTAAATGTGAACATACTTGCAAGTGTTGGATTTTCTGCTACATACTGTCCTCCAACAAGAGATAAAATAAGTAGGATAATACCAATTACTGATCCTTCTCCAACACGACCAGGCCTAATATAGCGCATATAAACTCCCATTAAAATAGCGATAGGAATCGTTGCTGCTATCGTAAACATTCCCCAAGGACTTCCTATTAGTGCCTTTACTACGACCAACGCTAATACTGCTAATAAAATAATCATAATTCCTAAAATACCTATCATTGCAATTAGTCCTGTAACAGGTCCAATCTCATCTTTAATCATTTCTCCTAACGATTTACCATTACGTCTCATTGAAGCAAATAAAATAACAAAATCTTGGACAGCCCCCGCAACAACTACCCCAACAATAATCCAAATGGTCCCTGGTAAATACCCCATTTGTGCCGCTAAAATCGGTCCTACTAAAGGTCCCGCTCCAGCAATCGCTGCAAAGTGATGTCCAAACAATACCCACTTATTTGTTGGAACATAGTCTTTCCCATCATTTAATGTATGAGCTGGTGTTTGCCGATTATCATCTAAATTAAAAACCTTTCTCGCTATAAATCTACTATAAAAGCGATAAGCAACTGCATATACACATACGGCAGCTACTAAGAGCCATACAGCATTAATGGTTTCACCTTGTGATAAAGCTATTACCCCAAAAGCACCTGCTCCTACTGCTGTAATAACGCCCCAAAGTAAGATCGATTTCAATGTCTTCACATACAATTCCCCCAATACTATTTCTTAGTGGAGATTGTACTAAATTTTCTGAATATTTAACTTGAATCCTCCCTATCATGAAGGATTTTCAGTTTATCATGTTAAAATACTCTCATTATCTACTATAATTCAATGTTATTTCGAAGGCGTTTTACATAATTACGACTGACTGGAATCGGTTGCTCATCATACCTATCTAAATACAAATTATACGTGCCATTATAATAAGGTTTCAGTTCTTTTACATATGACATATTAATTAAATAGCTTTTATGTACACGTAAAAAATCATATGCATTTAGCTTATTTTCTAATTCCTGAAGTGTATATGTTGAAATATACTGATTATTCGTTGTGTAAATTGAAACAGTTTTATTTTCTTTATTTTTACTTACATATACGATATCTTCTGGAAGAATATATCGTATGCCCTCTTGACTTTCTATCGGTAGTTTTCGCAAATAACTCTTTGCTTTCTCACCTTGTTCTTTACCTATTTTATATAAAAGAAATTGTAAATCTTCTTCACGAAATGGTCGCAATAAATAATAAAATGCTTGGAAACGAAAAGCTGTAATAGATTCTTCTATGTTTTCACCTACAAAAATAAATTTTGTATAGCAATTTATTTCTCGTAATAAACTTGCATATTCAAAACCAGTACCATCTAGTAATTTGGAACTTAAAAAAACAAAGTCTGGTATATGTTTTTTCATCATAAATAAAGATTCTGTTCCTGTCTTTGCTTCAAAACATTCTACATTTCTCATATTTTCAGTGAAATTTTCAGCTAACTCTCTTCTCTCTTCTGCCTCTTCCATAATCAGTAAAATTTTCATTTCTTCAACCACCTAATTCTTTGTCCATATGTCCTGTTGTATACATTCGCTTTTATAAGAAATAATCCCTTTTTCTTACTATACCATTATTTATCTAAAAAAACAGAAAAAAGGAAACCACTTCGGTTTCCTCTCCCCCTTTATCCCGTACTAACTGCCTATAAAGAGCCGAGTAGTGTAGGATGATAAACGATCCAGGATACGTTTAAATTTTCACTTTATACTAATTCTCGTTGCTTCGTTTCCTGTCCAAGTATTATTACAGCGAACACACCAATTAAAATTGATCCACAGAAAATCGTAAATATTAATGATAGTGAAGCTTCTGAGGCAACTAAATATCCCACTAATAGTGGCCCAAGGATACCACCGATACGACCAAATGCTGCTGCCATTCCTGCACCTGTACCACGAATAACCGTTGGATACTGCTCAGGTGTATAGGCGTATAATGCTCCCCAAGCACCTAAGTTAAAGAAGGATAGTAGCATACCTGCCACAATTAATACTGTTAATGAATCCGCAACCCCAAACAAATAAGCACTGCAAGCTGTCCCAATTAAATACGTAACCAAAACAAATTTACGACCGAGACGTTCAATAAACCAAGCAGCGGTGAAATATCCTGGAAGTTGAGCTAACGTCATAATAAGTACGTATTGGAAACTTTTTATTAAACTAAATCCTTTTAGCACCATTACACTCGGTAACCAAAGGAACATTCCATAATAGGAAAAGACAACACAAAACCATAGAATCCATAGCATAATTGTTGCTTTACGATATTCCCCAGACCAAACTGATTTTATATTTTCAATAACAGATGGCTTTTTTTCAACTTTTTGGAACCTTGGGGAATCCGGTAAATTCCATCTTAAATATAAAGCATATAGTGCTGGAATTGCACTCAATACCATCGCAACTTCCCAACCATATTTAGGAATAACAAAATACGAGATAAGAGCTGCAATTAGCCATCCACCTGCCCAAAAACTTTCTAATAACACAACAATTCTCCCACGCTCATGCGCTTCAACACTCTCTGATACTAGTGTAGAGGCAACTGGAAGCTCTCCGCCAAGCCCCATACCAATTAAAAAGCGTAAAAGGAGAAACATTGCAAGTGTTGTTGTTAATGCAGTTAAACCACTACCGATAGAAAATAACAATAATGTAATAATAAAGACTGATTTCCGCCCTATTTTATCTGATAGTATCCCAAAAATAAGCGCTCCTACTGCCATACCGATTGAGTTAATACTGCCTATCCAGCCCATTTCTTGCGTACTTAATCCCCAATCCTTTTGCAAGGCTACCATTACAAATGAAAGCATTCCAACATCCATTGCATCAAATAGCCATCCAAGCCCAGCTATACCAAGTAGTTTGCGCTTCGAAATTTCTTTTACCTTGCCCACTAGAAGTCCTCCTCACACAGGTGTCTTTACACATCATTTTACATGTGTGAATTGTATAAGTAAAATACTTTTGTGTAAAAAATTCTCCTTCATCATTCCCAAAAAGTAAAACGTCTATCCCGATTGGTGAGAGCTAATAATCAGTGGGGATGCCTCACTGATTAAAGTTTCAATTTATTAAAAATGAACAAATAAAAAAAGCAGCGATATTTCGCTACTTTTTCGAACGCATTACTTCTTTTAAAAATTCCGCTAATACTAACTGACGACGCCAGCGTGTTGGATTACTGCATAATCTATAAAACCACTCTAAATGAATCGCTTGAATCCATTTTGGTGCACGTTTTACCTCTCCAGCCCATACATCTAAACTTCCACCCACTCCAACAGCCATTTTCGTTTCTAAACGATGCTTATTGTTTTGGATAAAGTTCTCTTGTCTCGGGAAACCAAGTGCAACAAGTAATAAATCTGGTTTTGCTTCTTGAATGCGAGAAATAATATTCTCTTCGTCTTCTTGTTTAAAATAACCATCTTGTATACCGGCGATGGATACAGCTGAATATGTCTTTGTTAAATGATCTGCTGCAGCTTGTACAACATGCGGCTTTGCACCTAATAAGAAAACAGATACCGGCTTACTATCTTCTGATAACTTCGCAAGTAAATTACACATTAAATCAAAACCTGCTACACGTTCTTTTAAAGGTGTACCAAGCATCCCGCTTGCCTTTACAACCCCAATACCATCAGGTGTAATTAAATCTGTATTCAATAATGTTTGATAGAACTTTTCATCCTTTTTTGCGCACATAACAATTTCAGGGTTTGCTGTTACTACCTGAAACGTATGAGTTCGCTCCGCTTCTAGTTGTTCTTTTAAATATTGGACCGTTTCATCCATTGTCATTGTAGAAAAAGGAACGCCTAGAATATCAACTGTTTGTACTGCCATAGTTAACTATCCTCTCTATCATTACAAGTTTTTCGCTATTAATTGCTTATATGTTTCCTTTGTATCTTCATATAGTTTTTGAAGTGAGAAGTTCATAGTAGCATGCTCATAAATATGTTTACCCATTGCTGCTAACTCTCCAGTTTTCCACTTATCATACGCTTCTTCTAAAGCTAATGCTAATGCCTTTCCATCACCTGTTGGCACAATCCATCCGTAAGTTTCATCTACGATTAATGGTTCAATTTCTCCAGCCCTAGTCACAATTGATGGTACGCGTTGATTTGCCGCTTCTAATAAAACTAGTGGGAACCCTTCACTATGGGAAGTTAATAAATTTACATGTGACGACGCAAATAATTGTTTTACATCTTGACGATGTCCTAAAAACTCTACTTTATCGTTAATCCCTTTTTCAGTAGCTAATGACTTTAGATTTTCTTCTAATGGGCCATCGCCAACTAATAATACTTTAATTTTCTCTAATTTTGTTTGTTGTAACGCATCGAATAAAACTTCATGTCCTTTGACAGGATGTAATCGTGCTACTTGGATTGCTGTAAATACATCTTCATCAATATTGAACATTTCTTTTTTATTATAGCCTTCTGCTTTTTCCTTATCGTATTCAATTCCATTATAAATAACATGCATCTTTTCATTTGAAATACCTAATGCTGCCAGGCTTTTTTTCAATCTATTTGTTACAACGAAAAATAAGTCTATATTTTTTAAGGCTTTCAAATTTAATTTCGTAAAAATCCAACCTTTTAAGCCCTGTTTAGTAAAGTCTTGAAATGGATCACTATGAATAGTCGTTACCCATTTTGCTTTTATTCTCTTTTTCATTAAAGAAACATAGAAATTAGCCCTAGGGCCATGTGTATGAACTACATCAAATTTTTCTTTATTAATAAATTCACTTATATTCTTTAAAATGGATAAATCATAGCGCGATTTTTGTGAAAACACATGGACTTTTATCCCTAACTCCCTTGCTTCCTTCGCAACAATTCCATCTTCAAATACTGCTAATTCTACTTCACCAGTTGGAAACTGATCGAGAAGTGAAATAATATGTGTTTTCCCTCCCCCATCTTCTGCTCCTGCATTCATATGCAATATTCTCATATTTTTTCCTCCTTTAAATCCTCGCTACGTTTCCATCTATTTTTATTTTACTGTACTAAAAAATAAAAGCTAACAAAAGTTAGCTTTTATTTTTATCATTCAATTTCTAGGTCTACTATTAGATAAGCTAACACCACTACAAAGTAAATTCCAACTCCTGGTGCTGTTAAAATATGTCCTGCAATATAAGCAATACCTAACGCTAACAATAAGCTTGCTGAAATCATTCCATATTTTATATTGAATATGTCCTTAAATCTCGTAGCAAATGCTAGTAAAATTCTTAGCCCGTAATAAATAAATGGAATCATTAGTAATACAAAGCCAATAATCCCGAAATCATAAAACCAATCATGGAAGTCCATTTCAATTAGTTTTGGATCTGGCTGCTTTTGTTCATTGTATTTAAAGTTACCTGCATAACCCATTCCTAATAACTTTTGTGACATTGGCGCTTCTTTAAAGAACTGCTTATGTCTTTCTTCATATACTTGACGTCCACTGAAAATAAGATTTTCTTGATTTTCTTTCTTTTGCTCTTTCTCAAGCTCTTTCTTGACTTCCTCTTCTATCTTCGCCTTTTCTTCTGGCTTTTCAACTTTATGATGATTTTCTTCTTTTGCTTTAAGTTCTTGCTCTTTTTTCAGCTTCTCTTTAATTTCTTTTTCTTTTTGACCTTGCTGTGCCACATTTTGCTCTGATAAATAATTATTGTGAATACCCATATTTTGTGCTAATGGTGTTTGTTTAAACGTCCCAACTACACCAGCTAATAGGACCATAGCAATTACTGCATTAAGCGCAAGGGATTTTTTGTTCGGATTTTTTCTATCAAATAATAATTGTAGTACAATGATTCCGATTGCTGCCCCTAACGTAGCACCAATTGAGCCCATTCCAACTTTTGTACCGACTTGAATTAGCGAATAAATCATTAAAAGTGATGGAATCCAATATAAAATGTGTTTCCAGCTCTTTGTTTTTTGAATAGAATATAGTACCACAATAGGGAAAATAATAGCTAAGATTGAACCTAGTTCATTCCCTGCATAGAACCAACCTCGAGAACCAACCTTCATCCATTCATAACTACCAAAGTCAGTAGATGTTGAAATAGAAATAACCATAATTGCGTTAATGATTAATGTAGAATATACAATACTATTTCGAACCTTATCACTAATATTAACTGTCTTTTTCAATGATTTTAAAGCTAAAATGTATGATCCCAGCATGATATATATATACAATGCTTTCGCAACGAATTTAACCTCTTCACCAAGTACAATAGGATTTTTAACTAGTTTGTTATTAATAAACCCTATCCCTAAAACTCCGGCTAATAATATAAGATAAATTAAAAACTTTCTATTTTCCTTCTCTTTTGCCTGAATTAAAATGTAAATACCACCAACAGCCATAATAAGGAATCTTACTAAAATTCCAACGGTAGCATTTGACTTTAATAAAGTGATGCTAAGAGACGTTAATAAATCTAAAACAGGCTGTAAAATAATAAAAAAGAGCAAAAAATGCTCAAATCTAACCCTAGCTTGATTTGCTAACATTCCAAGACCTCCATACAAAATCTTAACATTATCTTTTAATCATAATTTTTTATCATTCAAACACACCTAGCAATTATAACATAACTCATATTCAAATCGAGAACTATTTTTCCAGCTAAAACTAGCCAGGACAAGTATTAATAAGTAATAAAAATCATCGTCCTTTAGCTATACTCCCCTATTTTTACAAAATCTATCTAACAACCATCCCCTTATTTTTGTCAGTATATACATATTTTTTTATCATTTTATACAAATATAAATATCTCACCTCTAATTGTAATATTTCACCAAATTAACAACATCAAAAAATGTAAAATTAATCTTTTCATATCTTTTTCAGATTACTTTATGGTTATTTTCCAAACATTTTCAAACGCTTTCTTTATGAATTTTATCCGTTTTTCTACATGTAGCGAAAAGTAATTGTTATTTCCAATACTTTAGTGTATATTTTTTCTCTGGAACATCTTTAAGAGGAAGGGATTAAGGCCATGTTATTAATCGATATATTTACGTTTCTTGGCATTATCGCCGCTGCCATTTCTGGTACATTAGTTGGTTTAAAAAAAGATTTAGATTTATTTGGTGTCCTTTGTTTAGCTGTAGCCACTGCGCTCGGCGGCGGTATTATTCGTGATATCATGATTGGTAACCTGCCCCCTGTCGCATTTGTAAAACCCATTTACTTTTTCGTAAGTGTATTATCAGCATTATTTACTTGTATGTTTTTTGAGCGTATCAATAAACTTCAAGTCGTTATTATGCTTTCTGATGCTGTTGGCTTAGGCGTTTTTACAGCTATTGGTGCAAATGCGGCAATGTCACATCATGTTGACGCCTCATTTCTAGTTGTTTCAATGGGAGTCATTACAGGTATTGGAGGCGGTATTTTGCGTGACATTTGTGCTCAAGATATCCCTTACGTATTCCGAAAAGAGATTTACGCAATCGCTTCTATCTTAGGAGCAATTAGCTTCCTAATTACACACGCTATGGGGGCGCACGTATTAGCTTTCTATGTTTGTTTATTAGTAACATTCGTTATTCGTGTCGTCACTGTAATATATAATGTGCATTTCCCTGTTTTCTTTAAAACACATGCTAAAATTAATAAAGGCCATTAAGAGAATTCTAGATAGAATTCTCTTAATTTATATACTATTCAACGAACTAATATAGAGTAATTATATATAAGCATATATAATTACTCTATATTAGTTTTAAAATTGAAAACGTTTTATATACAGGGGGAAGAATGATGCTTGGGGTTTTCAAAAAAAATATTAATAAAACAAATGCCAGTATAATCGAATTAAGTAAGAACCAACAAATAACTTTTAATGTACCTACTAATTCTGAATTAAAAATTCAAATGGATATGCTACATATTTCAAAAGAAGATTTACAAGTTGTAAAAGTACTACAGCCTTTTATTTATGCAGAAATTGATTGGATTACTGAAAAATTCTATGCCAACATTACAAAACAACCTAATTTAATTACTATTATTGAGCGTTATAGCTCTATTCCAAAACTAAAACAAACTTTAAAAACACATATTAAAGAATTATTCAGCGGCAATATGCATGAAGATTTTATTGAACAGCGTGTTAGGATTGCCAAAAGGCATGTACAAATTGGTTTACATCGAAAATGGTATACTGCTGCTTATCAAGAATTATTCCGCTCTATCATGAAGATTTTGCAAACAAAAATAACGACAATCGATGATTTTTCATATTCTATAAATGTTATAAATAAATTATTCACTCTTGAACAAGAACTTGTTCTTGCAGCTTATGAATCTGAATATGAAAGAATGCAAAAAGAGCATGAGAAAGAAAAAGAATTAACTGCTATGACAATTACGCATATCGCAACAGAACTAGCTGCTGTATCTGAAAAAACAAGCTCTTCTATTCAAAAACTAACCGCCAAATCTGAAACTATTGTAGAGATTGCTAAAACAGGTACATCATTAGCTACAACATCTGAAGAAAAAGCGAATAAAGGGAAAGAACAATTAAACCAGCAAAACAAACGAATGGGATCTATTCAAATGAATATGGAAACGATTATTACAGATACTCATGAACTTCTCAATATTTCTAACAAAATTAATGAAATCATAGATATTGTTAAATCGATTGCGGAGCAAACAAATTTACTCGCACTAAATGCTGCTATTGAGTCGGCACGTGCTGGAGAATTTGGGAAAGGGTTTTCTGTTGTTGCTGGCGAAATCCGAAAATTATCAGAGCAAACGAAAGAATCTATATTTAACGTTACAAAGCTCGTCGAAAAAACAAATGAACAAATTACTCGTGTCTCGTCTTCTGTGAAACAAATTAGCTCTCTCGTATCGGAAGGAACAGATAGTATGTCGGCAACAGATCGATACTTCCAAGAAATCGTAAAAGATATGTCTAACTCAAAAGAACAGAATAAGAAAATTGAACACGAACTACAAGCTATTTCACAAGTAATGAAAGGAATTCAAGATGATTCCTCACAAATGGCTCTAACAGCCGATAATTTGCAACTAGAACTAAATCGATAAGATGAAATTTAGTAGTCAAGCATACTTTTCATCTGTACTAACTACTAAATTTCATCTTCCATCAAAAAAAAGAATCCAGAATGGATTCTTTTTATTTTCTGAAAAATATTTTTTGACAATACACATAACTCATATAAACACCAAAGCTCTGCAAAATAAACAATGCTGGCATAATTACATTGTAATATGCCATATCTACTTGGAAGAGCTTTAACAATACGTATCCACTAATTAAAAATAAGAACAACATATATCCCTCATTTTGTTGTTTCTTAATAAGGAAGTGTAATAGAGCTATAGTCATAAACAATGTTACGGCTATATATATCAGTTTTTCATATTTGAAAAGAATAGAATTTATCCCCTCATCTGAAAACTGATTTATCATCGGTTCTAAAAGTTTAAATCTTTCTCCCTCAATCTCTTTTAACTTTTGATCAATATGCTCTGTTACACTTTGATTTTTCGATATTTTTTCTTCATGTTGCGTTTTTCCAATTAAAACAGATTGAACATACGTCTCATTCGCAATCGTATATTGTGACATTCCCATTGTCTTAATTCCATAATTCACACCAAAATGGGCACTATAAAATAGAATAAGTATCCCTATCATCTTTAGTAACACCTTTTGTTTCGTTGCTGATTGAAATACTTCGATTAATAATACATATACCGTGATAAAAATAGGAAGAAATAATCCCATTGGGAAAATCATATTACTAAATGCAAATAAAATCGCTGAAAATACCCACATATAAGGATGATCTAATCCTTTATATAAAAGTATGTAACAAGCAAAATAAAATAAAAATATTGCAAGTGACTCAGGAGTTAATACGGAACTCATGAATATATTTGGAATATACAGAGCATAAAAGATAGAAGCAATACGACCGCATTCTTCTCCAAAAACCATTGCTGCAATACGATAAATAAAAAATGCGGTTCCTGCGCAAAATAACACATTAAATAGTTGTAAAGCGAATAATGTATCACCAAATATACGAATAATTACTGACTCATATATAATAAAAGGTAAATGAGCGACAGTCCCTATATTATTACCAATTGCAATCTGCTTTGCAGACTCATACATCACTTTCAGATCACCAATTATTGGAGCATCTACAAATAACAACATACTAAGCCTCACAACTATAGATATACTTATAAGAAAAATAAGAAATTGTTTATCTGTAAAACGATATTGTAGAATTGATGCCACTAACAAAATGAGTATGATAAAAATTGCTAATATGATTGTTACACTTGTTGTACTTCCTCCAAAAAATTGCTTACTTGTCTCAAATGCTGCCCAACAACTATAAACAAAAAATGCGAGCATCGCACCGATTGTAATTTTATTAAAGAAAGATGAAAAATTTGTTTGTATATGATTCATATGTCCATTGCACCTCTATTTCCATTCATAACAAAACGATTCTATCATGAATGAGTACACGGCTGATAGAGAATTTCTATGACAAATACATAGTCATTACTTTTTACTTGCAATGTAAGCGAATCCTCTTTTACACTACATTTTAGATAAAATAAATTTTCTTTCAGTTACATGAATACAAATACAGAAGTTTAAATAATCCTCTTTTGGAATACACTTTACTTCATTAAATATCTAATATGAGTAATCCGCTTACACATATTATTCTGATTGAAAACAGACTATAGGGGCTGAATATATGGAAAAGAAATTCATGCGAGAATCTAAAGCAATTAAGACAACACGTGTTTTTCCTAACGATTTAAATAATCACCAAACACTTTTTGGAGGGAAATTATTAGCAGAAATTGATAGTATTGCTTCGATTGCGGCTGCAAGACATAGTCGTAAACATTGCGTAACAGCATCTATTGATTCAGTTGATTTTTTAACTCCAATTCACCAGGCTGATTCTGTTTGTTATGAAGCATTTGTATGTTATACAGGGAAATCTTCAATGGAAGTTTTCGTAAAAGTAATCGCAGAAAATTTATTAGCAGGCGAGCGTAGAATTGCTGCTACTTGCTTCATTACATTTGTAGCAATAAAAGATGGAAAACCTTCGTCGGTACCACAAGTACTACCTGAAACTGAGGAAGAACATTGGTTATACACAACCGGTTCAGAACGTGCGGAAAATAGAAAAAAAGGACGTTTAAAAAGCAAAGAAATGGCTGAGGTTTTAACTTTAAATAAACCTTGGAATATTTAATACAATACTCTTCCATATACATGCACAGATTTTTTCTTCCTTGCATGTATTTTTTTATACAAAATATCACCTCTTACCATTTTATTCTCAATCTGTTCTCCTAAATCATGCACCAGCTTTTCCTTTATTTTGTTATACTGTTAATGGTATATTAAATAAAGTTCGTTTAAAAATAACCATAATATGATTAAGTATATAAGGGATGGTGCGGTAATGACTATTGAAGTACCAATTTCAATACCAAAAACGTTAATTATTATTCCAGCGTATAACGAGGAAGAAGCAATTGCAGATACATTAACAAGATTATTAAAACTAAAACAGCATTTTACAGGATTAAGCATTTGTGTTATTAATGATGGATCACACGATAAAACAGCTCAAATCGTACAAGATTTTCCTGTTCACCTTGTGAATTTACCATATAACCTAGGTATTGGCTCAGCTGTACAAACTGGATATAAATACGCATATGAGAACGGATATGATATTGCGATTCAGTTCGATGCTGATGGACAACATAATCCAGATGATTTATATAAAATTATAAAGCCAATCGCTGAAGATGAATGCGATATGGTGCTAGGGTCACGTTTTACAGAAAAAACAGCATATAAAGGTAGTATTTCCAGAAGGATCGGTATTTTTTATTTTACTGCCCTATTGAAAGTACTAACAAAACAAACATTTATGGATCCAACTTCTGGATATCGTGCTATCAATCGAGAAGTAATTAAAATTTTTGCACACAACTATCCAAAAGATTATCCAGAACCAGAAGTTCTTATTCATTTAAAAAAGAAAAAACTTCGCATTAATGAAATATCTGTAAATATGCAAGAGCGACAAGGTGGACAATCTTCTATCACACCTTTTAAATCTGCATATTACATGATTAAAGTAAGCCTTGCTATATTGATGCAAAAAATCGTGAAAGGTTGATAATAAATGCCTATAATTACCTTTTCATTCATCTTTATTTTATTATTATTATTATTAATTATTAATTCCATTCGCCGTGGAACTTTAGAAACGAAATATGCTGTTTTATGGATTTTTGTTTGTATTGCAATGGCTATTTTAAGTTCTACCGATAAAATTATAAACTGGATTGGAAAACTATTAAAAGTAGAATATCCCCCTTCCATTTTATTCTTATTTGGACTATTATTCTGTTTCATCTTAATTTTTGACCTAACAAGAAAAATTTCTAAACAACATCATCAACTTGTAACATTAACGCAAGATTATGCGTTACTAAAGCAAAAATTAAATGCAACTGAGCCAGACAAAGACTAACCTAATATTTCATAGCTAATATAAAAAACCTCTTAATTTATTGCAAAAATTAAGAGGTTTTTTATTCTTAATAATAATTTATTCGCCTTCACAATCGTTAAGATAGATACATCCTACTTAACTAATAAGTTAAAATGACATGAATAAGAAGTTATATGCAATAGACATGATAAAGCTGTTTGAAATACGAGAATTAACCATAAGAATCTAACTTCCCGCCACCTTTTTAATAGAAAGTTGATTTACAAAGTTTATATGCGTTAAACTTATACAGATGTTCTTGTAATCTTCTTCCTTTCAAAAGGCTTGTATATATGATGCAAGACATAAAAAACTTGAGGAGATAAAAATTCTATGATGGAACAAAAGCAACTTGTTTCTGTTGTCATACCCCTGTATAACACGGAAAAATATATTGAAGAAACGATGCAGTCAATACTAGATCAAACATATAAAAATATCGAAATTGTAATTGTAGATGATGGAAGTAAAGATCAATCACCTTCTATTGTGAAAAACCTTGCTGAAAAATATCCAGGGCAAGTAAAATACGTTCATCAAAAAAACCAAGGTGTTTCAGTAGCTCGTAATACGGGTATTGAAAATGCTAGTGGAGAATATGTCGCTTTTCTTGATAGCGATGACTTATGGCATCCAACTAAAATTGAGAAGCAAGTCGAAAGTATGCATAAAAACAACATGGACGCTTGCTATTGTGGTTATATGAATTTCTACGAAGAAACAGGTGAGAAGGTTGAACATACAACAAACTTTATTAAAGGTGATATGGCAAAAGCATTCCTAACGCATCAAGTTGTTGCTCAAACAAGTACTTGGATTTTCAAACGATCCATCGTAATGGATCATAACATTCGTTTTACACCAGAATGTAGTTGGGGCGAAGATTTAGAGTTTTTATTTAAACTTATGAGTGTGACAAATGTATGTTATGTCCATGAATACTTAACTTATTATAGAATCTTATCAGAAGGAAATCTTTCTTCTAAGTATAAAGATTATGAATTAAAAACGACAAAAGAACTGGAAGTATTCAATCGTATGAAGGAATGGGTACATAATAAATCTCAAGATTTCATTACAAAAGATTCTCAGTTACTTATTGAAATTCTTGAGACTTATTTATTCCCTTATACAGTCATCAATAACGCTTGTATATATATTAAAGAAAACTCTCAATTAGATAAATCACAAGTTCAATTAATCAAAAAAGATATAAAGAAATATTGCCGTAAAATCTATTCAAAGAATGGAAAACGTAGTAAAAAACTATATGCAATGCTTTGGTTTGTACGAATTAAATTTCTGTTTTCTTAAACTGAAAATATAACGATACTCTCTCTTTCTGTGAACAAATCAAATTTACAAATAGGACAAGCTAACCGGGTCCTAAAGAATAGAAAGGTCTTTTCTCATGAAAACAAATAAAATTCTAAAAAACGCATCCTACCTGTTTGTAGGAAACATTACTGTCCGTTTTGTACTGGCTATTGCAACAATTTTCTTTGCAAGGTATGTTTCTCCAAGTGATTACGGTATGTTTACAACTGCGTTAGCAGTTTCAGCTGTTATTTGTTACTTTACAGATGCAGGTTTAACACATACGTTTATGCGTGAAGGAACGAGAAGCGATGCTAATATTAGCGTGCTAATAAGTAGTTACTTACGTATTCGTTTAATATTAGCTATCGTAATTTCTGTACTTTTCGCTATTTTTGCCCAGTTCTTCTATCCCGATGCTTACTTACGCGCGATGGTATATTGGGTTGTTCTACCAACAATGTTCGGAGCAACCTTACAAGGTGTTGGAATGGCTTACTTCCAAGTAACAGAACGCATGCAATTTACAGCTATTATTTCTGTACTACAAGGTGTAACTGCTGCTGCTGCCCTATTACTAGGGATGTCTTTCCAATGGTCACTTATGATGGTTGCTGCCATGTACGGGGTATCTAGTCTTGTAACAGGTGTTATCGCCTTTATAATGACAATACGTTATACGAAGGTCCATAAGGGTTGGGATAAAGGCATTTTAGATCAACTACTTATTTTTACAATCAATGGCATCATCATTATGCTCTTACCACAATTGGGCCCTATTATATTAGAAAAGGTTTCAACGTATAATCAAGTTGGATTCTTTGGTGCTGCATCTAAAATACCTGCTGTACTATATCAAATACCTGGGGTAATTGCAGCGGCCTTTTATCCAAGGCTTTTTGCTTTTGGTAATGAGAAAAATATTGAAGAACATAGAAAATTATCAAGTTTTGAATTAAAACTTATGTCTTTTTTAGGAATGGGAATTTCTATCCCCTTTATTGCGGATCCAAGTTTCTGGATTGTTAGTTTATTAGGAGAAGAATACGCTCCCGCTGGTGACGCTCTTGCTATTCTAGCGTTTATGGTTATTTTACAATCAATTAACTATCCACTAGCCGATAATTTAACAACGATTGGCCAGCAATGGAAACGTGCAACAACAATGACTATTGGATTAGTTGTTGCCATCATAGGTTATATTGTATTAGGTAGTAAATATGGAATGATGGGAGCAGCTGCCGCAGCTATCCTTACCGAAATTACACTATTAATCGGATTTACCCTCTTTATTCGTAAAGGCATGCAATTATTAGTTAAAGGAGTTATATTTAATTCCTTAGCCTTTATTATTAGTTACGGTATATACCGAATTGCATTAATCAACTTACCGCCACTAATTGCTTTAACTCTTACTGGTATACTATACGGTATAATTGGAATTGGAATTGATCCTCAAATACGTGGATTTGTTTTAGGGTTTATAAAACAAAAGCTCATTCGCAAACATGCTTAAAAGCAAAAAGCTTTTCCTATTTAAAAATGGAAAAGCTTTTTGCTTTTTTTATATACCATCATTTTTCTTCAGTAAAAAAATGCTATATATTCCAGCTCAAATTGACTTACTTTCTGAAAATGCCTTATACTAAATTACATGTAAACTATGAACTTCAACGCTTGTAAAAATATATATGCTTCAACAAAAATATATATTTTCTCATGTTAAAACTAAAGAACACACCTTTAAAAATTGGTGTGTTTTTATATGCTACCTAAAAACTAGTTGTTACATGTAACGACTTTCAAAGGAGGATTATCAATTTTTATGAGCATAAAGCCGAATAATAAATTCTTTTCCAAGAAAACAATGATAATTATGCCAATATTATTATTGTGCGCTTTTGCTTTTCATTATTTCTTTTTAACATCTAATCAAGCCTTTTCTGGTACAGGGGATGCGTTACGTCAATTTGGCTTTTTTACGTTTCTTCTACAACATGCCTTTAAAGATGGCAACCTTTTTTGGTCTTTTGATTATGGATTAGGTGGAGATTTATTTGGAGAGTTTAGTTATTATTACAGCACATCACCGTTTTTCTGGATTACACTGTTACTACCTAAACTAAGTCTTGAGCAAGTATATGACGTGAAATTATACATGAGTATTTTAAAAAACTTTTTAGCTATGGTATTCATGTATGGTTCTTTACGTTACCATAATAAAACAGCATTCTCATCTTTTGTTGCTGCTATTATATATGGTGGCTGTATTACTTTCATCCGCCACTCTTTACTATGGGATTTCATGGCTGATGCCATTGTATTTTTACCATTAGTAATATGGGGACTTGATAAATATATTATTGAAAAGAAGCACGGCCTTTTCCTAATCGCTGCTACTTTAATGTTAGCATCAAACTTTTATTTTGCTTTTATCACAAGTATTTTCATATTTATTTATGCATTATTCCAATACTTTGCGACACAACAAAATAAAACGATTGTCTCTTTTCTAACTTATTATATTAGAATCGGTTTATTGTACGGATTATCACTCGGTTTAGCCGCCGTTTGCTTCCTCCCATCAGTTAATGCCGTATTTAGCGCTGATCGACTATCAAAAAAGTTTGAGATACCATTATTATTTGAAGATAAATTTTATAAAGATTTAATGGAAAATATTTTCTTCATGTATAATGCTGAAAATCATCAATTAGCTTTACCAGCTTTAATTTTATTCTTAATCGTATTTGGAATGTTTATACGTGATAAACTCGTTAAGAATAAAGTATTCTTTACGTTATTCATGTTCATTCTGTTTATGCTTCCATATACATATTCTATGTTTAATGGTTTTTCAGCAATGCAATCTAGATGGTTTTATTTATTTGTATTTGTAATTGCCCAAACAATTGCATACATTCTAGATTGGATGATTATTCATAAGAAAGACTACAAATTACCTTATTTAATAAGTTTATTAGTGTCTATTGGATTATTCATTTATGCATTTTATAGAAAGGCAAATATAAATGTAACTGATAAACCTTTACAAGACGTTGATAACATTTTACTCGGAACTGTCGTTCTTTCTGTTATTACAGTATGTTTATGGCGTTATATTTCTAAACCTTTCATACAATTTTTAGTTGTATTGAACGTACTCGTTAGCACAATTTCTATGAATTATATGTATGCGAATAATATACTTAGCACAGTTTACGGACAGAGCCAGATTTCAACTGAAAAGTTACACGAACCAGGCTATGATAATCAAGAAGAAATTGCTGCAATTCGCTACATACAAGAAAATGATAAAGACTTTTATCGTATTCTTAATCCATATAGCGAATATAACACACCAATGCTACAAGGATATCATGGCGTAAGTACGTATCAAAGCTTGGTTAATTATTATGTCCATGACTTTATGAAAAATAAATATAGCGTATTCCAAATGTACGATACACCTTCAATGTTTTATCAAGCTGATAGTCGACTACTACTCGAAAATATGCTAGGTATAAAATATCGCGTATTAAGTGCTGATACAGATTCAAAGAATGTACCTTATGGATATAAACTATTACAGCAAGTAGGACCATATAATATTTACAAAAATGACTATGCTTTACCGTTAGGATATGTATATGATTCGGCTATAAGTGAAGAAGAATTTTCTAAATTAAACTTCGCTCAGCGTGATCAATTATTATTACATGCTGTTGTCGTTAATAATACAAAAGAATTTTCATTAAACCATTTTAATAAACAAGATCTTAAATCAAAGGCAGTATCTATTAAAACAGAAAAAGCAAAATTCGAAAACATGGAAAAACAAGAAAATAAACTAATTGTTCATGGCTTTGGAAATATGATTGTACCTATCAATTATCCTGATACACCTGGTGATCTACTGATAGAATTAAAATTAAAAAATGCAGGCACATTCAATGCAACTGTTAATGGAAAAACGATAGGAAAAGGGGACGATGCTGGTGCATACTCTTATCCGTTAGAAAGGTTTGTTTACAATTTGGGCAATGAGCGTCCAGAAAACCTAACTATCTCTATTGATATGGCAGGTGAGTATGAATTAGGTGACTTGCAAGCAAATATTGTAAACTATGAAAGTATACAAAAAGAAACAAAAAAACTAACTGAAAATAGGCTTGAAAATATTTATTATAAGAACAATTATTTAAAAGGGGATATCAAATCAAATAAAGACGGGCTCTTATATCTATCTGTCCCATATAGTAAAGGCTGGACTATAAAAATTGATGGGAAAGAAACAGAATTTACGAAAGCGAATTCTGCCTTTATCGGTGTTCCAATTACAAAAGGTTCACATGTAATCGAAATGACTTACGTTACACCTTACTTCAAATTAGGTATGACTATATCAATCATCTCACTAATTATCTGTATAGCTTTACTAATTTTCAAAAATCCAAAAGCACGACGAAAATTTTCTTTTAAAAAGCAATAATGAGCACTTAATGAATCATGAAGCTATCTATTTAGATAGCTTCCTAAAATAATATCTAAATATTATTTTAATCCACTACAAACAAGGAGTGTCAAACATGACCCTTTCAATAGTTGTACCATGCTACAATGAAGAAAAGGTGCTTCGAGCCTTTTATTCAGAGACTTCCCTTGAAATTCATAAATTAACTACCGATTATGAATTTGTTTTTGTTAATGATGGTAGTAAAGATGCTACATTAAATATTTTACGTGATTTAGCTAGTGTAGATTCATCGGTACACTACATATCATTTAGTCGAAACTTCGGAAAAGAAGCTGCAATGTTAGCTGGTTTAAAATATGCTACAGGCGATGCAATTGTTATTATGGATGCTGACTTACAACACCCTCCTACGTTAATAAAAGAACTGTTAGAAGGATATAACGACGGCTACGACCAAGTCATTGCAAAAAGAACCAGAACTGGTGATTCACCCGTTCGCTCTTTCGTCTCTCGTCTTTACTATAAAGTGATGAATAAATTTGTAGATATTGAATTAGTAGACGGTATTGGTGACTTTAGACTTTTAAGTCGAAGAGCAGTAGATTCTTTATTATCTTTAAGTGAATACAACCGATTTTCAAAGGGCTTATTTTCTTGGATCGGTTATAACGAATTAATCATTGAATATGAAAATGTATTACGTTCTGATGGAGAAAGTAAATGGACCTTCTCGAAATTATTAAATTACGGAATTGATGGTGTAATTTCATTCAATAATAAACCGTTACGTCTATCTATATATCTCGGATTACTAACAACCATTTTAGGACTTTTATACGTAATCACTACGTTCGTTCAAATCATCCTTGGTGGTGTGGAAGTTCCTGGTTACTTTACTCTCATTTCCGCTATACTATTTATTGGCGGTATTCAACTCATATTCCTAGGTGTGATTGGTGAATATATCGGTCGTATTTATTATGAAACAAAACGTAGACCGCATTTTATTGTAGCTGAAAAGAAAGTTAGTGAAGTTAAACAAAAGGCATAACCAAAAAGTTACTTCTGTAGGTAGAAGTAACTTTTTTATATACTAACATTTACAAACACTTCTTTTGAAAAAATATACATTTTGAAATGATGGCATTATATGAAAGAATTTAGTATCATGATTCAAGGTACTATTTCAAGTTGGACGGAGGATACTATGAGCTTATTAACAGTTGAAAAATTAGGACATACATTTGGCGATCGTACATTATTTAAAGATGTATCTATGCGATTATTAGCAGGTGAACACGTTGGATTAGTTGGTGCAAACGGTGTTGGTAAATCAACATTCATGAATATCATTACTGGTCAGCTTATTCATGACCAAGGTCGCGTAGAATGGACACCGGGCACACATTATGGCTACTTAGATCAGCATACTGTTTTAACGCCTGGGCGTACAATCCGTGACGTACTAGCGGATGCATTTTTACCGTTATTCGAAAAGGAAAAAGCTTTAAATGAAGTTACAGAAAAAATGGGAACTGCTACACCAGAAGAACTAGAAGAACTTCTTGAGCAAATGGCAGAAATACAAGATGCACTTGAAGCAGGTGGTTTCTATTTACTAGATATGAAAATTGAAGAGGCTGCACGTGGTCTTGGAATTGATGCAATTGGTTTAGATCGTGATGTTTCAGCATTAAGTGGTGGACAACGTACAAAAGTATTGCTTGCAAAGCTATTACTTGAACAGCCAGAAGTGTTATTGCTTGATGAACCTACTAACTATTTAGACGTTGAACATATTCATTGGTTAACAAATTATTTGAAAGAATATCCACATGCATTCTTATTAATTTCTCATGATACGGAATTTATGAACAAATGTGTTGATGTTATTTTCCATCTAGAATTCACAAAAATGACACGCTATACAGCGACATATGAAAAATTCCTAGAACTAGCAGAAATCAATAAAAATCAACATATAAACGCTTATGAAAAGCAGCGCGAGTTTATCAAAAAGCAAGAAGACTTCATTGCAAAGAACAAGGCTCGTTATTCAACGACAGGTCGTGCAAAGAGTCGTCAAAAACAACTTGATCGCATGGAACTTATTGATCGCCCAGAAACAGCGATTAAACCTGAATTCTCATTTAAAGAAAGTCGCGCAAGTAGTCGCTTCGTCTTTGAAGGTGAAAATGTAGAAATCGGATATACGCATCCTCTACTACCAAAGCTATCAATGACGATTGAACGTGGTGAAAAAATTGCTATTGTTGGATGTAACGGTGTTGGTAAATCAACGTTGCTAAAAACAATCTTAGGTAAAATTAAACCTTTAAGCGGTAAAACAAGTCTTGGTGACTTCTTAGAGCCTGCATACTTTGAACAAGAAGTTAAAGCTGATAATATAACACCAATTGATGATGTATGGAATACATTCCCTGGCCTAGACCAGCATCAAATTCGTGCGATGTTAGCAAAATGCGGATTAAAAAATGAACATATTTCTCGCCCATTAAGTCAATTAAGTGGTGGAGAACAAGCAAAAGTTCGTTTATGTAAGCTAATGGGTGAGGAAAGTAACTGGCTATTATTTGATGAGCCGACAAACCATCTTGATGTTACAGCAAAAGCGGAACTTAAGAAGGCTATGAAAGCATATAAAGGAACAATTCTCCTTGTATGTCACGAACCGGACTTCTATGAAGATTGGATCACAAAAGTTTGGGATGTTGAAGAATGGTCTCAAAATAGTAAGTAGTCTTTAAGAAAAAACTCCTTGTGTAGACAAGGAGTTTTTTACTTATTTTTATTAAGAATTTTTTATATTGTAGTATCCTATAAGGCGTAATCGAAATTCTTTTAATTCCGGATACGCCTCTAAATTTGCTAACATACCTCTAATTACCGGAATTCTTGGATTAAGCAATCGTATTTCCGCCTCTAAAACATCTAATGTAACCAACAGCTCATCATCCTCTAATTGATCAGCTAAAGTGCGCTTAAATACAATAATCTCTTTTAAAAAATGTTCTTTAACTTGTTCCTTAATAAGCTCTGATTTACAAAGGAATTCTCCAAGCTTTTCTTCATGTAAAATAGGTTCTTCCGAAGATTCTACTAAGCCATCTACTAAATTATCTACTCTTTTTAAAATAAAAGCAGCTACATACGATAAATCAATTTCTGGTGCTTGTAAAATAATTAATTCTAAATACCCACGGCATATGCCTTCTACCATAATTACTAAATCCAATAAATATGGCATAACCTTTTCACCATAAATGGACAATAAACTATTCCGATAAAATGCATGAGACTCTAACTTCATCCGCATCATAAATTCTTCTACTTCTTTATTAAACGGAATCGCATTTTCTCTCGCATGCATAATAATAAATTCTTTATGCTTTTGTATATCATTAAACTGACAATGTAATTGTTTTGCAAATTTTTCACGTGGTAATAAAGACTCTTGTTCAATATCCAGCATTTTCTTTTGGATTTTGTCATAATAATATCGAAGTGTCGCTAATAAAAGCTCATCTTTCGATTTAAAATATAAGTAAAAAGCTCCCTTAGATATACCACTAGCTGTCACAATTTCCTGCACTGATGTCGCATTTACACCCTTAGTAGCAAATAACTTCATAGCCGATTCTATAATTAAACGCTCTTTTTCTTTCATATCTTCTCTCCTAAATTTAATCTCGCATCTTATTATAAATGTATTATACCATCTCTTTTTATTGACGATTGACCGAACGGTCAGTTATATTATGTATTAGACTGACCAGTTGGTCAATATAATAAAAAGGGAGCGCAAACATGAACAAAATCATCAATTTCTCGTTAAAAAATAAGTTCGCAGTTTGGCTACTAACCATTATTGTTACTATTGCGGGGATCTACTCTGGACTCAATATGAAGCTGGAAACAATCCCTGATATTACAACACCGATTGTGACAGTAACTACGGTCTATCCTGGTGCTACACCAGAAGAAGTAGCTGATAAAGTTTCAAAGCCGATGGAAGAACAACTACAAAATTTAAGCGGTGTTAACGTTGTGAGTTCATCATCTTTTCAAAACGCATCTTCTATTCAAGTAGAATACGATTTTGATAAAAATATGGAAAAAGCAGAAACAGAAATTAAAGAAGCTCTCACAAATGTAAAACTCCCAGAAGGTGTTAAAGATCCTAAAGTTTCACGAGTAAACTTCAATGCCTTTCCAGTTATTTCGTTAAGCGTGGCAAGTAAGAATGAATCTTTAGCTACCTTAACTGAAAATGTAGAAAAAAATGTTGTACCAGGATTAAAAGGACTTGATGGTGTTGCATCTGTTCAAATTGCTGGCCAACAAGTAGATGAAGTACAGCTTGTCTTCAAGAAAGATAAAATGAAAGAACTAGGACTAAGTGAAGATACCGTAAAAAATGTGATTAAGGGATCGGATGTATCTTTACCACTTGGCTTATACACATTTAAAGACACGGAAAAATCAGTTGTTGTAGATGGCAATATTACAACGATTAAAGCGTTAAAAGAACTTAAAATCCCAGCTATACCTTCCTCACCTAACGGTCAAGGTAGTCAAAATGCTGGCGCTGGTGCACAAACGCCGCAAATGAATCCAGCTGCTATGAACGGGATTCCAACAGTTACATTAGACGAAATTGCTGACATTAAAGAAGTTGGGAAAGCAGAATCTATTTCTCGAACAAATGGAAAAGAAGCAATTGGAATTCAAATTGTGAAGGCCTCTGATGCAAATACAGTTGATGTTGTAAATGCAGTAAAAGATAAAGTAAAAGATCTTGAGAAAAAATATAAAGATTTAGAGATCATTTCAACATTCGACCAAGGTGCACCTATTGAAAAATCAGTTGAAACAATGCTAAGCAAAGCAATTTTCGGTGCTATCTTTGCGATTGTTATTATTATGCTGTTCCTACGAAATATTCGAACAACGTTAATTTCTGTCGTTTCAATACCACTTTCTTTATTAATTGCTGTTTTAGTCATAAAGCAAATGGATATTACGCTTAACATTATGACACTTGGAGCAATGACCGTTGCTATAGGCCGCGTTGTCGATGACTCAATTGTTGTTATTGAAAATATTTACCGACGTATGTCGTTATCAGAAGAGAAATTACGTGGAAAAGATTTAATTCGTGAAGCTACAAAAGAAATGTTTATCCCGATTATGTCTTCTACCATTGTAACAATTGCTGTATTTTTACCGCTTGGACTAGTAAAAGGTATGATTGGTGAAATGTTCTTACCATTCGCCTTAACTATCGTCTTCGCTTTATTAGCATCATTACTAGTAGCAGTTACAATCGTACCGATGCTAGCTCATTCCTTATTCAAGAAAGAGAGCATGAGGGAAAAAGAAGTACATCATGAAGAAAAACCAAGTAAATTAGCAAATGGGTATAAACGCATACTTGCATGGGCTTTAAATCACAAAATTATTACATCAAGTATCGCTGTCCTTCTATTAATTGGTAGTCTTGCACTTGTACCAGTTATCGGTGTAAGTTTCTTACCTTCTGAAGAAGAAAAAATGATTATTGCAACATATAATCCTGAACCAGGTCAAACGTTAGAAGACGTTGAAAAAATTGCAACAAAAGCTGAGAAGCACTTCCAAGATAATAAAGACGTCAAAACAATTCAGTTCTCATTAGGTGGAGAGAATCCAATGAGTCCTGGTCAATCAAACCAAGCAATGTTCTTCGTGCAATATGATAACGACACGAAAAACTTTGAAAAAGAGAAAGAACAAGTCGTTAAAGATTTACAGAAGATGTCTGGCAAAGGCGAATGGAAAAACCAAGACTTCGGAGCAAGTGGCGGTAGTAACGAAATTAAACTATACGTTTATGGAGATAGCTCAGAAGACATTAAGCCTGTCGTAAAAGATATTCAAAATATCATGAAGAAAAATAAAGACTTAAAAGATATAGATTCTAGTATTGCAAAAACATATGCAGAGTACACTTTAGTGGCAGATCAAGAAAAGCTGAGTAAAATGGGCTTAACGGCTGCTCAAATTGGAATGGGACTTTCTAATCAACATGATCGCCCTGTTCTGACAACAATTAAAAAAGACGGTAAAGATATCAATGTATATGTAGAAGCTGAAAAACAAAATTATGAAACAATCGATGACTTAACAAATCGCAAAATTACAACACCACTTGGTAATGAAGTAGCTGTGAAAGATGTTATGACTGTAAAAGAAGGTGAAACATCGAATACAGTAACACACCGAGATGGACGTGTTTATGCAGAGGTTAGTGCCAAATTAACATCTGATGACGTTTCAAAAGCATCTGCTGCAGTACAAAAAGAAGTAGATAAAATGGATCTTCCTTCTGGTGTAGATGTTTCTATGGGCGGTGTTACTAAAGATATTGAAGAATCATTCAAGCAACTTGGCCTAGCGATGTTAGCTGCGATTGCCATTGTATACTTCGTTCTTGTCGTTACATTTGGTGGTGCCCTAGCACCATTCGCAATTTTATTCTCGCTACCATTTACAATTATTGGGGCTCTTGTTGCCTTATTAATCTCTGGTGAAACATTAAGTGTATCTGCAATGATTGGTGCGCTTATGTTAATCGGTATCGTTGTAACAAACGCAATCGTGCTTATCGACCGCGTTATTCATAAGGAAAATGAAGGACTATCAACACGTGAAGCTTTATTAGAAGCTGGTGCAACACGCCTTCGTCCAATTTTAATGACTGCAATTGCAACAATCGGTGCTCTTATCCCGCTTGCATTAGGATTTGAAGGTAGTGGCTTAATTTCTAAAGGACTTGGCGTAACGGTAATTGGTGGATTAACAAGTTCAACGTTATTAACACTTCTTATTGTTCCAATCGTTTATGAAGTATTAAGCAAATTTAAAAAGAAAAAAACAAAATAACAAAAAAATAACCTCGCTAACTGCGAGGTTATTTTTTATTTCCAAACAAGATTAGGAAATCGCTATAGCCTTCTTTCTCTAATTCCTCTTTTGGAATAAATCGAAGAGCTGCGGAATTAATACAGTAACGAAGGCCATTTGGTCCTGGACCATCTGGAAATACGTGCCCAAGATGTGAATCTCCTTCTTTACTTCTCACTTCTGTACGTGTCATATTATGACTCACATCCATCTTTTCTTTCACACTTGCTGACATCACTGGTTTTGTAAAACTAGGCCATCCACATCCACTATCAAATTTATCTAGAGAAGTAAACAACGGCTCACCTGAAACGATGTCTACATAAAGACCTTCCTCTTTATGGTTCCAATACTCATTTCGAAATGGTGGTTCTGTACCATTTTCCTGTGTTACATAATACTGCATCTCATTGAGTTTTTCTTTTAAATGAGCATTATCCTTTGGCCAATGTTGCTTAATAAAAGCATCTCGTCCTGAGCCTTTACGATATAACTCATAGCGGAATGTGTTTTTCTTATGGTATCCTTGGTGATATTCTTCAGCTGGATAAAATGTAGCTGCTGGTAGTATTTTTGTCGCAATTGGTTTTGAAAAGCGTCCACTCTGCTCAAGCTCTTCTTTTGAGGCCTCTGCTTTTTTATGTTGTTCTTCATTATGATAAAAAATCACCGTTTCATAAGACTGTCCGCGGTCGTGGAATTGTCCACCAATATCGGTCGGATCAATTTGTCTCCAATATATATTTAACAATTCCTCATACGGCATTTTATTTGCATCAAATGTAATTTGTACTGCCTCATAATGTCCCGTCGTTTCTGAACATACTTCTTTATACGTTGGATTCTCTTTATGACCACCTGTATAGCCAGAAACAACCTTTATAATCCCTTCCATCTCTTCAAATGGCGAAACCATACACCAGAAGCACCCTCCAGCAAATGTAGCCAATTCTACCTTTTCATTTACAGCCATTACTTCACCCCTATTCTATGTTCTGCTTACAGTATGGCATAAGAAACATCATATTATAAAAGAAAAAGCACCGAACATCGATGCTTTTTCTTTACTTCACTTTATTTTTTCCAACATCCTTCTCCATTTCATCACTTGTCACGTCTAAAACATCTAATAAGAAGATGAAGATTGGAATACCGATAATTAATCCCCATACACCTAAGAAGTGTTCTGAGAAGATTAATACCATAAATGTATAGAAAATCGGTAAATTTGTTTTTTGCGACATAAACTTCGGGTTTAATACGTAACTTTCAAGCGCATGAATCACTGTTACGATAACCAAAATATAAACAACGTACATGATACCGCCAATATTGTAAGCAATCATACAAAGTGGGAATAACGAAATGATAACCCCCGCTACTGGAATTAAGCCAAGCAAGAAAATCATTAACGCTAAACCTAATAATTGCGGGAATCCTAATATCCATAATGCGATAACTGAAAGAACACAGTTAACAACAGCAATTAAAAATTGCGCTTCGATTACCTTTCCAAATGAACGTGCAAATTTCTTTCCGAAGTACTCAATTTCAGTATAGAAAATTGCAAGCCTGCTTTCTTTAAACTTTGCAGTAAAACCGACAATACGAGATTTTTCTAATAAGAAAAATAAACTCAAAATTAAAGAAAGTAAAACTTGAAGGCCAAATTTACCAACATTCGTAATCGATTTATACAAAATGTCTACGCCTTGTCCTACATATTTAGAAAGCTCCATATGATTGACAGCATTAACTGCATACTTAATTAGTTCACTATCTGGTGGGTTTCTTAAAAATACATTGAATTGGTAAATCAGTTGTGAAATTTGTATCGTCAATACTGGTAAATATTTAAATAGCGTAATAGCAATTCCACCAATTAACATTACATATAGAAATGCTATAATAATTTTTCGATTAATAGGCATGAAATGATCTAATTTGCGTGAAATAAACTTTTGGAATCGATCCATTAAATACGTGAGAATAAACGTAATTAATATTAAATTCAACATACTTTGCAGCCCGTATAACACGAGAGCAAGTATTACTAATACGAGTAACCTCTGAAATCCTTTGCTTTGAAACAGGTTTTTTATTTGCATAATCGACGAATACTCTCTCCTGTCCTATAAACTAAAACGTTAATAAGTAGATTTCTCTCTCTTTTCTACTTTTAATTATTCATTCATATTAAGATTTTTATAAACTCATTATATGCCTACCTTACCAGGTATATAGTAGCCTACTTCTTATTTTACAATACAATGACCTAATTCAAAACGTATTCTACATAGTATTAATGAAGATTTAAGGAAACTTACATTTTTTAATAGGTCTTACCACTACTGTAACATAAAAAGCAAGCTATCAGTAGAAATCTGTCCTACAAATAGCTTGCTTTTCTTATTTTTTAAGTAAGTTTTACTATCCAATGAATGGCATGAACATTGGGATGACAACTACTGTTACAACCCCAACTACCGTTACAGCAATACTTGCCATCGCTGCCTCTACCTCACCCATTTCAATTCCTACTGCAACTCCTAATGCATGACCCGCTGTTCCAAGTGCTAAACCTTTTGCAATCGGATGTTTCACTCTAAATGTTTTTAAGAATAATGCTCCTAATGCGTATACGATAACTGCGTTGAAAATAACTGCAAACGATGTAATTGCTGGAATACCACCAATACTTTCTGAAATTGGTAACGCAATTGCTGTTGTTGCTGCTTGTGGTAGCATTGAATTCATTACTGCTGTATCTAAACCGATTGCTTTTGCAACAATGAACACGACAATTACTGAGCAAATAGATCCAACCACGATAGCTGATAAAATTTGCCACCAATATTTTTTCAACTTATCAACTTGTTTATATAGTGGGATAGCGAATGCAATTGTTGCTGGCTCTAAGAAGAAACTAATCATTTTTCCGCCAGTATTATATTCTTCAAAAGTAAAGTTACCTACCTTTAGAAATACAATCCCTAATACCATCGCTACGAATAATGGTGTAAATAGGAAGAACCCTTTTGAATGCTTGAATAATAATGTTCCGATTCCGTATGCGATTAATGAAACGACGATTCCGAAATATGGAGTCATTGTGCTTGCCATGTTCATTACCTCCCAACAATATATAAATACAATGTTTACGCAACCTTTCCGTGCTTGCGTCCTTTATTTACTACTTTCAATTCTTTTATATCTTCTGTTTCTTTTTCATCTTTTCCTAAAATAAATTGTGCAAATAATCCTGTTACAGCGAGTAAAATAACTGTCGCTACAACAATTACAGTTAAAATTTGTACAAAGTATTGCCCCATTACACCAAGAGAATTAATAACTGAAATACCTGATGGGACGAATAAGAATCCAATAATACCTGTTAAAGCTGTTCCGAGTGATTCAACTTGCTCCAATTTAATAACTTTTAAACATAATAGACTAAATAAAATAACTAACCCGATTACCGATGAAGGCATTGGAATTGGTAAATGTGTTGCAATAATATTAGAAATTAACATAATAGCTGAAAATATGAATGCTTGTGATAAGAAACTATATACTTTTTTCGTACTCATTTTGGCCACCTCTTTCGATTTGGTACCTTTATTGTATAGGATACAACCGCCCAAGTAAGCGTTTACATAACGGAACGTCAAATATACAGAATCAGTTACAAATATAAAAGGATGAAATACAAAAGCTGCTCCTTAAATACGAAGCAGCTTCTTGAGTTCTTTTGCATATGTACGACTAACAGGTACTTTTGATCCTTCTTTCATAATTAAATTATAAGTAGAGTTAAACCATGGCTGAATTTCAGTAATATGATTAATATTTGCAATAAAGCTACGATGAACACGCATGAAACTTACTTGCGGCAACTTCTTTTCCAAAATCACAAGTGTATCGTGTGTTACATATGTTTCCCTCATTGTTTTTACTGTCACTTTTCCGTCCACAAGTCCTACATATACAATATCTTCAATATTAACAAGTACGATTGATTCTTCAATTGGTAATGCTAATTTATGCATCTCTACTGTTACATCTGTCCCCTTTATTTCGTGCTTCGTTTCTATTTGCGATTGTTTTTGTTTTTTATACTTCTTTAATGTCTGCACAATACGCTCTTCATCAAATGGTTTTAAAATGTAGTCTAACGCATCTACTTCAAATGCTTGCAGTGCATATTGATCATAGGCAGTAGCAAATACAATTGCAGGTGGATTTTTCATCTTCTTTAATATATTGGCGATTTCAAATCCGTTATCATCGGATAATTGAATATCTAAAAACACAATATCTGGTCTACTTTGCATTAGTTCTTCTAATGCGTCTTCCACACAATCAGCCTCACCAATTATCTCAACTTCTTTCGTTCTCTCTAATAAATACTTTAGTTCATCACGTGCTAACATTTCATCGTCAACTACTAATACTTTTAACACCCGGCTCTTCCTCCCCTACTTTTTTTGGAATAACAAAAGTAATCTCTGTCCCCTCATTTAATTCACTTTCGATATGAAGCATCGTTTCTTTTCCAAATAATCCAATAAGACGTTCATTAATATTATATAAAGCTGTTCCAGTCCCTTTCTTTGACGAAACTACCATCTTTCCTAATTGTTCTAAACGTTCTTCCTCAATTCCCTGTCCATTATCTTTTACTTCAAAATGAACCATACCCTCTTTTTCAAAAACATGCACTTCTACTTCACATACTGGTTGCTTCTTCGGAAAAGCGTGTCGCAATGCATTTTCAACCAATATTTGAAGAACAAATGGTGGTACTAAAGTTGTCTTTAGCTCGTCCTCAATATACATCTTTACCTCATACTTATTTGGGAACCTTGCTTGTTCTAAGGAGAGATATGCCTGTACATGGTTTAATTCTTGTTCTAGTGGAATCAATAACTGACGTGCCCCTTGCAAATTACATCGGAAATATACGCTAAGCTGTAATAATAACTTCCTTGCTTTTTCTACATCTGTTCGGCATAAAGCTGATACTGTATTAATCGCATTAAATAAAAAGTGCGGGTTAATTTGCGCTTGTAATGCTTTTATCTCCGCATCTTGAAGTAATTTACTTTGCAACTCAGCTTCTCCTAACTCTAACTGCGTGGAGAATATTTTTGCTAACCCTTCTGCTAATTCTTCTTCAACGCGACTTAACTGGTTAGGATTTTTAAAATACAGTTTTAATGTCCCTATCGTATTTCCATGCGAAGTTAGTGGAATAACAATCGCCGCTTGCAAAGGGCATCCTTCATGTTGACAATTAATGACCTCACGTGATTTTGCTTTCATTATTTGCCCTGTATGTAAAACTTCTTTCGACAAACCAGTTATTAAACTATGTGAAGGAATATGGTGATCTGATGCTAATCCAACATGAGCTAATATTTTCTCTGTATCTGTTAAGGATACCGCATCTGTTCCTGTAAAACGGTGAATAATTTGTGCCACATGCTTACATGATTCTTCTGTTAAGCCTTGGCGAAAATATGGTAACGTTTTATCTGCAATACGTAATACCTTATGAGTCTGAAGTGCCTTTGCGTTCTCTTCCTGACGCAAAATAGCTTGTATCATAGAAAGTAAAATAAAACTTCCAAAACTATTTACAAGGATCATTGGTATCGCAATTGTTTTCACAATGCTCATTCCATCCTCTACAATTAATAGGATCATAATCATTTCTAAAGAAACGATAAAAACACTTAAAATCGCTGAAAACTTAGGAGTAATTGTACGATTATACTTTTTGAAAATGTATCCAATATACCCCGTTATAACACCTGCTAAAATTGACGAGATTGCACAACTTAGAGCTGTCGTCCCTCCAAGCATATAACGGTGAATACCAGCAATTGATCCTACCCCAATTCCGACGATAGGACCACCAAGCAATCCACTAATTCCAACACCCATAATACGTGTATTCGCAATGGTACTCGATGATGAAACACCTTGTAACCAATTTTCATTCATAATCGTATTTCCTGCTATTTCAATCCCAGTGTAATTGCTTACAATTGTAAATACCGAAAAAATACAAATAAGCTTAAGCTTATCTACATAGCCATCCTGTTTATGAAGGAGGCGTCTGAAAGTTTTAATATGAGAGAGTAAAAATCCTAAAATAACTATAAGTCCGACTCGTTCAATCATCATGAGTACTAAATTTAGCATCTTTGATTCATTCCTTTTTATTTAGTTAGTTTTATTATGGGAAAATAATGAAGTCGGCGTCAAGAAGAACGAAATGTTTTTTGAAATATTTTACACATAATAACTTCCTCTTTATTTGACAATACATATAGAAGAGTGCTAAAAATAAAGTAATATAATACAGTCCTTTAACCCAACCCCGTGAGGTTGAGAAGGAAGTCGGAATACAATATACGTATGTTCTTTTCTTGGGGATACGTATGCTTTTTTGGCCTTCTCATCATATCAGGTGAGAAGGCCTTTTGTTATTCTTCCATAGCGACTGTAGAAAATAAGGAGGAGTAATAATGAACGTCACTACTGATGTACAACAAACAACAGAGGAGACAAAAGCGAAAAGATATAAAACATTATTTGGTTCTGCGCTAGGATATGCAGCAGAAGGTTTAGATATGTTGCTGTTATCGTTCGTACTTGTCTATATTTTAAAAGAGTTTCACTTAAGTCCTGTTGAAGGTGGAAACTTAACTTTAGCTACCACAATAGGAATGTTAATTGGTTCTTATTTATTTGGATTTATTGCTGATTTATTTGGCCGTATTCGTACAATGGCCTTCACAATCTTACTGTTTTCACTAGCAACCGCACTCATTTATTTCGCAACAGACTACTGGCAATTATTAATTCTGCGCTTTTTAGTTGGAATGGGAGTTGGTGGTGAATTCGGAATCGGAATGGCCATCGTAACAGAAACATGGTCTAAAGAAATGCGCGCTAAAGCGACATCTGTTGTTGCACTTGGATGGCAATTTGGTGTACTGATTGCTTCACTCCTTCCAGCATTTATTGTCCCACACTTTGGATGGAGAGCCGTTTTCTTATTTGGATTAATTCCAGCTTTACTAGCTGTCTATGTCCGTAAAAGTTTAAGTGAACCGAAAATATGGGAGCAAAAACAACGCTACAAAAAGGAACTATTGCAAAAAGAAGCTGCAGGTAAATTAACAACTACTGAAGCAGAACAACTAAAACATATAAAAAAATTTCCACTTCGAAAGTTATTTGCCAATAAAAAAGTAACAATTACAACAATTGGTCTTATTATTATGTCGTTCATCCAAAACTTCGGATATTACGGAATCTTCACATGGATGCCCACTATTTTAGCAAATAAATATAACTATACATTAGCAAAAGCAAGTGGCTGGATGTTCATTTCTACCATCGGTATGCTAATTGGAATTGCAATCTTTGGTATTCTGGCTGATAAAATTGGTCGACGTAAAACCTTTGCAATCTATTATATTGGCGGTACAGTATACTGTCTCATTTACTTCTTCTTATTCACAGATTCAACATTATTATTATGGGGAAGTGCATTGCTTGGATTCTTTGCAAATGGAATGATGGGAGGATTTGGAGCAATTTTAGCTGAAAACTATCCTGCTGAAGCTCGCTCTACCGCTGAAAACTTTATTTTCGGTACAGGACGTGGGTTAGCTGGATTTGGGCCTGTTATTATTGGCTTACTCGCTACAGGTGGCAACCTACTTGGAGCATTGTCCTTGATTTTTATCATCTACCCAATCGGGTTAATTACAATGCTACTATGTGTACCAGAAACAAAGGGAAAAGTATTAGATTAAACGTAAAAGAGGAAGCATCTCATTTAAGATGCTTCCTCTTTTACGTTTTTATTTATTTTGATTTACTAGCCTTCTGAAATAAGAATGCAGTTTTATCTTCTTCTTTTACAATACCTTGTTTTAATGCTAATTCTCCCGCAACTTTAGGCGCTAACCATAGCATTGGGAATAACAAAATTGATACCGGAACTGCCGTCACCACGATAAACGATTGTAGCGCATTAATACTTCCTTCACCCATATATAAAAGAATTGCTGCAACTGCGCCCATAATAAGCGACCAAAAAATTCGCAAACTAATTCTAGGATCTCCGTCTCCAGTCACTGCCATTGAAATGGAATACGCCATTGAATCTCCTGTTGTCACTACAAATAAAATTGTTAATAAAAGAAATGCTGGTCCAATAATATTAGAAAGTGGCAATTGCCCTGTAATTGCAATCATAGCTGCCGGCATACCAGATTCACTTAATGCGTCCGAGATAGACCCAGGATTCATCAACTCATAAAACACGCCTGATCCACCTAATATAGTAAACCAAAATGTTGTAATAATAGGTGCGATAATTCCAATTGCAACGATGATTTCTCGAATCGTTCTCCCTCTTGAAATTCGACTCACTAAAATTGCCATCATTGGTCCGTATCCAATAAACCATCCCCAGAAAAAGATTGTCCAAGATCCTAACCAACTTGTATCACCACGGTATGTGCTCATCGGTATAAACTCATTTACATAAAATCCAAACGAAGAAACAAACGAATCAATAATAAATCCACCTGGCCCAAATAGTAATATGAATGCCATTAACACAATTGCTAATCTAACATTTAAATTACTTATAATTTGAATCCCTTTATCAATACCTGTTACTGCCGATATGGTAGACACGGCCACCACACAAACAATAATTGCTAATTGAGTAGTAAACACATCAGAAATTCCAAATAATTCTTGTAATCCATAACTTGCTTGTAAACCTAAAAATCCAATTGGGCCAATTGTACCTGCAGCTACTGCAATAATTGCAGCTGCATCAATTATCGTTCCAAGCAGGCTCTTTCTTAATTTTTCCCCAAAAATAGGATATAAAAGCGTTCGAGGTTTTAGCGGCATATCTTTATGATAATGTCCATACATCATAACTACCGCACTAATTGTACCTAAAATCGTCCATGCTAAAAATCCCCAATGCATATAACTTTGTGCTAAAGCAGGCATGACTGCTTCTTTCGTTCCAGCAGATATACCATCATGTATTGGTGGCACCGTCATCAAATGATACATTGGCTCTGCTGCTGCCCAAAAAACGCCACCTCCAGCAAGTAATGTAGACATAATAATAGCAAGCCATTTTGCCGTACTAATCTCAGGTTTTTCTAATCCCCCAAGCTTAACTCTCCCATATTTGGAGAAAGCCATACACATCGCAACAATAAATGTACCTAATAATAAAACTTGCCAGAAGGCACCGAAATATTTAATTGAAAAAGCGAAACTTTTATTAATCGCACTCTCTACATAATCCTTGTTCAAAAAAACTGCAATTACAAATAATAAAAGTGAACCACCACTAATAATAAATACAGGCCAATCAGTTTTTCGACTCTTCATCCTCATTTATACTTCCTCCTTCCTCAGCAATCTAAAAAAACAACTTTATTATGTTTTATTGTTTAAACCTAAAACATAATAATTATATATGCATAACATTTTATCGACTTCCCACATACTTATGTTGTCCCTAAAAATATGCCAAATCCCTTATTAAAAAGAAAAATTCTCTTCCTCTTACATAAAAAAGCAAAACAAAAGACCTTATATTTCTATAAGGTCTTCGAAACAGAAATTTGATTATAACATAAGGTACTCCTTGGTTCAAAAAGCCTCTTCCAAAAATAACCGAGAGTAAAGGCTTCCATTTGCTACATAACAGTAATTAAAAAAAATATATTTTGCAGAAAAAAACTGCACTAAATATTATTTATGAAAGAAATTTGGCTTCAAAATTTCATTCGGATACGGTTTATGATAAATGTGAGTGGTAGCTGGAGATAATGGCGGAATAAGCCATACCCAATTACCTGTTACAACACGACCACAAGCAGCTTCTTGCTTCTCAAATTGCTGAAATTGTTGTGCAGCAGTATGGTGATCAACAATACTAACTCCTTGTTTTTTAAAGGAGTGTAGTACGGCAATATTCAACTCAATTAGCGCCTTATCTTTCCATAAGGTACCGTTTCTCGATGTATCTAAATCCATCATCTCCGCAACAGCCGGAAGTAAATTATAACGATCATGATCTGCTAAGTTGCGCGCCCCAATTTCTGTTCCCATATACCATCCATTGAACGGAGCGGCTGTATAAGAAATACCGCCAATTTCTAAACGCATATCTGAAATCATTGGAACACCATACCATTTTACTCCAAGTGATGAAATAGGGTATTCTGGGTGTTCAATTGGCACTTCTTTTACTTCTTCTCTCGGAATTTCTTTATATGTAGGTGCCTTCCCGTTTATAGAGAACACAAGTGGCAATACATCGAAATTCGTACCTTCTCCTTGCCAACCAAGCCCCTGACAAAAGTCCGTAAATGTAGCGGAATGAGAATCACCAATCACTCCCGTTTCTGTTTTATATCCTGCATATCGAATCAATTGGTGATTATAAATTCTTATATTATTTTCTTCACCTTGATATTGCTTAAAAATCGTAATGGTTGGTTTAACTTTCCCGTCGTTCGTTGCATATTTAATATGATGAATTAATGCATTATATACACCCTCTTCATCATTTACTTCGCGCGCATCTAATATGTGCATCTTACTCCAAAATAGTCTTCCAATACATCTATTACTGTTACGCCATGCCATTCGTGAACCATGAACAAGTTCTTCAAATGTATGCTCATATGTCCCTGTCTTCTCTATCTCAATTTGAATTTCTTTTATACGTTCTTCTATCAATTGTTCTTTATGAAGCTCCTTATAACAAATCGTAATAAAATTACTTGCTTCCTCTATTAATTGTTTCGTTTTACTCATAAACAATCTCCTTCTATTTCAACAAAACCCTGCTACTTTACAGTATAAGCAAAAAGGATAGGAGTCACAAATGAAAGTGAGAGTGTTACTTTTATTGTAATATTTTTCAGAAAATTAATGGACTTACTATTGACTTATATGGAAAATGGGTGTATTTTTGACTCAGGTAAAGTATTTTTACCTAGACCAACTTTTTAAATAGAAAGGAGGTAATGTTATGTCTTCATTTCAATTGCCAAAGCTTTCATATGACTATGATGAACTAGAGCCACATATTGATAGCAATACACTTTCCATTCATCATGGAAAGCACCATGCGACATACGTAAACAATTTAAATGCTACTTTAGAAAATTATACTGAATTACATAATAAATCTTTAGAAGAATTGCTATGTAATTTAGATACTTTACCGAAGGAAATTGTTACAGCTGTACGAAATAACGGTGGCGGTCACTATTGTCATAGTCTTTTTTGGGAAGTGATGAGCCCACAAGGTGGCGGTGAGCCTAATGGAGACGTTGCAAAAGTAATTGATTATTATTTCAATACCTTTGACAACTTAAAAGATCAACTTTCCAAAGCAGCTATTAGTCGTTTTGGAAGTGGCTATGGATGGCTTGTTCTTGACGGTGAGGAACTCTCTGTTATGAGTACACCAAATCAAGATACGCCTTTGCAAGAAGGGAAAATCCCCTTACTCGTAATTGATGTATGGGAACATGCTTATTATTTAAAGTATCAAAATAGGCGCCCAGAGTTTGTTACCAACTGGTGGCATACAGTAAACTGGGACCAAGTAAACGAGAAGTATTTACAAGCAATTCAATCACAAAAACATTAGTCATACGTATAAGGTAAATTTGGTAATGTAAAATCAGTATTGTCGAAATCCTCCAGAATCCCCCGGATTGCCACCGGGGGATTTATGATTACTTCATTGTATTTATATAATGTTTTAAAACATTTTTCATTTCTAGTTTCAGCTCTCGGAACAAAAATCCGAATTCACGAGCCTTTCCATTATGTAATGTACAGTTAGTTACCTCATTATAAGGAGCTATATTTTCCCCAGCTTTCTGAATGAGTGCTTTTATTCCTGTCTTCTCTTCTATGAAATGAATAATTTCTTCCGTAGAAACTACCCCGTTACTACAGGCGTTAATTGGCCCTTTCACATTTTCCATTCCGCACCAAGCTAGAAACTCTCCTGCCTCTTTTTCATGTATAAATGACAAAGTTCCATCTACATGATCCACAACGATAGGTTTTTGGTTCACAATACATTCAACGTAAAATTGTAACCTTTTCGTATAATCGTTTTCTCCAATAACAACTGGAAAACGAACTGCAACAACTGGGAATGTTGCTTGTTGAAATACAACGGCTTCAGCTAATCTCTTTCCTTCACCATAATTGAAGTCATTCCTATCTCCATACGCGATTGCATAATCGTACGGATTAAAGTCTTCTTCTGATAAGCTTAGGGCAGGTTCATAGACGGCCATTGAAGATGTCATAACATATTTCTTCGTTTTCCCTCGTAACACTTCACATATTATCTTCGCTGCATTCGAGCTATAGCATAAATTATCGTATACAATATCATAACTTTTTCCTTCTAGACGCTTTTCTAGTAGCTTTCCATCTTCTCTATCAATAATTATTCTTTTTACTGCGCTACCAAAAGAATCTTCAGTAACTCCCCTCGTCGCAATCGTTACATCGTGCCCCTCTTGCAAAAGTGCTTCTACTAAATGTTTACCAAAAAATCTTGTTCCCCCTAGCACCAATACTTTTTTCAACTTCATCATCCCCATTTTAGCAAATTGTAAAATACTACCTCTCTATTATAAGTGCCAACATATAAAAAGCATGGAATTCGTTTAACGATTCCATGCTTTTCTACAGAAAATATATTAACGTACTCGATATTTATAAATACAATAACAGAAGTACAAAATAGAAATTACTGATACATAAACCCATAGTTCATATACAAATCCCTCTCCCCACACTCCCATAAAATAAAAGAGTGAAGGTAAAGTCAATGTTACCCATGATTGTACGAAGGCAATCCTTCCAAGATATTGATTAATGTTCTTCTTTTGTGTATTTAATACAAAGAATAAATACCAAAGTAATGCCCACATAAACCACGTTAACGCATTAACAACATCATGGAATTGAACAAATGAAACAACCATATAGAATAAGGCTATAATTGCTACCCAAATACAAAACCATCCTAGACCACTACTATCCATTCCTTTTATAAAAGTAACACCTACATATAAATAAGTTAATCCAAATAAGAAAGTAGCCGCATATGAATACACTGTCCAATTGCTTTGGTCAGAAATCATGATCAAATAAAACGGAATAATAATTTGTAGTGCACCCACAAATAAATTAAAAACACCCGCACTTTTCATCTCTGCTTTCCCTAATATAACAAGACTATTTAAAAATAAAGCTGCCCCTGAAAGTAATAATCCTACATAACCCATATATATTCGTGTGAAAATCTTTACCTTTCACACTTTTAACCTCCCCACACTATAAAGTGATACTTATATTATTTTTCTTCCCATTTAAAACTACATACATAATTTTTCATTCAAATAAGTCAGACCTCCTACCTCAAAAAGGAGCGAACTTAAAACGCTTTCAATAATAAATAATCCTATTAAAACATGAACTAGGATTCCTTGATTATAAACGGACTCTAGCAATGATACAAGTGTTGGAATACTTTTCAATAATACGCTTTCAATTTCTATAAAAAATTAATAAAATAATACATTCCTCTATCTCATTCTACTACCTTCTAGCATAAGATATTATAAAATCACATCATTTAAAACAGCGAACGCTCTTTTCTAGGTTCGCTAATAAAATTAATAAAAAATGACCTCTTGCTTTTATGCAAAGGTCATTTTTTTATATTCATCATTAAACTTCTAAATAGCCATTTTTATTATTTGATTGCCATTTCCAAGAATCTGCACACATTTCTTCTAATCCGCGTGTTGCCTCCCAGCCTAATTCACGCTTTGCTTTCGATGCATCAGCAAAACATACTGCCACATCACCTGGGCGACGCTCTGTAATTTTATAAGGAACTTTCTTACCCGAGACTTTTTCAAACGCTTCAACCATCTCTAGTACACTATAGCCCATACCTGTGCCCAGGTTATAAGCATCTACTCCCGTTGTACTCAGTACTTTCTCAAGCGCCTTTACGTGACCATTTGCTAAGTCCACAACATGGATGTAATCACGGACTCCTGTTCCATCTTTCGTTGGATAGTCATTTCCGAATACGCTTAATTCTTTTAACTTACCTACCGCTACTTGCGTTACATATGGCATTAAGTTATTTGGGATTCCATTTGGATCTTCTCCGATACGCCCACTTTCGTGTGCACCAAATGGATTGAAATAGCGAAGTAATGCGATACTCCATTCTGCATCTGCAAATGCTACATCACGCATAATTTGCTCAATCATTAATTTCGTTTGACCATATGGATTTGTTGCACTTAATGGAAACTCCTCCGTAATCGGTGACGTTTCCGGGATACCATATACAGTTGCAGATGAACTAAAGATTATCTTCTTTACATTATGTTTCTGCATTACTTCACATAGCACTAACGTGCTTGTAATGTTGTTATGATAATATGTTAATGGAATCGCTACTGACTCCCCTACAGCTTTAAATCCTGCAAAGTGAATAACTGCTTCAATTGCATTTTCTTCAAAAATTGCGTCAAGCGCTTCGCGATTTAAAACATCTTCTTTATAAAACTTAAATTGTTTTCCTGTTATTTCTTTCACTCGATTTATAGATTCTACCGAGCTATTCGAAAGATTATCCACTACTATAACTTCGTAACCGCTATTTAGTAATTCTACACATGTATGACTACCAATATATCCTGCTCCACCTGTTACAAGTATTGCCATAATTATAGTCCTCCATATTTCATTCATTATAAACTTCTCAAAGTATATCACATATTTCTTATCCTATGTTTAACATGCGAACACAGAAACTTACATTTTATCCCATAATAAATTTATAACATATACGATTCTAATCAGGTAATAAAAAAACGCCACATAATTTTTATTATGTGGCGTTTTTTTATTAAATTACATAACAATATACACTTAGAAAATGCGCAAGACTACCTAATAATACAAAAACATGAAAAATTTCATGATGCCCCATATATTTAAACTCTAACCATTTTGGCTTTGTTCCATAAATAAATCCACCAATTGTATAAAAAATGCCCCCAAGTACTAAGAAAATAATGCCTCCTGTACTTAAATTCTCAGCTAACGGTGCAAAGAATAACACAATTAACCAACCCATCGTAATATAAATTGCTGTCGATAACCATCTTGGACAATTAAACCAAAACATTTTAAATACAATGCCACAAATCGCAGTTGCATAGACTAAACAAAATAATAGTAAACCACTTGCTGAATTTAATGTAATTAAGCAAAAGGGTGCATATGTACCTGCAATTAATATAAAAATCATAGAATGATCTAGCTTCCTAAAGAAGTAAATAACACGTTCATTGGCCACAACACTATGATACACAGCTGACGCCGTATAAAGGACCATCATTCCAATACCAAACAAAATAACAGCTGTAATTGCAGCAAATGATGGCATCTTGATAGAAACTTTCACAAGCATAGCTAATAAGGCAATAAATGATAATATTGCTCCACCTAAGTGAGTAAATGCATTAACCGGTTCCCTTACATAAGCATTCATAATAACACCCCTCATATAATTACATGTAGTTTTGATAACTACATGTAATTATATACACATTTCTTTTTAAGGTCAACATTTACAATTCATTTGTTTCGTAATACCATATTTAAAGATATATTAAACATTAAGTTCCACTAAGTTATAAAAGTGAGGGATTCTACGTGGAAAATATAAATGAATTACTTGAGACATTGCATTTAGAAAAAAACATTAAACTTGAGGATATTCCAAATGTTGACTTATATGTAGATCAAGTTGTTCAACTATTTGAGAATACTTATGCAGATACAACGAGAACTGATGATGAAAAAGTATTAACCAAAACGATGATTAATAATTACGCAAAAGGAAAACTATTCATCCCCATCAAAAATAAAAAGTATTCAAAAGAGCATATGATTTTAATTAGCCTAATTTATCAATTAAAGGGAGCTCTCTCCATTAACGACATAAAAAGTTCATTAGAAACTATAAATGACTCCTTATTAAATGATGATTCATTCGAATTAAATACGTTATACAAAAATTATCTTGCTCTTACTGAAAGCAATGTCGAAAGCTTTAAACAAGACGTAAATAACCGTGTTACAGAAGTAAATGAGATTTCTTCCTTAGAAGATACAAAGCTAAAAAAATTTCTACTACTAACATCCTTCGTGACTATGAGTAATATGTATAGACGTTTAGCGGAGCAACTAGTGGATGATTTAAAAGAATCATAAATAAAAAACTATCCACCTATTAAAGTGGATAGTTTTTTATTTACTTAATTGCTTCATGAACTTTTAGTTGTTTCCCTTTAATCGTTGTAGTCTTCATGACTTTCAAGACGAGTGGGCCTTTTCCATTTAATATTTCAACATAAGAAACATTATCTTGTATCGTAATAATACCTATATCTTCTGCTGTAACACCTTTAATTTTAGCAATTGTACCGACGAAATCTACCGCCCTAATTTTCTTTTTCTTCCCGCCATTAAAGTACAGCTTCATAATGCCTTTGTTGATGTCTGCATTTTTATCTTTCTTTATAATTGGTTTAGCATGTATCTTTTCTTCAAATGCAGCTTTCTCTTTCATAACTTCTTCTTTTGAAGGTCCAATTGCCTTTGGAATTTCAAATCCAATATACTCCTCAATCTCTTCTAAAAATCTATTTTCATATGGTGTTATAAATGTAATAGCTTTTCCACTATTTCCAGCTCGTCCCGTTCTTCCAGTACGATGTACATAGCTTTCTTTTTCAAGTGGAATATCATAATTAATAACATGTGTAATATTATCAATATCAATTCCTCTCGCAGCTACATCTGTTGCTACTAAATAGCGGAATTTTCCTTTTCTAAAATCATCCATGACTTCAAAACGATCTTCTTGTACCATACCACCATGTATTTTGTCACAGGGATAGTTAGCTCGTTTTAATTGTCTATATACATGATCTACATTTTCTTGTGTACGGCAAAAAATAATACAGCTATCAGGATTCTCAATCGTTGTTACATCTTTAAGTAGTGAAAGCTTCTCGTCTTCTATCACCTCAAAAAGAGTATGTTCAATTTTATCCGTCGTAATCCCAGCCGCTTTAATTTCAATATGAGTTGGTGAATTCATATATGTACGAGACAATTTCTCAACATCTTCTGGAAGTGTTGCTGAAAATAACATCGTCATTCTTTTTGTAGGTAATTCATCAATAATTGCCTCTACTTGATCGATAAAGCCCATATTTAGCATCTCATCTGCTTCATCAATAACTAAATACTTCAAACACTCTAAAGAAAGGGTACCCTTCTCAATATGATCCAACACACGACCAGGAGTCCCAACTACAATATGTGTCTTTTGCTTTAATTCTAATTTTTGACGTGCAAATGGAGATTTCCCATAAACTGCCGCAGCCTTAATCCTTTTGAATCGACCTATATTTGTAATATCTTCTTTTACCTGTACCGCAAGCTCTCTCGTTGGTGTTAAAACTAATGCTTGTGGTTTATTCTCTTCCCACTCCACCATTTCACAAAGTGGAATACCAAATGAAGCTGTTTTTCCACTTCCAGTCTGGGACTTCACAACAAGATCCTTCTTTTGTAATGCAACTGGAATAACCTCACCTTGTACTTCTGTTGGATGATCATACCCTAACCCAGTAAGTGCCCTTACAATTTCCTTACTTAATTTATAATCAGAAAAACTTTTTTTACTCATATATTAACCTCATTTTATTCTGTATTATTTTCTTTTTTATCTTTTGTATACGTTACTATCACCCTACTTATTATACTTGAAACCTCACATAAAAGGTGAATCATGCCAGATTCATCTTTTTATATAGAAATAAACCTTTTCATTTCATATATTGTTCAACTACTTGATAACATCTTTTGCTCGTATTATTAGCATTAACCTTTTTATAGTATCCTACATCCAATCAAAAAAATAAAAAGAATACATACAACCTTGTATAATTATCTTAATTTTTCAACCCTTCCCATAAACGAACAATAAAAACAAAAAAATGTTTTAAATTCGTTTTTAACGTTGTTTTTCAGGTATAAAATCTATTTTTTCAAAAAATGTTAAGAAATCCTTTGACTTCTTAATAAAAATAATGTAAATTATCCTATGGACGAACATTTTTGATTAATAAAAATAAAATATTCGTATTTTAGGGGTGTAAATGATGGAAAACGTATTCGACTATGAAGATATTCAATTAATTCCTGCAAAATGTATTGTAAATAGCCGCTCTGAATGTGATACAACTGTCACTTTAGGAAAACATAAATTTAAATTACCTGTCGTGCCTGCAAATATGCAAACGATTATTGATGAAAGAATTGCAACTTATTTAGCTGAGAACAACTACTTTTATATCATGCATCGTTTCCAACCAGAGAAACGAATCTCATTCATTAGAGATATGCAATCACGTGGATTAATCGCTTCTATCAGCGTTGGTGTAAAAGAGGACGAATATGAATTCGTACAACAATTAGCTGCTGAGCAACTTACACCTGAATATATCACGATTGATATCGCACACGGTCATTCTAATGCTGTGATCAACATGATTCAACATATTAAAAAACATTTACCAGAGAGCTTCGTTATCGCTGGAAACGTTGGAACTCCAGAAGCGGTAAGAGAATTAGAAAATGCTGGTGCCGATGCAACAAAAGTTGGTATTGGACCTGGTAAAGTTTGTATTACTAAAATTAAAACAGGCTTCGGAACTGGTGGTTGGCAGCTAGCTGCACTTCGCTGGTGTGCAAAAGCTGCAAGTAAGCCAATTATCGCTGATGGTGGTATTCGTACACACGGCGACGTAGCTAAATCTATTCGCTTTGGGGCAACTATGGTCATGATCGGTTCTCTATTTGCTGGTCACGAAGAGTCTCCAGGGGAAACAATTGAAAGAGATGGAAAACTTTATAAAGAATACTTCGGTTCTGCTTCTGAATTCCAAAAGGGTGAGAAGAAAAACGTTGAAGGTAAGAAAATGTTCGTTGAGCATAAAGGTTCTTTAGAAGATACGTTAATCGAAATGGAACAAGATCTTCAATCTTCTATCTCTTACGCTGGCGGAACAAAATTAGACGCTATTCGTACTGTAGATTATGTTGTCGTGAAAAACTCGATTTTCAATGGTGACAAAGTATATTAATTCTTAAATTAACTCGAAGGACAAGCATTTTCATGCTTGTCCTTCTTTTTTGTATATGAAAATGTAAAACATTTTAATTTAACTGAATTTTCTAGTATTATGTGTTTAGATAGTCTTAATAAGGGGGAGATACGACTTGAAAAATGTAATAGAAAATCGCCTTAATCGCGCAGAGGTACCCGCTGAACTAACATGGGATTTATCCGATTTGTATAATTCTGATGCCGAATGGCATACTGCATTAAACGCATTGGAAAATGATATACAGAAACTTGATTCATTTAAAGGGCATTTACATACTAGCTCCCAAACTTTATTAAATTGCCTACTTTTAGAAGAAGAGCTTTTAATGACGTTAACAAAACTGTACTCATATGCAAATTTAAAAGAAGCTACTGATCGTACAAATCCAAGTATTCAAGCGAACTCTTCCAAAATTTCTGCTTTATGGACGAAAGTACATACTGCACTATCCTTTATTCATAATGAAATCCTCTCATTCGACGAAGGAACAATTGAAAGATGTTTAACTGAAGAAACAAAACTCGAACCTTTCCGTAAATCTTTACTAGAAATACTACAAAAAAGACAGCACACACTCTCTCCTGAAACAGAAGAAGCACTTGCTGCACTTGGCGAAGTTCATAGTTCTCCATACAAAATTTACGGCATGACTAAATTGGCCGATATGGATTTCACTTCTATACAAGACGAACAAGGAAACGAACTTCCTGTTTCATTCTCATTATTTGAAAGCAAATATGAATTTTCTCCAAGCACATATATACGTCGAAAAGCATATTCATCATTTGTTTCCACACTAAAACGATATAAAAATACAATTGCCACAACATATGCTACTGAAGTAAAAAAACAAGTAACACTTTCTCGTTTACGTAAATATGAATCCGTTACTCATATGCTATTAGAACCACAAAAGGTTCCACTTGAAATGTATAACAACCAACTTGATATTATTTATAAAGAACTAGCACCTCATATGCGCCGTTTTGCAGATTTAAAAAAGAGAGTATTAGGACTCGATCAAATGCTTTTCTGTGACTTACATGCACCTTTAGATCCCGAATTTAATCCGGCGATTACTTATGAAGAAGCAGGCACGCTCATTCAAGATTCTTTAAAAGTATTAGGCGATGAATATAGTTCCATAATCCAAAAAGGATTCAAAGAAAGATGGGTAGATCTTGCAGATAACGTAGGCAAATCAACAGGGGCATTTTGCTCAAGTCCATACGGCTCTCATCCCTATATTTTAATTACATGGCAAAATACGATGCGTGGATGCTTTACATTAGCACATGAATTTGGACATGCTGGTCATTTCTATTTAGCAAATAAAAACCAACGTATCATGAACGTACGCCCATCTATGTACTTTGTTGAAGCACCATCAACCATGAATGAATTACTATTAGCTCAGCATTTACTAGCGACTACTGACGATAAGAGAATGCGCAGATGGGTCATTCTACAACTACTTGGCACATATTATCACAACTTTGTTACTCATTTACTTGAGGGTGAATATCAACGTAGAGTATATGCTCTAGCAGAAAAAGGACAGGCCCTTACAGCTACAACTTTAACTGAAATTAAAACAAATGTCCTTTCGACATTCTGGGGAGATTCTGTAGAAATCGATGAAGGTGCGGGCTTAACTTGGATGCGTCAGCCTCATTATTATATGGGTCTATATGCTTATACATATTCCGCAGGCCTCACTGCATCCACTGCAGTAGCTCAAATGATTAAAGAGGAAGGACAACCTGCTATTGATCGCTGGTTAGATGTGCTTCGTGCTGGTGGTACAATGAAACCACTTGAACTAATGAAACATGCCGGAGTAGATATGTCAAAACCAGATGCAATCCGTAAAGCTGTTTCTTACGTTGGTTCATTAATTAATGAATTAGAGCATTCTTATCAAGAATAAAAAAATAAGCCCTCGCTTTAATGAGGGCTTATTTCATATTTACTTTCCAAATCTTTTACGGTATCCACATTTTCTACATAGCTCTTCAACCGCAACTCTTCTGGAAAATCCATCAACAATGTTTGTTGCTCTTTCACCTTCTATAATGTTAGAAAATGAATCATTATTAATATTTCCAAGGTTAATAATCCCTTCACCATCTAAACAACAAGGAATAACTGTTCCGTTCGCTAAAATACCAGCTTGATTTCGAAGCCCATGACAGAATCCTTTTCCATCATCCTCTTCTTCATGCAATGCTGGCCACTGGAATTCATAGTCTTGATTAATAAAGACACGTTCCGCAATTTTTATACCTTTTCCTGGTGTAAGCTTCTCTTCAATTTGATAAGATAAATTAAACTCATTTTCAATGATAGATAATAACTCTCTATTCTTCTGGATTTCAGCATTTGTTTTATTATCCTGAGTTAAATTCCATAACCTTAACGATACAATTAAATCTGATTGACTTGTCGCTTCCCTAATGAAGGAAAGTATACTCCTTACATAGCCCTCTTTATCTTGCGAACCTGGATGTCCATCAAAACTATGCAGTGAAAAATTCATTTGTCTTAAAGCAGGCTTATTTAACAATCTATGCCTTCTCTTATTAATTAACGTTCCGTTCGTTGTAATATTAACTTTAAACCCTTTTTCATGGCTTAAATCTAACAATTGATCTATTTTTGGATGCAGCAACGGCTCACCCTTCACGTGCAAATAAATGTAGTCTGTGTGTGGTTTAATTTGGTCTAATCTTTTAGCAAAATCCTCCACAGAAATGAATTGCTTCTGTCTTTCCGTCGGCGGACAAAAGCTGCACGCAAGATTACATACACTCGTAATCTCCAAGTAAAATTTCTTAAACTTCTTCACCTTTAACTCCTCACTTCTATGACTACTTGTACTTTTTTCCTCTTCATATTACATCACACTTTTTTAGAAATAGAAACATACTTATTTTAGGAAATCTATATAACACCTATTAATGTGAAAAAGACCATCGGTAATTTTTGTCCAATGGTCTTTTTATCCTTTTATATACAAAGAATAAATTTATTTATGATACGGCTCACCACGATTAATCCGAAACGCTCTATACACTTGCTCAAGCAACACTAATCGCATTAATTGGTGTGGTAATGTCATCTTTGAAAAAGAAAGTGATTCATTTGAACGCTGCATCACTTCTGAGCTTAGTCCGAGTGATCCACCAATTACAAATGCGACTTTACTCTTTCCGTATGTAGCAAGGCGATCTAGACTTATCGCGAATTCTTCTGATGACTTTTGCTTTCCTTCTATAGCTAATGCAATCACATGCGTGTCATCCGAAATTTTATCCAGTATACGTATACCTTCTTTTTCCTTTACAATTAACATTTCTGCTTCACTTAAATTTTCTGGCGCCTTTTCATCAGGCAATTCAATTACTTCTACTTTTGCGTATGCAGATAATCGTTTTAAGTATTCTGCTATACCTTGTTTCAAATATTTTTCTTTTAATTTCCCAATTGAAATAATCGAGATATTCACACGTATCCTCCACCTTACAAACATGTTATCCACAAAACTTATCCACATATCCACAAATACTACCCACATATTGTGTGAGAATCTGTGTTCGATACAACATATGTCGCCTCATTTTGACAAAATTCACATGTTTTTTTCTCTTTTTCTGAGTTATCCACATTGTTGATAACTGGCGCAACTTCACACTCATCCACAATAATATCTAACGCTAATTCAACATGCTCTAAACAACAAGGTAAATTCATTTTCTTCACCTCACTTTTCTACAATAGAAAACAGGAGGTAGGCCCTCCTGTTTTTAATACTTTTGAATGCCTAATTTCACTGTTGTTGTTACTCTTTTTGTGCCACGATAAAACGTAAGAGTCATTTTATCATTAATTTCCTTATCATATAAGGCCGTACGGAATCCAATAATATCGCGAATCGGTTTTCCATCTACCGCTACAATAACATCATGTTCTCTTAAACCAGCATCCGCACCTGGCGAAGGACTTTTCACATCCAAAATACAAACTCCCTCTGTTACAGTACCTGGTAAATGTAATGTTTTTGACCAATAATAGTTTGGAATTTCATTTAATGACCTAAGTTCAATCCCAACATATGGTCTTCTTACTTTTCCATACTTCTCAAGTTCATTCATAATCGGAACAGCTCTAGTCACCGGAATAGCAAGGCCGATTCCTTCTACTTCTTTTGCAGCAATTTTCATTGAATTAATACCAATTAATTGTCCTGCTGCATTTACAAGCGCACCGCCACTATTCCCCGGATTAATCGCTGCATCTGTTTGTAACACTTCTACTTGCCAATCATAATGTCCATCTTGATCTAAATCTACAGGGACAATACGTTCATTAGCTGAAATAATACCTTGTGTAACTGTTCCAGAAAATTGCAGTCCAAGCGGGTTTCCAATCGCAATAACTGGCTCTCCTCTGCGAACAGTATTAGAATCGCCAATTTCAATTATTTTTTTCACATGCTTTGCATCTATTTCTAATACAGCTAAGTCTGTGACTACATCGGTTCCTAATACTTTTCCAGGAACCTTCTTACCGTCACTTAGACTTACTTCAATACGATTCGCTCCAGCTACAACATGATTATTCGTTACAATATAAGCTTGACCATCTGTCTTTTTATAAATTACTCCTGATCCTGTACCGGCCTCTGAATCTGCCTCTGAAAAGTTATCTCGTTGAATGTTAATAACACCCACAACAGCTTCAGATGCACGATCAACAGCATCTACAAAGCTAATTTGTTTAATCCCTTGAGCTTCGGCCATATTACTTCCGCTTGCTTCAGCTTGCGGAAGCGTATCAGCAGAATTTGAAAATAAAGGCGCTCCAAACGCGAATAAAGAAGCTCCTACAATTGTTCCCGCTATACTAGAAAGAACTATACCTTTGTGCTTCTTTTTTCCTGCACGTTTCATACGATAATTTTCTTCATCAATAAAGGACATATTTGTTCACCTATCTTCCTGAAAACAACTATATTCACCTTTATTGTTTACTAAAATGAAGAATTATACGTATTGAATTTTTGTAGGCATTTTTGGATCTGTATCGTGAATTTCAAAGGATTCACCCACTCCAAATCCTTTTTCCTCTAATACTTGTGATACTGACATACGCGCTAGTTCTTTCATGTTATTATCTAAGCTTAAATGGGCTAAATAAATATGCTTTGTCTCATCTGTAATTACATCTGCCATCGCTAATGCAGCATCCTCATTACAAACATGCCCAACGTCACTTAAAATACGTCGTTTAATGCTCCATGGATAACGTCCCATACGAAGCATTTCTACATCATGATTACTTTCAAATACGAAAGCATTAGCTCCCTTAATAACGCCTTTCATACGGTCACTTACGTATCCCGTATCTGTAATAAGCGCTAACTTCCTATTATTGTTATGGAAAGCATAAAACATCGGTTCTGCCGCATCATGAGAAACTCCAAATGACTCGACTTCAATATCACCAAAGGTTTTCACATCACCAACTGAGAAAATAAACTTTTGTTCAGTTGGGATATTTCCTATTAAATGTTCCATTGCATTCCATGTTTTCTCATTCGCATAAACAGGTAAATCATATTTACGTGCCAGTACACCTAAACCTTTAATATGATCACTATGCTCATGCGTTACAAGAATACCTGATACATCATTTATATTCAGTTCTGCTTGTTTAAATAAAGCCTCTGTTGCTTTACCACTTAAACCTGCGTCGACTAGTAATTTTTTTTCATCGGTTCCTACGTATAGCATATTTCCTGTACTTCCACTTGCAAGTACGCTAAAATGCAACCCCATTCTTTCTCACTCCAGTATGTTCATCAACCACTTGATTTTCCTTTTCTCCTAATTCCATAACTTGTCCTTCAATTGCATTCACAAAGAAGTCCTGCTTCTGCTCCGTTTTCAAATTCCACGTTGGAGCCAGTACTTGGTTATTAGAAGTAGATGCGGTAAGAGTGGCATAACCAATTTGCGCTTCTTTAACATGCGTATTTCCATGAATTTTATTTTTTAAATACAAATTTTCTAAAGCTGTTTGAGCCGTAATAATTTCTTGCTCTTTCGTTTTTTCACCTTCGCCCATTTCTTTTAAATCAGTTAGCATTGTCTGCGTATATGAAACAAGTTCATTTTTTTCATTTAATTCCACAACAATCATCGCCTGATTATTATAGAAAATAGGCTTATCTTTATATTTTTGGAAGAAATAAATTTTAGAGTCTTTCACCGCTCCAAATTCATACTTTTGTCCATCCAATACATAGTTCTTCAAAAATTCATTATACTTATCTTTTGATAATGATTTCGTATTTAAAAAAGGCTCTTTTAGCTTACTTTCTATCTTGTACATATTTTGTATATGCACCGTTTGATTTTTCAAAGACTGTATATCTTCTTCTTTAAAGGCTTTATTTTCTGCTCTAATAAATGACTCTTTTTTCGGTTCTTTAGGGATATTTCCCATCGTAATTTTGTTTGCTTTTAATTCTTGATCTATCTTTGTTTCTGCAATAAGCTCCAATTGATTACTATCTTGCTTTTGAATGAATTGGAAAATGAGAAAGAGGTCCAAAACAAAAAAGGTCACAATAAATATGGTTTTAATCCGATCCCAATCCATTTAGTCCTCCCTCACTCCACTCATAGATTTTCTGTTTACCTGTTTCATCTTCAACAAGCTTTACATACCAAATTGGTTGTAATCGAACTACTTGTCCATCTAGTGATAACTTGTATCCAATACCAATATCCTTAATTACTTGTTTCTTTATCTCTGGATTATTTTCTAGAGATGCTATTACAACATGCCCTGACGGAAGAGTAACCTTCTGTTCTATACCTTTAGTATTTAAAGACAGCAACGGTCTTTCATATTCCATTACTTCTTCTGATCCCCATATTTGTCTCAATTCAGCTAATCCATCTTCATTGAATACTGAATATCCATCTTCATTTAAACGAAATACTGTCTCTCCTTTATTCATATAGTCCAAACGATATGAATCCAAACTTCCACTGTGACCACTTACGAATTCAAAGCTTTTTTGTAAAAGCATTAAATTATCTATCGTTTTCTCAGTTAAGACAGAAGAGTTTTTATACTTTAGCATGTGACGATCGTTTTCAATTTCCATGGATCTAATACCATCTGTAAATGTTTCTTTCGACATCTCGGTAATCGGACTTAAATAACGAGGATCACTAAACAGAGCATTCTTAAACGTATCAACTGCTAAATTAGATGAAATATATGTTATATTGTTTAACTCTGTCGTTCCATCTGGTAAAAATAACTTTTTCATATCATTAAGTTGATAATCAAAATAAGGCTTTGCTGATACTATAAATTGATTTTGGGCATTTACAATATCTTTTAAATACACGCCACTTAATTTTGCCTCGTATATTTTAAAGTTATCACCATCAGAAACAAAGTTAATTTTAATTTCTTGATCCTTACTTCGAGAAGGATCGAGGAGAATACGATTAAAATGTTTAGGCTTATCTGTACTCTTCTCTTTCATGTTAAACATGGATTTTACTGCATCAAATGGGATATCGGTAGGGAAAACAAGTTCAACTTTCCCTTCACCATGCACATATGAAAGGAAATCACCCTTAGTGATTGATATCTCTTTAAAATCATGTAGTTCCCCTACTTCCAGAGGCTTATAGATTGATTCTATATCTGCCTCTCTTCTGCTCCCATAATGATTTTTATCTTTATGCACGATGATAGAAGTAGGACGGACAACATCGGAAATTTTAGTTTGGTTCATTCCTTCATTTCCCTGCACAAATTTCGCGTTTTGCATGGATGTAGAATCTGGCACATACGTCCATAGGTTAAAAGTAAGAAATAGGCTAATTACAACTAGGTTAATTAAAACTATTGTTTTAAAGTTTTCCATACTCATTCCCAATCGTCCTCTTCATCTGCTGCCATTGGTAACGTGAAATAAATAGTTGTCCCTTTTCCTTCTTCACTCTTCGCCCAAATAGAGCCACCATGTGCCTCAATCATTTCTTTTGCAATTGCTAATCCAAGCCCAGTACCACCCATTTGTCTTGAACGAGCTTTATCTACGCGATAAAAACGTTCAAAGATTTTATCAACGTTTTCTTTTGGAATACCCATTCCTTGGTCACTTACACTAATTTCTAATAAATCACCGCGATCACGTAAACGATATGTTACTGTTCCACCTTCTGGTGAATACTTTAATGCGTTAGAAATAATGTTATACAGCACTTGAGTAATTTTGTCAGTATCCATATCAATAAATCTAGATTTCTTAGAGAAAGATCGTTTGAAACTTACATTTTGCTCTTTAGACATTTCAAAGCGATCAATAATATTATTAAAGAAATCAGTAAAGTCGACCCATTCTTTCATTAAACGATGCTCTGTACTATCAAGTTTAGATAGCTGTAACAACGCATTTACAAGTCTAATCATTCTTTCTGTTTCTTCTTGTGTAACCGTTAAAAATTGTGGTGCAATATTTGGATCCTGCCATGCTCCATCTGTAAGTGCCTCTAAATAACTGCGCATCGTCGTTAATGGCGTCCTTAATTCATGAGAGACATTCGCCACAAACTCACGGCGTTCCCGTTCTATACGCTCCTGCTCTGTTACATCATATAGTACAGCAATTAAGCCGTTTGCCTTCCCTGTTTCTTTTTGAATAACAGAGAAACTAGCACGTAAAATATATGGTTCGTTTCTCGTACTAAAATCTAATAAAACAGAATCTGGCTCTTCATATAAATGATCGAGCGTAAATTCTTCCTGTATCCCTAATACCTCTAAAACAGATTGATCGAGCGCTGTTTCACGAGAAACATTTAACATCTTTTCCGCAGGATCATTTAGTAAAATAATATCCCCTTTTCGGTCAGTAGCAATTACTCCATCTGTCATATGTGATAAAACAGATGATAATTTACGCCTTTCACTTTCTGTAGAAGAACGAGCTTGTTGTAATTTTTTTGATAAATTATTGAAGGATAATGCCAGTTGTCCAATTTCATCATGGCTATGCACTTTTACTTTTCTCGAATAATTTCCTTTTGCCATTTCGATTGCTTGTCTCCGCATATCTGAAATTGGTCTTGTAATTGTTTGAGCCAATAAAATTCCAAGTACGGCCGTTACTAATAAAGCAATTACTGTTCCCGTAGCAAAAATTTGATTTATATCCTTCATTTGTTTATATACATCTTCCATAGATGCCACAATGTAAATAACACCAAGCGCATCCTTACCGTTATCATCTAGAATCGGAGTAAGCATAACTTGAACACGATGACCTGTACTACCATCCTTCTCAATTTTCACTTCCGGCTTTTTTTGTACTAATACTCGCTGAACAGCTATATCAGTTGATGTTCGATTCACCTTATTCTGCTTTGATTCATCTGAAATAGCCAGTAACTTTCTGTGCGAATCAAATACACTTACCTCTTGTATAACTTTCTTCTGATCAGAGGCAAATTTTCGAATTGAAGTTTTAATCGTTTCATCTGTTGACTCTGTTTCTGCTTTTGTATAACTTTTTTTAAACTCTTGCTTCAAATTATATGATAATAAGTTTGTTTGCTGCGTTAAAGAATCCCTAAAACCTTGTACTAAGCTCTTCTCTAATTCCCTTACGAAATATACTCCAATAACTTGCATCGCTATTAATATTAATAGCATATATATAAGCACAAATTTTAAATGAATAGATTGAAAAAAACCAACTTTCTTCATATACTATTCCTGCTCTGGATCACGCAAGTAATACCCTACTCCACGTCTAGTTACAATTAAAGTAGGATGGCTTGGATTATCTTCAATTTTTTCACGCAAACGACGTACTGTAACGTCTACTGTGCGCACATCTCCAAAATAGTCATAACCCCAAACTGTTTGTAATAAATGTTCGCGTGTCATAACTTGTCCTAAATGTTTCGCTAAATAATGTAGCAACTCAAATTCACGATGTGTAAGCTCGATATTTTCCTCGCGCTTCGTTACACTATATGCATTTGGATTGATCACAATTGGTCCAATAACCATTTCTGTATTTTCTTCTTTTTCCGCAGCACCACCTTGTTGATGGCGGCGTAAATTCGCCTTCACACGAGCAAGTAATTCCCTCGTACTAAATGGCTTCGTTACATAATCATCTGCCCCAAGCTCGAGCCCTAATACTTTATCAATCTCAGAGTCCTTTGCTGTAAGCATAATAATCGGCATTTCTGAGCTTTTACGTATTTCACGGCAAACCTCTAAGCCATCTTTACCTGGTAGCATAATATCTAATAAAACCATATCTGGTTGCTCTTCATTAGCCTTTTCAATTGCTTCATCACCATCATGCGCCATTACTATTTCAAAACCTTCTTTTTCTAGGTTAAACTTCAAAATATCTGCAATCGGCTTTTCATCATCAACTACTAAAATTTTCTTTCCCATCATCGTCTATTTCCTCCTTATAAAAATATGGTCAATAATCCCTAAACATATTGATGTTTACATAGTATGTCCTATATGACCGCATCCTTTGTTTAAGTATTTTCTCCTCTATTCTCATAGACTCATGTATGATCCACTTTTACACGGCATCCTATACGATCTATAGAAAAACCTCTAGCTTCAACTGCTAGAGGCTCCTCGTTCTATTTTAAAATAACTACTCAGTTTTGTAAAATTACATAAATAAAAAGGATATTAAGTGGGCCCACTTAATATCCTGAGAGTGGCTCGGGACGGAATCGAACCGCCGACACGAGGATTTTCAGTCCTCTGCTCTACCGACTGAGCTACCGAGCCAAAACTATATATAAAACCACTAATGGTGGTATAAACAAAAGTGGCGGTCCCGACCGGGGTCGAACCGGCGATCTCCTGCGTGACAGGCAGGCATGTTAACCACTACACCACGGGACCAAAAATAAGCAAAAAAAAACATGACCCGTACGGGATTCGAACCCGTGTTACCGCCGTGAAAGGGCGGTGTCTTAACCACTTGACCAACGGGCCACGAAAAATAAAATGGTGAGCCATGAAGGACTCGAACCTTCGACCCTCTGATTAAAAGTCAGATGCTCTACCAACTGAGCTAATGGCTCATACTCACCAACGTCATATTTTCGTGACGACAAGATGTATCATAACATGTATTCTGTATTTATTGCAATACTTTTTTTGTTTTTTTATAAAAGAATAAGAAAAAAAACTCATGCAGACATGAGTTTTTTTCAAAAAATGTTAATTAAGCTTCGTATACGTTACGTACAATATTTGTTTGGTTACGATCTGGTCCAACTGAGAACATAGATATTTGAATTCCTGTTAACTCAGAAACACGTTCTACGTATTTTCGTGCATTTTCAGGAAGTTCATCTAATGATTTTACACCAGTAATATCTTCTTCCCAACCTGGAAGCTCTTCATATACAGGCTCACATTTCGCTAAAATGTTTAAGTTAGCTGGAACTTCATCAATAACTTCACCATTGTATTTGTAAGCTACACAAATTTTAAGAGTTGGAATACCTGTTAAAACGTCGATAGAATTTAATGATAGATCCGTTAAACCACTAACACGACGTGCATGTCTTACAACAACGCTATCGAACCAACCTACGCGGCGTGGACGACCAGTTGTCGTTCCATACTCGCGACCAACTTCACGAATTTGATGACCAATTTCATCATGAAGCTCAGTAGGGAATGGACCATCACCAACGCGGCTTGTATATGCTTTACATACACCTACAACGCGAGTAACTTTCGCAGGACCAACTCCAGTTCCAACTGTTACACCACCAGCAATTGGGTTAGAAGATGTAACGAACGGGTACGTACCGTGGTCAATATCAAGCATAACACCTTGCGCACCTTCAAATAATACACGGTGATTATTATCTAATGCATCATTTAATACAACAGACGTATCACATACATATTGCGCGATTTGTTGCCCGTACTCGAAGTACTCTTCGAAAATTTCTTCTACAGTGAAACCTTCTGTATCGTACATTTTTTCAAATAAACGATTTTTTTCTACTAAATTGCGCTCAAGCTTCTCTTTAAATGCTTCACGGTCTAAAAGATCAGCCATACGAATACCAATACGAGCAGCTTTATCCATATATGCAGGACCGATACCTTTTTTCGTTGTACCGATTTTGTTATCACCTTTACTTGCTTCTTCTAACTCATCTTGTTTTAAGTGGTAAGGTAAAATAACATGTGCACGGTTACTTACACGTAAATTATCAGTACTTACACCACGATCGTGTAAGTATTTTAACTCTTCAAGTAATGCTTTTGGATCTACTACTAATCCGTTTCCGATTACACAAATTTTCTCTTTATAGAAAATACCAGATGGAATTAAGTGTAATTTATATTTAACTCCGCCGAAAACAATTGTATGTCCCGCGTTATTTCCACCTTGATATCTTGCAACTACTTCCGCATGCTCAGAAAGAAAATCAGTGATTTTACCTTTTCCTTCGTCGCCCCATTGTGTTCCTACAACTACTACTGAAGACATTATTAAAGCACCTCCGCAATTTTCAAACGATCTATTCAAACAATATAATTGTACCAAAACCGAAAGAGAAGTCAACCGAAAAGCGAACATTTTTTCACAAAAAAACATTTTCGTTCGTAAGAATTATATATTTAACTTATGAAAGCCTTATCTTTCTTATAAAAAAAAAGAAACACATCTTATTATAAGAAATGTGTTTCTTTTTTATACTGCCTTTATGCCGGTGGAGCATGTCCATCCTCAAAACGACGTTCTAAGTTAACGAACTTATTGAACTCTTTGACGAATGCAAGTTCCACTGAACCTACTGGACCGTTACGTTGTTTTGCAATAATAATTTCAATTGTATTTTTGTTTTCCGTTTCTCGATCATAGTAGTCTTCACGATATAGGAAAGCTACAATATCAGCATCCTGCTCAATACTTCCAGATTCACGAATATCAGACATCATCGGGCGTTTATCTTGACGAGATTCTACACCACGAGATAACTGTGATAAAGCAATAACAGGCACTTGCAATTCACGCGCAATCCCTTTTAAGGTACGAGAAATCTCAGATACTTCCTGCTGACGGTTTTCTCCTGATTTCCCACTTCCTTGAATAAGCTGCAAATAGTCAATCAAAATCATACCAAGACCTTGTTCTTGCTTTAATCTACGGCATTTTGCTCGAATCTCATTTACTTTAATACCTGGCGTATCATCAATATATATACCAGCATTTGAGAGACTCCCCATTGCCATTGTTAATTTTGCCCAATCATCGGAAGTTAATGAACCAGTACGAAGTCTTTGTGCATCAATATTCCCTTCTGCACAAAGCATACGCATAACAAGCTGATCAGCACCCATCTCCAAACTAAAAATCGCTACATTTTCATCCGTTTTCGTCGCTACGTTTTGTGCAATATTTAATGAAAATGCCGTTTTCCCTACTGATGGACGTGCTGCCACGATAATTAAATCATTTCGTTGGAAACCTGCTGTCATCTTATCTAATTCAGTAAACCCAGTTGGTATCCCAGTAACTTCACCCTTTTGATTATGCAAAAGTTCAATTTTGTCATAAGCATCTACAAGAACATCTTTAATGTTTTGGAATGCTTTTGCATTCGTTTGATGGGATACTTCTAATATTTTTTTCTCAGCCTCGTTTAAAAGACCATCCACATCATCTTCTCTCTCGTATCCATCCGATACAATATGAGTCGCCGTGCGAATTAAACGACGTAAAAGCGCCTTTTCAGCGATGATGCGTGCGTAATATTCTACGTTAGCTGCAGTTGGCACAACTTCTGCTAACTCTGCTAAGTAAGAAACCCCACCAACCTCTTCTAGTAATCCTTGATCAGCCATTGCTGATGTCATCATTACTAAGTCAATCGGCTCTCCCTTATCAGATAGCCCAAGCATGACTTCAAAAATCTTTTGATGTTTCGTTCGATAGAACGAATCAGGTACCAATAACTCTGATGCTGAAGTTAACGCATCTTGATCAATCAATATGGCCCCTAAAACCGCCTGCTCAGCCTCTATATTATGCGGAGGGGTACGATCAGCAAGTACATCACTCATACGCAATCCTCCTTGCTTAATTTATTTTTATTGTTCACTAACATGAACTTTTACTGTTGCTGTTACTTGTGGATGCAATTTCACAGTAACGTTTGTATAACCTAGCGCACGGATTGCATCGTCCATTTCAAATTTACGTTTATCAAGTTTAATCTTGTGTGATTTTTGCATTGCATCTACGATTTGTTTGCTTGTGATAGAACCAAATAAACGGCCACCTTCTCCAGATTTCGCCTTTAATTCTACAGTTAATTTCTCTAAAGTCTCTTTTAACTCTTTTGCATTTTCAAGCTCTGCTGCTGCATCTTTTTCTTCTTTACGCTTTTGAGCTTCTAAAGTTTTCATACTGCTATTTGTTGCTTCAGCAGCTAATCCTTGTTTTAGTAAGAAGTTATTTGCATAGCCATCTGGTACGTTTTTTACTTCTCCTTTTTTACCTTTACCTTTTACGTCTTTTAGAAAAATTACTTTCATGATTGTGTGCCTCCCTGTAAATAGTCATCAATAACAAATCGAAGCTTCTCCTCAGCTTCATCTACTGTAACATTTTTCATCTGTGTGGCTGCATTCGTCAAATGCCCGCCACCGCCTAAGTTTTCCATAATTAGCTGCACATTCACTTCACCTAAAGACCTGCTGCTAATTCCAATGAGATTCTCGCCACGTTTCGCAACAACAAATGATGCAATAATCCCTGTCATCGTTAATAACGTGTCTGCCGATTGCGCAATAAGCACTTGATCGTAGTAATCATCACTATCAACTTTAGCAATCGCAATTCCATTTTTATAAATGTACGCATTTTTTATAGCTTTTGCAACCCGTAAATACTGATCCATATCTTCCTTTAAAAGTTCTTGTACAAGTACAGTATCTGCACCATGTGAGCGTAAATAAGAAGCAGCATCAAATGTACGAGCCCCTGTCCGGAATGTGAAACTTTTCGTGTCGACAATAATACCCGCTAACAATGCCGTCGCTTCTAACATTGTCATCTTTAAATTTTTAGGTTGATACTCAAGTAATTCTGTAACCAATTCTGCCGTTGAAGAAGCATATGGTTCCATATAAACTAGCAATGGGTCTTCAATAAAATCTTCTCCACGGCGATGATGATCAATAACTACTACATTTTCAATTTTATGTAACAGTTTTTGCTCCATCACCATAGAAGGTTTATGCGTATCGACAACAACAAGTAACGACTCATCATTTGCAAATTCCATCGCTTGCTCTGGAGTAATAAAATGAGACCATAACTCCTCATTTTGTTTCACTTTGTCCATCAAACGCTTAATTCCTTTATCGGAATCATTTTCATCTAACACAATATATCCTTTACGCTCATTTAATTGAGCCACTTTTAAAATACCAATCGCAGCACCAATTGCGTCCATATCGGGAGCCCTATGCCCCATAATAATGACATTACTACTTTCTAATACTAAATCCTTTAACGCATGCGAAATGACCCTGGCGCGTACACGGGTACGTTTTTCAACCGGATTTGTCTTACCTCCATAGAACTTAACTTTACCTGTCGCTTGTTTAATAGCTACTTGGTCTCCCCCACGCCCAAGCGCAAGATCTAAACCAGATTGAGCCATTGCTCCAAGCTCTGATAAAGGTAAATCACCTGATCCGACACCCACACTTAATGTAAGTGGTATATTCCTTTTAGATGTTTCTTCACGCACCTGATCTAAAATGCTAAATTTCCCTTTCTCCATCTGCGTCAAAATACTTTCATTTAGCACAACGAAGAATCTTTCTGAAGATGCACGTTTTAAATAAGCACCATACTTAAGTGCCCATTCATTTAGTCGCGATGTCACAAGACTTGTTATATTCGTACGTAATTGATCATCTAATCCTTGTGTAACTTCATCATAATTATCCAAATAGATGACAGCTAAAACAGTCCTTTGATCCTCGTACATCTTTTCGATTTCTGTTTGTTCCGTTACATCAAAGAAATAAATTAACTTTTCTTCTTTCCTTACAAAAACGCGAAACTTTCGATTATTTAAAGAGACTATATCATCAGAAGTTTCTCCTTTAATGAAAAGAAGTAATGTTTCTGATACATCGTAAAGGTGCCATCCAGCTAATGCGTGCTGTCCCAGACATGAAGATAAATAAGGATTTGCCCAATCAATCCCATAATCCTTATTGTATAACAAAATACCAATCGGCATTTGGTTAAATGCTTCATTACTTACTTTCTTTACTCTTGTAATCATATCTGTCGTATGCTTTTCGAAATTCCTTTGAAAATTAAGTTCAAATCGTATAACGATAAAGAATACGATACAAAAAATGACAAAAGCAGCTATACCCATAATTAAATGAAAATAACAGAGAATTGAAATGAGCACAAACACAAAAAATGCCAATACATAAACAGGATATAAAAACCACTGTTTCTTATCAAATTCAGGCATGTATACAACTCCTATAAAGTAAAACTAACTTACCTTCCAGTTAGTTAAACAGATTAAAATAGTATAAGGAATATTATTTTATCCCCCTATTTTAGAACGCAATGAAATCCCTAAGTCAATTATACCTAAGATTGTCACAAGAGGAAACAGCATCGGAATAAACATGCATGCAATAAAACTAATAATAGGAACCCCTTTAGTAAAACCTTTTCTATACGCTAAAAAGGCGATAAATGTCAGACCTTGCAGTACAAGCAATAGTGCAAATATGACATTTAGGTTAGAAAATACCATATGTAAATATGATGTTGGTTCTACTTTTATAAAAGTTGCTAACAAAATAAATATAACGTAATACCAAATGATACTCTTTGGTAATTGTATATCTTTAAATTTAGGCCAAGATATAACTTCATGTTTTAACTTTTTCAAAACACTACCTGATATTATCACTGTAATCCAAGAAAAACATACTGAAACTAGCACAAGTATACTTGGAAGTAACGATTGTAATATATCATTCATTTGTGCAAGTAGCTCTTTTTGTTCCTTACTAATCGGCATACCTGTAGCACTTACTATCTTTTCGCTTTTCGCCATACTTTCACTAAACATACTTTGCATTTGCTTCATTATATCTATGTTGAAAAACTTTATACTCGCAACATAAATAAGTACAAAACCAATTAAGTATGCAAGCGTCCCCGCTATTAAGATTTCAACTGGCTTTTTTCTTGTTTTATACATATATCCTAAAACAATCCCTATCAATCCAAACATAATTGTCTTCACTAAATTCAGCGGTTGACTCACAATAATAGTAACAAAAAGTGCTGCTACAAAAACCACGAGCACATTAGATAGTTTATGTCTTATCATTAATAGTATAAATGGTAACGGCAACGCAAAAGTTACAACTGTACCCAAAATCGGAACATACATAGATATAAGCAATAAAATTGCATATATAGCTAATAATGCTGCACCTTCTGTAATAAACTTTGTTTGTTTCACATTTTAACCTCTCTTTCAAAAAGAAAAGCATAGCAAAATGCACAGTAGAGTCCGACTCTACTGTGCATTTCATACGCTATTATTCACCAACATATGGTAAAAGTGCCATTTGACGAGCACGTTTAATTGCAACTGTAAGTTTGCGTTGGTATTTTGCGCTTGTTCCTGTTACACGACGAGGTAAAATTTTACCACGCTCAGAAACGAAACGTTTTAATAAATCAACATCTTTATAGTCAATGCGAGTGATGCCGTTAGCTGTGAAGAAACACACCTTACGACGTTTCGCACGTCCACCTTTGCGTCCTGCCATGTCTATTTCCCTCCATTCTTTGTTAAAACTAACAAATTTACTGTATTAGAACGGTAAATCGTCGTCGGAAATGTCGATCGGTTGACCTACATTTGAAAATGGATCGTCATTCTTCGTAAATCCAGAGTTACCTTGGTTACCTGAATTACTAGATTGACCAAATGGGTTAGAGCCTTGGTTACCGAAACCAGCTCCTGATGGTTGCTGATTAAATGAACCACGTTGCTCCCCACCGCCATTACGCGGCTCTAAAAATTGCACGCTTTCCGCAAGAACTTCTGTTACGTATACACGTTTACCATCTTGTCCCTCGTAATTACGAGTTTGAAGACGCCCATCTACGCCTGCTAAGCTACCTTTTTTCAAATAATTTGCTACGTTTTCTGCTTGTTTACGCCATATTACACAATTAATAAAGTCAGCTTCACGCTCACCTTGCTGATTGGCAAATGCGCGATTCACAGCTAACGTAAAAGTAGCTACTGCGACACCATTGGGCGTGTAACGTAAGTCAGGGTCCTTAGTTAAACGACCAACGAGGATAACACGATTCATCAATCGAACCACTCTCCCTTATATATCAATTATTTTTCTTCTTCTTTAACAACGATATGACGAAGGATGTCTTCGTTGATCTTAGCTAAACGGTCGAATTCGTTAATCGCTTCTGCGTTAGATTTCACGTTTAAGATCATGTAGAAACCTTCACGTAAGTCGTTGATTTCGTAAGCTAAACGACGCTTACCCCACTCTTTCGTGTTAATGATTTCTGCACCATTGTTTGTTAAAACACCTGCAAAACGTTCAACTAAAGCTTTTTGAGCTTCTTCTTCAACGCCAGGACGAATGATGTACATAATTTCGTACTTTCTCATTACACTTTCACCTCCTTTTGGTCTAAACGGCCCGTAATGGGCAAGGAGCAATTAATTTATAGTAATTACTCACGAGTTTAGATTATATCATAGTAAGTTATATGAATCAACTCACCAATACATAAAAAACTTGGCAAACATATAATATATTTGCCAAGTTCATATCTTTATTTTTCCTAGGAAATATTAAATTAAACGTTAAAACGGAAGTGCATAACATCTCCGTCTTTTACGATATATTCTTTTCCTTCTAAACGTACTTTTCCAGCTTCTTTTGCAGCTGTCATAGAACCGTTTGTCATTAAATCATCGTAAGAAACTGTTTCTGCACGAATAAATCCACGCTCAAAGTCTGTATGAATAACACCAGCACATTGTGGTGCCTTCATTCCTTGTTTAAATGTCCAAGCACGTACTTCTTGAACGCCAGCTGTAAAGTACGTAGCAAGTCCTAATAGGTCATATGCTGCACGAATTAATTGATCTAAACCAGACTCTTCAATTCCTAATTCTTCAAGGAATACTTTTTTCTCTTCTTCGTCTAATTCAGCGATTTCTGATTCAATTTTTGCACATACAACGATTACTTGAGAATTTTCATTTGCTGCAAATTCTTTTACCATTTGTACGTATTTATTTTCCGAAGGATCGATAATATCGTCTTCACTTACATTCGCTACGTATAACATTTCTTTTGTTGTAAGTAAATGAAGGCCTTTAACAATCTTCATCTGCTCTTCTGTAAATTCAACAGTACGAGCTGGTTTTCCCTCTTCAAAAGCTTCTTTTAAACGAACTAAAATTTCATGCTCATATACCGCTTCTTTATCTTTTTGTCTTGCTAATTTCGCAACACGCTCGATACGCTTATCAACAGACTCTAAATCCGCTAAAATTAGCTCTAAATTGATTGTTTCAATATCATCAATTGGATCTACTTTCCCTGAAACGTGCGTAATATTTTCGTCTTCAAAACAACGAACAACTTGGCAAATTGCATCTACTTGACGAATGTGAGATAAGAATTTATTTCCTAAACCTTCACCTTTACTAGCACCTTTTACGATACCTGCAATATCAGTAAACTCGAATACAGTCGGAACAGTCTTTTTCGGTTCTACTAATTCCGTTAATTTATTTAAACGCTCATCTGGTACTTCTACAATCCCTACGTTTGGATCAATTGTACAGAATGGATAGTTCGCAGATTCTGCTCCTGCTTGTGTAATTGCATTAAATAAAGTGGACTTCCCTACGTTAGGTAATCCAACAATCCCAGCCGTTAATCCCATATTTTTCACTCCTATGTCTCAATCTTTCATCATTATAGATAGTAACGAAAAAAATGACAAGTTTCCGCCAAACGAAAAAAAGTAACAGTTACCTACTGTAACTGTTACTCTCCCTCTATTCTTCGTGCTTCACAAGTATTTTTTTCACCTTACGATCAAACTCTCTTCGAGGAATCATTACTGAATGGTCACACCCCTCGCACTTAATGCGGATATCCATTCCCATACGAATAATTTTCCAACGATTCTCGCCACATGGATGGGCTTTCTTCATTTCCACAACATCATACAAGTTATATTCCTTTTGCTCCATTCTCCAAACTCCTCTCCATACTAAATTGCTTTTCCACTAACTAATTCTTCACGATTATATAAAACCATACGTGGATATGGAATTTCAATTCCATGTAAATCAAGACGATTTTTAATCTCTTTACGAAGTGCCCTTGCAATAACTGCATGTTGCATCGGTTCTACTTCAGCAATAACACGTAATATAACTTCTGATGCAGCTAATGTTTGCACACCTAATAATTGAGGCGTTGTTACCATTTTTTCGTACTTTGAAGGTAATTCTACTAATAAATCTTCAATAACTTGCTCTGCTTTCGCAATATCAGCCTCATATGAAATAGATACATCAACAAACGCTACACTATTACTAACTGAGTAGTTAGTAACTTGAATAATACTTCCATTTGGTAAAGTATGAATTTCACCTGTCCAACTCTTTACTTTCGTTGTACGAAGTCCAATTTCTAAAACGACTCCTTCAAATTGACCGATTTTAACATAATCGCCAACTGAAAACTGATCTTCTAACAAAATAAATAAACCTGTAATAACGTCTTTCACTAAACTTTGAGCACCAAATCCGACTGCTAAACCAATTACCCCAGCACCCGCTAATAAACCTGATGCATTAATATCAAATACACCTAAAATCGCAATTAGCATAATGAACATAACAACGTACGCTACAATATTTTCAAGTAATTTCGCTACTGTAACTGTACGACGTTCTGAAATTTGAATTGGAGAACGACTCCCCATACGAAACGCATTTCGTACAACCGCCCTTGCAATTCGCACAACAACTGCACCAATTGTTAAAATAATACATATTTTTAATGTCGCAACTCCAATATGAGCCCAACGATCAGCATCTAATAAATACTGTTTCATAGAATTAAACCACTTCGCTAATAAATCCATGTACCTCTACCTCTCTAGCTAAAATTTCTTTTTAGTTACCCTTATTATTGTATCAGAAGTCCCCTAATTGCTGAAAAAATTTTATGATTTTAATCCTATTTTATCCCCGACATCCAGGTATAAAATGGAACGAATATATATATACTAGTACTATTATTTCCGTTTTCATTCACATTTTGCAAAAATTACGCACTTATAACTTTCCATTTTCCTCACCATATAACATATATTGAAAATTTATTAAAAGGATGGGTGCTTCATGAATATTGGAAGTTTTCGCTTACCATTTTTTGAGAAAGAAACTCAAAACGTTATGCACCAAGATCTAGAAGCCTCTGAAATAATCAGTAATTTCTTACTTACCCATATTCCTATTAAAACTAATATACCACTCATTCTCGTTTGTATCGGCACAGATCGCTCTACAGGTGACGCACTCGGCCCATTAGTTGGTACAAAACTTGAACAAATAGACATCCAAAACCTCCAAGTATTCGGTACACTAGATGAGCCAGTACATGCGCTAAATTTAGAAGAGAAAATTCAGAATATACAGAAAGAATATCCTACTGCATTTATAATTGCTGTTGATGCATGTTTAGGAAAGTCCCAAAATATCGGATCAATCACTACTGGAAAGGGACCTAGTAAACCTGGAGCTGCTATGAATAAGAAATTACCTGCAGTTGGTGATTTGCACATACACGGTATCGTCAATCTAAATGGGTTTATGGAGTTTTTCGTTCTTCAAAATACAAGATTAAGTTTAGTCATGAAAATGGCTGATGTAATCGCAAAAAGTATAAAAGAGACGGATCAAAAATTATCCGCATTAAAAAAAGCAAACCATCTATAAATAATAAGATGGTTTGCTTTTTAATTTTTCTGTGCTAATAGTTCTAAAATACGATTTAAATCTTCTTTATTAAAAAATTCAATTTCGATTTTACCTTTTTCTTTTTTCGTCTCTTTAATTTTCACATCTGTGCCAAACTTTTCTCTTAAGAACGTTTCACGTTCTACGAAAAATATATTTCGCTCTTTTTTCACTTTTTTTGTTTCACGTGAAACGTGTTGATTAATCTCTTGGACGATTTTCTCTAATTGACGAACATTTAATCCTTCTTTTTCAATGCGTTTCAATAAGGACTTCAATTGTTCTTCATCTTTTATCGTAAGTAAAGTTCTCCCATGAGCCATTGAAAGTTGACCATTTGCAATCATATCTTGTACGAAAGAAGGTAGGCTTAATAACCGAGTATAATTTGCAATGTAAGGTCTGCTTTTACCAAGACGTTTCGCTAATTGTTCTTGCGTTACATTTAGCTCATTCATTAACATCTGGTATGCCATTGCCTCTTCCATAGGATTTAAATCTTCTCGTTGTAAGTTTTCTAACAAAGCAAATTCCATCATTTGCTGTTCAGTTAATTGTCTTACAACCGCAGGTACTTTTTCTAAACCAGCCTCTTTTGCAGCACGAAATCGTCTTTCACCTGCAACAATTTCATATCCTTTAATACTCTTCCTAGCAATTAATGGTTGTAGAATACCGTGTTCCTTAATCGAAATTGCTAATTCCTGAATCGCCTCTTTATTAAAGTGTTTACGCGGTTGATATGGATTCGGCCTTAATTCAGTTACAAGAATCTCCTGAATTGTTTCCTCTTCTTTCACATCTAAATCAGGAAAAAACACATTAATTCCTCTTCCTAATCCTTTAGCCACCTGCAATCACTTCCTCTGCTAAATCTATATACACTTCTGCTCCTCTTGATTTAGCGTCATACTGCATAATAGGTTTCCCATGACTTGGAGCCTCGCTCAAGCGTACATTACGCGGAATAATCGAGCGATATACTTTATCCCTAAAATACTTTTTCACTTCATCTATAACTTGAATCCCTAAATTTGTACGGGCATCCAACATTGTTAACAATACACCTTGAATTGCTAAATTTTTATTTAAATGTTTTTGTACAAGTCGAACTGTATTTAATAGCTGACTTAACCCTTCTAGTGCGTAATATTCACACTGTACAGGAATAATAACAGAATCTGCTGCTGTTAATGCATTAATCGTTAATAACCCTAAAGATGGGGGACAGTCGATAATAATATAGTCATATTCATCACGAACTGGCTGTAATGCTCTTTGCAAACGTACTTCCCGGGAAATAGTCGGTACCAATTCAATTTCAGCACCAGCCAATTGAATTGTAGCGGGTAGAACATCTAAGTTTTCAGTTGCGGTTTTCTGTATAACCCCTTGAACATCTGCATCTTCCACAAGAACGTTGTAAATACATTGATCTAATTCAGATTTTTCAATTCCCACACCAGTCGTTGCATTTCCTTGAGCATCAATATCTACAAGAAGGACTTTTTTACCTACTTGCGCCAATCCAGCCCCTAAATTAACAGATGTTGTTGTTTTTCCAACACCGCCTTTTTGATTAGCAATAGCAATGATTTTTCCCATGATGTCACCTACTTTCAACCTTTCTATCTTATTCTAGTAACAATTACGTTTATTGTAACATGAAATAAAACTTTTTCTTTTACGTCCTTTATTAAACTTCAAAATTTATTTCTAAACTCCTTCTTCATTTAACAAGAAAATATAGTAAAAGAGACCTCTCCAATAGGATAAGGTCTCTAGCACGTCATTATTATTTTTTCTTTGGAATTTTAATTGTAATTTGATAGTACTCATCAAATTCTTCTTCCTCAGAATTAACATTCAAACCACTTTCAGTAACCATTTGTAAAGATTGTCTAATTGTATTCATAGCAATCCTCGTATCTCGACTTACTGCTTTTTGCTTTGCCTTACGCTTCGGTTTCGCTTCCTCTAGTAACTTCGCAATTCGTTCTTCTGTTTGCTTTACATTTAGTTGTTTCTCAACAATTTCCTGTAAAACCTTCAGTTGTAATTCCTCATTTTTTAAAGGAATGAGAGCGCGGGCATGACGTTCTGTAATGCTTTTTTCTAATAATGCACTTTTTATTTCTTCAGGCAACTTTAACAAGCGCAACTTATTTGCGATTGTAGATTGTCCTTTTCCAAGTCGTTGTGCCAATGCTTCTTGTGTTAAATTATGTAACTCAATCAGCTTTTGATATGCCACAGCTTCCTCGATTGCCGTTAGTTCCTCACGTTGCAAGTTTTCAATTAAAGCTACAGAAGCTGTCTCTGTATCATTTAAATTCTTTATAATTGCAGGAACCTTTTCCCAACCTAACTTTGTTGCCGCGCGAAAACGTCTTTCTCCAGCAATAATCTCGTACTTATCATCCTCATATTGCCTTACAACAATCGGTTGAATAAGTCCATGTGTACGAATTGTTAATGCTAGCTCATCAATACGCGCATCATCAAAAACTGTTCTTGGTTGATAACGGTTAGGGGTAATATTTACTATCGGAATTTCTTGTATTTCTTCATATACCTTTTTATCTATCTCTTCATGGCTTTCGTCTTGTAATTCGAATTCGCTCTCTTTATCTCCAAAGCCAAATAAACGAGAAAACGTATTTTTCATACATATTCCACCACCTTTTAGGCCTATTGACTATTCTCCATAAAATGTTTCCTATGAAACATTTACGTTTTCATTTATATAATTTAATCTTACGTCTAATAAGATTTATTTTTCAATAGGTAATTTATTGGGTGTTCCCGGTTTGCGTGGATATTTCTTTGGTGTCTTGCGCTTTTTCTCGATTAATAAAATATTACGTTCACTCTCTTCAAATGGTAATTGGAAAGTAGACATCTCTTTCAACTCTCCGCCTAGCACCTCTAAAGCATACTTGCCATTTTCAATTTCTTCGTTTGCTGCTGCACCTTTCATTGCAATGAATGTTCCTCCAACTTTTACAAGTGGTAAACATAGCTCACTTAATACAGAAAGACGCGCAACTGCACGTGCCATTACAATATCGTATGATTCACGCACACCTTCTTTTTTCCCAAATGTTTCAGCACGATCGTGACAAAATGCAACATCACTTAATTCTAACTTTTGGGCTAAGTGATTTAAGAAATTAATACGTTTTTGCAATGAATCTACAATTGTTACTTTTAAGTGCGGGAAACAGATTTTTAAAGGAATACTTGGGAATCCAGCCCCTGCACCAACATCACAAATTGAGAATGGTTTTGAAAAATCATAATAAAAAGCAGCTGTAATGGAATCAAAAAAGTGTTTTAAATATACTTCTTCTTTTTCTGTAATAGCCGTTAAGTTCATTTTTTCATTCCACTCTACTAATGTTTCAAAGTAGATTTTGAACTGCTCTAACTGTCTAGAAGAGAGGGTGATTCCCTTCTCTTCTAGCATAGATTGAAATTGTTCTATGTTCATCTAGCAATATCTCCTTACTATTTATTGGTTCGATACGCGTGCAATTTTTCCTTGTTCTATATACACAAGTAAAATGGAAATATCCGCTGGATTTACGCCAGAAATACGTGAAGCCTGCCCCATTGAAAGTGGACGAACATCTTTCAATTTTTGTCTAGCTTCTGAAGCAAGGCTAGAAATCGCATCATAATCAATATCTACAGGGATTTTTTTACTCTCCATTTTCTTCATACGCTCTACTTGCTGTAAAGATTTTTCAATATACCCTTCATACTTAATCTGAATTTCAACTTGTTCTTTAACTTCATCACTTAATTCTACTTCACTTGGTACTAAAAGATGAATATGCTCATATGTCATCTCTGGACGACGTAATAAGTCACTTGCACGTATTCCATCTTTCAATTCACTTCCGCCAATATTGCGAATTAATTCTTGAACTTCAGGACGTGGTTTAATAATAATGCTGCTTAAACGTTCCTTTTCCTGTTCAATTTGTAATTTTTTATTTGTAAATCGCTCATAGCGCTCTTCTTTAATTAATCCAATTTCACGACCAACTTCAGTTAAACGAAGATCAGCATTATCGTGGCGTAATAATAGACGGTATTCTGCACGAGACGTTAATAAACGATATGGTTCATTTGTACCTTTCGTTACAAGATCATCAATTAAGACGCCAATATAAGCATCCTCGCGACCTAAAACAACTTCTTTTTTACCTAAAGAACGGCATGCTGCATTAATTCCAGCCATAAGCCCTTGTCCGGCCGCCTCTTCGTAACCAGAAGTTCCATTAATTTGTCCTGCTGTATATAAATTTTTAATCTTTTTCGTTTCAAGTGTTGGCCATAGTTGTGTTGGCACAATTGCATCATATTCAATTGCATAACCTGTACGCATCATTTCAACATTTTCTAGGCCTGGAATTGTTCTAAGCATGTCACGTTGTACATCTTCTGGTAAGCTTGTGGATAAACCTTGTACATATACTTCTTGTGTATTACGCCCTTCTGGCTCTAAGAAAATTTGATGACGTGGTTTATCATTAAATCTTACTACTTTGTCTTCAATAGAAGGACAGTATCTAGGGCCTGTTCCTTTAATCATACCAGAATACATAGCTGAACGATGTAAATTTTCATCTATTAAACGGTGTGTTTCTGTACTTGTATATGTCAACCAACATGGAATTTGATCCATAATAAATTTCGTTGTTTCAAAAGAGAACGCACGTGGCTTATCATCACCTGGTTGAATTTCTGTTTTACTGTAGTCAATTGTATTACTGTTTACACGCGGAGGTGTCCCTGTTTTAAATCTAACAAGATCAAATCCAAGTTCCTCTAAATGCTCAGATAATGTAATAGACGGTTGCTGATTATTTGGACCGCTTGAATATTTTAAGTCGCCCATGATAATCTCGCCGCGTAAAAATGTTCCAGTTGTAATTACAACGGTTTTTGCTGTATATTCTGCACCAGCTTGTGTAACTACCCCTTTACATACACCTTCTTCAACGATTAAACGCTCTACCATTCCTTGGAACAACGTTAAGTTTGGTGTTTCTTCAATTGTTTTCTTTAATTCATGTTGGTAAGCGAATTTATCAGCTTGCGCTCGAAGTGCACGTACGGCTGGTCCCTTACCTGTATTTAGCATACGCATTTGAATATGAGTTTTATCAATATTACGTCCCATTTCTCCGCCTAATGCATCAATTTCACGAACAACAATCCCTTTTGCTGGTCCACCAACAGAAGGGTTACATGGCATGAATGCTACCATATCCAAATTAATTGTTAACATTAATGTTTTTGAGCCCATTCGTGCTGCCGCAAGACCAGCTTCACATCCTGCATGACCTGCACCGATTACTATGACATCGTATGAACCGGCATTGTATCCCATTGTTTATTCCTCCTAATAATCTCTATCTTTCTACAACTTCACTATATTATTTTCCTAAACAAAATTGAGAGAACAACTGGTCAATTAAGCTTTCATGCACTGTGTCCCCAGTAATTTCACCAAGTATTTCCCACGTTCTTGTTAAATCAATTTGTACCATATCAATTGGTACACCATTTTCAATCGCCTCAACTGCATCACCGATTGTTTTTCCTGCTTGTGTTAATAATCCAATATGTCTCGCATTAGAAACATATGTCATATCTGCAGAATCGATTGTTCCTTCAAAGAATAAATCAGCTATTGCCTTTTCGAGTTCATCTATTCCTTGTTCCTCAATTAAGGATGTTGTAATAACACGATTTCCCGCGGCTAACTCTGTAACACGTTCCATATCAATCGCTTGCGGTAAATCAGTCTTATTCACAATAACAATAAAGTCTTTTCCTTGTACCGCACGGAATAGATCTTCATCCTCATTTGTTAAAGCCTCGCTATAGTTGACAACAACTAATACTAAATCCGCTTGGCTCATCATTTCTTTTGAACGTTCCACACCAATTCGTTCAACAACATCTTCTGTCTCCCGAATACCGGCTGTATCTATAAGTTTAAGAGGCACACCACGCACGTTAACGTACTCTTCAATAACATCACGAGTTGTTCCTGCAATATCAGTTACAATTGCCTTTTTCTCCTGAACAAGACTATTTAATAACGATGATTTCCCAACGTTAGGTCTACCGATAATTGCTGTAGCAATACCTTCACGTAAAATTTTCCCCTGTTTTGATGTTTCTAATATTTTTTCGATTTCCGAACGAACATGCGTCGCTTTCTCAATTAAAATATTATGTGTCATCTCTTCTACATCATCGTATTCTGGATAATCTATATTTACCTCAACATGAGCTAATGTTTCTAATATTTCTTGACGCAAAAGACCAATTAATTTAGATAATCGCCCTTCCATTTGATTAATTGCTACATTCATCGCACGATCTGTTTTTGCTCGAATCAAATCCATAACAGCTTCTGCTTGTGATAAGTCGATACGTCCATTTAAAAAAGCACGTTTTGTAAATTCGCCCGGTTCTGCCAATCGTACTCCTTGTGCTAGAATAAGTTGCAATACTTTATTTACTGAAACAAGTCCACCGTGACAGTTAATTTCCACTATATTTTCACGTGTAAAAGTCCTTGGTGCGCGCATAATAGACACCATAACTTCTTCAATAACTTGATTTGTATCTAAATCAACAATATGACCATAATGAATAGTGTGAGAAGGAACCTCTGTTAAATCCTTCCCCTTAAAAATACGATCAACTTTCTCAACCGCATCATCCCCACTTACTCGAACAATGGCAATTGCACCCTCTCCAAGCGCTGTGGAAATCGCAGCAATTGTATCAAATTCCATGTCCTTTCACCTCACTTGCTTATTTATCTCTATTTCAACATGATTATTTCTTTCACTAAATTATTAGGATACCATAACGAACCTATCTACAAAAGAAGAATAACTCATTTTATTATATCCCCATGTAAAAAACACTAAACTTATTCACAGTGGATAAGTTTAGTGTTTTTTAGTTATCCACATCTATTTTCCGCTCAAAAAAACCGGCACTCATTTGAGCAACCGGTCATTTAGGAGATATTACAACATGCCGATGTGGTTCATTTCCTTCAGAAGTTGTATTGATACCTTGATGATTTGATAATGCCTGATGAATAATTTTTCGTTCAAAAGATGGCATCGGTTCTAAAATAACTCTTTTTTTCGTATTAAATACTTGTTTCGCTAATCGATAAGAAAGTGATTCTAACGTACTTTTTCTTTTACTACGATAATTTTCAGCATCTAGTGTAATACCGATATACTGCTTCGTGTTACGATTCGCGACAAGTTTTGTTAAATACTGTAAAGAGTTCAATGTATTACCTCTTTTCCCAATTAAAACACCTACATTATCACCAGAAATTGTAAATTCGATTTCGCGTCCTTTTACAATTTTACTAATCTCGACTTCCACACCCATATCGTGAATAACATTTCTTAAATATTCTTCACATTCTTGAATTGGATCTTTCTTCAATACAACTTCTACTACTGCAGGGCGATTCCCAAATAAACCTAAGAATCCCCTTTTACCCTCATCGACAATATTTATATCTACTCGATCTTTTGATGTATTTAATTGCCTTAAAGCATCCTCTACTGCCAGCTCGACTGTTTGTCCTTTAGCAGTAATTACACTCACTTGCTTGAGCCTCCAGCCTTACCAGCCTTACTAGCCTTAATCTCTGGCCCTTTAATAAAGTACATTTGAGCAATACCAAAGATATTACCAACAACCCAGTAAAGTGATAATGCAGCTGGGAAGTTAATTGCAAAGATTAAAATCATAATCGGCATAAGCCAAAGCATCATTGCCATTTGTGGATTTTGGCCAGCTGTTCCTGCCATTGCAAGCTTTTGCTGAATAAATGTCGTAATTGCTGCAACGACTGGTAAGATATAGAACGGGTCTGCATGTCCTAAATCGAACCATAAGAAACTATGTTGTTTAATTTCAGCTGTTCTCATAATTGCATGATAAAAAGCGAACAGAATTGGCATTTGAATAAAGATTGGTAAACAACCAGCTAATGGATTTACACCATTTTTTTGGTATAACTGCATCATTTCTTGCTGCAGTTTTTGCTGTGTCGCTTGATCTTTAGAGCTATATTTCTCTTTTAACTTCACCATTTCCGGTTGTAACGCTTGCATCGCTTTCGTACTCTTCGTTTGTTTAATCATTAATGGTAATAACGCAAAACGAATGATAAGAGTCGTAACAACAATTGCTAAACCATAATTACTGTTAAATAAGTTTGCAAAATACGTGATTAACTGAGAAAGCGGGTATACGAAGTATTCATTCCAAATTCCAGTGCTTTTTGGTGTAATTGGCTGATTTACTTCACTACAGCCAGCAGTAATCGCCATTAATGCAATAAGCATGGCTAGTAAACCTAATTTCTTTTTCAAAGCCTACTCCTCCTTGTATCGGTATGTATATAGTGTAATTCATTTCCTTACGCTACTTTTTTATTCTTTTCATACCAGAGCGTTTAAAGACATGAATTAAGCTTTTCTTTACTTCTTCATATGTCATCTCTGCACAAGGCTTCCTTGCTATTATAACAAAATCTTTTCCAGAAGCTATCTCATCTTTTAACTCTGTAATAGCCTGACGGACCATGCGCTTAATTCGATTACGAACTACTGCATTTCCTATTTTCTTGCTAACAGAAAGGCCGATGCGAAAGTTTGGCTGTTCTTCTTTATCTAATTGGTATACAACAAACTGACGATTTGCATTTGATTTTCCTTTTTGAAAAACCGCCTGGAATTCATCATTCTTCTTTATACGATGTTTTTTCTTCATATCAATTGACACTCCTGTATTTCATCAGCGGAAATTCACTATTATTAGAAAAAAAGACCACTGAACGATCAGTGGTCTACGCAGATAATACTTTTCTTCCTTTACGACGACGAGCTGCTAGCACTTTACGTCCGTTCGCTGTGCTCATACGGCTGCGGAAACCATGTACTTTGCTGCGCTTACGTTTATTTGGTTGGTAAGTTCTTTTCATTATATGACACCTCCCTGAGGAATATCTGTTAAAGACAGTCCTATAAATTATAGTTAATTAACTAGGAAAATGTCAATGGTTCTAGAAATTTTCATCAAATATTCATTTTGAACCTATTCACATACTTTTTCACAGCACCTATATTTCCTTGTGGATAAATATTTTTTCACGTTTTTTATATCCACAAACTTTTTTCGCACTTTTACACAGTATATCGTGTTGTGGACAAGTTTATTCCACAAGGTATTGATTTTGTGGATAACTTTCTTAAATTCATTGCTATAGCCACTTTTTTTTGATATTATAGTTGTGTTTTCACTTTGAATAAGTTTTCCACACCTTTATCTTATCCACAATTTGTGTATAACATGTGGACAGTTTTAATCACATGTGGGTAAATAGTTGTCCACATTTGCTTTTTTTTGTCGAAAACCCTATCTCATATACAAACGACGTTTTTAGGTTTTAAAATACGTTTCGTATAAATATACATTTTATATTTATTAGGTTGTACATTTGTTGCGCAACCTTATTCTTTTACCAACTTAGTAAAGGAGGGACACCTTTGGAAAATATCTCTGATTTATGGAATAGTGCCTTAAAAGAATTAGAAAAAAAGGTAAGCAAGCCTAGTTATGAGACATGGTTAAAATCCACAACGGCTCATAACTTGAAGAAAGACGTATTAACGATTACAGCTCCGAATGAATTTGCTCGTGACTGGCTAGAATCTCATTACTCCGAACTAATTTCAGAAACACTATACGATTTAACAGGGGCAAAATTAGCAATTCGCTTTATTATTCCCCAAAGTCAAGCTGAAGAGGACATTGATCTGCCTCCAGTTAAGCCGAATCCAGCACAAGATGATTCAGCTCATTTACCACAGAGCATGTTAAATCCAAAATATACATTCGATACATTTGTTATTGGCTCTGGTAACCGTTTTGCCCATGCAGCTTCATTAGCTGTAGCTGAGGCGCCAGCTAAAGCGTATAATCCACTCTTTATTTACGGGGGAGTTGGACTTGGAAAGACACATTTAATGCACGCAATTGGTCATTATGTAATTGAACATAATCCAAATGCAAAAGTTGTATATTTATCATCAGAAAAATTTACAAATGAATTTATTAACTCTATTCGTGATAATAAAGCTGTTGATTTTCGTAATAAATATCGTAACGTAGATGTTTTATTGATAGATGATATTCAATTTCTTGCTGGAAAAGAACAGACTCAAGAAGAGTTTTTCCATACATTTAATGCATTACACGAAGAAAGTAAACAAATTGTAATTTCTAGTGACCGACCACCAAAAGAAATTCCAACTTTAGAAGATCGTCTTCGTTCCCGCTTTGAATGGGGACTTATTACAGACATTACGCCGCCAGATTTAGAGACACGAATTGCGATTTTACGCAAAAAAGCAAAAGCTGAAGGGCTTGATATACCAAATGAAGTTATGCTTTATATCGCAAATCAAATTGATTCAAATATTCGTGAATTAGAAGGTGCACTTATCCGAGTTGTAGCTTATTCATCTTTAATTAATAAAGATATTAATGCTGATTTAGCAGCTGAAGCACTTAAAGATATTATTCCAAATTCTAAGCCGAAAATTATCTCTATTTATGATATTCAAAAAGCTGTCGGGGACGTTTATCAAGTGAAATTAGAAGATTTTAAAGCGAAAAAACGTACAAAATCAGTTGCGTTTCCTCGCCAAATTGCAATGTATTTATCGCGCGAGCTTACAGATTCCTCTTTACCAAAAATAGGTGAAGAATTTGGTGGACGTGATCATACAACAGTTATCCATGCCCATGAAAAAATCTCTAAACTACTAAAAACCGATACGCAATTACAAAAGCAAGTTGAAGAAATTAATGGTATTTTAAAGTAGTAGCTGAATAGTGTGAATAACTTACCTTGTTTTACGCACAGTCTATCCACATGTAGATAGACTGTTTTTACATCCTTTAGCGGGGTTATCCACATATCCACAAGCCCTATTACTATTACTACTATTTTTTATCTTTATTAATTAAATAAAATCTTATACTTACCGGAGGTTTTTCTTTATGCGTTTTACAATACAAAAAGACTATCTTGTAAGAGGTGTACAAGATGTAATGAAGGCAGTTTCTTCTCGTACAACAATCCCAATTCTTACGGGAATTAAAGTTGTAGCAACTGAAGAAGGAGTTACATTAACAGGAAGCGATGCTGATATTTCGATTGAATCGTTTATTCCAGTCGAAGAAGATGGAAAAGAAATCGTAGAAATAGCTCAATCAGGAAGCATTGTTTTACAGGCAAAATATTTTAGTGAGATTGTAAAAAAACTACCTAAAGACACTGTCGAAATTTCTGTAGAAAATCATTTTATGACAAAAATAAAATCTGGAAAATCAGAGTTTAACTTAAATGGTTTAGATTCTGCAGAATATCCGTTATTGCCACAGATTGAAGAACATCATGTATTTAAGATACCAACAGATTTACTTAAACATATGATCAGACAAACTGTATTTGCAGTTTCTACTTCTGAAACAAGACCAATCTTGACAGGTGTAAACTGGAAGGTATATAACAGCGAGTTAACTTGTATTGCAACAGATAGTCATAGGCTGGCACTTCGAAAAGCAAAAATTGAAGGACATAATATTGCAGATGAATTCCAAGCTAATGTTGTTATCCCAGGTAAGAGCTTAAATGAATTAAGTAAAATTTTAGATGAGTCTGAAGAAATGGTAGATATCGTTATTACGGAGTATCAAGTATTATTCCGTACAAAACATTTATTATTCTTCTCAAGATTGTTAGAAGGGAATTATCCTGATACGACACGTTTAATTCCGGCAGAGAGTAAAACGGATATTTTTGTGAATACAAAAGAATTCCTACAAGCAATTGATCGTGCTTCACTATTAGCAAGAGATGGCCGCAATAACGTTGTTAAATTATCAACTTTAGAGCAAGAAATGCTAGAGATTTCTTCGAATTCACCAGAAATCGGAAAAGTTGTCGAAGAAGTACAATGCGAAAAAGTAGATGGAGAAGAGTTAAAAATATCTTTTAGTGCAAAATATATGATGGATGCATTGAAAGCTTTGGATAGTACAGAGATTAAAGTTAGCTTTACTGGGGCGATGAGACCGTTCTTAATTCGTACAGTAAATGATGATTCAATTATTCAATTAATTTTACCGGTTCGTACTTACTAGGTAAGGAATAAGGGTTGCTAGTTTAAAGATGCTAGTGGCCCTTATTTGATTTTTGGGTATTACTTTCCTAATGCTAGTTTATTTAGTACAATGAAAGAATGAACACTTTCAGAAAGTGAGCGATTTTATGAAACGTATTAAAATTTCAACAGAGTATATTACACTAGGACAATTTTTAAAGTTAGCTGATGTAATTGATACAGGTGGCGCTGTAAAATGGTTTTTACAAGAATATGAAGTGTACGTGAACAACGAACTTGAAAATAGAAGAGGTCGCAAACTATATGCGAATGATGTTATTGAAATTCCAGGAAGCGGAACTTTCCAAGTTCAGGCATAAAGGGGGAGCCCTTTGTTTATTTCAGAAATACAATTAAAAAACTATCGCAATTATGAAAAATTAGAGCTTTCCTTTGAAGATAAGGTAAATGTAATTATCGGCGAAAATGCGCAAGGGAAAACAAATTTGATGGAAGCTATTTATGTTTTAGCGATGGCGAAATCTCATAGAACCTCTAATGATCGCGAACTTATCCGCTGGGATGAAGATTTTGGTCAAATAAAAGGGAAATTACAAAAAAGAAACAGTTCTTTGTCTTTGGAATTAAATATTTCGAAAAAAGGTAAAAAGGCAAAATTAAATCAACTTGAACAGCAAAAGTTAAGTCAATATATTGGCGTGATGAACGTTGTCATGTTTGCCCCAGAAGATTTAAATCTTGTAAAAGGAAGCCCTCAAGTAAGAAGACGCTTTTTAGATATGGAATTAGGACAAATAGCTCCTGTATATTTGTATGAATTAAGTCAATATCAAAAGGTGCTCACGCAACGAAATCACTTGTTGAAAAAAATGCAAGGGAATAGTAAGAATGAGGAAACGATGTTGGATGTATTTACACTTCAACTAATTGAGCATGGTGCGAAAATACTGCAAAAACGTTTTGAATTTTTGCATTTGCTACAGGAATGGGCAGCTCCAATTCATCGAGGTATAAGCCGTGGATTAGAAGAGTTAGAAATTGTCTATAAACCAAGTGTAGATGTATCAGAATCAATGGATTTGTCGAAAATAAAAGAAGTATACTATGAAAGTTTTCAATCTGTGAAACAACGTGAAATTTTCCGTGGTACGACTTTAATTGGTCCTCATCGTGACGATTTACAATTCTTCGTTAATAGTAAAAATGTTCAAGTCTTTGGTTCGCAAGGACAACAACGAACGACCGCACTATCCCTAAAATTAGCTGAAATTGAATTGATTTATTCAGAGGTTAAAGAATATCCAATCCTTTTGTTGGATGATGTTTTATCAGAATTAGATGATTATCGTCAATCACATCTTTTAAATACAATTCAAGGAAAAGTGCAAACATTTGTTACAACGACGAGTGTCGACGGAATTGAACACGAAACATTAAAAGAAGCGAAAACAATTCATGTAACGAACGGCACTGTAGATTGTGAAATAGATAGGGAATAACCCCTGTTTAAATGGAAAAGTAGGTGATCTTTGTGTCAATGGAACAAAAGCAAATGCAAGAAAATGCATATGATGAAAGTCAGATACAGGTGCTTGAAGGACTAGAGGCAGTTCGGAAACGCCCTGGTATGTATATTGGATCTACAAGTGGAAAAGGGCTTCACCATCTTGTTTGGGAAATCGTAGATAATAGTATTGATGAAGCACTTGCAGGTTATTGTGATGAAATTAATGTTAGTATCGAAGAAGATAATAGTATTCGTGTAACGGATAATGGGCGTGGTATTCCGGTTGGTATACAAGAAAAAATGGGACGTCCAGCTGTAGAAGTTATTATGACTGTTCTCCACGCCGGTGGTAAATTTGGCGGTGGCGGTTATAAAGTTTCTGGTGGTTTACATGGTGTTGGGGCATCGGTTGTAAATGCTCTATCAACAGAATTAGAAGTATTTGTACATCGTGAAGGTAAAATCCATTATCAAAAATACGAAAGAGGTATTCCGGTTGCAGATTTAAAAGTCATTGGTGACACCGATCAAACAGGAACAATAACTCGATTTAAACCAGATCCGGAAATTTTCCAAGAAACAACAGTATACGATTTTGATACGCTAGCAACTCGTATGCGTGAATTAGCGTTTTTAAATCGTAATATTAAATTAACAATTGAAGATAAACGTGAACATAAGCAAAAGAAAGAATTCCATTACGAAGGTGGAATTAAATCATACGTTGAGCATTTAAATCGCTCAAAACAACCGATTCATGAAGAGCCTGTGTACGTAGAAGGTTCAAAAGATGGTATTCAGGTTGAGGTTTCTCTTCAATATAACGAAGGATACACAAATAATATTTACTCATTTACGAATAACATCCATACGTATGAAGGTGGTACACATGAGGTAGGTTTTAAAACAGCTTTAACTCGTGTAATCAACGACTATGGTCGTAAAAATAGCATTTTAAAAGATGCGGACAGTAATTTAACTGGTGAGGATGTTCGTGAAGGTTTAACAGCAATTGTATCAATCAAGCATCCAAATCCACAATTTGAAGGACAAACGAAGACAAAACTTGGGAATAGTGAAGCGAGAACAATTACAGAGTCTGTATTCTCAGAGGCATTTGAAAAGTTCTTACTAGAAAATCCTAATGTAGCGCGAAAAATTGTAGAAAAAGGTACGATGGCTGCACGTGCACGTGTAGCTGCGAAAAAAGCGCGTGAATTGACACGTCGAAAGAGTGCGTTAGAAGTTTCAAGTTTACCTGGTAAATTAGCTGATTGCTCTTCGAAAGATCCAGCAATTAGTGAAATTTACATCGTAGAGGGTGACTCTGCGGGTGGATCTGCAAAACAAGGACGCGATCGTCATTTCCAAGCAATTTTACCGCTGAAAGGTAAAATTATTAATGTGGAAAAGGCGCGCTTAGATAAGATTTTATCAAATGATGAAGTTCGTACAATTATTACGGCAATCGGTACAAATATTGGTGGAGACTTCGATATTGAAAAAGCACGCTATCATAAAGTTATTATTATGACCGATGCCGATGTTGATGGTGCACATATTCGTACCCTATTATTAACGTTCTTCTATCGTTATATGCGTCAAATAATTGAGTGTGGTTATATCTATATTGCACAGCCGCCATTGTTTAAAATACAACAAGGTAAAAAAATTCAATATGCTTACAACGATAAGGAACTTGAAAAAATCTTAGCTGAGCTACCAGCCCAGCCGAAACCAGGAATTCAACGTTATAAAGGTCTTGGGGAGATGAATCCAACTCAGCTATGGGAGACGACAATGGATCCAGAAGTACGTTCGTTACTTCAAGTTTCTCTTCAAGATGCAATAGAAGCAGACGAAACGTTTGAAATTTTAATGGGTGATAAAGTAGAACCGCGTCGTAACTTTATCCAAGAGAATGCAAAATACGTGAAGAACCTTGATATTTAAATGAGTAATGACAGGAATCTAAGTATTCCTGTCTTCTACATATAAATCAATGTATGTGTAACGGAAATGTAAGAGGAGGTGCTCGTTGATGTCAGACAATCAACAACAAGCACGAATTCGAGAAATTAATATTAGTCATGAAATGCGTACCTCATTTTTAGATTACGCAATGAGTGTTATCGTATCTCGTGCATTACCAGATGTTCGTGATGGATTAAAACCTGTGCATCGTAGGGTTTTATATGCGATGAATGATTTAGGAATTACAGCTGATAAAGCGTATAAGAAATCAGCACGTATTGTCGGTGAAGTAATCGGTAAGTATCACCCTCATGGTGATTCAGCCGTTTATGAAACAATGGTACGTATGGCGCAAGATTTTAGTCAACGTTATATGCTTGTAGATGGGCATGGTAACTTCGGTTCTGTAGATGGAGATTCAGCAGCAGCAATGCGTTATACAGAGGCAAGAATGTCTAAGATTTCTATGGAATTAATACGTGATATTTCAAAAAATACAATTGATTATCAAGATAACTATGATGGTTCCGAAAGAGAACCGATAGTACTACCAGCGCGTTTCCCTAATTTATTAGTAAACGGTACAACAGGTATTGCTGTTGGTATGGCAACAAATATACCGCCGCATCAGCTTGGCGAAGTAATTGATGGTGTGCTGGCATTAAGTCATAATCCTGATATTACTATCGCAGAATTGATGGAATATATTCCTGGTCCAGACTTTCCGACGGCAGGTTTAATTTTAGGAAGAAGTGGAATTCGAAGAGCTTATGAAACAGGTCGCGGTTCCATTATGCTTCGTGCTAAGGTTGAAATTGAAGAGAAGTCAAACGGTAAACAATCTATTATCGTAACTGAACTACCTTATCAAGTTAATAAGGCGCGATTAATTGAAAAAATCGCAGAATTAGTTCGCGATAAGAAAATTGAAGGTATTACAGATTTACGTGATGAATCAGATCGTAATGGTATGCGTATTGTCATGGAAGTACGTCGTGATGCTAATGCAAACGTACTATTAAACAATCTATATAAACATACAGCGCTGCAAACAAGTTTCGGTATTAATATGTTGTCTCTTGTAAATGGGGAGCCACAAGTACTAAATTTAAAACAAAATCTATATCATTATTTAGAGCATCAGAAGGTAGTAATTCGTAGACGTACTGCTTATGAATTAGAAAAAGCAGAAGCACGTGCTCATATTTTAGAAGGATTACGAATTGCTTTAGATCATCTTGATGAAGTTATTACGTTAATTCGTAGTTCAAAAACGGCAGATATTGCAAAGCAAGGCTTAATGGAACGTTTTGGTTTAAGTGAGAAACAAGCGCAAGCGATTTTAGATATGCGTCTGCAACGCTTAACTGGATTAGAACGTGAAAAAATTGAGCAAGAATATCAAGACTTAATGAAGTTAATTGCTGAATTAAAAGCGATTTTAGCAGATGAAGAAAAAGTTCTTGAGATTATTCGTGAAGAATTAACAGAAGTAAAAGAGCGTTTCAATGATAAGAGACGAACAGAAATTACAATTGGCGGTATGGAATTTATTGAAGATGAAGATTTAATTCCTGAACAAAACATTGCGATTACGTTAACTCATAACGGTTATATTAAGAGGTTACCAGCTTCTACGTACAAAACACAGAACCGTGGGGGACGTGGTGTGCAAGGAATGGGTACGAATGATGATGACTTTGTTGAACATTTATTAACAACGTCTACTCATGATCATATTTTATTCTTTACAAACAAGGGTAAAGTATACCGTACGAAAGGATATGAAATTCCAGAGTATAGTCGTACTGCAAAAGGACTACCAATTATTAACCTATTAGGGGTAGATAAGGGTGAGTGGATTAACGCTATTATTCCGATTCGTGAATTTGGTGACGATCAGTTCTTATTCTTTACGACAAAACAAGGGGTTTCTAAGAGAACGCCACTTTCATCATTTGCAAATATACGTACAAATGGTTTAATTGCAATTTCTCTTCGTGAAGAGGATGAAGTAATATCTGTACGTTTAACATCGGGTGATAAGGATATTATTGTCGGGACAAGTAACGGTATGCTAATTCGTTTCAATGAACAAGATGTTCGTTCTATGGGACGTAATGCTGCAGGTGTTAAAGCTATTACGTTGGGCGATGAAGACCAAGTTGTAGGTATGGAAATTGTCGAAGAGGATGTAAATGTTCTAATTGTAACGAAAAATGGTTACGGAAAGCGTACACCGATTGATGAATACCGTCTGCAAAGTCGCGGTGGTAAAGGTCTGAAAACTTGTAACATTACAGATAAGAACGGTAAATTAGTAGCTGTTAAGTCTGTTACAGGTGAAGAAGATATTATGTTAATTACAGCGGCAGGCGTTATTATTCGTATGCCAGTTGATCAAATCTCTCAAATGGGACGTAATACACAAGGTGTTCGTCTAATTCGATTAGAGGAAGACCAAGAGGTAGCGACGGTAGCAAAAGCACAAAAAGATGAAGAGGAAGAAACGAGTGAAGAGGTTTCTTCAGAAGAATAAGAGAGGGGATTTTCCCTCTCTTTATTTTTTTATAATAATACTTGCATAGGGAAGAGAAAGCCTATATAATAGGCAGAGTCAGCAAATGAGAGATACAACTTATCAAAAAAACTTGTTGACGAAAATAATATAGTATGATATATTATAAAAGTCGCTGAAACGCGATGTTGAACTTTGAAAACTAAACGAAACAAACAACGTGAAACGTCAATTTTTATTTTAGATGCTAGACAAACTAACTTTATTGGAGAGTTTGATCCTGGCTCAGGATGAACGCTGGCGGCGTGCCTAATACATGCAAGTCGAGCGAATGGATTAAGAG
>NZ_JAKUHC010000004.1:0-483785 GCF_022664295.1 Bacillus cereus group sp. BfR-BA-01311
GTCAGTAGAAGCCGCTGTAAGGGGAGTAACGGCTTATGGTGTGGATGCAGAGGCATCATTAGAAGGTGTACGTAGACAGTGGGCTTTAAATAAGAATGTAAGTGATGAGGCAAATGCAGCTATTGTTAAAGGAGCAGCGACAATTGCGCAATCCTATGAAGGAATAGATTTTACTGAATTAATTCAAGAAACGAATGAAATTGGAAACGAATTAGGAATTTCGCAAGATGGCGCACTGGGTTTAACAAACGCTTTGCTAAAAATGGGATTTCCACCTGAACAATTAGACATTATCGCTGAGTATGGAGGACAGTTAACAAGAGCTGGATATAGCGCTGAAGAAGTACAGGCTATTATGGAGGCTGGTGTTGAAACAGGTACTTGGAATATCGATAATTTATTGGATAAAGTATTGTCCCTATGGGTGGTGACATTCATAGAAAACTCCTTTAAAACGGTGGAACTCTCTATTATAGAGACAATACCGTGCCAAGCATTTAATAAATCAAAGATGTTATTTACTTAGTATATTTAGACAGACATTCTTTTACAGATGATTTAATTATTTTAAATTGATGATTCATTTTTACTGTTGATACTACTTTTAATTATTCAACAATCCTCTCTATTGCTGTAAGATATTGTATTAGGAGTGAGGGTATGGATAGAAGATTTTATATTTACGAATGGATAAGGCTTGATACTAACGAGCCTTTTTATGTAGGAAAAGGTAGTGGTAATCGAGCGTATCAAATTGATAAAAGTAGAAATAGGTATTTTAAAAATATTTTAAACAAAACTGAGGTAGCTGTAGCTATCATATCTAATAATTTAACCGAAAAAGAGGCTTATGACGCTGAAGTTTGGTTTATTTATGAATATAAGCATGTTTTAAACTACAAACTTGTTAATTTAGATGATGGAGGGCTTGGTGCGGTAGAAGGAAAGTTTAACCACATGTACGGTCGGAAAGGATCGTTACATCCAAATTATGGCGTGGTTGTGTCAGAAGAAACTCGCAGAAAGCAAAGTCTAGCTCGTTCTGGAAAAAGAAATGGAATGTACGGAAAACGTGGGGATTCAAGTCCGATATACGGACGTAAGAAAACTGAACAAGAGCGTTTAAATATAAGCCAAGCGTTAAAAGGAAAAAAGAAATCAGAAGAACACAAAAGAAACTTAAAAATAGCTAGAGAGAAAATAGACGTAGGTGGAGCTAATAACCCAAACTACGGAAACGGCCAAGCTATTGCAGGAGGTAAAAATCCCGCTGCTGTAAAAGTTAAAGTTACTGACAAGCTAGGTAATGTTACAATCTATGAAACGAAAGAAGTAACAAGTAAACAGTTTAAAATAAGTTTATATTTACTAACAAAGTTATTAGGTAAGAAAATTTCTGTAGAAGATGATTTTAATAGGCAAAAAAGTAAATATCGTCATTTAGAAGGGTACAAATTTGATTTGTTAGATGAAGGTGTAACGACTAGTCGAGAGACGTACACTATAAGCGAATGATAGTGGAAATGGGGAGCATCTAGGATCTGTTTTTGCTTAGATGATGATATAGTCTGGTCTTACTGGCGACAGTGAGCGGTCCTTTGAGGACGGGTAAAGTGTTGCGTACTTTACTGAACATAACGGGTTTAAAAGAAGGACGTATTAAAGCGGCTGAATTCGGTCAAGGTGTCGATAAAGCAATGACAGAAGCCCTTGAAGGTACACAAATTTCAGCAGAACAAGTTCAAAAATGGGGTCAAGCTGTAGCTAATGGTGGTAAAGAAGGTTCAGCAGCAATGACCGAGATTGCACAAGCTCTATCGCAAGTTGATGATGAAACAAAGCGTAATGAATTAGGTGTTAAGTTTTTCGGAACAATGTACGAAGATCAAGGGGAAAATATCATTAATACTTTGCTAGGAGCGAAAGATAAAACAGTCGATTTTGGAAAACAACAGGATAAATTGAATGACTCTATTAAAAAAATGGATGCAAACCCAGCAGTTAAATTTCAAAAAGCAATGCAGGATTTACAAGTTGCACTTCAGCCGGTTCTTAGTGTTATAGCTGATGTCGTTGCTAAAATAGCTGATTGGATTTCTAATAATCCTAAATTAGCAGCTACATTAGCAGCTATTGCCGTAGCTATTGGTGTAATTGCTGGAGCATTTATGGCTTTAGCACCAATTGTTGTCGTCATATCGAGTATAGGGGCTGCAATGATGGGATGGGTAGCGTTAATCGCTGTGGTTGTAGCTGCTGTAGTTGCCTTGGGCGTACTAATTTATCAAAATTGGGATTCTATAAAACAATGGACCATTGATGCTTGGAATGCAATTGGAGAGTTCTTAGTAGGAATATGGGACGGTATTGTGCAATGGGCAAGTGATACCTGGAATAGTATTAGTGAATATACATCGGAAGTTTGGAACTCAATTAAGGAGTTCTTAATAGGCTTATGGAATGGAATAGTTGAGTTTGTTGTAAGCTGGGGAACCGCTATTTTAGAAGCATATGTTGGTATTTGGACTTCTATTTTTAATTTCTGCATGGAAATTTGGAATGGAATTGTAGAATATCTTACTTCTGTATTACAAGGAATAGCAACTTTCTTCACCGAGGTATGGACTTCAATATCGACGTTCTTTCAAGATACCTGGAATGGATTAGTTGCCTTTCTAACTCCTATTTTGCAAGGGATTGCTGATTTCTTCTCTATGATTTGGAATGGTATTTCTACAGTGGTTCAAACTGTATGGAATTTCATTTCTCAATACTTACAAGCGATTTGGACAGCTATTTTGTACTTTGCAACGCCAATATTTGAATCGATAAAGAACTTTATTGGTTCTGTATGGAACGCTATTAGTTCAGTAGCAAAAACGGTGTGGAATGCTATAGTTTCTTTTCTTCAGAGTTGTTGGAATGGTATTGTTTCGGTTGCAACTTCTGTCTTTGAAACACTTAAAAATTGGATTGTGAATGTATGGAATGTTATTAGTTCCACCACAATGACGGTGTGGAATGCAGTAAAAGGATTTTTACAATCTTGCTGGAACGCACTAGTTTCTATAGTCACACCGATTTTTCAATCAATCAAAGATTGGATCGTAAATACATGGAATACAATTAGTGCCACTACAAGCGCAGTATGGAATTCAATTAAAAGTTATCTTTCTAGCTTATGGAATTCAATTGTTTCCACAGCTAGTTCAATTTTTAATAGCATTAAATCAGCCATTTCAACTGTTTGGAATATGATTAGTAGTACAAGTAGCAGCGTATGGAATGGTATTAAATCTACGCTTTCAAACATTTGGGAAGGTATTAAGTCAACCGCATCTTCAGTTTGGAATGGTTTAAGAGATGCTATTATGACTCCTGTTCGTTGGGTAACAAGCGCTGTTAGTGGTGCATTTAATGGAATGAAGTCAGCAGTATTAGGCGTGTGGGATGGAATTAAGAGTGGTATTCGTACAGCTATCAACGGAATCATTCGTATTATTAATAAATTCATAGATGGCTTTAATACACCAGCAGAATTGTTGAATGAGATCCCAGGAGTTAGCGCTCCAACTATTCCACATGTACCAATGCTTGCTAAAGGCGGAAAGCCAGTAGGTGATGGTTCATTTATCACAGGAGAAGCCGGACCAGAGTTATTTACGAAGAAGGGTAATTCAATCACAGTTACACCTTTATCATCGAAAGAAAAATCGCTTGGTATTACAGGGACTATGAATCAATTAATGGGTGACATGAGCCGTATGATGGCTAGTTCTATGAATCAGCTATCCGGATTAAAGTCTGTCATGAGTGGTGTGTATGGAAGTATGTCGAATAGCAGACAGGCGATGACAAATAATGTATCAAATCAAGTAGTTAATAATTCTTTTGGTTCATCAAGTAATGGAGTAACCCCAATGCTGGGTGGTGATTTAGTTGTGGAAGTTCCTGTTGTTTTAGATGGACGAGATGTGGCACGTGGTACTTATCGATATACAACCGAGTATCAAGAAAGAGAAGAAAAACGAAACTCAGACTTTTAGGTTTGGGTTTCTTTTATTTTATAAAGAAATGAGGTGTCAAAATGAGCTCTTTCAAATTTAACAATGAACGTAAAAAGTATATCCAAATTGCAAAAGGTTGGAAAAGACCAACTTGGGCACCATTGAAACGGAATTTTCTACTTACCCCAGGATATCCAGGAGCAAGATTATTAAATACACAAACAGAAATGCGTGTTTTATCAATTCCTGTAGGGATTATAGTTCCTGATGATGCTGATTTAGAAATGTTAAAAGAAGAAATTGCAAGTTGGTTAATAACAGATCAACCAGTAGAGCTTATTTTTGATGTAGAACCCAATAGAACATATTTAGCAGTTGTGGATGACAGTTTTGATCCAGATGAGTTTGTAACACTTGGAATAGGAACACTTACGTTCATTTGCCCAATGCCATATAAGTTAGGGCCTATACAAAATAAAACCCTTGCTATTGAGAACAGTGACTTAAAGTCTAACTTTATTAACAAAGGATCTGTAGAGTCTAATCCAATTATTGATATAACTGTAGGGGCAAAGAGTCCTTTTCTGGATGTATGGAACGGTCTAGAGTACTTCAGACTTGGTTATCCAGTCCCAGTACAGACGGTTGTAGTATCTAAAGAGGAACGTATTTTATGGGACGAAATGACCGACTTAACTAAATGGACACCGTATACTCAAAAAATCGGTTATATTCAGCCTGCAGGTAGTTTTAAAGTATGGCAAGGTTACGCATTCTATGCTGAAGATCATGGTAATGGTACCGCATGGCATGGGCCTGTAATGACTAGAGCAATTCCTCAAGATACTACTGATTTTATTTTAGATTGTCAATTTACAATACGTTCTAATAGAGTTGGTCAGATGGGTTCTGTAGCTGTATTCCTTCTAGGAGACAATGATGAAGTTATGACCATGTTAGATTTAACAGATTACTACAATACTATGCAGAACATTAATGCTAGAGTTGGTGTGGGTTGGATGGAATCTGAAGTTAATAAAGATAACTATAGAATTATCGAATCTACAGGTGGTATTCGTGAAGGATCATTTAATGACTTTAGAGGTCATTTGTCAATGAAGCGCGAGGGTAACAAGTGGTTTGCTAAAGTATCTAAATACAGAACGAATACAGAGATTGATAACGATACTGAATTAGATTATTGGATAGACGTAAGCAAGACGTCTAAGTATACAAGCATGAAGCCCAAAAAAATTGCTGTAGCAGTTACTAAATACGGAAATAATGATGCGATGGAAGTTGCGTTTGTTGAAGACGTTAAGTTTTACAAGATTAATCATTTCGATAAAGATGTAACACCTTATATTTTTGATATAGGAGATAAAATTCAAATAGACACAGAAAGATCATTAGTAACAATCAATGGAACAAATGCAATTGCACTAAAAGATATATTTAGTTCATTCCCTGTTATAAAAAGAGGGAAAAATGAAGTTATAATACGTCCAGCAAATGTAGGAATAGCAAAGTTAACGTATAGGGAGCGATTTAGATGAGTACACCAAGTGGAGACTTACATGTTGTTGATTTTAAAACAAATCAAATCGTTTCAGCTGTACAGCATAAAGACTATTGGGATGATAAACGTCATTGGGAAATTAAGAATAATATCGATACACTAGAATTTAGGGTATTCGAGAATACAGATCACGCAGCAACACTTGTACAGCAAAATTTAGTATTAAAAGAAGTGCGTGGCGGTAGAATCGTTCCTTATGTCGTTACAGAAACGGAAAAAGATTCTAAAGATAGATCATTAATGGTTTATGCATCTGGTGAATGGATTCAGCTTGCTAAAGCAGGAATTATTGAGCCACAAAAAATAGAAAGTAAAACATTGAAACAATGTATGGAAATAGCTCTTAAAGGGACGAAGTGGAAAATAGGTAAAACCGAACATGATGGAGCGCATTCAATGGTAATTGAAGAATTTACTGATCCATTGGATTTACTTAAGAAAATTGCCGCTTCATTTGAATTAGAAATTCAATATCGTGCTGAAGTTGTTGGGTCTAAAATCGTTGGCCGTTATGTGGACATGGTTCAGAAACGAGGAAGAGATACAAGAAAAGAAGTAACCTTTGGTAAAGATTTAATAGGAATTAAACGTATTGAGAATTCTCAAAGCATTTGTACAGCCTTATTAGGTTTTGTAAAAAAAGAAAATGGAGAATTCATTACAATCTCATCCATAAATAAGGGCGTTCCTTATCTTGTGGATGATGCAGCTTATCAACGCTGGAATGAGAACGGAAAACATAAATTCGCTTTCTACACTCCACAAACAGACAACCAAAATATGTCTCCAGAGAGACTGTTAACTCTAATGAAAACGGAAATGAGTAAGCTTGTGAATGCTTCCGTTTCTTATGGAGTCGATGCACAAAATATAGCAAGAATACCTGGTTTATCACATGAAGAAATCAATGAAGGAGATACAATTCGAATTATAGATGAAGGGTTTACACCTAAGCTATATCTTGAAGCTCGTGCTATTGCTGGTGATGAATCTTTTAAAGATCCTACACAAGATAACTATGTATTTGGTGATTATCGTGAAATCGTGGATCAAAATGATGAGTTGCGAAGGTTGTATCAAAAGATACTAAGTTCATTGTATGACAAGGTTCCGCAAGAGTTGTTTGACCAATTAAATAATAAAGTAAAGGAACAAAACAAAGACATCATTGATGCTAAAGATAAAGCTGATCAGGCTCAAAAAGAAAGTCAAACGGCAAAAGATTTGGCAGAAACAACGCAGAAATATATAGAGCAGAACATGGTTGATATTATCGAACAACCTACAGCTCCTACTGAGAATTTACGTGATGGAAAAACTTTGTGGATAGATAGTTCTGATCCTGAAAATAAGGTGCAGAAACTTTGGAAAGGTGGTCAATGGCAAAGGGTTACTCCAGATACAGGACCATTAAAGCAAAGTATTAAAGAGGTTAAGGAAGATATTGAAACAGCTAAAACAGAATTGAATCAAAAGGTTCAAAGTGTGGAAGGTAAAGCGCAAGAAATAGCTGGACAAATAGTGGATGTTCAAAATCAGGTTAACGGCAAAGTAGATCAAACCTGGATTGATAATCAGTTGAAAGATAAAGCTGATAAAACTGGTGTTTATACGAAAGATTACATCGATAATAACACTGTTGGTAAACAAGTCTATGAAACTGATAAACAAGGTAATATCAAGAAGTTCCAAGAAATCAGTACATCCTTTGAACAAACAAATGAAGCTATCAAATCAAAAGCAGAGAAACAAAGTGTTACGGATTTAGGGAATAATTTGTCACAAGTTTCTAAGGTTGCTAATGAAGCAAAACAAACCGCAGAGGGAAATATCAATACTATTACTAGTTTGCAAGCTACAGTAAATAAAATTAATGATGACGTAACTAATTTGCTAATTGATTCAGGTACATTTGAAGGTGCAATTAACGCTAACTTCCCTGAGAGATGGTACTTAAAGGGGGGCGGTGCTAAAATCTCAGTAGATGTTTTCAAAGGAAGTGCTGTATTTGAAACGCAATCAAGTTGGTCAGGTATCGGATACAATTTTAAAGACCTTATAAACCGAGGAGTCTTAAAGGTGGGCGATACAGTTAATTACAGCTTTTACGCTCGTTTAAAAGGATTGCCCGCAGGTGAAACAAGACCTCATGTATTTTTCTTTAGGGGTTCTGCTTCAGGCACTAGATGGACAGACCTAAATAAAGATTGGAAACGCTATAGCGTAACCTTTACTATTAACGCTGATATGATGGGCACTAGCGGGAACGTAGTAGAGAGTTTTATAAGAACGGAAATAGAAGCCAATACAGGAGCTACTGTATGGTATCAACAAAGTCAACCTCAATTAACTATAGGGGATAAACTTTACACTTGGCGAACAGCACCCGAGGATAACGCTACAATAGTAAAAAAATCAAACGAGATTAAGCAAACAGTAGATAGCAATATAAGTACAATCCAAAATATACAAAAAGATCAAGGGAAGCTTACTGAACGGATGGCAAAATCGGAGCAAACCGCAGATGGATTTAAAACTTCTATTGAATCGTTAACTAAGAAAGATACTGAGATTAGTAATAAATTAAATACAGTTGAATCGACTGTGGAAGGTACTAAGCAGACTATATCCGATATACAGCAAACAACAAGTAACCTGACAAAAACAACAAATGAAATAAAACAAACTGCTGATACTAATAAGCAAACAATTTCACAATTAAAAACCGACGTAAGTAATATCTCAGTAGGTTCAATAAACCTATCAAGCGGTTCAGAAACAGGGTTAAATAAACAGAACGTAACTGGAACCTGGTCAGACAGTAAACAAATGACTCTTTCCGATAAGATTAATTTCAGAAACAAAACGTTCACTATTTCTTTCTTATTTACTGGAAAAATGACGAAACTCAATTCAAATCCTTGGTTTGGTGTTGAAACAGCAATAACGTATGCAGATGGAGAACAAGAATGGAAATCTGTACGTGCAGATTCACCGTTAAAGATTAATGTAGATTATAAAGATGAACCTCTATCAGTCACGTTCAAAACAAAAGATAAGGATATAACTTTAATTAGATTTTACTATTCCGGTCGTAATATTGAGGGGGATTTAAACTCACATCATGCTAAATTTGAAGAGGGTAACATACGAACTACATGGCAGTCAGCCAATGAAGAAGTTACTTCTAAAGCTGATTTTACTAAAACAACAAATGAGATTAAGCAAACAGTAGATACGAACTCACAAACAATCTCGACGGTACAAAAAGACCAAGGTACAATGCAAACCACTTTGAATCAAGTTAAACAGACTACAGATTCTAATTCACAAACCATCACAACGTTATCTCAAACGCAAGGTAAACAAGGGGAGATTATTCAACAAAACACGAGTGATATCACACAGTTGAATAATCAGATTAAATCTAAAGTTTCTGAGACTCAAATGCAAAATTATGTAGGAGGATTAGGTTCTACTAATATGTTACTTAATACTGCATTTGAAAAGAGAGACATAGATAAGAACTCCGGTGCAATTACCAGTCGTACTCCTAGCTTCGATAAATGGATAGTTCCTGCTGGAGTAACTGTAGATGTTGCGAGACATCATGACGGCTACAACTCTGCAAAGATTGAGAAGACAGGACAAACCGATCCTGTATATGCGGGAATTAATCAAATAATACCTGTGACAAGCAGGAGTGGTGTATATGTTTACTCAGCATGGTTTTACACAGACAATAAATCATTGTTTGAAGGACAAGGCGGAGTCATTAAAATGCAACTGTGGAATGGTAACACAGCACTAGACCACGTACAAACAGAGCTTGAGCCACTATTAGTAAACGGCTCTTGGGTATTCGTAAGCGTTAAATTAGGAATGCCAAACAAAGACGTAACTCATATTAGAGCAGAGATTTGGGTACGTAAAAACGGTAGAATGTGGGTTTCTCAACCAATGTTACAACAAGGGTCAACTCCTTCTACATTCATGGAAAACCCTAAAGATATAGGAAACTATGATGCTCTAGTTGGTGAGATTGCTAAAAAAGTAGCTACTAGTGATTTCAACAATAAAGTCAATCAAATGGAGACGACAATTAATCAGCAATCTAACCGAATTGACTTAAAGGCAGAAGCTACAAATGTTTACACGAAAACAGAAGCGGACGGTACATTTGGAAGCAAAGCTATTGTAGAATCTCATAGTTCTCAGTTATCTGTAATGAGTAATGAAATTAGCACAAGAATTAAAGCTGGTGAAATAGCTTCCGCAATTAACCAAACAGCTCAAGCTGTATTGATTCAGGCTAGGAAAATTTATCTTGACGGATACATTGAAGCAAAACACTTAAGAGCACAAGAATTAGTAGGAGTTACTATCAAAACAGCACCACAGGGTTCTAATAGTAACCACATCCGCTTAAATGCACAGGATATGACTTTATATGGAAGTGGCGCTAATCGTGCTTATCTTGGGTTTATGGAGACAACAGATGGAAGTATTCAACCTTCACTCGTCCTTGGTTCTGACAATATTAAATACAGGGGTGCAGGAGCTTTCTATATTTATCAAGCGACTCCGCGAATCAATGGATTCGAACAACCTTCTAAAGCTTGGGCTAAATTTGGAATCTCTAAAGGAGAAAACGCTGAAGGGAACAATATATGGTCATCATATATTCAAATGCAAAATGATGGTGGTCATATGGACATATATGCAGATGGGAAGTTACGTTTAAAATCTTTGAATAATATTGAGATAGAATCTGAAGGATGGACATCTGGATCTGGTTCCTTCAGCGTGACCACAACGGAGCCTCATGCTTTTACAAATAACTGGGGACAGTTTACTTTCAAAAGAAAAGGCAGTGACTATAAAATACATTTCTTAAACGGCGCCACCGATCATGATTTAATCATGGGTAATGCAATGATAAGGTCAAGTTTTGTACAAGGTTATAACAATGGCTTGCAGATTAAAGATATGATGGGTCAGGGATGGAAAGATATAGAATTAAGAACGCTATATGCGCAAGAGGATGCGATAGCTACTCAAAATATGTGGGCAAAAGCCTTTAAGACTACATCGGCTAGAAATATGAAAGAAAATATAAAAGATATTCCTTTCTCAGCTCTTGATAAAATCATGAGTTTGGCTATAAAACAATACAACTTTAAAGACGATATGTATGATCTGTATCAAATGCGCGTGAACAAACCAGAGGAACAAACAGAACCATATACAACAAAAGAAATTGAAACCTATTTTGGTATGATTGCAGACGATACGGATGCTATATTTACAGATAAAGAGAAGCGGGCCATCAATTTATATAATACTGTTTCTATTCTTATTGCAGCTTTCCAACAGCAGTATCATCAATTTAACGAAGAGTTAACTACTGTTAAAGGTGATAATAAACAACTAAAAGAGCAGGTTGCAACACTGACAAACGATGTGTCTACATTAACAGATTTAGTTCAAAAATTAATAAGTGAAAAACCAGAGCAGCCATAAACTGTTTTTATTTTGCACAAAATATGGATTTTATTATAAAGAAGAAATATCAAATCATGATAAGATATCCTTAGATATAAATTTTAGGAGGAGACAAATTGGGGATTTTTTATCATGTTTCATCTATTCAGTTAGAAAAAGGAGTAAACCTAGAACCTAGATATGGTTTCACAACATGTGATTACAAATATTTCAGGTCCGATTCAAACAAGTACTCCCAATACTTAAAAGAACAAATCTTTGAAGATGTACGAAGGGACAAGTTTCCTTCATTACCTTCTCGTATTAAATCAGTATATTTATGGGACGAAGTAAAAAAAGCAGAGAATTACATTAAAAGGTATGAAAATAAACAGCAAGAGCATTTCATATATGAAGTAGCAGTTGAAAGTCCTGAATTTGCTATAAGTTATGATATGAGTTGGATGGATTTTAGTAATCTTCAATATTACGAGTCAGTAAAGGAAATGGCGAATTATTATTATAGCAGGAAGAGTGTTGAGGATAATTCATTGAATTTTGGTATCTATGAAGGACCAGATAATAAAGTAGAATCGATTTGGGAAACGTTATACGAAGGAAAAGTGATCGTTAAAGGTTTGATTTCTAGTAAAGTATTATAAAATCAACTCAAAGAGGGGCGAATAATCGTCTCTCTTTTTATTTTGAAATGAGGTGGTCAAGGTGGAAGGGTTACAAGAAGTAAGAAGCGATGTTCAAGAAATAAAACAAGATATCAAGGACATTCGTTTAGAGATTAAAAGTTTAGAAATGCGAACAACGGGTAACGAAAAAGACATTATCAATATCAACAAACAGTTAGATAAGATAAGCGCCAATACAACTTGGATCTTACGTCTCATTGTGGGTGGCATCGTTGGTGGCATTCTCACCATCTTAATGAAAGGAGGTGGTATGTAATGTTTGAAATAACTGTAATGATTGGAATTGTCGTTGGTCTTTCGCAGATTGGAAAAACAATCGGATTACAAACAAAATATGTTCCGTTACTAAATTTAACGCTTGGCATTATGCTAGGCGTTTTATTTATGGGCGGAGATATCAAAACAAATGTATTTCAAGGAATCATCATTGGACTGTCAGCGAGTGGATTATTTGACCATACAAAAATTATGAAAAAGGATGTTGATGCTAAATGAAAAAGACCATGAAACATATTCCCTCGTTACTTATGATTCTAGTACTTGCTAGTTCTTTTGCTACAAGTGCTTTTGCTGATAGAACGCTTATTATTCCTGATTTACCAAAACAACCATACCGTTATGGTGTAGGCGCTTATGAGGGCGTTGTAGCACATTCTACAGCAACTCCAGAAGCTCCAGCTATTAATATTCAAAAATATGAGTCTCGAACATGGAGAAATGCATTTGTTCACTATGCAGTCGATTGGGACGAAACAATCCAAATTGCTGATACAAAATACATTGCTTATGGTGGCGGTCCTGCTGCGAATAAACGATTTGTACATGTAGAGTTATGCGAAACAGCGGACTATACAAAATTCAAACGTAGCTATGACAAATACGTTAAGTTACTAGCCAAAATCTTACGTGTCCGTGGGTTATCTGTAGAAAAAGGATTGTGGACACATAGCGATGTAACTCATTACCTAGGCGGTACGGATCATGAAGATCCAATTGATTACTTAAAATCTCATGGCGTTTCGGAAGCTCAATTTAGAGCAGATGTACAACGAGCAAATAATAATTCTAGTGTAGATGTTTCTGTTCCTGAGAAGCCATCTAAACCATCGGAAGTACCAACAGCAGTAACAGACGGTATCACCTATATTGAAGGTTACAACGTGAACTTACGTAAAGGACCAGGTACAAGCTATTCTAAAATTCGTCAACTAAACAAACCTGAATCTTATATTGTGTGGGCGGAAAAGGATGGTTGGTTAAATCTTGGTGGAAATCAGTGGATTAAGAACGATCCATCTTATGTGAAGTTTAATAAGAAAAGCACAGTAGATTCTTCTATTGTTGGAAAGCGTGTTGTTTCAAAAGTTAACAATCTACGTTTCTATGATGCTCCATCTTGGCAGGATAAAGATGTGGCTGGTTCTGTAGATGCAGGATTAGGATTTACAATTGATGCGAAAGTAAATGTAAATGGTTCACCGCAATATAAAGTGCATAATAGCAAAGGAAAAACATACTATGTAACAGCAAGTGAAGCCTATGTGTATGTGAAGTAAGGAAATGGAAAAAGAGCATTCCTGGTTGGATGGGAGGAATAGTCTTTTTCTATATTACAGTATCGGCATTTTAATTATATGAATCTACTACATACAATATGACTCAAAAATAATAAAGACACCTTCCCCAGCTGAAGGTGCCTCATGTGGTGATTCTCTAGATGTATAAATAGTATATCCAATATTAGTGAAGGATAGAACTTATTATTGAACGATAAATGTATATGTTAAATATATTTTCACAAAAGAATAGTTTTATGTACAAAAATAAAAGCTGTCCTATTTGGATGGCTTTTTTAATATATATTTACTAATTCATCGAATTTAAATTCCGTATTCAGTCTAAATGCATCTGTACAATATACAGTTCGCATCATTGGATTAATATGTAATACATTTATGTACATGTCGTGAACTATTCCGTCACGATAGTATGAAATTAATATTTCCTCTTTATTTTGCATTGAATGCATAAGTCCACGCTCAATCTGTTCGCGCATATCTTCAGTGATCATTTGTTTAGGAACTTTATTCAAATCGTTTAGCATTTCCTTAATTCCGATAAATTGTTCTGGAAGTGAAGCCGTTTGTTATCAGGACATTTTTTAATTGTTGTAGTGATATTAATCCCTCTATCTTTGTACACATTTCTTCATACATAATTCTCCTATAATAGATTTTTATATTTTAACATTTGATAAGTAATACCCCGAAAATGAAAAATTCACATGAACATCCATAATATCATCTCTTATTTTCATCTAATTTTAAAATAAGTTTTTTATAAAAAATACTGACGCTAATTCAAGATATATTTCCTTGAATTATAACAAAAATAACTTCCCCGCAAACATTCTCATCTATCTTGATTGTGACCTTTTTAGGAATATGGATGAAAAAAAGCCTTTAATCTAAAATATTGTGAATAGATATTTAAACATACTTCATAAGTTTATAATAAAAATGGGAGTGATTTATATGATCCTTAACACATATCCACTTGTTTCTATTTTAATTCCCACATACAACAGGCCTCATTATTTTGAATTAGCTTTAGATTCAGCGTTAGCACAAACGTACCCACATATTGAAATTATTATTGGAGATGATAGTAATGACAATAAAACTCAAGAGTTAATTAAGCGATCTTATTTACCTGTATATAAAAATATTGTTTATATTCAAAATGCTGTTTCTTTGGGGCAATTTCAAAATGGCTTACTTTTATTTGAAAAAGCATCGGGGGGCTATATTAATTATTTAATGGATGATGACTTATTACATCCAGATAAAATACAAAAAATGATGGACTTGTTTTTAACAGATAAAAGTCTTTCTCTTGTAACATCATATAGGAATTTGATTGATGAAAAGGGGGAACATATACCTGATGGTCCTATCAATATTAAATTAAGCGAAATTACTACCAAATTATCTGGAATGGATGTAGGAAATCAAATGTTAATGAATTGTTGCAATTATATCGGGGAACCCACTACACCATTATTCAAAAAAAAACATTTAACAGAAGCTTTCGGATCTTTAAATGGAAGAAAATATAACTGTTGTGTAGATATGGCATCATGGATTCATTTATTATCAAAAGGAAATTTAACATATATATCAGAACCATTAAGCTCTTTTCGTATTCATTCTGGTCAACAATTACAATCAAATATGAAACTATTAGAAGGTATCGAAGATTTGACACATCTCATAACTGTATCTAAAAATTATGGTTTTTTACAAAATAAAACAGAATATCAAAAGGCTTTACAGGAAGTTTTACAGAGAATTTTATACGCTTTTCAATATTATAATAAAGATATGACAGACATGATACATCAACGATTAATTGAATGTGTAGACACTGTGAAAATAGAATTAAAACTTTTACAAAATCAGTTATGAAAACTTTTTTTAACTTACGCAGAATACGCTCACCTGTCACTAAATTTGTATCGAATAATTTTTTGTATAAATATGGAATACGTATTAATCGAGATGCACCATATCGTGGGATAGGGAATTTAAAAGTCCTTAAATTTGATACTGTATTAGTAAACCAAGAGGGAATTGATATTGAAAAAGAAATCACTTAATGGAAAATTTTTTGGAATACAACAAGATTCTTTTATTGTTCAGATGAATTTTTAAATGTTCTCTATAATACAATTTTTTCATATGTATCAGCTGTACTCCCTAATAAGGTTCAATATGTCGAGAAATTTTAGACATATATGAATTATTTTCAATACACTAAAATGTCACCCATAAAATTAAGTAACTTTACAGGATTATTTTAATACAATGGTATGAGTAGTTACCATTTTTCCATTTAGTTAATCTTTTTTTGCGTGTATGGGTATAAGAGAAATGATATCTCTTACCAAATACCAATTATGTGTAACACAGCTATTTAAAAATGGTAACGAATAGTAAGAACTCTTAGTATGGAAGGATAAATATAATGAATATTTCTATTATATTAATGGGTTTTATTATAGGAATATTAGTTGGAGTAACAGGGATAGGCGGAGCTGCATTACTGACTCCATTTCTTCTAACATTAGGTATAAGTCCTTCTGTAGCTGTTGGAACAGATCTAGTATATAATTCTATCACTAAAATGTTTGGAATATCCCAACACTGGAAACAGAAGACCATCAATTTTAGATTAGTAAAATATCTAGCTGTTGGGAGTATACCTAGTGCGGTTATTGCAGTAGTAACAATTTATTTTTTACCAATTTTTCATGATAATCGAGAGGGAATTATAAAATATATATTAGGATATGTTTTAATCCTTGCGGCAATTTCTATTTGTATAAAAACATTTTTCTATAATGAATCAACCCAAAATTATTTCCAAAAACAGACCATGGTACAAAAAAAGAACCTAACAATTCTTATTGGTGCAATACTTGGTTTTATCGTAGGACTTACTTCTGTTGGATCAGGCTCTTTATTCGCTATTGCAATGATATATTTATATCAACTGAGACCATCCGAATTAGTAGGAACAGATATTACACATGCTTTTTTATTAGTAACGGTTGCAAGCGTATTAAATATGAACTTAGGAAACGTAGATTACCCCTTATTAATTCACTTACTCATTGGTTCTATCCCAGGTGTCATACTTGGTAGTAAATTCTCCACTAAGATACCCGTTAAGCCTCTTCAAATATTTTTAGCTATCATTATTGGTGTTAGTGGATTAAAGCTAGTTATCGCTTATTAAAAATATTTTATGTTTTTGGTATATAAGATTGGAGGTTCAAAATGGATCATACAGAACTATATAATTTTATACTCAAGCAAGGGCGTGTACCTCATTTTCATAGAGATTTTCCTCTTATCTTGTTTTGGAGTCAAAAAAGCGGTTGCACCTCACTAGCACATTGGTTTTTTTATCAAATAAATTTATTTAAAGAAGCAATAAAATATGACTCGTTTATCCATAACTATGAGTATGATGTATATAAAAATTCTACAAACTATTTAATACAAGTAGCTACAGCATTACAAATAAAAGAAAAGGATACTTATAAATTAGTAAGAAACCCTTATAGAAGAGCAGTAAGTTCTTTTACTTCTCTCATTTCTCCTCCAAATATTTCTCACCCTGCATGGAGGCCTATTCGATCATTCCTTTATGGGGATGAGACATGCAACAAACCAATTTCTTTTAAATTATTTTTGTATTACCTAAAAGCTCATATGACCAAATTGGATGAGGTTGACCCTCACTATACTCAACAATATATCGAGGGAGAAGAAGAATTTGTTACAAACTATATTTATCTAGAAAATTTCAACACAGGTATTTCAAAACTAGAAGAGGAGTATAAATTAAAAAAATCACCATTAGATCTATTATCAAAATCTTGGCATTATCAAGCGAGTAAGATGATTTACAAAGGAGTTTATGCAGAAGCTGATATTACAAACCCTATTTTCCCACGATTACCTACTTATGATAGTTTTTATGACAAAGAAACGATTCAATTGGTTCAAGAGGTATTTGCAAAAGATTTTAATATGTATCATTATGATTTAAATTCTATTTCTTAAAATAAAAATGTTCAAAGCCTGCTGTATTAAGGGTTCTCTATATAAATATGCTTTTGAAACCCGTGCTTTTTCTGAAACTGAATTAAAATTAATTTTTTGTCCTTCTTTAATCATTAACTGTATTACTTTATTCAGTCGATATTGCGTTTTCTTCTTTTTTTAGAAGCGTAATTCAATAACCACGTTGTATTTGGATGTTTATTACCCATTAATTTTCCGCTTCTCTCCTATATATTCACGTTTATGTTTTCGGATACCAAAAATTCCAATTTCATTTTTCAATGAATCTCTAATTTCCTTATACTCATTAAGTTTTCGTTGAATCAATTCAATAGAACGAATGACGGAAGATTATCGTGAAAATTCCGTAGAAGAGTTTGGTGAAAAAGAAATGGAAAGGTGGATGCATTAGCGGATGAATTAAACGAAGTGGTAAATAATCATTGGTTTAATCAAATAAAAAAGTGCTAACAAGTTTGCAAACGAACTTGCTAACACTTTTACAGAATAGATATAAAATATCGCTGATATGTCACTTAGAAAAATAGGATTATCCTAACGTTTATCACAAATTCACAATACTTATGAAGATAACCATAATATCAAGAATATAATCATCCAGATATTCCTTTACTTTTAAGACGAAAACGAGGCATGATATTGATTTCTACCTCAGAGTTTGCGTCAAATAATAAAAAAATACGGTTTGTAAAACTAAAAATACAACAAGCTACAACCGGCATGAAATGGATTAAGATATTTAGAAATTTAAAAGATGATTTTCAAATAGGGGGAGAGGTGGATTTAGACCATATTCTCCAATATCCGAAAGATTATATTGTAGGAGAAAATAAAAGGGTGTTATTTCCATACAATGAGAGAATTTATAAAGTTCAAGGTACTAAAATAGAACCGGGTATAACAGTAAAGGAAAGAGAGTATTTATTTAAAGAATTTCAGCGTAAATTCTCTTATTTCACAATACTTCCAGAATGTAAAAAGGTAGCAACAAATAACAAAAATGAATTATTTCCTTTATTTGCACCAAAAGGATTAGAGACATTAACATTAGAAGTTTGGTCTGAAAATATAGCGCTGGAAATAGAACAAGCATTACTTGATAGCGAAATTGTTTTGACTAAAGTTGGTGAAAATTCGTATGTATTGAATACAGATTTTCCAGTGTTATTAAAGATTGTGAGATACAATATTGAAAAGGTGTTACAAAATCCATATAAAATGCAATATTGCCAAAAATATAAAACAAATCTTGTAGATGATGTTAAGAAAGCTGTCTATACTACCGCGGGTAAGCGCAGTGATGCGACATTAGCATTAATCGCGATGAAGAATTGTGATGGACGCGAAAAAATTGATCCAAAACAAATCATTAGAGAGGGATTTGCACGAACAAACCGTATTTCAACATTTATTAATTTATTTATAGGACAAAATGTATCTCGTAAAACAATTGTAAATAGTATTTTTAGTCTATTAGAACAAAAAGGATTTTTGAGGCGTAGTTGGAATAAGATAAATTTACCTTGTACATATGTTAGTTTATCAATTGAACGAATATCGAAATTCGATTTCTTACCTATTTTTTCAAAAATAAAAGGAAAAGAAATTTTATATAAATTATATGGGAGTACAGAGTGGCAAACGATTGATTACGTATTATTAAATATAAATAAACATAATGCATTTTTACCACAACCATCAAAGAGAAATGATATGGGGGCTCTTTTTAAACAATATGTTTTCGAAACATTAATGGAAATTGTACAATATGCAAAAGACCAAAATGAACAAGTTTACTTCATTGTAGATGCAAATTTGAGAAAATATTGGATAAAAGAGTTACAAAATAAAGAAATTAATATAGATATTTTACCTGATATTGTTCCAGAGGTGTTAAAGGTTCCAAATTTAAATATTATTAGAATAAATACAGGTTTTGATGTACCAAGTTACGGTGTAATAGAATCTGATGATGCTCTAGATAGCATTGGCTTATATGCAGATCAAAAAGGGATGTATTATAGCACTGGTGAATATTCACTTAATTGTAGTGGGATTTTTCAGCGATATATACTTGAAATTTTACCATTGGGTGTAAAACCTGTAGAAAGGGATTATATCGCTAAAATGATACATTACATGTGCTGTAATTCTAGTATGCTTTCGAAAAAGAATGTACACATGACATATTCCGTACATATGGAAAAAGTAATGAAGACTTATATTACTGACATAGATGCAAGAGAGTTTAAAGAATTTGATGATGAATTGGATGTAGATGTAGTAAAGGTAGAAAAGAAAGATTCAATTACTCTACTTTAAATACTAGTAAACAAATCCTGCTCGTTATATCGATCAGGATTTGTCATTTTTTTATGTAAATAAGGATATCCTTTGTCAAGTATCTTTTCGTTTACATATTTACTTTATGTGCAGACAGGATTAATATGTTTTTTAGAAATACAAAAACTATATCATATGGAAAAAGATTTTTATTAATTGAAAAAAATTGAAAGGAATGGGGAATTGTGAAGAAATTAGATGTGCTCTTAATGCTATTGAGCGGCCTCTTTCCAATTGCAGGACTTACAAAGCAAATCCCTCTAGAACAATCTATATATATTGGAGGGCTTTTATTTTTTACTAGTTTCGGTAGTTATTTTGCTAAAAAGATGTATTCACGTATATGCAGCTGGATAGCGTATGCGCCATTTATAACATTACTGTTAGTTATTTGGCATCAGGATATTTCAACAAGTTCAATCATAGCAAATGCGAAAATTGCTGCATGTGTCGCGTTAATTCCATGTTTATTCCGTTTTCGTACATATGGACTTACTTTGGGCTTATTCTCATTATGGGCCGCTTTACTATGGGATATAAAAGAAGTACAGTCGTTAGTCATACTTGAACGCATAACGAGTTTAATGACAAGCCATTATGTATATATATTACTATTAATTGGAGGACTTGTATTAGGAGGATTACTTGCGATGTTCATTCACCGCAAAGAGAAAGATAATCAAGAAAATATAAATCTACTTGGACCAAAAAAGAAACGCAAAAGATTATCAATTAAGATTCGACTTCCAAGATTGCCGAAATTAAAGATGAAACTATTTAAGTTTGGTGGGAAAGAATCTAAAAGTAAAATGCCAGAAAAGATCCATGAGTATAAGTACGAAGAACCAGTTGCAACATATGAAATGACAGAGCAAATAGATCCATACAAAGAAAATGCAGTTCAAGGTCAAACAAGGATGGAACGCCGAAGAAATAGGTATAATGCATAATGAAGTTTAATAACCCCGTAATGACTTATCTTAATATTGATAAATCATTACGGTTTTTTTATGTAATGAAATGAAGGTTGCTATTGCGGAGGGGAATAGCATATTTTATAGATAGGAACTAAAATAAGGGGAGGATAAAATGCTTATCATTACATATATATCTGCTTGTATATTATTCTTAGTTAGCTTTTTACATGTATATTGGGCTTTCGGAGGTAATTGGGGGACAAATAGTGTTATTCCAACTAAATCAGGGGAAAAGGCGTTTACACCTCGCGCCGGAATGACATTGTTCATTGCATTATTATTAAGTATGGCAGCAATAATTTTGTTGCAACAAGCAAATATTGTTCATTTTGCAGTTCCTAATGTTATTATTCAAGTCGGTTCCTGGATTTGTATGATTGTCTTTTCTATTAGAGTGATTGGTGAGTTTAACTATTTTGGTATCTTTAAACGACAAAAAGATACGCACTTTGCAAGAATGGATACCAGTTTATATATTCCACTTTGTGCATTTTTATCTTTATCTTTCTTATTAGCAATAATTTTGTGAGTAAATAATAGTAGTTTCTTTTCTCAACATATATGTAAACGTGAGAAATCTAAGAGTAAATAAAATGGATGTAAGCGCCTTCTTGTCGAAATGTAAATTATTATGAAAGGCGGTGACACTATGAAGTATGTAAAAGTTAGTATGAATGGTGGAAGTGAACATAAATTCTCAATGACTTTAGATCGGTTTAAAGAACTTATTACTACAGAGAATGGGATATTAGAAAATAAATTAGTATGTATTGAAAATGTAATGATTAATCCTACTAATATATCTTCTGTAGTTGAAAAAATTGGTGTACCGGCTAAGTTTATGGAAGCTTAAAATCGTTAGATAAAAAACATCCATTGAGGATGTTTTTTAATTTATAAATATGAAATTGTACAGTGAATATTTGAGTAGATTTTTTAGCAATGACTATGCATATATTAAGTACCTGAACATGGTGCTTAATACATGCACGAAATAATAAGTACAAGCATATATTATGTAGTAGGACAAGATCTTCGTGTCCTACTTAATACTCAGAAAAAACCTCTAATCACATAAGAGCAGCCAATTGCAGGGTGCTCTTATTTTTTATGAAAATCTACTATGAGCCTTATTTTATAGTAGGATGTAATAATAAAGGGCTATTTTGAAATAGTGTTTTTTAGCCTTTAATGTTAAATTTATCTTTAACGTTAATAAATATTAAAAATAATATGATAGCAGAAATTAAGTTAGATAAGTAGAAATTTTGATGAAACAGTAGTTCAAAGATGACATCGAAAGTAACGAATAAGGCAATAGCAGGTAGTATGCAAATAAATATAAATCTCCAATTTTTTAAGTAATGTTTATAATTTGTAAGTACTTTATCCATAAATATAGCTCCTATATTTTTGTTTTTATATAATTATACATTTAGATACAAAGATTTTCAAAGTAAAATATTTAGCAATTCAAAAATATAAGGAGAGCTTTTGTTGAAAATCCAGATTGCTGTAGCAATCTGAATTTGACTTTAAAGAACTACACTAAAATGATACACTATAGTCTACGTTATTTTTGAAATGAATAGAGGGATTTGTGTGATAGATAAAATTAAAAATGCTGTAGAGGATATGTACGAAGATGAGGCTAAAGATTTACTTCAAAGTATTCTCATACAGTTAAACTTATTAGAAGAAAACTATAGTGAAGATACAATTAAAAATTTGATGGATATTCCGAAACAATTAACGAGTAATCCTACTTATAAAAGGAATGTAAAAGAAAGTACGCACGTACATATTGCTTTTGATGATTCAACGGTTGGTTGCTTAAAATATATGTTAAGTCAAGAAGAATTATTTGAAGAGAGTGTTGTTGCTTTTTCGGAATTCTTTTCAATTGGACCGATATATAGGTTGCATACGAATGAGGGGCAACTAGCAAGACAGAAGTGGTTAATAAATAACTTAACTGCTTATGATAGTTATTTTGAAGAAGAATATTTATCAAGATTTATAGCAACTATAGAAGAACTACATACTATTCCTGTTGAAACGCCTATTACAATTTGGAAGGCTGATAATGCACATGAACATGTAGGCCTAAGTTTTGTAATAGCACAATTAAAGGATAAGAAAAACATTCGAGTTATTAATACGTCTGAAGCAAGTAGAGAAATATTAAAACAAGAGTATGATATTCGTGGAACGGGAGAATTACCACCTGAAAGTTTAGCTCTATTCCAAAAAAGTTTTATAAAGTTACCTTATTTAACTGAAGAGAAGCGAATGAAGTTTGAACATGAGTGGGATAAATTATCGGAAAGCATAGAATGTTTAAGAGTGTGGAAAGAAAATGAAGTGCATTCTGTACAAGAAGATTATTTTGATCAATTTATAATTGAATGCGCGAAAAGTGTGGGTGCTGATCGAGAGTTCCTCAAAGCTCCTAGAGTAATTGGTGAAGCACTTGGTCTTGTTGAACAATTGGTTGGAGATACTTTCTTAGAATATCGCTTGAAACAATTAATTAAACAAGAAGTATTTGAATTTGAAGGTACGTTAGATGAAATGCGTTTTTATAGTGTGAAGTTAAGGAAATAATAAACACATTCTATTTTTGAAAGGCTCGTATTTTTAATAATACGAGCTTTTTAAGTTGAATTTGGGCTATACACAAGCTTCCCAGCGAGGGCATATCACATATGAATGGTAAAGGTAATGAATGAAAAGAAGGTGATTTGTTAATATGTATAACCAACAAAATTATCCATATGATCAAGCGATGTATTACAATCCACAAAACTACGGGTATGAACCTACAAATGAAGTAAGAGATATTGAACAAGAAGATTACAGACCAGATGATGCGGAAGATGCTCCAACGTCACCACCACCGTCACAAGCGCCGTCGTTACCGTCTACATTTGCTTCTCCGGCACAACCAGGTAATATGAAATCATGGATGTGTAACTGTCTAGGAAGATGGGGCTATTTACGCTTACATCGTCCTGGTCCTTTCGGAAGGGATTTATGGTTCTTCCCGACTGAAGTGAGAAGAAATGGAGTGTCAGGTTACACGTGGCAAGGTGGTCGTCGTCGTAAAGTAAGTTATCGCTATCAACAAATTAGTAATTTTATGTGCTTCGCATAAAGAGAAGTGAGAGAGTGAAACGATTTTACTCTCTCACTTTTTTATTTTTCAATATACGAAGTAAGATTTCGATTAAAAATTTACAATTTTCACGTTTTTATTAGAGTATAATGCATATGTTGGGTTGGTTTTCAAAAACAAATGAGAGTGAGGGAATACAATGTCAATGAAAAACAAAGTTGGACTAAAAATAGAGGATGGCATTAATTTAGCTTCAGCTCAATTTAAAGAAGATGCGTATGAAATTTATAAAGAATCTAGAAAAATGCAACCTATCTTATTTGTGAATAAAACTGAACTAGGAGCGGAATGGCTTGTCACAAGATATGAAGATGCCTTGCCGCTTTTAAAAGACAGTCGCTTAAAAAAAGATCCAGCCAATATATTTCCTCAAGATGCATTGAATGTGTTTCTTACAGTTGACAATAGTGATTATTTAACTACTCATATGTTAAATTCAGATCCACCTAACCATAATCGTCTACGATCACTCGTACAAAAAGTTTTTACACCGAAGATGATCACGCAATTGGAAGGAAGAATACAGGATATTGCAGATGGTTTGTTAAATGAAGTCGAGCGAAAGGGTTCATTAAATCTTGTTGATGATTATTCGTTCCCTTTACCTATCATTGTAATAAGTGAAATGCTCGGTATTCCAAAAGAAGATCAAGCGAAATTTAGAATTTGGTCTCATGCTGTCATTGCTTATCCAGAAACACCAGAAGAAATAAGAGAAACTGAAAAGCAACTATCTGACTTTATTACATATCTTCATTATTTAGTTGATATTAAAAGAAAAGAGCCAAAAGAAGACTTGGTGAGTGCTTTAATACTTGCAGAGAGTGAAGGGCATAAACTTAGCGCTCGGGAATTATATTCAATGATAATGCTATTAATTGTAGCAGGACACGAGACGACAGTGAATTTAATTACAAATACGGTATTAGCACTTCTTGAAAATCCAAATCAATTACAGTTATTAAAAGAAAACCCAAAATTAATTGATGCTGCTATTGAGGAAGGATTACGATATTATTCTCCAGTTGAGGTTACAACTTCAAGATGGGCAGCGGAGCCATTTCAAATTCACGACCGAACAATCGAAAAAGGAGATATGGTTGTCATTGCCTTAGCTTCTGCAAACCGTGATGAAACTGTATTTGAAAACCCAGATGTATTCGAGATTACTCGGGAAAATAATCGTCATATTGCCTTTGGTCATGGTAGTCATTTCTGCTTAGGCGCCCCACTTGCGAGGTTAGAAGCAAAGATTGCTATTACTACTTTGTTTAATCGAATGCCTGAACTACAAATAAAAGGGAATCGTGAAGAAATTAAATGGCAAGGTAACTATTTAATGCGTTCTTTAGAGGAATTACCTTTAACTTTCTAGAATAGTTAAAAGGAGACATGCATACATCGAAAATGATTTACATAGAGTATGTATGTGTTATTTAAATTCGAAACGGAAGGGTGAAGACATCCCAATGATCAACTAATTCTATTTGTAAGAGATCTTCGTTAAAAAACGAAATATTCTTCTGAATAGGGTTAGTCTGTACATTTATAGAAAAGGGATGTATTTCGCTCTGCGAATATATAGTCTTTTTATATGATTTGTGCTGCCTCCTGTTCAGAACATGAAATAGGAGGCTTTTTTATGTCGACAAATGTAGTAACGAAACAAAACAATGGGGTATCACAAGTATTAAAAAATCGGTTTGTACAAGGGATTTTAGCATCAGCATTATTTTTACAAATAGGAATATGGGTTCGAAACTTTGCGGTATTACTATATGTAATGGAAATGACAAAAGGTGATGCTTTTGCTATTTCTATGATTTCAGTTGCTGAATTCGCTCCAATTTTTATTTTTTCATTTATTGGCGGTACCTTTGCTGATAGGTGGAAGCCAAAGAAGACAATGATATGGTGTGAAACGTTAAGTTCCATTTCAGTATTCGCTGTATTAATTACGCTTATGTTTGGAACGTGGAAAATTGTGTTTTTTGTGACACTCATCTCTGCAATCCTTTCACAGTTTTCACAACCATCTGGAATGAAGTTGTTTAAACAACATTTATCAACGGAACAAATTCAATTAGCGATGTCTATATATCAAACGATATTTGCAATATTTATGGTATTAGGACCAATTCTAGGGACATTTATCTTTCATAGTTTTGGAATTTATATTTCAATCATCATAACAGGTATCTCGTTTTTACTTGCGGCAGTTGTATTGTTATTTCTTCCGAAAGATCTTGAAAACGACGTAGAAAAGAAAGATATCACTCTGCTGCAGGAGATGAAGGATGGTATTAAGTATGTCAAAAAGAAAAAAGCATTAACTTTGCTAGGGCTTTGCTTTATGGCTGCAGGACTAGGTATAGGATTAATTCAACCATTAGGTATATTTATTGTGACTGAGCAGCTAGGATTATCAAAAGAGAGTTTACAGTGGCTACTAACAGTAAATGGTGCGGGAATGATTGTTGGCGGAGCATTAGCAATGGTATTTGCGAAAAACGTTGCTCCGCAAAAGATGTTAATTATCGGTATGCTTGGTCAAGCAATTGGTATTGGCATTATAGGATATTCTACAAATTTATGGGTGACACTTACAGCTCAGCTTTTTAGTGGCTTAGCTCTTCCTTGTATCCAAATTGGTATTAATACGCTTATTATTCAAAATAGCGATACCGATTTTATAGGTCGTGTAAATGGTATTTTAAGTCCGCTATTTACCGGTTCAATGGTAGTAACGATGAGTATAGCTGGCTCATTAAAAGAGATGTTTTCATTAAGTATGATGTATGAAGGGACGGCTTTACTTTTTATAATTGGATTATTGTTTATTTTACCTATATACAATTTAAAGCCAGTAATAGCGGTAGAAAGTGAAATAAGTGGTAAAGGAAGTGCTGTACAAAATGAATCCTAATCCAAATATTAAATACCCTATTGAAGGAAATCAAAACGTTCAATTTATAAAAAATACAATAACAAAACCTAATATACTTGTTGGTGACTATTCTTATTATGATGCGAAAGATGGAGAAACATTTGAAAATCGAGTATTACATCATTATGAATTTCTTGGGGATCGCCTTACTATTGGAAAGTTTTGTTGTATTGCATCTGGAGTTAACTTTATTATGAACGGAGCGAATCATCGGATGGATGGATTTTCGGCATATCCATTTAATATCTTTGGAAATGGGTGGGAGAAGTATACACCTAGTTTGTCTGATTTACCTTACAAAGGCGATACAGTTATAGGAAATGACGTTTGGATTGGTATGGACACAACTATTATGCCCGGAATAAAAATAGGAGATGGTGCAATCATTGCAGCTAAATCTGTTGTGACTAGAGACGTCGCACCATATACAATTGTTGGTGGAAATCCAGCAAATAAAATAAAAGAGAGATTTTCAAATGAAATAATAGAAGAATTATTACAAATTCAATGGTGGCATTTTGACATTGAAAAAATAACTGAAAATATAGATGTGATTGTACGAGGAGATATTGAACCATTAAGAAAGCTAAAAAGGGAATAAAAAATGCATGACAAAGAGTATCATACCTCCGAATTTTGTTAATGATAATAGAACAAGGAGGTGTGATACTATGGCACAAGACGTTTTATGTGAAGTAAATAACTGTAAATTTTGGGCGAACGGTAATAAATGTAGTGCAGAGGCAATTTACGTAGTAAGTCATAAAGGTAAACATGCATCTACAACGGAAGAAACAGATTGCAAAACTTTCGATCCAGAAGTATAAATGTTTGAAGGGTAGCCAAATCGTGGTTGCCCTTTTATTAATTATAGTATTGATAATAAATATCATTTTCATTCATTGTTTTTAACTTTTCTTGTTATTTTTTCATATTTTTTTCATAAGTGATGTAATCCAACTCAATTCATGTTCAATTCGTGATTTACTAAATTCAATGACTTCAGTAATAAAAGATGAGGTAACATCTAGAGACTGAATAGCAGTAAGCTGATTATATAGTACGTTTTGACGTACAGTCAAAATCTCTTTTCTATCCTCATAGTCAAGTTTTTCAAATAGCGCAATACGAACAAGAAATTCTGTATTGTTTGTCGCAAGTTTTTCGGGAAACTCTCGTAACATTTCAGAAAAAATTTCTTCTCCTGTTTCTGTTATATCGTACATATTTCGGTTTGGTTTTCCGACTTGTTTATGTATTTTTTTCGTTATAGCACCCATATTTTCAAAGCGCCGAAGGGCAGGATAAAGCATGTTGTGATTTAATTCGAAATTTTCACCTAAACGATTTTGAACATTTTTTTTAATTTCATATCCATGTTTTGGTCCTGTCGTTAATTCTGCTAGTAGTAAAATGTCAACGTACATAAAAATCCCCCTTATATATTTCTCAAGTTCTCTAATGAAAAATCCCCTTTGGTATATGTTAAAATAACATATGATAGTTTATACAACTTTGGACTGCCGACCTATCACTTTTATTGTAAAAGAAAAGGGAGGAAAGAACTATGGCTTCACCTGAAAATGTTATTTTAGTTCATGAAATTTCAAAGCTGAAAACAAAAGAAGAATTATGGAATCCATATGAATGGTATCGTTTGATGAGGGATAATCACCCAGTTCATTATGATGAAGAGCAGGATGTATGGAATGTTTTTTTATATGATGATGTAAATCGTGTTTTATCAGATTATCGCTTATTTTCAAGTAGAAGGGAGCGCAGACAATTCTCAATCCCTCCTTTAGAAACTAGAATAAATATAAACTCTACAGATCCACCAGAACATCGCAATGTACGTTCCATTGTTTCTAAGGCATTTACTCCAAGAAGTTTAGAACAGTGGAAACCTCGAATACAGGCTATCGCAGATGAACTTGTACAACATATCGAAAAATGTAGTGAAGTTAATATCGTTGAACAGTTTGCTGCACCTTTACCTGTTACCGTTATTTCCGATTTATTAGGAGTCCCAACAACAGATCGTAAAAAAATGAAAGAATGGTCTGATATTTTATTTATGCCGTATAGTAAAGAAAAGTTTAATGATCTGGATGCCGAGAAAGGGATAGCATTACATGAATTCAAAGCATACCTTCTACCGATTGTTCAGGAAAAGAGATATCATTTAACCGATGATATCATTTCTGATTTAATTCGAGCTGAATATGAAGACGAAAGATTAACCGATGAAGAAATTGTAACCTTTTCATTAGGTTTACTAGCGGCTGGGAATGAAACCACTACAAATTTAATTATTAATAGCTTTTATTGCTTTTTAGTAGATTCACCTGGAATTTATGAAGAGTTAAGAAAAGAACCTAACTTAATTTTAAAAGCGATTGAGGAAGTATTACGCTATCGCTTTCCTGTTACATTGGCCCGGAGGATTACAGAGGATACAAATATATTTGGTCCTTTCATGAAAAAGAATCAGATGATTGTTGCGTGGGTTAGTGCAGCGAATTTAGATGAGAAAAAATTTTCACAAGCCTCTCAATTTAATGTACATCGAACAGGAAATGAAAAGCATTTAACCTTTGGGAAAGGTCCTCACTTTTGCTTAGGAGCACCACTTGCACGTTTAGAAGCTGAGATTGCATTAACTACCTTTATAAATGCTTTTGAAAAAATAGAGCTATCTCCATCTTTCTGTTTAGAAAAATGTATATTGGAAAATGAACAAACATTAAAATACTTACCTATTCGATTGAAAGCCAAATAAAAATCTTAACAAGGTGCATACATTTGCATCTTGTTTTTTTGTTTCTCAATTGTGAGTTTTCGGCAATTACCTTAATATGGAATTGTATAAAACGTAGAGGAGGATTCTTATGTTGACTTGTAATGGAAGTAAATCATTTCAAAAGTTTATTAAAGGTGTTACAAATCTTATGGAAAACGGTTTATTTGAAGAAGAAATAGTGTGTGGCATTGAAAAGTTACTAGAAGAACTTTTAGAAAAGAAAACATGGCTTCCGTTAGATAAACAGAAGGCCAATTTGACTCAATATGCACGACATTTATTGTATGAAGATCCGCTCAAACGTTTTGAAGTACTAGCTCTCGTATGGAAAGATGGACAATCTACACCTTTACATGACCATGACGGCACATGGGGAGTAGAAGGCGTTTTTTCAGGAAGGATTATGGTGAAGAACTTTATACAAACGAAACAACTTGGAAATTCACTTGTTTATTTAACACATACAGGAAATCTTTATTTGGGAGAAGGAGAAACAGATAAAGTAATTCCACCAGCGGATTGTCATATTCTTGAAATTAGTAAAAATGAAAGCGTTATTACGATTCATGTCTATGGAAAACGGCTAGAAAAGTTTAAAGTATATATCCCAACTGAAGAAAAAAATGTGTACATGTGTGAGACAAAATACATTAGTTATAATTCATAGTTTAAAATCCAAAGCTTTTTTAAAAAGAAAAGCTTTGGATTTTATTTTTAATTATTTCTTGACCTGAAACGCTTTTCATAAATTATAAATAAGAAGTACCTCACGAGGATTGTATGAAAACGATACCTAATAATTAATTAGAACTCGTGTATTTATAGAAAGTGGTGAAGAAATAATGAAATTAATCGCAATTGATTTAGATGGAACTCTTCTTTCGGGGAATAAAATGATAAGTAAAGAAAATGCAGAAGCAATTCGAACATGTCAAGAAGCTGGCCATGTTGTAGCAATTTGTACAGGACGTTCTATTGTTGACATTGAGCGATTATTGTTAGAAGTTAATTTAGAGTGTCCAATCATTGCGGAAAATGGGGCTCTTATATATAAAGATAAAAAAATGATGAAGAGATATCCAATTCAAAATATGCAGGCACTTGAAATTGTAGAATATCTTGAAGAGAATGGTTTATATTATCAGCTTTATACTGATAAAGGTGTGTATGTACCGGATTATGGAGTAGAGAGTGTACGTAATGAAATTGAGTATGTGAAGAATTCAAAAGAAAATTTCGACTTGAAAGAGTTAGAAACAATCGCAGCATTATATCTTGAGCATACAGCGTTTCATAGTGCGGAAAGTTGTAAACCAATTGTAGAAACAGATATACATGTGCATAAACTATTACCATTTTCTTATGATATTGAGAAATTAAAAAAACTAAAAGAAACATTTCTTCATAATACAGATTTAGCAATTACATCTTCATATTGGCACAATTTAGAGATTAATCATCGAGATGCTCAAAAAGGGAATGGATTATATACTTTAGCAGAACATCTTAATATTCCGGTTGAAAATACTGTAGCGATAGGTGATGGCCTAAACGATGTTTCTATGATGGAAAAAGCGAACATATCAATTGCAATGGGGAATGCAGTAGAAGAAATAAAAGCAATGTGTAAATACGAAACGTTATCAAATGAAGAACATGGTGTGGCACATGCTTTATATAAATATGTAATGTAAATAAAAAAGAAAAAAGAATCCATTTGGATTCTTTTTTCTTTTTTATTAGGGGTAAGGTATTCTATGAGATTCATAGAAGCCTTATTACATTTTATTATATAGAATATATTGGAATAAATGTTTATATTTTTCATAAAAATTGTGAATATTTTATGAACTTTATACTTATTACATGTTTATACCGCTATTAGTAACGTGTATGACTCTCGAGTAAAAATTCAGTGAATGTAAGAAGGAATTCAAGTTATCTAGATAATAAGTGAGGAATCAATGAAATATATACTAATTAAAGGTATATTCAGTATATATATTCTTTTCTTGTTTTAATTGAAAAATAAAATTTGTTCGAATAATTATTCTACAGCTATATACCTACACTAGCTTTCTTCGTATAATGGAGAAGTATGAATTTTAGATTTGTATTAATTTTACATATTGAGGTGAAAAAGGAATGAATTCGCGGCTAATGGAACTTATTGATGTGAGTACAATAGAAACCATGGCAGAACAATTTTATAAATTAACTAACATATCACATCAACTTCTTGATGCTGAAAAAGAGTGTGTTTTTTCATTCGGAATGAATGAGATAAAAAAGAGTAAACTTCCAAAGATTGAAATCCCCATTTTCTTATACAATCAACATTTAGGATCTTTTGTTGTATGGTCCAAAAAAAGTGAAATTTTCAGTTGTCAAAAATACTTTGAAATGCTCTCAAGTTTAATTTTAGATGGTGCAATAAAAGTATTTCAAAGTAAAAATACAACGTTGCTTTCTCGGAAAGAAGAGGAACTACATACGATTTTACAAAACATGCCTGTTATGGTCGATGCGCTTGATTATAATGGAGATTTTGTTTTGTGGAATCGAGAATGCGAAATTGTAACAGGTTATACCGCTGAAGAAATAATTGGAAATCCCAATGCACTGCAATTATTGTATCCTGATCATAATTATCGCCATCAAATACAAAAGAAATTTTTAACTTGTGGAAAAAATTTCAGAGATTGGGAAATGCACTTAACATGTAAAAATGGTGAAATCAAAACAATAATGTGGTCGAATATATCAGAACAGTTTCCTGTAACAGGATATAGTTATTGGGCTGTTGGTGTAGATATTACACATTTAAAAGCGATAGAAGAGCAGTTAAAACAACAAACATCTGAACTGGAATTAATTTTTAAAGCTTTACCAGATTTATGTTTCTTAACAGAAGATGATGGCACAATTATAGATTACAAGGCAGGATCTCCTACAAGGTTTTACGTACCCGCAGAAACTTTTATGGGAAAAAAGTTTTATGAAGTATTACCAACGTCAGTAGCACAGCAGTTTCAGGAAGCCATTAATCAAGTGAAGGAAAAAGGAACGAATGTAATTGTAGAATATCCACTCACACTTAATGGAAGTATTGATTTCTTTGAGGCTAGGTGCTTACCATTATTACATGATAAAATTATGATTATTGTACGCGACATTACAGAGCGAAAAAAGACAGAAGAATTGCTAAATAAATCAGATACGCTTGCAGCAATTGGTCAATTAGCAGCTGGCGTGGCTCATGAAGTAAGAAATCCTTTAACTGTAATTAAAGGTTTTATACAGTTATTTCAAATTAATAAAGAAGATCAAGAAAAATATTTTGATATTATGCTCTCTGAAATTGAAAGGATAGAAGCGATCCTGCAAGAATTTCTGGCAATTGCTAAAACAGATGAGATAAATACAGAAAAGAAAAATATTTATCAAATTTTTAAAAATGTCGTATCGTTAATGAATACAAAAGCAATTATGACAAATATTCAAGTTGAACTATTTACGGATGACAAAGATATAATTATTGAATGCTCAGAAAATCAATTGAAACAAGTATTTATTAATATTTTGCAAAATTCAATCGAAGCTATGCCAAATGGTGGGGAAATTTCAATTCACATAAAAGAAATAAATGATGATGGTGTCATCATTCATGTAATAGATGAAGGAATAGGAATACCTGAAGAAAGAATTAAGAGATTAGGTGAACCTTTTTATAGTACGAAAGAAAAAGGGACTGGTATTGGATTAATGTTAAGTTATAAAATTATTGAAAGTCATCAAGGGACAATTAGTATCATGAGCGAGGTTGGTGTCGGGACAACAGTAACTATTTACTTACCGAAAGTACTAAGTAAACAATCTCTTTCTAATTGTGACGACAAATGTATAGCAATACGCACTAGTAGTAATTCTTAAATCAATTAATACCCAATAACAAAGCGATTAGTGAAAACTAAGCTTTTTGTTATTGGGTATTTTTTATATTTAATTTAGTAAACTTTACCTTTTCTTTACCTTTGTTTTAATTTCTATTAAGTTTTAAACATTATATTAATATTTGTACAAAGCAATGTATAGAAATTGTACATTACTTTTAATATAGAAATGTGATTATTATTTGAAATATTGTAAGGAGGAGATTATGACAAGGTGAAAAAGCAAGAGAAGAAAAGTGGTAGAGTAGTACCTCTCCGGTTAAATATTTTATTCCTTTGTGTATTTTTATTATTTTCTGGCATTATTATTCAGTTAGGGAAAGTGCAAATTTTTGATGGAGAAACATATAAAAATGAAGTAGAAAAGAGAGAAAATGCAACCGTGGGCCTTTCTGTACCACGTGGGAAAATATTTGATCGTGAAGGAAATCCAGTAGTTGATAATAAGTCTTTACGTACGATTACATATACAAAGGTGAAAGGTGTAAAACAAGAAGAAATATTAAAATCAGCAAGACAACTTGCAGATATTATTGAAATGCCACAAGAAGATATAGATAAGTTAACTGAGACTGATAAGAAAGACTTTTGGATGCAATTAAATCCAGAACTTGCTCAAGACTTAGTATCAAAAACAGAAATAGATAAGTTCCGAGATAAGGATATTACCGGAAAAGAGCTAGACAAAAAAATAGAAGATTTAAAAAGGAAACGCGTTACAGATAAAAATCTTCAAGAACTAACGGCTAAAGATATAGAAGTGTTAGCTATTAAAAGTAAAATGACCTCAGGTTTTCAAATGGCACCTCAAATTATTAAAAAGGACGTTAGTGAACAGGAATATGCGGTGATTAGTGAAAATTTAGCGAACCTTCCAGGAGTAGACGCATCAGTTGATTGGGAGAGAATCTATGTAAATGATGGATTATTCCGTTCTGTCCTTGGTAACGTTTCAAATGCTGATGAAGGATTGCCACGTGAACGATTAGATTATTATTTAGTGCGTGATTATAGCCGAAATGATAGGGTCGGCAAAAGTTATATCGAACAGCAATACGAAGATGTACTTCATGGTACAAAAAAAGAAGTAAGAAGCATTGCTGATAAACAAGGAAATACTATTAGAACGGAAACGGTTTCGGAAGGGAAAAGCGGTAAAAATTTAACTTTAACAATAGATATGGAATTGCAAAAAAAAGTAGAGGAGAGCATAGAAAAAATATTAAAACAATATAAAGGATCAGAATCAATGTTAGACCGTGCTTTCGTAGTGATGATGAATCCGAAAAATGGCCAAGTATTATCAATGGCTGGGAAAAGGCTTGTAGAAAAAGACGGGAAAATGGAAGTTGAAGATTATGCTTTAGGCACGCTGACAAGTTCATATGAGCTTGGATCAACGGTTAAAGGTGCGACAGTGTTAACAGGGTTTGAAACAAATGCAATAACTCCTGGAACACATTTTTATGATGCACCTATGAAATTTAAAGGAACTAAGGAAAAGAAGTCTTGGAAAAATTTTGGTGATATAGACGATCTAAGAGCGTTACAAGTTTCTTCAAACGTTTATATGTTTAATATAGCATTAAAAATTGCTGGCGTGGGTTATGTGAAAAATAGTTCACTAGATATTAAACAAGAATATTTTGATAAAATGAGGTATTATTTCAGGCAATTTGGACTAGGCGTACAAACTGGTATTGATTTACCAAATGAAACCGCAGGGCAAATTGGAAGAAAAGATAATCAGCCTGGTTTCTTATTAGATTATTCTATTGGACAATATGATACGTATACACCACTTCAGCTTGCACAATATATTTCGACTATCGCAAATGGAGGGTATCGAATGAAACCACAAATTGTTCAAGAGATTAGAGAACAAACCGTTCAAAAAGATGAGGTTGGTAAAGTAGTACAATCAATAGAACCCGTTGTTTTAAATAGAATCGATATGAAACAAGAATATATTAATCAAGTAAAAGAAGGATTTAGAAAAGTATTTCAAGAGGGAGATGGAACGGGAGTAAGAGCATTCCAAAAAGCACCATATAAACCAGCTGGTAAAACAGGGACCGCACAAACTGTATATGGTGGAGAAAATGAAATTGGGCGAAATGCGAAAGGTGATCGTAGAGAATGTTATAACTTAACATTGGCTGGATATGCGCCATATGATGATCCAGAAGTAGCATTTTCTGTTGTAGTACCATGGGTTGAAAATGATAAATCGGGCATTAACTCCGATATTGGAAAAGAAGTTTTAGATGCTTATTTTGATTTGAAAAATAAGAGATTAACTGGTGAAGCGCCAAAAACAGATGCCTCTAAAGAGAATTAAAATGTACGAAACGTCTCTAGCATTCCTGTAAACTAGAGGCGTTTTTATCTGGGAATAGATTAGAAATGAGGTATATATGAAGCTGTTTATTCTAAAATATTGGAGGAACATATGTGGCTACATATTCATTATAATAGGGGTTATTTTTATTAATAAGTCCTTTTTATTTTGTATGGTAGAAGGAATTTCGATGCAACCTACTTTGAATGAAAAAGATTATATACTTGTTAATAAGGTAAACGTCTGTTTATCGTCTTTTCATCATGGAGATGTTGTCATTATAAAAAAAGAAGACGCGCCTACTTACTATGTGAAACGAATTATTGGATTATCGGGGGATAACATACAACTAAAAGAGGATGAGGTATTTATTAACGGTAAAAAGCGTGATGAGTCGTATATACATTTAGATATGTCACAAGTATCCAATCGTTTTTCAAATTTTAGAGAAATAAAAGTTCCTACGCATAAATTATTTGTGTTAGGTGATAATCGTAATCATAGTAAAGATAGTAGGAATACACTTGGACTTATTGATGAATCAAATATAATAGGTAAAGTAGAAATGGTATTTTATCCATTTGATCATATAAAATGGATAAAATAATTCTATTAACGATTCACATTTTATAAAATAAATCATATATTGATAGCATAGGACAAGCAGAAACGCTTGTTCTAACCTCACAGAACACTCCTTATCACGGTTAGGCATCTACATAGGTAGATGCTTTTTTTATGTTGATGACTGAAAATTATTTATCAATATAATGTAGCAAGCATATTAGGACTATTAGGGGAAGATTACTTGTACAAATAACAGTATGCTTAATTAAAACAGTGAAATGTAAGGAGTGAGGAATAAGTGCTAAATATTTTAGTAGTTAATTTTCCAGCAGAGGGGCATGTAAACCCTACATTAAATTTAGTAAAAGCCTTTACTGAACGAGGGGATAACGTACATTATATTACAACGGCAAACTTTAAGGATAGAATTGAAGATTTAGGAGCTACTGTACATACTCATCCGGATCTATTAAAAGAGATTTCTATTGATGCTGAAACCTCATCTGGGTTAAATGCTTTCTTTCATGTGCATGTTCAAACTTCTTTATATATATTAGAAATTACGAAACAATTATATGAAAGTATAAATTTTGATTTCGTAATTTATGATATATTTGGCGCAGGAGAGTTAGTAAAGGAATATTTACAAGTTCCAGGTGTAGTGTCCTCACCTATATTTTTAATTCCGCCAGAATTTTTGAAGACATTACCTTTTCATCCAAATGCAGATATGCCATTTCAACCAGAGGAAATCTCTGAAAAATTACTAAATCAGATGGAACATAAATTTGGAGTAAAACCAAAGAATAATCTTCAATTTATGAATAATAAGGGTGATGTTTGTCTCGTATACACAAGTCGTTATTTCCAACCTAATAGCGAATCGTTCGGGGAAAATAACATTTTTATTGGACCGAGTATTTCAAAGCGTAAAACAAATATAAAGTTTCCACTGGAATTACTTAAAGAAAAGAAAGTTATTTATATTTCAATGGGAACACTGCTTGAAGGACTCGAACCATTCTTTAATACTTGTATTGATACTTTTTCAGATTTTGATGGGATAGTTGTAATGGCAATTGGTGATAGAAATGATATTTCTAAAATTAAGGAAGCACCAGATAATTTTATAATTGCTCCATACGTACCTCAATCAGAAATATTAAATGAAGCAGATGTTTTTATTACACATGGCGGTATGAATAGTGTACACGATGCCATTCATTATAATGTCCCATTTGTAATAATACCGCATGATAAAGATCAGCCTATGATAGCGCAAAGATTAACTGAACTGGAAGCAGCACATAGACTATTGAAAGAACATGTTAATGTGTACTCTTTAAAAGAGGCCGTAACAGATGTACTTTCAAATGAAAAGTATAAACATGGTATAAGAAAACTTAATGATAGCTTTTTAGAATGTGGTGGTTCAAAAGAAGCCATTGCAGTTATTGAATCTCTTTTAAATAAAGTAAAACTTTAATTGGTGGGGCTTTACTGCCTGCAAATAGCGGGATAAATAGTCGTAACTGTATACAAGCATAGAGGTTCTCACCTTTATGCTTGTGTATTCTTATCCAGCAAATTGTACAGCAGTATTTGCATGTAAAAAAGCAGTATCAAAAACGGGAACAGTAAGATCATTTTGGGAGATGAGTAAAGGTATTTCAGTGCAGCCTAATAATATACCTTCAGCGCCGTTTTGAATTAATGATTTTGTAATTTGTAATAACCTTTCTTTAGATGTTTCTGAAATGATCCCTCTACTTAATTCATCTAATATGACATGGTGGATAAAAGTTCTTTCCTCATCATTTGGGATAATTGTCTCAATGTTATATTTCGCTAATCGTGATTTATAGAAATCTTGCTCCATCGTTTGTTTTGTTCCTAATAGTCCGATACGTTTTATATTCTGTTCTACCATTTTTTTAGCACTTACATCACCAATGTGAAGAAGCGGGATAGATATTGCTTGTTCTACCTCCTCAGCAAATAGATGTACAGTATTTGAACACATTAATAAACATTCAGCCCCAGATTTTTCAACTTTCTTTGCAACTGTAACTAGTTCATTTTTCACTTCTTCATATTGATGGTTTTGTAATAAAGTAGTTACTTCACCAAAGTCCATACTATATAAAACTAACTTTGCATTTTGATCGTATTGAGAGAGTGTAAGTGTATTAATATGTTTATAGTATAATGATGTAGATTCCCAACTTAATCCTCCAATCAAACCAATAACTTTCATAATGCATTCCTCCCGAAACGATTTTGAATTTATTATTTCATAATTCCGATAAGAATACAATGATTTAAATGCACTGTTTAATAAAAAATAAAAATAGTGAGAAAAGTGTTGAAATTTACATTCTTTAGTGCCATAATACGAATTACAAATTAATACTTATCCAGAGAGGTGGAGGGAACGGCCCTAAGAAACCTCAGCAACCCCTATGCAATTTTATAGGAAGGTGCTAATTCCGCAGAGGACACGATGTGTTTTTTGAAAGATAAGAGGATTCTTGAACGTGAAAGAAAGTGACCTCTTATGTAAGAGGTCATTTTTTTGTTGTATAGAAAGGGAGTGTCGATGCATAATTCATTTTTAAATTAAATATAGAGTAATAAAAGTTGACTAATACGAGAGGGGAATTGTCATGAACAAATTATCAACAAAGTTAGTAGTAGCAATCGGTATTGGAGCAGCATTATACGGGATATTAGGACTTTGGGGATTTTCTATTGCACCGAATACATTTATTAAACCAGCATTAGCTATATTAACTGTTTTTGGAGCATTATTTGGTCCAGTGGCAGGACTGTTAATCGGACTTATCGGTCATACCGTAACAGATACGATTGCTGGCTGGGGTATTTGGTGGGGCTGGGTTATTAGTTCAGGTATTATTGGTTTTTCAATGGGGCTTATTCAAAAAAGAGTTGGCTTTAGTGTGAAAAACGGGTCGTTTAACAAGGGGGATATTTCTTATTTAGCAATTACTGGGCTAGTTGGTATTGTCATCGCTATTATATTTGCTGGGGCATTCGATATTATTGTGATGGGAGAACCATTTGACAAAATTGTTATCCAAGTATTAGGAGCAACAATTTCCGATGTCATCGTTTTCTTAGTACTTGGATTGCCACTTACAATTGGTTTGGCGAAATCCAATAAGAAACATACACATTTAAAAATTGAAAAGTAGGGATGTTAACATGCAACCAATTATTTCGTTTGAACAATTCACCTTTCAATATGGGCATGCTGCGCAGCCTACTTTAAGTGATATTACCTTTCATATATACCCTGGGGAAAAAGTGCTAATTGCTGGACGAAGTGGTTCAGGAAAGTCGACATTAGCTCATTGTATAAATGGGCTAATCCCATTTTCTTACGAAGGGAATAGCACAGGTAACGTTTTAATTGCCGGTAAAGACCCAAGGGAAGGAAGTATTTTTGAACAAAGTAAACAGGTAGGAACAATTTTGCAAGATCAAGATGCTCAATTTATTGGTCTGACAGTAGAAGAAGATGTAGCTTTTTATTTAGAAAATGAATGTGTAAAGCAAGATAACATGAAAAAGATTGTTTCGGATTCATTAAGAAAGGTGAAGATGCATACGTTTCATAAACAAAGTCCACATGAATTATCAGGAGGTCAAAAGCAAACAGTTTCTCTTGCTGGTTTATTAACAACAAATGCGGATATATTATTGTTCGATGAACCATTAGCGAACTTAGATCCACTAAGCGCCATACATACGATAGAACTTATGAAAGATATACATGAGCAGTATAATAAAACGATTGTTATTATCGAACATAGGATAGAAGAAATTTTCAAACTGGATTTAGATAAAGTTATATTAATTGATGAAGGTAAAGTCATTGCGATGGGAACACCAAAAGAAATCTTAGCGTCAAATATATTACCACGTATTGGCTTAAGAGAGCCTATTTACATCGAAGCATTAAAGAGATTACATTTTGATAGTAATAATGACGTAATATATCCAATGGAAAACCTTCAAAAAGAAAAGGTAAGCAACGTTATAAAAGAGTGGATGGAGAAACAAGTCATATTAAAAAGGAATGCTAAAAACAAGGAATTACTTAAAGTGGAGAATTTATCATTTTCATACCCTAATAAACAAAAAGTATTAGAAAATGTAAACCTTTTAATATATGAAGGAGAAATTGTGGCACTGTTAGGACATAATGGAGCAGGGAAATCAACATTAGCTCATAGTCTTATAGGTATAAACAAAATGAAAAATGGGAAAATCTTGTTAAAAGGTGAAGATATTAGTTCTTGGTCTATTCGTAAACGTGGGGAAATCATATCTTACGTGATGCAAAATCCAAATCATATGATTACACAGCCTACTGTTTTTGAAGAAGTTTCATTTACATTAACATTACATAATTTTTCTAAGGAAGAAATTAAGAATAGAGTAGAAGGAACTTTAAAAATTTGTGGTTTATATCCATTTCGTAATTGGCCAATTCAAGCACTAAGCTATGGGCAAAAAAAGAGATTAACAATCGCATCTGTATTAACAACAAATCCTAAGCTTATCATATTAGATGAACCGACAGCGGGACAAGATTATTATCATTATAAACAATTTATGTCGTTTATTAAAAAACTAGCAAAAAAGGGTATTTCATTTGTTTTTATCACTCACGATATGAATCTCGCACTAGAATATGCAGATCGTGCAGTAGTTCTACATGAAGGGAAAATTATTGCGGATAATACAGTGTCTAATGTATTTGGTAATCAAGAAACGTTACAAAGAGCTAACTTAAGAGAGAGTTCTTTAACCAAGCTTGTTAAATTTAGTGGGATTTCATGTCCAGAAAAATTTATGGAGCTTTATTTAGATAGTAATAGGAGGGAGGAAGGTGCATAGTACATATTTTTATCGTATGGATGGGGTAGTGAAATTGTTTTTATTTATTTTTTGTATGACGCTTACTTTTTTGTTTTTTGATTTTCGGGTGTTGCTAATATTATTTATTATTGGGTGTATCGGACTCAGCATTGCTAAAATTCCATTTCGTAAAATTTTAATTGTTTTTAGTGTCATATTTACATTTAGTTTATTAAACTCTGTCATGATTTTATTTATTACACCAACTCATGGATCTGAATTAACTGAATCATATACCGTGTTTTTACATGTTGGATATGCAACGATTACATATGAAACATTATTTTATGCAGCTACACTTTCATTAAAGTATTTTACGTTATTACCATTTACACTTCTTTTTATTTACACGACAGATCCAAGCGAATTTGTAAGTAGCTTAAGTAAACTTGGTATTCATTATAAGATTACATATGCAATAAATATTGCACTACGTTATATTCCTGACATTCAGTCTGAGTATAAAATTATTAAACACGCGCAAGAAGCGAGAGGAGTGGCTTTTGAAAAAGGAGAAGCAAGTTTATGGGTTCGTATGAAGAACCGTGTTTTAATTTTCTGGCCACTAATCATTCATTCTCTAGAAAGAATAGATACGGTTTCAAATGCAATGGATTTAAGAGGATTTGGAAAGAAGGATAAACGTACATGGTTTTATACAAGTAAGGCGAAACGTGAAGATTTCATCGCTTTATTTGCCGGTATTTTTATATTTATTGTTGCAGTATATTTAAAATTAAACGTATTTCAAAACTTTTGGTATCCATTTTAAAGCACTCTTTAAACGAGTGCTTTTACTTATTTTTATGTAGACATGCTCAAAAAAGGGATATATACATAATGTATAATACGAACCAGTTAAAATGATCAACTACCTATTAGTTTTCAAACCAAAAGGAGGAGAAAATATGAGTTACGGTGGTTCTTGTGGTTTTGGTGGAGGTTTCGCTTTACTAGTTGTGTTATTCATTCTATTAATAATTGTAGGATGCAGCTGCTGGGGCGGAGGATACTAATTTTTAATTAGTCTTCACAAATGTAAACTAAAAAAACATTGAAGATACTTATGTATCGAAACAAATAAAAAAGGAGCATGGTCGCTCCTTTTTTATTTGTTTTAATGCGTATTCTTACTATATTTCGGGAACGTAATCATTAAAGTCGTTCCTTTACTAACGATACTTCGGATTTTTAAACTTCCATGCATTGTCTCAATAATCTTAACAGCAACCATTGTACCTAAACCAGTTCCTTTTGTTTTTGTACTAAAATACGGTTCACCGAATCGATGTATTTGCTCCTGTGACATTCCAACTCCGCTATCTTCAATTCGTATTTCAACTTTACTATTATTGATAGATGAGGAAATATTTAAGGTACCACCATTAGGCATTGCTTCAATACTGTTTTTTATTAAGTTTAAAAAACATTGTTGAAAGTGCTGTTTATTACCAACAATGGTTGCCTCAGAAAAATCCTGTGTAATATGTATCGTATTCATATTACACAATGGCAATATCATATTAATAACTCGATTTAACTCTTGTTTTACTGAAATTTGATCTAATTTTTCTGGAGCAGGTTTGGCAAACGTTAAGTAATCATCGATAATTTCTTGGGCACGATTTAACTCTTCAAGTATATGTTTAATATATTCGTCTCTTGATTCGGGAGTTAAATTTGGTGTTTTTAAAAGCTGTGTAAATCCTTTTACAACTGTTAAGGGATTCCTTACTTCGTGCGATATACTTGCAGCGAGTTGGCTAACAATCTCCATTTTTTCCATTTTAATTAATTTAGAGCGCATTAATACAGCATCCTTTATAACTTCATTTATATAAACAATAAATAACATTAAAGTAGTCGGTAATGCCATGAAATAAATAATATACAAATTATTCACTTCAAAATCTGATAAAGTTAATACAATTAAAGTTGTAAATATTGCTAGGAAAAAGGTTAAAAACATGGAAAAAGCTACTTTAAGTTTTCTATTATATGTATTAAATTTTGAAGATGCGAGTGCTGTAACGATGAACATTATTCCGTAAACAACGACTGTTAGCATATTAAATCCATAAAATATAAATCTTGTAATTAATAAAGTTGTAAACAATATGATACCGACAGGGAATCCACCATAAAGCGTACCTATTATGACCGGAATTTGTCTTAAATCATGAATACAACTTTCATCCATATAGATAGGGTATCGCATACATAAAATAAGCGGAATACTAGAACAAAGGGTAATCAGTAGTATTTTATATTTCTTTAAATAGTGCCGGCTATCATATATGAAATAAAAAACAAATATACTACATAAAATGTATAGAAGATTATTTAACACGTTTTGATTAATATAAACAAAGTCCATAATACTTGCCTCGTTATTCTGAATTTACTTAACATATGTATTATACATGATAACATATGTTAAAGTGAATAAACCTTGTTAATACAAGATTTGTTTGGCTTTTTGATATAAAATGCAAACATTCTGCAAACGTTAGCTATCCAAAGATATTTTCACCAAAATTTTTTACGCCTTCTTCCTGCATGCTCGGTAAAACATGAGAATAAATCTTAAGAGTTAATGAAATGTCTGTATAACCTAATCTCTCACTGATAATTTTAGGATTAACTCCTTGTTTCAATAGTATAGTTGCGTGTGTATGTCTTAAATTATGAGTTTTAATTTTTTTCACTGCTGCATTTTTTATTTCCTTATAAACCTTTTCCCTGAAAGCATTTCTGTATAACCCCCCACCCGATTTATTACAATTAATTAAATCCTAATCTTGATAAGCAGAACCCATTCATAATAAGAAACGTTTGGATGAGATTCTAAATAAATATAAAAATACTAAAGGGGAGTAAGGTATGAAAAAACAGGTGTTGCAAGAAAAGTGGACGAGCTAGGTCGTGTAGTAATTCTAGTAAGGGTTTACATTGATTTAGAAGAAGCTAACTTTATTTGAGATGAAAGAGATGTAATTCGTTTTCGTGAAATGTGGAGTCAATGTATGAGCTTGCTAAATATGGAATAAGCGTTAAGGACGTATCAAACGAAGGTTGCACTCCTCGTAATAGAATAGGCTGATAAGTATTTAATTGGAAATCGTCCGATAGATTAGGGATTTGTTAAATAGGAAGGAGACATCAAAATGAAAGCAATAGAAAACGGTGTGTTTGGAGTAACAAAATTAATCAATAAATCAAAAGGAGGACCAGCTGTAATGAATATCAATCAGATTAGTGAATTAGATCAATATCAAGAAGCCGCATTACGTACATGGAATACAAATAACGATTTTGGTGGACGTGTTTTAAATACAGCATTAGGGCTTACGGGAAAAGCTGGAGCTGGTTAGGTAGCTGATGTTGTAAAAAAGCTATTTTTCATGGTCATAGATTTGATCGAGCTCAGTGTCCAGGAGAAGTAGGAAATACGCATAAAATCGCTTTAGAGCTAGGAGGGGACATCTTGTACTACATTTTAATCATGTCTCACGAAACGGGATATACCTTGGGGTATATTTCCAAAAAGAACATACCTAAATTAGCAACAAGATGCCCAGACGGATTTAGTTGAGAAGCTAGTCAAAATCTTGTAGATGTGAAGTGAAAATCGTAATAAAAAAGAGCCATGAGTGGAAAGGCTCATAACTCCTTGTATGAGGGTAATGATATTATAGTTAAATATTATCATGAAATCCCAAAAAATTCAATGTTAGTCAATTAATTGGTATGAAATTGGATTTTATTAAAAAGAAGGAATGAAGGAAGATGTAAAAGATTTTGAAAGAGCCATAAAAAAAGAATTCAGTAAAACTCTGAATTCTTCTACACATATTTTTATTTGTTAATCCATTTAGAAATAATGGGATAATGAAAGTCTTTTTCTTGTAGCACATATAAAATTCCTTTTATAGGTCCAAAAATTAACAAGAGAAACAGTATTAGATATAAAGGAGCTACCCCGAAAATAAACAAAGCGTTAATTGAAGCCAAGTCTAAATTAGACCAAAATAGCATTAAGATTCTTATTATAAAAAGATTCCAAATTACTGTAATTATCCAAATGAATAGTTGGTAAAAAACAGCTTCAAGGATATTTTTTCGAATGTTTTGTGATTTACATACAAAATAGAAAACCAAAGGTATATAAAAAATTGTGACACTAAAGAAAATAAGAATAAAAAAAGATAATGATGTAAGAAAATGCATAATTAATTTTATGTTCTTTTCTTGAGTTAGGATCATTAAGGTCCTCCTATATTTATGAGATTTGTTGTGCCTATTAAAATATGTACTGTTGGTAATTATAACATGAAAATGAATTGTAATAGAAAAATGCATTAAAAAGAACAAGTAATAAATTAAACAAAAGCTTTATTTTGTTATAGATAAATAGGTGACTCAGCTATTGTGCTAGCCGAGTCACCTATGACTATCGAACCAAATAATGTTCTTTTTCTCTATGTAGTTATGTGGAGTTCTTAGAGGCTAGCACAATAGACAGTTAAGGGACAAATAAAATCATTTTAGAGAGTTTTACATTTTATTATGTTAATGCTACAACAGCAAGAGTTAAGCCTAATGTATTTAATGGACTAGAATATGGGCCTACATTAACAGTAAGTGTACTTGGTAAACCTGGAGGTGTAGTGAAAATGGCGGGTGCTGATACAGAAGTAAATCCTGCAGTATATCCTAGAGAAGTACCTGAGCCAATGATTGGATTATTATTCAGATACATAGTGATACCTGCCGAATTACCTCCTGGTTGAATAATAACTTGCACTTCATAGATTACCAAATAGGTTCTTCCACCTTCAAGTAAAACAGTTGTTGGTGGTGTGAATAAGATTGCCGTTCCATTAGAATTTACCACGGTATCTAGTGGAATTGCAGAATTTACAGAAACTATTGTTGGGGTAGTTTGAACAACATTTAAACTGTTAGCCGTGGGAGATGGACAAGAACAAGGTTTGTGAATGTTAGAGTTGTTATCATTTTGATAATTCACAAATAATCAAGCTCCTTTACGTAAGTTAATTTTTTATCCTATATAAAATGTACCTTTTTTGTATCTAAGTTATTTTTAATTAGTTTTTAAAGATAAGTCGAATATTATTGGTCAGTCAACTCTTAAAAGTATTTGATACTCTGGGATTTAAAAGTGCATCTGATAAATATATATGAATGTTTTTTAAGGACATTACTGTAAGTTAGGAAACATAATAAGATAGTTATTTGGGCATAAAAAAGAGCACAATATATGTGCTCTTGGATAATAAAGGTAGATTTCTATGAGTGGATGCCTCCATACAATAACATATGCTTGTCCAGTTAAAAGGTGAATAGATAAAAGAACCCGTTTGTTATAAACGGATTCTTTCCACAAGGTTTGCAAGAAATTCAAGGTAACTAGACCGGAGCACTTATTGAATTTCTTGTGATAATACTGTATGCAAATGAATTAATAAGGTTAAAGAAATTTAAACAAAATCCTCATTTAACAACAAATAAAAAAGAGCGCTAATCAAGAGCACTCTTTATACCTCATTATAACGAAAGTGACGAACTCATATAATACAGAAAGGTAGTATTAAAGTATGTAAAAGTATGAAATTGGTGAATGGGTTCAAACAAACTCTTTATTTAAATGAAGAAGCCCTAGAGTTAGGGCCCTAAGGCGTCTTGTGTTGGTATATCTCACACGATTTTATAAAAAGAATAGAATGTACTGAAGATAACACATGAATGTTTCATAAATGTATCAAAAAAGTGAACAAAATCGTTATTTTAATTAGTTCAGCCCCTTGAAGGGCGCTCCAAGGGGCTAAGATTCGAGAACTTGTAAACTCTTGTTTAATTACATGAAAACTCCCTAAGGAGAATCTATGATATTTTAACACTCAACTAACTATTTTGACAAATATATATTGATAAAAGAACCCCCGATTGTCGACGGGGCTTCTAAGGGTAAGTGCCAAGTAATGATGTACTCGACTAATTAACCATATCATGAATTTTCCCGGTAAAAATACTGGTAAATTTGCCTAATTTTATGGTCGTTAATTTGAACAAAAACACTATTTTAATAAGAGTTGGTTCTCACTCAAAAGCAAGGGTTGCATAGGGAGTTCCAAAATGTTCTTTTTAGATGTATTAATGGTTAGGAGAACATAAATCTGGGAATAAAACTTGATATTCTGGGATTAATCGAAGGTCAACAGTTGTACTTGCAAAGAATTTATATTTTGTTTCTAATTCAGCTAGTGTAACTAGGTGATGCGTACCTAAGCCCTTCTGTATACTATGTTTAGAAAGGGTTGGACCGATTTGTAATTTTCGATTTTTCATAGCTGTGTTCCATGGACTGTAAAAGAATTTTAAAACGAAAGCAGGGTACATGTAAACGATAAATGAATGATTTGACCAATGCCTTCCAGCTATATAGTTACCATGCGAATAATTGTGGATTAGTCTACCTCCGTAGTAAGGGGCAGGTGGAGTAGGATGGAGTATTCTCCCATGATAACGCTGTTTGACAAGGGGAATTCCGTATCTCGGATTGGAATAACCATGAGTAGGGTCATCTACCATCAGAATAGTCCTAATAGCATACATGTTTTTCCTTAAAGTGACAAGAGATGAGAAAAAGGCTTCCTTATCAAAACAGCAAAGAAATTCAGTGGTATTTAAAACCATTTTCCACCCCTTAATTTCTTTTTCTATTTCCATTATCTCTTTATCAACTAATATAGCATCAAACTCTAATACTTTTGAATCTCGGATTTCCCAATGAGGCGCAAATAGTTTACATATTTCTACTGAACGATCAGTAGATCCTCGATTAATAAGAATACCGTGATCAAATAGTTTTGTGTGGTGCATTAGCCACCATGGAAGTAGATACTCTTCATTGTAAAAATGGGAAATTAAAGTTGTCTTAATAAAAATCCCTCCTTATAAACATGGATAAAATAATTCTTGCTCTAGTATAATGCTTATCCTAGTAAATACATATGTCTTGAGTATATTTGAGCAAAATGTTTATTTACAAATAAAAAGAGTGCTTTGGGAGGAAGGTGCTTTATAACCAAGTCTTTTTTTGAAAAAAGGTTCACATCATATTGTATGTATGTTTCTTAGATAGGTGTAGTTTTATACAAAAATCTTTATTTTATAACAAGAAAAAAAATACATGTTTATATGTGCTCTAAGATAATCTTTTTAATATCCGTACAGGTGTTTCATTAGTGCAAAAATATTAGTAAAGCTACGGTCAAAAAAGATGGATTTAAATGAAAACGTTATTTTGTACGCAATAAATGATAAAGTAGCTAGATTAATGAGCTAAATAAAAACATTATTTTAGAGAAAAGGGGAAGTTGAGCAATGGAGTTAAAGGAGTATGCCATTTATAAGGGAAATCTAAATGGCTAATATGTACTAAAACCATACAGGAGTGCGCTCAACATTTGAGCGTACTTCCTAAGACAATCCTCTTTTATAAAATAACGGATAATAGAAAGAAAGTGACCAGTAGAAAGCAAGCTCATAATTATTTAACTGTTATGCTGTTAGGCGAGGTTTAATATGAAAATTTTATTTGCATCTAATTTGTTTCCCAGCTCATAAGATATTAATGGGCAAAAAACGAAATAAAGGATGAAAGGGGGAAATAACAGTAAATGAGTTTACAAGAGCTGCTAATATCAAGAACAAATACAGCGGTGGTCATGAAATCAGGAAATGATTCAACAGCATTTATTGGAGGAAACCCTTTTAAAACAATTAATGGTGCGATTACAGCGATTAATACTACAGGAGCTACAGGGATTACAATTTTTGTGTTTCCTGGAATTTATGACGAAAAGGTAGTTATCCCTAATGGAAATTCATTACGAGGAATTAGTCTATGGACAGTAATAATTCGTCAACAGAATGCAACATCAAATACTACTGTACTCACAATGGGAGAAAATACAAGAGTAGAAGATATTACGGTATTAGGAACCTCTTCTATCCATGTGGATTTAACAGGGATTGCTTTTCCTGGAACAACATCACAAACTTCTAGATTAAGAACAGCAGTTATAACTGTGGATAATTCTACAGCATCAACAAGTGGAACTTCAAATGTTTATGGAATTCATTCTTTTGGAACAGGAATTCCAGATGAAAGTATAAGTACTGTAAGAGCAACAACGATAACAGTAAAATCAGCTGGTTTAGGGAATAAAAGAGCCATATTGGTTAATACAAATTCACATAATTTTCATTGCCGTGATGTTAATTTAACCACTACTAGTTCAGTTGGAGCAGGATCTTATATTGGGGCAGAAGTAAATCGAATAGGAGCACAATTAAGTTTGCGTTTAGCGTCAATTCAAGGAACTACAGCGGATATATCACAATCAGCTGGAACATTGATTTTAAGTTCAGCGAATCTTATAAATTCTAACGCTAATAATTTGGGCTTTTCTACAGTTTTACAGCCTACTACAATTATTTGGGCAGACCCGTCAGGTCTACCAACTGGAGGGACTCGTTTTTATAGACCAGGAACAGCAGCTGTTTCAAATACAGAAGTATTTATCCGATTAAGTCAAAAATCTGTTATAAAATCACTATCGGTACGTGCTCGAGTTGGCCCTGGAGGGACAAATATTGATACTTGGACTATTCGAAAAAATGGTGTGGATACACCTCTTGTAGTTTCATTAACTGGTGCCCAGACTTCTAATATAACTAATAATATTTCAACAACATTCCAAGCAGGGGATAGTATCTCGTTAAAAGTAACAGTTTCTACGCTAAGCACGATAGCAGATACTGTAATACAAGTTGATATTTTCTGAAAGTTAACAAATGAATTGTTGTGTTAATGCAAGGGTAAGTTAAGTGAAGCGTTTAAGAGGAATTCTATAAGTTGATAATCTTTGTATCACAATGTAAAAGAAATTTATTTAAACATGAAAAATTAATAAAAATTTCATTTTGTAGAGAAATGGGGTGATTAAGGATGGGCATTGAATACGGAATGTTTGTATTAAAAAAGAGTAGACTTTAACCTACATATAAAAGTACTGGAATTTTTCTAAAGGAAGGAATATCTGAAATATAAATATAATTGAGGAGAGTGAAATAATAATGGAAACTAGTACTTTTTTAGGGCTGTTCTGGGGATGGATGACGGTTATCGTATCGGGAATACTTTTCGTCCGTCCATCGGTGCTACGTGACTTGAAAAAATTAGTGGTTGAAGACAGAGGGTTTGGTATTATGTATGGTTTTCTATCGATTTTCCTAGGATTAGGTACTGTAATTCTACATAATGTATGGGTATTCAACTGGAAGGGATTCCTAACGGTTATTGCATGGTTTGCATTATTAAAGGGAATTTACATAATTGCATATCCTGAACCCTCCCAAAAAACAGACTTTGAAGTAAGGATACTATCTACACGTATAGTACTCGCTATCATTGGTGCTTTGGCTTTATGGATGCTTATAGTAATCTATATAAAATAATCTTTTTTTAATAAATAAAAGAGCTTGATGTGAGAGAAAAGGCCTTTTCAAAAATTGCATATGAGGAAAATCAATGTCAATAGTTTAGTACCAATAAATGAGAATTAATTTCAGGTATTAAGTATTGAGAAATAAAAAATATTTAACACAACAAATTGGTTAACTTTATGAGTTAACCAATTGTTACACAAAAGAAAATTAGGTCCTATAAGCAATAGATGTGTAACTTAAAGTTATAGTGTAAGCGAGATTGGAAATGTTATACGAAAGTAATTCTGTTATAAAGTTTCATTTTACCATAAATAAAAGAGCAGTTAGCCCAGCCTAACTGCTCGATACAGAGGTAATAATCTAGTTATATGCTGAGTTACTGATTTTATTTGTGTAAAACACAAAAGAGCAGCTAACAAAACCTAGCCGCTCTAAACAGTGATGTGTCTCTAGATGTAGTTGTAGTATAAACAGAACGTTGAGTTTTATTCATGGGGGATAGAAATGGGCTTGAAAATAGAATATAGTCCGGCTAGAAAACTAGAGGACACAAATAAAAACCTTTAACTTCCGCTAAAGATAATGATGTTAATGATCTAGTGATGGCAGTTCGCGTAAGGACAAGAAGAGGAACGTATAAAAATAGAGTTGTAGAAATAGAAAGAGTGGATTCCTTGTGAGAGAGTAGGGATCCACTTTTTTCTTGCCACTGATAAAGAGACATTATATCTGACTTACATAAATATCCTATTTACTCGAATTTGTCCTTGCTAATGGTACAATTAGATTCATGGAGGGATATTATGGTAAGTTTTTATGTAACACTTTTTCTTATATTTGGTACTACGATATTCTTATTTTTCTTGTCTGGTTCATCAAAAATTAAGGCTAAAAATCTATCATTGATAATGATCTGTTTAGGGATAAATCTACTCACAAGTCCAATAGCTTTATTTATAGGTGTGGTGGCAACAGACTCTCCATATAGTACTACGCTTGATTTTTTTTGAGGATTTCTCTTTATTCAGGGCATACCGCTCCTCCTACTTGCAGCTTTTTTGAAGTTTGCAATAGCAAAGAAAACAAAACAAGTATAGTATAAACTCTATATTTCTTTTAATAATTTAGGGTTATATCTTTTCTGCGTTAGCTGCTTTTAACCACGCTTCGTAGAATTCTATAACTGATGCATACCGTTCTGCCCGATTGTCACTTACAGCACGATACGCTACCTCATATAATTCCTTACTTGCTTCCCATTTTATAAAGGAACGATCTTTTTCACCGCCTAAAAGTGAGAAAGCCATTGCTCCCATATTAAATACATTTGTTCTTTCATCAATTGTTGCGTTTAGTTCAAATTCCTCTGGTGACATAAAACGGGAGGAACCCCATAGCCGACCCATTTTATTTATGTAAGGTTTCTTACTGTATAAATCTATATCACAAATTTTAGTCTCGTTTGTATTAAAATTATATAAAATACTACCGTCATAAAAATCTAATGCTACATAGTTTTTCTTTTCTATATAAGTATGGAAAGAAAAAATGGAATGTAAGGAATGAATTCGTTCTATAGCAGATAAATGTCTAAATTTATAAAATGGTGAGTTTGGATTTTTATATTTTTCAGGAGATGGGAAACGCCAATGCGAATGAAGACACTCACCATCAAACCAATCGAAAATTAATACATATCCAGATTGAACTGGAAAATGATCAATTAATCTTATGAGCGATTTATGCTTTAAATCTTCATAGATAGTAACTGAATTTTTTAGCCTTTCAATAGCATCACCCGTTGTTCCTTCATATGCAATTGTTTGTGCTCCTGCGTATTTGATAAATTTCTTATGCCCATCTTTTTCTACACCAAAACTTATATTACCTGAATCTTGTTGGTCAAAAACTGCAAATACGGTCCCTAATTTAATAAGCCAATCAAAATTATGATATTCTTTTAATTGGAATGTTACGTCATTTAACTGAATTTTCACGTAATTATCTTTCATAGATTACCTCACATTTAATATAATTAAGTTGTACATTCCACTATTCGACATATTTTATGGAAATCCTATGCTAACAATATAAAATTTTATAAATATAATGATAAATATTTATAGAGAGGTGAATACAATGGATCAACAAATTGTTATTAAACCGTATCAAAAAGAATGGGTTGAAGAGTATATAAAAGAAAAAGAGAAATTCTGTTCCTTGTTAGGACAAGAAATAATTGCTGTTGAACATATAGGAAGCACAGCAGTAGAAGGATTAGGAGCTAAACCTCTTATTGATATGATGATTGGCGTAACAGAATTGCAAATAACTGAAAAGTGGATTGAAGTTCTATCGGAAATTGAATATGAGTATGTTCCAAAAGATGCAACGAATTGGCGTTTTTTTAGAAAAGGAAAGTGGAGAGCAGGTACTCATCATTTGCATGTTTATATTTATAATAGTGACGAGTGGAGAAACAATATTTTATTTCGTGACTTTCTAATAAGCAATGAATGGGCACGTAAAGAATATAGAGAATTAAAAGAGATGCTTGCTATTACATATGCTTTTGATCGTGTTTCATATACAAAGGCAAAAGCGCCGTTTATTCGAAAAATATTAGAATTGGCTAGAACTCAATGAATTTATAGATTCTTATCTAACTAGTTTTGAAACCTCTTCCTATACTTTTTATAGGGAGTGGGATTTTTTGTTTTTTCATGACTAAATATATAATTTCTAATTATTGGAGGCAAACTATTTTATTTATTTTGATATTTCTAGTACATTGGAAATATTAAGGGGGAATTAAGCAATGAAAGCTATTGTACATCAATATAAAAAAGGATTAGAGGGATTAGAATATAAATTTTCACCTGAGATAAGTCCTAATGCAGGTGAAGTAAAAGTAAAGTTAAAAGCTGCAGGGTTAAATCATAGGGATTTATTTATTATAAATAATAGAAAAGAAATGGATCTACCATTAGTAATAGGGTCAGATGGCTCAGGAATTGTTACAGAAATAGGAGAAGGAGTTTCAAATATTACACTACATACAGAAGTTATTATTAATCCTAGTATTGAATGGGAACATGCTACTGAAGTACCGGAGTTACCAGAAGTGCTAGGTGGACCGAAAGATGGAACGTTTGCTGAATATGTAATTGTACCAGCAGAAAATGTAGTAGAAAAGCCGTCATATCTTACTTGGGAAGAATCAGGTGTTTTATCTTTATCTGCATTAACTGCATATAGAGCGCTTTTTACAAAAGGTAGATTGAAGTGCGGCGAACACGTTTTAATTCCGGGAATAGGCGGTGGTGTTGCTACATTTGCCATGTTATTCGCGAAAGCAATTGGCGCAAAAGTGAGTGTTACTTCAAGGGTAGAGAATAAAAGGGAACTTGCTAAGAAATATGGTGCAGATATTTCTTTTCATAGTGCTGGAAATTGGGAAGAGAGCTTACAAGGTGAAAAAGTTGATTTAATAATAGATAGTATTGGTCCGGCAACTTTTTTGAAATATTTTGATGTCTTAAAACCAAACGGAAGAATCGTGAATTTTGGTGCAAGCTCAGGCGATAAAATTGAATTACCATTACGCGCGCTATTTTACAATCAAATTGATATTATGGGAACATCCATGGGTAGCCGTGAGGAATTTAATGAGATGATAAAGTTTATAGAAAAACATCAAATTAAACCAATTATTGATAAAGTTTACTCGTTAGAAGAAGCAATTCGAGCACTAAGCCGTATGGAACATGGAGAACAATTCGGAAATATTGTACTTCAAATGAATTAAAAAATATGATTTTGCAATTAGTATATTTAAATGAACATGTTATGTATTTCAAACATGAAAAAAATACGAACCGCTTTATTATAAAGGCTTATTGGCTTTATACATAAATAGCGTATAAAATTTGTTTTATAATTGTCATATGAGTAATAGTAAAATGAGAATTAGATGAAAAAAGTGTAAGTCCATTTTCATAATGGTGTTGTATACTGTGTAAATCAAGAACACTTGTATGTAAGGAGAGAGTTTAATGAATTACACAGTATTCCAGTGGTTTAATAATTTTGCTGATTCATCCAAACTATTAGATACGTTAATGGTTTCTATTACAAATAGCGCTGCATACGTAGCCATTTTATTTATGCTTATCTTATGGTTTAACAATGGAAAGAAAGAGAAGGCAATTAGAAAACAATATACAGTTTTATATACGACGCTTTCGGTTATTATTGCATTAGTAGTAAATGTTCTTATACACGCGGTATATTACCATCCGCGTCCGTTCGTATCACATGATGTACATCAATTAGTACCACATGCAGCAGATTCATCATTCGTTAGTGATCATTCTGTACTTGTATTTTCAATCGCCTTCGTATTTATTCTTAGAGGAGAAAAACTGAAATATATCGCGCTATTATGGGCAGTACTAGTCGGTATATCACGTATGTACGTAGGTGTTCATTATCCTTTAGATATACTTGGTGCAGCATTCTTAACACTTATTACGAGTGCTTTAGTAATGCAAAGTACACGTATGTTTGAACCAATAGCGAAACTTGTATTCAAAATGTATGCATTAGTAGCGAGACGAATTCCTTTCTTAGCGAAATATAACCATATCGCATAATTTTCCTATAAAAAGTTCCCCTTTGGACATCCAGAGGGGAATTTTTTTATAGGAAATACGAAAAGAGTTTAGAGTGCTCTGTAATCAAGTTGTACTAATTAATATTCTGAAATTTCACGCACCGTATTTTAAATATATAAAATAATGACACAAAATAACAACAGTTAGTTTTGCATTGTTTTAAAGGAATTAAAAAGAAAACTTCGAAACATATAGTATCGCAAACAAAAACTACAAATTTTAAAACGGATCTTCGTACGAATCCATTCCAAAAGAGAGGAGATAAGTATGCAAAAACTCCAAACGAATAAAGGCGCTCGATATATGATGATTGCTTTTATTGTTTTGTTTCTTATTATGATTTTGCGTATATTCTATATTCAGGCAGTAGGAGTCGTGCATAATGTAAATGTAAAGGACCTCGCGGATGAACAACATAATAAAAAAGGTGTTTTAGAATCGAATCGTGGCACTATCTATGACCAAACAGGAAAGGTGTTAGTACAAGATTCTACAACGTATCGAGTTGTTGTGAATTTAAAAGGAAAAGATAAAGTGAAAAATAAAGATGAAACCGCACAACAATTAGCCGATGCGCTTGAAATTGATAAAGAAGAAGTATTAAAAAACTTTCATGAAGGGCGTACGCAAGTTGAAATTGGGAAAATTGGTCGGAACTTATCTAGGGAAAAGAAGGAAAAAATTAATGATTTAAAAATACCAGGTGTATCCTTTATGTCGGAAAAAGCAAGAGTGTATCCGAATGAAGACTTTGCATCTTATATACTTGGTTTTGCTAGACCAGATGATAAAGGGAATACGGAAGGGAAGTTTGGGCTTGAAAAGAGTTTGGATAAATATTTGCGCTCTACAAACGGGAATATAGAATATGTGGGTACACGAAGAGGGATTCCGCTTACAAATGATATAGGTAAAGTAGAACCAGCTAAAAATGGGAATAACGTATATTTAACGCTTGATAAACAAATTAATAGTTTTTTAGAAGAAGCGATGAATAAAGCGCAAGAACATTATGATCCTTCTATGTTAATTGGCATTATTGCTGATCCAAAAACAGGAAAGGTTTTAGCGATGTCTAGTAAACCTAGTTACAATCCTAATGTAGGTGATATTGAATACTTTTTAAATGACCCAATTGCAAATGCATATGAACCAGGCTCAACAATGAAAGTTTTTACGTTAGCAGCTGCCATCAATGAAGGTGTATATAACGGAAAAGAATATTTTCAATCTGGAAAATATTCCGTTGGTTCATCTGATATAAAAGACCATAATGGTGGATTTGGATGGGGATCAATTACATTTGATGAAGGTTTTGAAAGGTCATCAAACGTAGCTTTTTCTATTTTAGAAGATCAGTTACTGAAACCAAATAAATTTAAGCAATATATGAATAAATTTGGATTCAATCAAAAAACAGGAATAGATTTACCTGGAGAAAGTAAAAATACTTTATTATTAAATACGCAAATTCAACAGGTTACAACTTCTTTTGGTCAAGGTTCTACAGTAACTCCAATTCAATTAATCCAAGCGGCTACTGCTATAGCAAATGACGGGAAAATGATGCAACCATATATCGTTGATAAAGTTGTAAATCCAACAAACAAAGAAGTTATTATGGAAAATCAACCGAAAGAAATTGGGAATCCGATAAAAAAAGAAACAGCGGACAAGGTTAGAAGCTTAATGGAGCGTGTTATAACATCTTCAAAAGGAACTGGTACAATGTATAAAGTGGATGGTTATCCAATTGGAGGTAAGACAGGAACAGCACAAATCCCGAATCCTGAAAATGGCCGATATATGGAAGGGAAAGGGAATTACATTTTCTCCTTTTTAGGAATGGCTCCAATTGACGATCCGGAGTTAATCGTATACTTAGCTATTAAGCAGCCAAAGTTAAAAGGAGATGAGTATGGAGCTCAGCCTCTTGCTGAAATATTTAAACCTGTTATAAAAAACAGCCTTGAATATTTAAAGGTGAAACCGTATACAGAAAAACAAATAGCTGATGCAGCGAAACAATCTCAATTAAAAGTACAAAATTATGTAAATCAATCGATGGATACAATAGAGAAAAGTGTAGAAAAAGAGAAGCTACAGCCGGTAATTTTAGGAGAAGGAAAAATAATAAAACAATATCCACAGTCTGGCGAGGTAATGAGTGAAGGTGATCGGATATTTTTATTAGGGAATAACGCACAAATGCCAAATGTAAAAGGGTGGTCCATGCGTGATGTTATGTATTTCTCTAAACTTTTGAAATTAGATTTGAAAACTTCTGGTACGGGTTATGTAACGAGTCAAAGTATTGAAAAAGGACAAGATTTACAAGAAGGAGATACACTAGAACTAGAATTAGAACCGCCGTTACAACCGTTAACAGAGGCGAATACGAATTAATCCAGGCATTTGGAAAGAGCTATATGCAAATAGCTCTTTCTTTAGAGTTGTAAGTAATTTCACGCACCGTAATTTTTAGAAAAAATAATAAATAAAAGAACTAAAAGTGACACGTTATTAAATGTCTGATTATTGTTTATTTACAGTTAAATGTATATGTGATAATATGGAAAAAATAAATGCAGTGAAGAGAAGAGTAAATAAAATGAATTTTTCACAGAGAGCTCCATGTAGCTGAAAAGGAGTAAAAATTCTTTATTGAACCAAGCCTCTGAGCAGCTCATCGGAACCTATTATTAGGGGATGGTGTGACGGGAGCTCCCGTTATAGAGCTATGGTATAAGCATGAATTAGAATGCAGTACCTGATAAGGTTAGTATGGTGACATATTAACAAACTAGGGTGGCACCGCGATGATAAATCTCGTCCCTAAGATTAAAAGTCTTGGGGGTGGGATTTTTTTATTGTTGTAAAACAATTTTGAAAGCGGGGGCCAAAAATGAAAAATTTACTTAAAGATTGGAAATATCCTTTATTACTATTGTCCGGAGTTGGTATTGCGAATTTAGGGGCATGGATTTACTTAATAGCACTGAATGTACTTGTCTATAATATGGGTGGCTCAGCCTTAGCTGTTGCTACTTTATATGTAATAAAACCATTAGCCACTTTATTTACAAACGCTTGGTCTGGGAGTATGATTGATCGTTTAAATAAACGGAAATTAATGATTCACCTCGATATATATCGTGCGTTATTTATCGCTATTTTACCTTTACTTCCGTCACTTTGGATTGTTTATGTATTCGTATTCTTTATAAGTATGGCCAGTGCAATTTATGAGCCAACTGCTATGACGTATATGACGAAATTAATTCCAGTAGAGCAAAGACAACGTTTTAACTCATTACGTACTTTAATAGGATCGGGTGCATCATTAATTGGACCAGCGGTAGCGGGGGGATTATTAATTGCAGGTACACCAGAGTTTGCTATATATATGAATGCTATAGCATTTCTCTTATCAGGATTAATTACATTACTTTTACCTAATCTTGATAAGAAAGAAGCTTCGGATACAACGAGTAATACATTATCTCTTACAGTATTAAAAAAAGATTGGACCACTGTTATAAATTTTAGTAGAAAACATGTGTATGTCGTATGTGTGTATTTCTTATTTCAAAGTATGTTCGTATTAGCAACCGCTACTGATTCACTTGAACTATCGTTTGCGAAAAAGGTATTACTACTAACAGATAGTGAATATGGTTTTCTAGTTAGTATAGCTGGTGCAGGATTTATTTTAGGTGCAATAACAAATACAATTTTGTCAAAGAAATTAGCACCTTCATTTCTAATTGGAATAGGATCATTATTCATCGCAATTGGTTATTTAATTTATGCTTTTTCAAATATATTTTTAATAGCTGCTATTGGATTCTTTATTTTATCTTTCTCTATGGCATATGCAAATACAGGATTTTATACGTTTTACCAAAATAACGTTCCCGTTCATATAATGGGACGGATCGGAAGTATATATGGACTTGTTATTGCGTTAGTAACAATCTTTATTACAATATTATCTGGTGTTGCGACTCAGTTCATTTCTATACAACTTGTAGTTATTGTAGGTTCATTGATCATGTTATTTATTACTATCGTCTTGTGTGTGTTTACTTTATTCCCATCACAATCTAAGTTGTATTCTACTGAATCAATAAAGTGAAACTTTAATCAGGGGGGCATCCCCCACTGATTATCAGCCCTCACCAATCGGACTTTTACGGGCAGCAGGGTCCCCACTTAACTTCTTTGCTTTCGCTGAATTTTGAGATGGGGGTCCTACTGCCCACAAATAGCGGAATACATTCGAAATGAACTTTGTGTTCTCATTAACAATTTATCGTATTTAATAAGAGGGTTCTTTCCTCTTTATATGGAAAAATTAATAAGAGGAAAGAACAATACCGAAAGATAAGGGTGGTTGTCGTGATAAAAACAAAAGATGAAATTGATAAAATTGTAAAAGAAATACAAAAGAAAATAGATTTCTCTGGAGTAGTTTTAGTAAAAAAAGAAAAAGATTTAGTCTATGAAACAGCATTGGGTTACGCAAACCAAAGTGAATGTATAAACAATACGATACAAACAAGATTTGGCATTGCCTCAGGATGTAAAATCTTCACTGCAATTGGCATCTGTCAACTTGTTGAAAAAGGTGTTATTTCTTTTCATACAAAATTAAAAGATTGTCTAGAGATAAAATTTCCAAACTTCGATGAAGATATTACAATACATCAACTACTAACGCATAGTGCTGGTATACCAGATTATTTTGATGAAAGTATTATGGATAGCTTCGAAGACCTTTGGAAACAAACACCTATGTATCTATTAAAGAGCTTAAAAGACTTTTTACCATTATTCCAAAACAGTAATATGATGTTTGCACCTGGGAGTAAGTTTCACTACAACAACGCAGGTTTTATCATACTTGGATTAATAATAGAAGAACAGACGGGACTTAAATTTACGGAGTATATAGAAACAAACATTTTTAATTCGATTGGCATGAATGATTCTGGCTATTTTTCGTTAGATAAATTACCAAGACATACAGCTCTAGGATATATAAAGGACGAAACCAACCAAAATTGGAGAACAAACGCTTACTCTATACCAATAAAAGGAGGGGCTGATGGAGGTGCATATGTTACTGCACCAGACATGTTGAAATTTTGGATGGCACTATTTAATAATGAAATTTTAGGAAAGGAATATACAAAGTTACTTTTAACTCCCCACATTCATGTAAATGATAAACAGTCTTACGGATATGGAATATGGATTGAAACACGAGAAAACAAGGTATTCAAATATCATGTAATGGGATATGATCCAGGCGTCAGTTTTCGCTCGGCCATATATCCAGAATTAGGAATCACTTTAGTTATTCCATCGAATAAAGAGGCAGGACCTGAAAAATTAATGACAGAAATAGAAAGAGCTTTTTAATTATATGGATATAAAAGAAGAGATACGAAAATAATTTAAACGGGTTTATGATTGTTTCTGTTCTGAAAAATATTTTAGTTAACGAGGAACCCTTTATTTATTAAATAAGGGGTTTTTGTAATTCTGCACAATTACATATGTTTATATGGATTTTTAAAATTGAAAAACATTACTATATAATGGTAGTAATCTGGAATTTATTAATAAATGACATTGAAAATAAATTCATCCTGTGTTTAGCGACACTGTGAACGGTAATACTAATTAACATTGAACTTTTACAACAAGGGATGATAATATGATATACATTTACACAGATTTTGGTGGAACACATACTACCTCACTAGCTGCAGCGTATCATTTAAATAAACTACCAACGGATCGTAAGTTAACGAAAGAAGAAATTTTGAATGTAGATTACTTTAATAAATTGAAAACAGAAGATATGGGGAAAATTATTTTTCATGGAATCGATGAACATGGTCATCCTGTATATACGATTGGATGTGGCGCATCAAAAGTTGTTGTACCAGCGATGAAGCATTTAGGAGAAATCTTGCAAAAACATTATCAAAGCCATGAAAAGATTATATTTTCTAACACATCACCAACCGTACCTTTACCAATGACTTTCGGTGGGCTGTTTTCTAGAAGGTTCCATATTGATTTTATTGGCGTACCGTTACTCGTATGGGGAGCAAAAATTTGCTGTGATAATATACAAAGGCTTGTTAGTTATACAAAAGAAGCTAGCCGATTAACGAATGATTATGTTGTAATTTTAGATAATGAAACTTTTAAATAGTATATGATAAAAAGAAAATCGAGCAAATTCCTTGATTTTCTTTTTTATTTGTGAAATAGACAAGAAATAGTCACATTTAATATGCAGCTACTATAGCCAAAACAATAAAGTCCTGTTACTATTACAGGGATATTCTCTTTTCATAACATAAATATATAGAAAAATTAGAAAAGAGGAATTGAATTAAGGGAGGAACAACATGAAGCGTGTTGCTTGGATTACTGATAGTACAACTGCGAGTTTTAAAACAGAAGGAGATAACTTTGTTATCCCAATTGAAGTTATTATTGATGGTGTGTCGTACAAAGATTGTGAAGAAGGTGTGCGTGAACGCGTTTATAATGCTTTGAACGAAGGTAAAACTGTCACTACATCACAGCCTAACATAGGAGAAATGGTAGAGTTATTTTCGAAATGCAAAGAAGAATATGAAGAAGGATTTGCAGTTGCTATTAGCGGAAAAGTAAGTGGAACCTATCAAAATATGAAGTTAGCTGCAGAAATGGCAGGTTTTCCGTTGACGGTATTAGACAGTGAAACAACAAGTTATCCAATGGATGAACTAATTAGAAAAGCGAAATCGTTATACAATGATGGTATGACTTTACAAGATATACACAAAACATTAGTAGATGAAAAAAGAAGACCTTTTCATGTATTTCCAAAGAGTTTAAAAGGTCTATATGCAAGTGGCCGTGTAAAGGGCATTCAATTTTTACTTGGAAGTTTATTAAGTGTGAACTTAATATTAGAAGTAAAAGGTGGAGAGCTTTTACTTGAAAAGAAAGTTCGTAAAATCCAAAAATGTCGAGAATATATTAAAAATGAACTTGAAAAAGAATTACCAAAAGTACTTCACATGTTCCATGCTAACGATAAAGCTGGAGCTGAAGAATGGATTGCAGATATTAGACAAGCATTCCCTGAAATGGATTTCAAATTATATCCTTTACCAATTTCATTTGCGGTTCATGCAGGTGAAGGAACAATAGCAATTAGTTATTAAAGTAAAACCCGTGAATAATTCACGGGTTTTTTATTTATAAATGGTGCAACACCACGCCACCATCAAGTTGAAGTTTTATAGCACTCTAGAACGAAATTTGTGTTAACTCGAAACAAAAATCTTATTTTATCGTTTTGGGGAGCAACCACAATTCCTTGACTTGATTTGAAATTAAAAATATAAACCTTTTCCTACTGGCTGAACAGTTTCTAGTACAATATCAACCATTTCTTCATTAAGTAGGGTCCTTATAATCCAGGCTGAGAGTTCTTGAGCAGCAAAACAACCCGCAGCAGTTGAGATATTTCCTTCGTTTACGAAACTTTGCTCAATAACGTCTACATCAAATTGTTTTAGCTGTTCTACTGAGGATGGATATGTTGTAGCTTTTTGACCAGTTAGTAATTTTTTAGCTCCTAATAGTAGTGAACCAGAACACATAGACCCTATTAATTGTCTTTGAGAATCTACATGAATGCTATTAATATATTGTTGATTTTTATATAAATCCTTTATACCTTTACCACTTGCAAATATTACGGCGTCGGCAAAAGGGATATCAGATATGCTTCCTGTCATGGGAATACGCAAGCCAGACATAGATATATGAGTTTCTTCCGTTCCTAAAAGCTGGACATCCCAATCAGAAATACCGCCGACTAAACGTACACGATTTAATAAATCCCCTGGTAGAAAAACATCTATATCAGTAAAGTTATCGAAACAGACTATTGCAATTTTCATTTTCTAACCCTCCACTTATGTATATCATTTTATTTATAATATAAACATCTCCTTTTTATGTTCTATATCAAGTTATAAATTCCTGTATATTACACGCAGATGAAGGAGGTGTAGTGATTTTTTAACTCCTCTAAACATAAACAGGTATAAAATCTTTTTCTTGGTTTCTATCGATTTTTTGTACAAAACCAAGATCTGTAGCAATAACTAGTAAGGTATTGGGGATGAGAATTTTTAAAATTCTCAAGGAAATAAGTGTCATTTATCACACATACAAATAGCAATAAAACCGTCATCCTTTTTTATAAATTCACAGATAGAAACACATTTTTGTTTTTAGGGGGGAAAGGTTAATATGTAAGCAAAGAAACTATTACGCTCGCAGTAATATTTATGCTATTACACATGTCAGTTCAATTAATTAGAATTCTTCAAGGCAATTCCAGCAACTGAACGAAATCGGAATGGATATTATTTTGAAGAAAAAGTTTCTGGAACAACAAAATTTAAACTACTTAAAAGATATATGGTTGGATTTCTCAGAAGAACATCTCTACAGTCAATTCTTAATTACGGTTATGGCAGGTGTAAACCAATTAGAACGTGATCTTATCCGTATGTGGCAGCGTGAAGGAATTGAACTCTGGCTAAGCAAGAAGGAAAGTTTAAAGGTCGGTTAAAGAAGTACCATAAAAATCATGCAGGAATGAATTATGCAGTAAAGCTCCTCAAAGAGGGAGATGGGACTGTAAATCACATTTGTGAAATTACAAATGTGTCTAGGTCTTAATAATATAGAAAGCTATCGGAAAGGAACAGTTGATGAGTTATACCAAAAATCAAAAATATATAATCAAAAATAATTTTCATATAGAGGTGGAATTATATGCCTAAAATTGACAATATGCTAGCAATTCTTTGGATGCTTCGTTCAGGTGAAAAAATTACTGCAAAACAAATTTCAGAAAGGTTAGAGATGAATATAAGGACTGTGTATCGTTATATTGATACAATTTCAACTAGTGGCGTACCTATAATTTCAGAACCAGGACATAACGGTGGATACACTTTATTGAACAATTTTATTGAGGCTCCTCTTTTTTTTGATTTTGAGGAGCAAACTTCACTATTTCATGCTGCTGTTTTTGCAGAAGAAGCCGGGTATTATGGAGGTGAAGCATTAAATAGGGCCATTTCAAAACTAAGTAAATACTCAAATCAAGAGCAGGAAACAAAGATAAACCAACACTTAACTAGTCTTGAAGTAATAAGTCGATTAAGTCCACTCTCTATAGAAACTTTTTTGAAGGAGTTGGAGCAGGCCGTAGCTGACGGGTACTCAGTAAAAATTCTTTACCATAAAAGTGGTGAAAAGCAATTAAATTATAGATTGGTCGATCCATACAGAATTATCTATTGGAATAATAAATGGTATGTGATTGGATTTTGTCATCTTAGGAATGATATCCGTAGTTTTAGAGTAGATCGAATTGAAAGTTTAATGCTAACCGAAAATAAGTTTAACCGGCCAGAAAATTTTTCAGCACGGGACTTTTTTATAAAAAGTCTTCTTCCAACTATAGAAGATAAGAAAGATATTATTTCTTTGGTTATTAATGGGGATAAAAATGTATTAGCTGATATTTGCCAACATTGGTTTTTAGGACATTATTTACAAGAACGAACTTCAAATCAAGCAGTTTTTCTTCTTGAAAAAGATATGATACATAAATATGTACCTTATTTACTTTTACCGTACAATAAATCTATTAAAGTTATTGAGCCAATAAGTCTTAAGAATAGACTTATTGAAGTTCTGTCGGAATTAATAAAATTTCATCAAGTATGATAACTTCCCTGACGTTAACTGTCAGGGAAGTTATATTATAATAGCTATATAAATTGTGATTGGAGTGTTATTGGATGCAAACAAAAAAAGCTTTTCTATATGTATTTAATACAATGTCAGACTGGGAATATGGATATTTAATTGCTGAACTAAACTCAGGAAGATATTTTAAAAAAGATTTAGCACCTTTAAAAGTAATTACAGTAGGAGCTAATAAAGAAATGATAACTACTATGGGAGGACTGGGGATAAAACCAGATATTTCCCTTGATGAATGTACTCTTGAGAGTAAAGATCTTTTAATTTTACCAGGAGGGACTACTTGGAGTGAAGAAATTCATCAATCTATTTTAGAAAGAATTGGCCAAGCTTTAAAGATTGGCACTATTGTTGCTGCAATTTGTGGTGCAACTGATGCCCTAGCGAATATGGGATACTTGGATACTAGAAAGCATACAAGTAATAACTTAGAATATACTAAAATGGTATGTCCTAACTATAAAGGAGAAAAGTTTTATGAGTTGGGATCTGCGGTATCTGATGCGAATTTAGTTACTGCATCAGGAATAGCTCCTCTGGAATTTGCAAGGGAGGTACTGAAAAAAATAGATGTATTTACACCAGATGCATTACATTCATGGTATAACCTAAATAAGACTCATAAACCTGAATACTTCTTCCAGTTAATGAATTCAATAAAAAAATGAAATAATTAAAAAGCGCAATTTCTCTGCAAATCAAAACAGAGAAATTGCGCTTTTTAATTTGGAATTCCCTTATCATTGTAAATCGGCATTTTCCTGACGCTCCCCCTATGTAACCTTCTACAGTAATCCTACTCCAACAATTCAATAAAGCGATGCTATAATGTCCGTTTATAGGTACATTTCATTAAGTAGAGAGTAATAAATCTATTTAGGTTTAATAATTTTGATACTGACAATATAACATACATAAAACCAAAAGTTGCATGTTATATTATTAGGCACAACAATATAAATAATACTATTTGTTTATTCCGTAAATAATGCTGATAAAAAAAGGTGAAAGGATTTTTAAAGATAAAAATAGAAATCTATATAAAAAAATATTTAAATGGTAGGGATATTATGAAAATCGGTAAGTTTGGTGAAGTAAATAACATAAGTATTGATACAATTAGACATTATATGGATCTCAGTCTCATTATTCCTGAAAAAAAAGGAGGGCACTATTTTTTTGATGAGTATTGTCAAAGAGATTTAGAACTTATATTACATTATAAAGATTTAGGGTTTAGCTTGAATGAAATTAAAGAACTATTTTTTTATAAAAATTTAGCGAAATCTATGAATTACGAAAAAATTACCTTTTACCAATCTTTATTTAAACTAAAATATGACGAAATGGAACAGGAAATAGAACTTTTGGAGAAGAAACGGGATAAATTAAAGGAAGCGTTACATAATTTATCTATAGAAACTGAAATCTCGAGTTCAATTTTAGGGGTAGATTTAAAAGTACTTCATTTATTTAAATGTGTTAAGTGTAACGGAAATTTAATTCTTGAAGATGGGATTATTAATAAGAATCAAATTATTGAAGGAAAGTTAATTTGTAATTGTGGTGAAGAATACGCGATTATTTCAGGGGTTTTAACAGCTGGTAACTCGTTGAAAGCGTATGAAAAGACATCACTTGAAGATTCTATTTCGGATTATATCCATGAAACCGATACTGCTTTTTTGGAAAATGTTCAAAGAGGAGGAGAATGGTCAAAAAAGAAACTAATGCAACTAGATTTAAATGAAAAAATACTACTTGATTTAGGGTCTGGTATTGGGTTCTTTTTACGAAATATTTATGAAGAACTACCGGAAGATTGTTTATATATTGCTGTTGATCGAGATTTGAATAAACTTTTACTTTTAAAAGATGTAATTGAGAGAAGAAATGTGAAAAGAAATATTGTATTTATTTGTGCCGACTTTCTAAACATACCTATTCAGAGTAGTTCTATTGATATTGTAATCGATCAATCAGGTACAAGTAATTATAGTTTTGAACATGAGGAGTTCTTATTGCGCGAATTAAATTCCCTTTTTAAACACAATTGTTATTTATTAAGTTCATTTATTTTATTTAATAAATTTAGTATAAATAGCCAAATTGCACCTAGACTCCGAGGGAATTTTACATCTGCAAAAGTAACGAAAGAAATCCAAAATTTACAGTTTCAATCGATTGATGAAAGCACTTCAAATTATTTAAAAAGAGGCGGAAAGTACGAAGATTTCTTTGTTCAAGGAGAAGAAATTTATACATATTCATTTTTCGGAAAAAGATGGGGTTAACTCCATCTTTTATTTATTTTCCCTTAAAACTTTTCAAATCGTACATATTGCTATTGGGCTGACCCAAGAACTTACAATGTACGTAATACAAAGTTATGCAGGGGGGAAAATGATGGGAAGTTTACGATTACATATAGAAAATAAAAATAGAAACCAAGAACTAAGAAATATTTGTTTATATTCAATTGCAAAAACAGTATCACTATTTGGTAGCTCTATTTATAGTTTCGCATTAGGATTGTATGTATTACAAATAACCGGATCTGCTTTAAATTTCGCGATTACGCTTATTTTAGGAACGATTCCAATGATTGTTATGAATCCATTTGCCGGTGTCATTGCTGATAAGGTTGATAAAAAGAAACTCGTCGTTTGCATGGATGTATTAAGCGGGTGCTTATTAATAACTGTTTATATATTAAGCAACTATTATGGATTAAACTTATTCATTATTTATACTACTACCTTTCTTATGACCGTATTTACAACGTTTTTTGGAATAGGATTAGAGGCCGTAAAACCGAATATGGTTACTAAAGAACGGTTAATGAGTATTAATTCTATAAGTAAAATTATCGATTCTATATCTTTAATTTTAGGGCCTATGTTAGGGGGCATTGTTTTTGCAGTCTTTGATATGAAAACTTTTATAATTATTAACGGTATTTCATTTATCCTTTCGGCTATATCCATATTGTTTATAAACTTTAAATTGTGCGAGCAAAACATAAATGAGGAATGTTCAATTAGAGAAATTAATTTTATTGAAGATATAAAGGAGGGATACTCTTACTTATTGGAGCGGAAAAGCTTAAAAAATACTTTTAGTATTTTAATTTCCCTTAATTTCTTTTTAGGCTTTGCTGTAACCGTTCCGTTGCCATACATTATTAACACAGTTCTCAATCTTAATTCTAAGCAATTTGGTATGATTCAAGGGACTTTTCCGATAGGTATGATAGTTGGTGCAATATTAGTGAAAAAGATAACTGATTGTTATTCTTATTCTTATCTATTGAAAAAAATAAGTTTTATGTTGGCAATTTTTATGATAGTTTCAGGGATACCTGTTTTATTTAAATCTATTGTAGTAAATAATTTGGTATATGTTACTACGTATTGCATGATTATGTTCTTTTTAGGATTTATGATAGCACAAATTGATATTCCTTTAATGTATTTTATGCAAAATGAGATTCCTGAAGAATATAGAGGAAGAGTTCTTAGTATTGGATTAAGCTTAGGTAAAATAATGCAACCAATAGCACTTGCAATATCAGGACTATTATTAAATTTCATTCCAGCCTACACGCTTCCCATTGCAGGGGGGATTGTATTTTTTACTTTGAATAAAATTTTAGCAAATAAGTTTAATTTAGAAATTCATTCAAAAGATTATAGTGTTTAACGTAACTTAAAAAGCGCAGGATTAGCATCCTGCGCTTTTCTATCGTAATTCAGCGGTTTTTCTAATGACAATCTTATCAATATCATCTTCTTCATCACCAATAAATAATCCGCGTTCTTTTAAATATGCTTCAAAATATAAATCTGCTTCAGCGCGTTCGTCATATGGCTTTACAGAGAGAACGAAACCTAATTTGTTTTGTTCTTCTAAGTGAGAAGTGGAGATGTAAGCCGGTACATTATGGCGTAAAAAGAGTTCTTTAACCGGAATAATCATATCTTTCATTAATTTCGTTAGCATACCCATTTCAAACTCGAAATTAAAGCGATCTATACTAGATAAATCAGCGAATACTACACCGATAAAACCTGTATTAAATACTTCTTGATATTCTACATCTTCGTCATGGCTGCCGTAAAAATTCTTTTCGATTAAATAATTTACAAAATAAGCAACGCCATCACTTTGTTCAAATGGTTTCGTTGAAAGAACAAAGCCAATTTTCTTTTGTTTATGTAAATATACACATGACATGTATGCTGAAATGTTATGTTCTTTAAACAAAGCGCTTGTTGCTCCAGAGAGACCATCTAATACGTGATGAACAATTTGAAGTTTTTTACGAGCGAAATAATAGGATTTCTTTTGTAACTCCAATGTATCAATAAAGACAGAGCCGATAAAGCCTGTATTTGAAATAATAGGTGCTTGCTTTTTTCTTCCCCTGTGCTTTAATGGAGCCATTGTTAAAATCATCCCTTCATGTACGTTTAAAATAAAACAGAACGTTTGTTCGTATAATTATATTTTACTATTAAAACGCTATAAAGTAAAGGGTTTTTGATGAAAATATAACAAAAAAGACACCTTATAAAAGGTGCCTTAAACGCTGTAGGGAATAGGGTTTACCCTAACTATTTATATTATGATACAGAAACAATCTCTTCTGTATCTTCTACATCTAAATGACAGTCCATAGTACGAACATCTTGATCTTCATGACTTCCGAAATAAATAGTAATTTTCATATGTATCGCTCCTTTATTCTAGGAATACCTAAAATAATTACTAGTAATGTTAATATTTATTATATACCACTTTTTTCATTCCGACAACGTTATATCATTTTTAATTATTTTAAACTATAGAGCACAATTTAAAGAGGTACTTTTTATAAAAAAAGGTAAATTTCTAATATGTTATATTTAATATAGAGGGATTCGAGTATTACTTTTTATGAAAAGGAGAACTATTGATGAATTATAAACAATTACTAATAGATAACTTTGCATTTAAAACTTCATATGTTGCGCAATTTGTGCCCGGAATGAGTATAAAAGAAACGAAAGATTATATTGCTGTTGATTGTGGATTACCTGCCGATACATTTAATATCATCACTCTACTAAACAATAATTTAACGGAAGGGATCGAGAAATTATATAAAGAGGTAGAATACTATTATCAAAGAAATTTTCCAATGAGTGTTTGGTTATGGGATGAGGAGCAAGAGCGGGATATAAAAAGTGAGTTAATTAAAATCGGTTTAAAAGAAGTGGAACAGAATATTGCGATGGTAGCAGACTTAAAAACAATTTCCCCAACAATAAACATGCCAGTAAGTTTTACTATTCAACAAGCATCTTCACCTGGACAAATAAATAAATTTGGAGAAACGTTAGCTGATCTATTCGGTACATCAGAAGAAGGTATACATGTACAAGCATTCTATAATCAAATTTCTAATCTTGATATATGTAACAGTGAGAATCTGAAATTATTTTTAGGGTTATATGAAGGTGAAGTCGTAACTGTTGGTTCATTGATATGTTCAAAAGATAGTATTGGTATTTATGACATAGCAACGAAAGAAGGAATGAGAGGACGAGGGTTCGGATCTGCTATGTTCAATTTCCTGCTGCAAGAAGCACATAAATTTAAAAATACGTATTGTGTATTACAAGCTTCAACCGATGGAATCAATATTTATAAAAAATCGGGATTTCAAGCTATCGGCAAAATGACTGTATTGGAAAATCGACATTTAATTGAGTAAATCATTCAAGTTAAATTGTCTTTATATAGGAGCTTATAAATCGTTATGAAAAAGATATATCTCGTTACAATAATTTGTGCCTTTATAATAATAAGTATCTTTGTTTTTCAGAAAATTAATGAACATAAGTATACTAAAGCTATGAATCAATCAAATCATATAAAAAATATCGCACATAGAGGTGCTTCTGCGTTCGCGCCTGAACATACAATAGCAGCATATCGATTAGGCCAACAAATGAATGGAGATTATATAGAAATTGATCTCCAAATGACAAAAGATGGACATTTAGTGGCTATGCATGACGAAACCTTAAACCGTACAACAAATGGTACAGGGCTAGTGAAAGAGCATACATTAGAAGAAGTAAAGCAACTAAATGCAGGTTCTTTTTTTAATGAAAAATATCCGAACTTAGCAAAGAAAGAATTTGAAAATGTTAAAGTCCCAACATTAACAGAAATTATTAAAACGTTTGGGCATAATGCGAACTATTATATCGAAACAAAATCACCTAATGAATATCCAGGAATGGAAGAAAAATTATTAGAAATTATTAATCATTATGAAATACAGGATAAAGTTATTATTCAATCGTTTAGTGAAGAAAGTCTACAAAAGATTCATGGCTTAAATAGTAATATATCCTTAGTACAATTATTACCTTATAAAAAAGCAGTTCAATTAACAGAATTAGAGATAGAAAAGTATAAAACGTACTGCATAGGTCTTGGTATGAATTACAAATATATTGATTCAGATTATGTAAAGAAAATAAAGAAAAGCGGATTAGAAGTTCATCCATTTACAGTAGATAATGAAAAAGATATGAAAAAGTTACTTTCATGGGGAGTCGATGGGATGTTTACTAATTATCCGGATCGTTTACATTCAATATTATTGGATTTGAAAAGTCATGAATAAGAAGTGTTATTCATAAAGGAAAAATTTACAAAACCTGCATATTAGGATTATCAATGCAAGAAGGCATGTAGCATATAAAAAGAAAATACCAAAAACCGCAACTTGAAGACTTAGGTTGTGGTTTTTTTATTGCTTCGATTTCAACTTACAAAGTTTGAAGCTAGAAGTGAAAACCTTTTTAGCTGAATTGGCTTCCTATGTATTTGTACTTCGTATCGTTCTAGGTATATGTACAACCCGTGAGACGAGTTTTGCATAGGATAATAGAAAAGGAGATGTTGCATATTGAAATACCACAATAGAAATGTAAGTAATCTGAATAAATTAGCGGATAATACGAAAGCTGCAGCTTTTAAGTGGTATCAGTACTGTATCGACAATGGAATTGAAGTATTAATTTATGAAACAATCCGTACAGTCGAGCAACAACGTGAATATGTTCGTAAAGGAGCATCACAAACGATGCGCTCATATCACTTAGTAGGACAGGCATTAGATTTTGTTCCAATTCAGTCGAATGGTACAGAAGATTGGAATGGCTATAATAAAGAACCGTGGGCTTCAGCAATTCGTTATGCTAAACAAATTGGTTTCGAATGGGGCGGTGACTGGAAAGGATTTGTGGATAGCCCGCATTTGCAATATAACTACAAAGGGTATGGAACGGATACTTTTGGAAAAGGTGCTCAAAACGTAGTGACTCCTCCCACGTCGAATGATAATGTAGGGGTTGCTTATATTAACGGTAGTAATGTAAATTTACGAAAAGGACCTGGTACTGGATATGGCGTTATTCGTCAATTAGGGAAAGGTGAGTCCTACAAAGTATTTGGACAAACAAATGGTTGGTTAAATCTAGGTGGCGATCAGTGGGTTTATAACGATCCATCATACATCCGTTATACGGGAGGAAATGTACCAGCAACTTCACAATCATCAAACGATGGTGTAGGTGTAGTTACTATAATCGCTGATGTATTGCGTGTTCGTACCGGCCCAGGAACAAATTACGGCATTGTGAAAAACGTGTACCAAGGTGAAAAATATCAATCGTTTGGATATAAAGATGGTTGGTATAATGTTGGTGGAAATCAATGGGTTTCTGGTGAATATGTTACGTTTGTAAAGTAAAAATAAGAGCCGTCCTGTTGGGCGGCATTTTATTTTTAATATTCATAGGACGAGCATTCATAATATCATTTGTGATACATAGAGTATAATTTTTCATTCTAATAATCAGAAAGTAATCAAAATGTAATTAATTTCAACTACGCTTTTTATATTTTTTTGATACACTGGCTACGAGGGGGATACCAATTAAGGTCGGTAAAAACCAAAACCATATTGGCGGAAGTAAATTTATAATGGGAATATGGATGCCGATATTTACTAAAAGTGCGGTGACTGCACCTATATAAGAACCTAACATACCTCTAATGTGGTGATGGAGCCAATTTTTCCAACGTTTTTTTCGTGCAAGGTATCCATAAATCGCAAATGAATAAGAGAAGATTGCTACATAAAATAAATATGCGATTTTATCCCAGTTGATAATGGATAATATTATTGCCGTAAGGGTAATGACAACATAGGATGCATGATATATTTCGCCCCATTCGGTATGTTTTCCTTTCTTCTTTTGGGCAACCATCGCTACAATACCAGTGATTAAGCATATTGTTCCAAATAGGATGTGTATGGTTAAAAGAATGTTAAAAATGCTCATAATAATTCCTCCTTTTTTATTTTTATAGTATTGCAGTATAGGAGAAAAGTTGAAAAATATAGTTAGTTCGGCTTAATATATTGAAATAAAGGTACTCCTAGAACAAAACCCAATGATTTAAATATTTAGTGAGATGATTATTATGTTAAATGAAGGAGAGACTTCTATGTTTACATCTATTACATATTTACAATCTGGCAATGAGAAACAACAAAAAATATATGATGTTTTGAATAGCCTAAACATAATGGAGGATTTAGCTTTATATAATCCCGTTCTTTGCGGGACAATCCCGATAAGAATTGATACTCCTCAATCTGACTTAGATATTGTAATGGAAGTATATAACTTTGATGTTTTTGAGCAGGAAATGAGATCTTTATATGGTTCTTATGGAGGGTTCAACATTAAAAAGAAAAAAATTAAAGGTACTGAATCGATAAAGGTGAATTTTGAATTCGAAGGTTTTGAATTTGAATTATTTGCTCAACCTAAGCCAGTGCGTAATCAAAATGCATATAGACATATGATAGTGGAGCACATGTTATTAATGCAGCATCCCCATATAAGGGAAGAAGTTATTCACTTAAAGGAACAAGGTTTAAAAACAGAACCTGCTTTTGCTCAAGTATTAAATATTGACGGAGATCCTTATGAAGAGCTTATTTTATTAGGGCAGGAAATGAAATTGTGGTAAATAAGATACATAAAAAAATCCTCCAAAAACAAAAGAGGATTTTTTTTATGCCGTTAACTTCCGAATTAATTCACTGAGCAATTTAATTCCGTTAGTCATTTGTTCTGGAGTAGCATATCCATATGATAAACGAATGTACTGATCTGATTCTTCTTCATAAATACGTCCCGGATTTAAAAGAATTCCTTTTGATAGTGCCTCTGAAAATAGTTTTTTCATCGGAATGTTATGTATAACCTTTAGCCATATAAAAAATCCACCACTAGGAATATCCCATGATGCAATATCTGCACAATATTTATTTAAAGCTCGTATCATTATTTGTCTTCGTTCTTTCAGGTGCATTCTTACGTTTGCTACATGTTCTTCATAAAAACCTTCATTTATCCATTCAGCAGCTACTCTTTGAGATAAAGAGCTGGATCCATAGTCTGTTTGCATTCTTATATCTGACAATCTATCAATAACAGGTTCTGGTCCGATTATCCATCCAATTCTAAGTCCTGGGCTAAGTGTTTTAGAGAGACTACCAATATATAATACATGTCCATGTTTATCCATCGACTTTAAAGGAGCTGGAGGTGATTCATCAAGCCATAACTCTCGGTATATATCATCCTCGATGATAGGCAATTGCTCTTTTTCACATATTTTTAATATTTCTTTTCTTCGCTCTTTGGACATCAATATCCCCGTTGGATTTTGAAAACAAGGGATTGAATATAAAATATTATTCTTTTGACTATATTTAATTCGTTTTAATAAGTCGTTAGGTAAAATACCGTGATGATCCATTGATATACCGGATAAATTTATATTTGCTGATTGAAAAACATGAAGTGAATATAAGTAAGAAGGTTGTTCAAGTAAAACAGTTGATTTTCTATGTAAAAGACCAATCGATATTAATTGTAATGCTTGGAGTGCACCAGAGACTATTAATATAGAATCCGGTGATGCATGTATTCCAAATGATCTTACATATTTGCTTATTGCTTCACGTAACGGATAAATACCTTTTTGTTCTTCGTATCCGAAATAATCTAATTCCTCACTGACGTTTTTTATTATAGATTGCATAGTTTCGAGTGGGAAAAGATGAGGTGCAAGTTCACCTTTACTAAGATGGATAAGCGTTTTATTTGCTTCTGCTTCATTTATTTCTCGCACCATTAACTTACTTGGTTTATGAATACCGGCTTTTACATATTCACTCCAATCGGGCGGAGGATTAGTTGCTAATAATGACCATGTATTATTTGTTACAATTGTTCCTGCTCCGATTTGTCCTTGAATTAAACCATCTGCTATAAGTTCATCTAGCGCAGTAATTACAGTACTTCGATTTACATGAAATAATTTTGCTAACTGCCGCTGACTAGGGATTTTACTTCCAATTGGCCATTCTCCGTTTTCAATTTTTTCTTTCATATAGTCTATTATCTGCTGATATTTGGGCACTTTTTTATCGGTCGTCATATAAAAAACTCCTTCGTTTATTTAAAAGATTCAAAGTGGTTGGTTTTTCCGATAAATAACTGGTTGAAGACATTGTATCAACTATTAAATATGATGAAAAGAAATAATTGGTAATTTAAAAATGGTTGGTTTTTTAGGGAAGGAGAGAAAATATGCATAATAAAAAATGGGATTTACGCATTATATGTGCTCACGCTTTTACAATTCTTATATGGGGAACTGCTTTTCCAGCAATTCGTATGGGGCTTGAATCTTATACGCCTGAACACCTTACTTTACTACGCTTATTAATCGCCTCATTTATACTTTTGTTATTTTCATTTATATACAAACTACGACTACCGGATTTAAAGGATATCCCAGCAATTTTTATATTTGGTGCTTTAGGGTTTACTATTTATCACATCGCATTAAATTACGGCGAAAAAACAGTAAATGCTGGATCTGCAAGTTTAATAATTTCAGTCACTCCAATAGTAACGGCAATTCTTGCTTCTGTTTTTTTGAATGAAAAAATGAAATTAAATGGCTGGATCGGTGGTGTCATGAGTTTTGCAGGAATTGCCTTAATTTCATTTAGCCAGGGCGATGCTATTCAATTGAATAGCGGGGGATTCTTTATATTATTAGCGGCGATTTCAGAAAGTCTATTTTTCGTTTTCCAAACATCTTACTTAAAAAAATACGGCTTCTTACCATTTACCATATATACAATTTTGTCTAGTACTGTATGTATGCTTATTTTCTTACCCGGAGTTTATCAAGAAATACTAGCAGCTCCTCTTGAAGTTAACTTGAGCGTTATATATTTAGGTGTCTTTCCAACAGTACTCCCGTATATTGCATTGGCCTATATTATATCTCGTGCTGGTGCTTCTGAAGCAACAAGTTCTCTATATTTAACGCCAATAACTGCGTGTTTCATTGCTTGGATATGGTTAGGAGAAGTGCCAACTTTAGTTTCGATAATTGGCGGAGGAATTACTATACTTGGAATTGTGATTGCTCATATACCGGTATTAAGAAAAGAAAAACATAGGAATTTAGCAAATAATCAATCCGTATAATGTAATTCAATAATAATTTTATGATACTTTTTTATATAGTTTCTTTCTTATGTTGATAAATATAATATTTTGTATTTCAGTTAAATATTGTATGTTACATTTTATGTAGTAAGCATTTTAAAAGGAGCTGACAACATAATGAATGGAAAAAGAAATATTTTTACATGTATTTCTATTGTAGGAATCGGACTAGCTAGTTTTTCTAATTCTAGTTTCGCAGCAAGTGTAACGGACAATTCAATACAAAATTCTATTCCCGTAGTTAATCAACAAGTAGCTGCTGCAAAGGAAATGAAACCATTTCCCCAGCAAGTTAATTATGCAGGTGTTATAAAACCGAATCATGTTACACAGGAAAGTTTAAATGCTTCTGTAAGAAGTTACTACGATAATTGGAAAAAGAAATATTTGAAAAATGATTTATCTTCTTTACCTGGTGGTTATTACGTAAAAGGAGAGATTACAGGTGATGCGGATGGGTTTAAGCCACTTGGAACTTCAGAAGGTCAAGGGTATGGGATGATAATTACAGTATTAATGGCTGGTTATGATTCGAATGCTCAAAAAATATATGACGGATTATTTAAAACAGCAAGAACTTTTAAAAGCTCTCAAAATCCTAATTTAATGGGATGGGTTGTCGCAGATAGTAAAAAAGCACAAGGTCATTTTGATTCTGCTACTGATGGAGATTTAGATATTGCGTATTCTCTTCTTCTTGCTCATAAGCAGTGGGGATCTAATGGAACAGTTAATTATTTGAAAGAAGCACAAGACATGATTACAAAAGGTATTAAAGCTAGTAATGTTACAAATAATAACCGACTAAATTTAGGAGATTGGGATTCTAAAAGTTCACTTGATACGAGACCATCTGATTGGATGATGTCACACCTTAGAGCATTTTATGAATTTACAGGTGATAAAACTTGGCTTACTGTTATTAATAATTTGTACGATGTTTATACGCAATTTAGTAATAAGTACTCTCCAAATACAGGACTTATTTCAGATTTCGTTGTAAAAAACCCACCACAACCCGCACCTAAAGACTTCTTAGATGAGTCAGAATATACAAATGCATATTATTATAATGCTAGTCGAGTACCTTTAAGAATTGTAATGGACTATGCGATGTACGGCGAGAAGCGAAGTAAAGTCATTTCTGATAAAGTCTCTTCATGGGTTCAAAATAAAACGAATGGAAATCCTTCTAAAATTGTGGATGGTTATCAATTAAATGGATCCAATATTGGTAGTTATCCAACTGCTGTATTTGTTTCACCGTTTATTGCTGCAAGTATAACGAGTAGCAATAATCAAAAGTGGGTAAATAGTGGTTGGGATTGGATGAAGAATAAGAGAGAAAGTTATTTTAGTGATAGTTATAATTTATTAACTATGTTATTTATTACAGGAAATTGGTGGAAGCCTGTACCTGATGATAAAAAAACACAAAATCTAACAAATGATGCGATTTATGAAGGATACGATAATTAATTAAATTTGAGAATGGTTACTGAAGAAAGGAATTAGCATTCGCTAGTTCCTTTTTAATGTTTTGTAAAACATTATCCATTCTAAAATTCGCATAGATATACTTGCTTTTTTCATATACATAGTTATTGATGACTCTATGTTTTTATGAAGGGAGAGTATTTCTTGGAAAAAGTATTATTTTTCGGAGATCCAGGTATTGATGACTCATTTGCCATTATGTATGGTTTACTGCATCCCGAAATTGAAATTGTCGGTATTGTAACCAGATACGGAAATGTTGAGCATATACATGCTGCACATAATGCAGCGTATATTTTACAGTTAGCAAATAGACAAGACATTCCTGTCATTAGTGGTGCAACAAAACCACTGACAGAAGAAATCACTACGTACTATCCTGAAATTCACGGAACAGAAGGATTAGGGCCCATCCATGTTCCAGGAAATATATTATCTATTCCAATATATAATTTCGGCAGTATTGCTGCGATTCTTATAAAGTACGGAAAAGATTTAACGATTGTTGATGTAGGGAAGATCTACCTCGTTAGCAATTGCTTTTAATTTATGGAATGATTTAATGCTAAATGTAAAAGGAATCTATTTCATGGGTGGTGTTTTTTTAGAAGTAGGAAACGTTACGCCATTAGCAGAGGCAAACGTGTATGGAGATCCGATAGCAAGTAAAATTGTTTTCCATCAAGCAAAGAATTTATTCATATTCTCTTTAAATGTAACAAACAAAGCTGTGTTAACACCAAATGTATTTAACTATATTCAAGCTAATGCAAAGAATCCATTTCATATGATAATGAAACCAATGTATGACTACTATCTATCCGCATACCAAAAACTTAATCCATCTATGGAAGGACCTTTGCTACATGATGTGGTTGCAATAAGCGGATTAGTAAATCCAAGTTTTTTTGAATTTATGCATCGTACAGTAAATGTAGATACATACGGAGATACGAAAGGACAAACATTTGCTGATTTTCGCCCTAACTCTAAATCTGAAGGAGCCCGTATAGCTTTAGAAATAGATGCAGAAAAATTCATTCAAGATTTTATAAAAATTATGTTATAAGTTGCTGTCGAAAAAGGGAATTATTTCAATGCGTTGAATATAAAAATACATCCTCTAGATAAAGGAGCTTACAATATTGAATGTCCAGTTAAAGGTTGTTACGAGAGACAATTGGGAAGATGCATTAAAGTTACAAGTGAAAGAAGATCAAAGAAAATTTGTCCCCGCTGTAGCAGTTTCACTTGCTAAAGTATATATAAAACCAGATGGTGACAATGTAGAGTACATACCATTCGCTATATACGATGGTGACCTTATGGTTGGTTTTGTTATGCATGCTGTTGTAATAGAGACATCGGATATGTATTGGATTAACGGATTTATTATTGATCAATCGCAACAAGGTAATGGTTATGGAAAAGCAGCATTACAAGAAAGTATTGATATAATAAAAAATACTTTTAAATCGTGTAAAGAAATAAGATTAACCGTACATAAAGATAATCTCTCTGCAAAGAAATTATATGAACGATATGGTTTCATATCATTAGGACAGGAGTATGATGGTGAGCAAGTATACCGTTTATTTGTTTAACTATTAAGAAGTAAAAGTGTGAAATGAAATATGCAATTTACTGAAGTGTTCATTCCTGAAGAATATATTGAAACATTAAGGGATGAATTAAATAAAATTGGAGCATGTAAAACGGGCGAATATGACCATTGTCTTTCCTATAGTTCAGTGAAAGGATATTGGAGACCTTTAGAAGAGGCATCTCCTTTTAATGGAGAAATTGGTCAAATATGCGAAGGACAAGAATGTAAAGTTGAAATAAAGTGTAAACGAGAACTTGTAAAAGATGCTCTTGAAGTTATTAATGATATTCATCCGTATGAAACACCTATGATTTATATTATACCAATACTAAATGACTATTTTGAGAAACTATACATTAAATAACTAGGAGGAATATCAATTGAAAAGTAAATTTCATCATATTGTACGAGCAGTCATGATAAAAGATGAAAAATTATTAGTTGCTGAATATATCGGCCATCATTATTTTTTACCTGGTGGCCATGTTGAAATTGGAGAATCAGCAGAGAATGCATTAAAAAGAGAGTTAAGAGAAGAACTTGGAGTAAACTGTAGTATACAACAATTTTTAGGCGTCATAGAAAATCAATGGCAAGATAAAGAAATTCTTCATCATGAAATTAACCACATTTTTGAAGTAGAGTCACAAGATTTACATACGGACTTAACACCGCAATCTAGCGAGTCTCATTTAGTATTTCACTGGATAGCTTATAATCAAGAAGCCTTAAATCATTATGAAATCATGCCAATGCCTTTAGTAAAGGAATTACTAGAAAGTAAGTTAAATGATGAACTCCTAAATTGTTGGATTAGTAATTTTTAAATCACTTTATTTATAGTAAATACGTCCATCGAATGAATATAAAGAAAATAGGCTGAAAAACAAGGTACATCACCTAGTGTAAGTTCATATTTTGTTGATGTACGCATTTAGTCTATAGTCTTGTTTCTACTTTGTTTAAAAGAATTTATTAACTTTAATATTTGGACGGAATTTACATTTATAAATGGAGGGTTTCATAATGAATCAGTTTCAACAAGAACTACAATCATTAAACCTTAATGATTATCAAACTGGCAATGTTGTGTATTGGGATCAACAACAAAGTCAATATCCATACTATTACATTCAAGACGATGCACGTCGTTGCGGCGGATGTGGCGGTTGTGGTGGACGTTGCGGTGGATGTGGCGGTAGATGTGGTGGTTGTGCAGGTCGTTGCGGCGGATGCATAGGATGCGCAGGATGTTTCAGTTGCTTTAATTGCTGGAACTGGTGGATTATTTAAGTATAGAAAATTCAAGTTATTTTATATGAAAGAAAGGTGTAAAAACTATTTTGCACTTTTCTTTCATGCTGTAATTTTGATGTGTATTAAGGGGGATTTATTTGTATACATATGATAAGTTGATTTCTTGGGTAGAGGATATAAAAGAAAAAAATCATAGTTCTGCTACAGCACTTTGTATTATAAAAGATAATAAAATCGTACTAGAGCATTATAGTGGTTATCACTCAAATACATCTACAAGCAAGAGAGTAACAGCATCTTCACAATTTAACGTTGCTTCTGCTAGAAAAAGTTATTTAGGATTAATGATAGCGTATGCGCTTTATGAGGGGAAAATAAACTCTATTGATGATGAAGCGATAAAATATTTTAAAGACTTTGATCCTGCATTGCTTAGTAAAACGACGATAAGACATTTAGTAACACATTCGCACGGATTAGAAGAAACGAATGACAGGACAATTTTTCGTGAATTTGCACCGGGGCAATCATGGGCGTATAGAGATATTAATGTAAGAATGATGACACGTCTTATTTATCAGCTATATAACAAAAGTTTTCCTGAATTGTTAAAGGAGCGTGTGTTTAAGCCTGCTAATTTTCAAGAAACAGGTTGGAGAGTTCAGCGAGATGAAAATTTAGTTGACGTTGTTAATAATCCAAATGAAGACGCAATTAGTGAAATTGGTACGGTAGATGACGGTACTGAAAAAAATTTGTTTGTCTCAGCTAGAGAATTTGCGCAGTGGGGCAATCTTCATTTAAATCAAGGTGAGATAGATGGTAAACAAATTGTTCCAAAAGAAGTTATAAAAATCGCTACGAGTTTGCAGAGTCCAACATATATAAACAAAGAGCTACCACAAAATGGATTTTTTTGGTTCATCCAAAATGAGCCTGCGCAATTAAGCGAACTTGGTGAACGTGTTCCAAAAGGGTCGTATCAAATATTAGGGATTACTGGACCGACCATTTTAGTAATACCTGAATATAATGTAGTTGTTGCAAAAATGTATAATAAAAGATATAACTACGGCGGTGATAATTACTTATATTATTTACGTGAATTTAGTAATTTAGTCGCTGATACATTTAGTAACGGTAATAGGGCATAATTACTCCTATAACAAAAAGGAGTGATTGAAAGTGAAAGATAAAGTGAACAAAAATAAAAAACAAAATATAAAAGATGTAAATACAGAGCAAAATGCAATTTATAGCGATCCTAAAGATGCAGCTAATATGCAAACTGTACCGCAGCCGAAAGATTTTGATGAAATCGAATATTAATTTTTCATCCGACTATATGATGAATGAAAAATACGTCTTAAGTCTCATAACATTTAAGAAATTATTTGATAACATATATACATAAGCATTTGAAAATGTCTTATCTTAACAAAGCTTTCTTTAGAAATATCTGATATAACCTGCAAAAGGCACTTCTTTATGAAGTGTCTTTTTGTGTATATGAACTTAATTACCATTTTCCGTACAGTATCTTGCAATTTATGATGGATATACTAACTGTGAAAATTCATGTCAAGATAAAAGAAGGGGACAGTTAGTATGAAACAAACTTCTATAAATCCGTTACTAATTGTTCTAGGTACAATCATTGTTCAAATTGGCCTTGGAACAATTTATACATGGAGTTTATTTAATCAACCCCTTGTAAGTAAGTTTGGATGGAATCTTAATTCAGTAGCGATAACTTTCTCCATAACAAGTTTTTCTTTATCATTCTCAACTTTATTTGCAGCAAAGTTACAGAAAAAATTAGGACTTCGAAAACTTATTGCTACTGCAGGAATTGTTTTAGGACTCGGCTTAATACTTAGTTCACAAGTTTCTTCTTTACCACTATTATATTTATTAGCTGGTGTCGTTGTTGGTTATGCGGATGGAACAGCTTATATTACATCACTATCTAATTTAATTAAATGGTTTCCAAATCGGAAAGGGCTTATTTCAGGTATATCTGTATCAGCGTATGGAATGGGCAGCTTAATCTTTAGATATATAAACGGAAATCTTATCGATAACCTTGGTGTATCACAAGCATTCTTATATTGGGGTATTATCGTGTTACTTTTAGTGTTAATCGGATCGTTCTTCTTACGTGAGGCAATTGTAAGTAATGCTGTAACTGAAACATTACACAATGACTATACTCCGCGTGAAATGATGCGAACGAAACAAGTATATCTGCTATTTTTTATGTTATTCACCTCTTGTATGGGTGGTTTGTATTTAATCAGTATGGTAAAAGATATCGGCGTACAACTTGTTGGACTTAGCGCAGCAACCGCTGCAAACGCCGTTGCTATGATTGCAATCTTTAATACAGTAGGTAGAATCATTCTTGGGACGTTATCAGATAAAATCGGGCGAATGAAAATTGTCTCTGCAACGTTTATTATTATAGGATTGTCAGTCTTTACTTTAAGTTTTATTCCGCTAAATTACGGAATCTATTTTGCTTGTGTAGCAAGTGTCGCCTTTTGCTTCGGCGGTAATATAACTATATTCCCAGCTATTGTCGGAGATTTCTTTGGATTAAAAAACCATAGTACAAATTACGGGATTGTCTATCAAGGTTTCGGATTTGGTGCGCTTGCAGGATCATTTATTGGAGCGATACTCGGGGGATTTCAACCAACTTTCATTATAATCGGTGTTTTAAGTGTTATTTCCTTCATTATTTCAATATTAATCCGTCCACCAAATGCAGAGAAGAAAAATGAACTAAAACATTTACATCGGAAAGTAGCTTAATACAAAAAAGAGTCCTAATAATAGGGCTCTTTTTTGTGTAGAGAATAGAGTTATTTAATTTAAAATGAAATGATTTGAGAAGCAATAAAGTTGTTTATTTCTTGATGAACTAAGTAGCAGATGCGTAGAATATTCATATTGTTTTATAAAGGAACTAACATGTTGTTAAAAAACATATAGAAAATTACAGTTAACCAACTTTGTGATGGAACGTGCACTTCATTCATAGATCATTATTTTCTTATAAGTTTACAATGAAAGTAGTTGGCTTATATTGATTACAACCATAATTTCTTCTTTTGTGGCATTCGCTACAACAAATATTGATGATATTTTTATACTGCTTGTTTTATTTTCACAAGTAAGAACAGAAGTACTTAGGAAAGAAGATAGAGCTGTCCGCGAAAAAGCTATGAGAAAAAAACTTTATATTGCTATTGGACAATATGTGGGGTTTAGTATGATTATTTTTCTAAGTATCGTTGGGTCTTTAAGCTCTTTTTTCATTCCTGTTTCGTGGATTGGGGTATTAGGATTCGTGCCAATTTATATGGGTGTTAAAGGACTATTCTCGCTTCGTTCTAACAAAAGTAATAAAGTCATTGATAAAGCTTCTAGTTCATTATTTAAAGTAGCTGCGATTACATTAGCTAATGGAGCTGATAATATTTCGATTTATATACCAATGTTTGCTAGTCAAACTCTTGAAACAAATATCGTTACATTAGTTATCTTTTTTTCCATGATAGCGATATGGTGTTTTATTAGCTACAAATTGATAAAAGCTCCTATACTAGCTAAAGTACTTGAGGAAAACTGTCATATTATTGTTCCAATTGTTCTAATTGGTTTAGGAATGTTCATTCTTTTTCGTAGTGGTACAATTGGACTATTCTCCTAAGGTGTTGAAATAACGGAAGTTTTCATAAAAAAGAATTGAACAATTTTAATATTTTTTGAGCAATTATATTCATTGAGATTAATTAGATTCTACACAACGTATATAAGTCTTATTACAGATGAAATGTAGTAGGGCTTTTTTATTTTAGTGAAATGGAACAATTGTATTAGTGATCTACGACTATTATTTAGACAGGACATTAGCATTATGAAGTTGAATAGCTATCGTAAAAGGAGCGTGATAATTAAAATGAAAATAGTAAAACAATGGGTCCAAGAAGATAGTGATTACATAAGAGAAAAAGTAATTGAATATAACCAAAAACATATTTCAGATGAAGAGAAAAAGCCTTCAGAAAAAATTAGTTTTATAGTGAGAAATGAAAAGGGAAAAATTGTAGGTGGAATAACTGCAATAACTTTTTGGCACCATGTACACGTTGAATTTCTATGGGTTTCTGAAGAATATAGGCATGAAGGTTATGGAACCAAGTTAATAAAACTTATTGAAGAATTTGCAATTGAAAAAGGGTGTAGGTTAATTAATTTAGATACTTTTAGTTTCCAAGCTCCTGATTTTTATAAGAAACATGGATATAAAGTAATTGGAGTAAGTGAAGATCATCCGAAAGGACATAATCATTATTATTTAGAAAAACGGCTAAAAAGTATATAGAATTTGTTAACATTAGTATTTGGAATACACATGCAATAAGGGCGAGGTTATTATTAATTTCAGTATTAATTGGATCAATTTTTATTCTAAAACTGCAAGAACGTACTTTGGATAATCTTCCTAAGGTACGTTCTTTTTTTATATCAGTAGCCTATTCTTATTAACTCCACCAATAGTGGTAAAGGCAAGACTTAACTAACTTATATATATTAAAAGGAGTTAATGGTAGAATGAATAGAAGACAGAAAATTCCTTTTATTAAAAATGGAGGAGGTACATATGAAAAAAGTTAATGTTACATACGCGATTTTGTACGATAAAACTAATGAAAAGATTTTAATGGTAAAAAACAAAGGGGAAAATGGTTCTTATTATACATTACCAGGTGGCGCAGTTAAATTAGGAGAAACATTGGAAGAAGCAGTAATTCGAGAAGTAAAAGAAGAAACAGGGTTACATATAAACGTAAAAGGGATTTGTTCTATCAGCGAAGCCTTTTTCGAGGAAAGAGATCATCATGCAATTTTCTTTAATTTTCTAGGTGAAATAATTGGCGGAGAGACATATATATCAAGGCCGAAAGAAATTGAAGAGATTACTTGGATGGAATTACATATAGCAGCTCCATATTTACGCATACCAGAACATTTACTAGATTTATTACAAAAGAAAGAAACAGTACCTTATTTTTTTAACGGAACAATCGTTCATCAATCTTCATAAAAATATTATCTCATGTAAGGCGGGGAAAAAATGGAGTTTATCGTTAATCACAAACAATTCACTCAAGCACTTTCAGAAGTCAACAAAGCAATATCAACAAAATCTTTAATTCCTATATTATCTGGTATAAAAATAACTGCAGATCAATCTGGAATTACTTTAATTGCAAGTAACTCGAATATTTTTATTGAAAAATTCATTCCTGTTTTAATTGAAGACGAAAAGATTGCAACTATTTTAAAGGCAGGAACTATTGTTGTACCTGCAAAGTATTTCATTGAAATAATAAAGAAAATGCCAAGTGATATAGCAATAAAAAGTAAGAATGAGCAATTAATTACGATACAATCAGAAGAAATCACATTAAGTTTAAATGGATTTCCTGCAGATGAGTTTCCGAATGTACCGCTTATAGACAATCATGCAGAAATCAAAGTAGAGACAGAGCAATTGATTGAAGTATTTAAACAAACAGTCTTTGCGGTAGCGAAAAATGAATCTAGACCTGTTCTTACTGGGGTGCATATAGAGTTATCTAATAATAAGTTAATTTGTGCTGCAACTGACTCACATAGACTAGCGATACGTGAAACGCTACTTTCCTCAGATGTAAAAGCAAATTGTATTGTACCAAGCGCAACCATTAATGAACTTCTAAAATTAATGAACAGCAATTCGGAATTCGTATATATCTACTTTTCGGAGAGTCATATTATATTTACGTTTGGAACAACTACATTATATTCAAGACTAATTGAAGGGAAATATCCTAATATTTCTAACCTTATTCCAAATGATTTTAAAACGATTATTAACGTAGATAGAAAAAAGATATTACAAGGTGTAGACCGATCAAGTTTATTAGCAAGTGAATGGGCCAATAACAATGTTAACTTAGAAATCATAAACGAATCCACAATTAAAATTTCTTCAAACGCTTCTCAAATTGGGCAAATATCCGAAACGCAACAAATAGATGCAATTCAAGGTGAAAAACAATTAAATATATCTTTCGATGGGCATTTTATGGTTGATGCTTTACGAACAATAAAAGAAGAAACGATTACTTTAAGCTTTGGCGGTTCTATGAGACCGATATTGATTGAAGCAGGAGAACAATCTGCAGCAGTACATCTTATATCACCAGTAAGAGCGTATTAGGGATAGAGGAAGGAATTACATTATGTACAAGCAGACTATTGATTTATGAAATCATAAATCAATACATTATAAGAATGATGTATTAGTAAAGCAAATAGTTTACTAAATCCTACATAATATAATTCAATCATAGACAAAGCAGCAATGGTAATCTGAAATACAAAGCAAAATAATAATAACCTCAATATAAAAGCCATAGATTAATCGATATGGGGTGAGTATGATGAAGAAAATAATTGTTTTACTCATTGGTATAGTTTTAATTACTTTTGCTTTTTATCAATACAACAAAAAAGACTATGCAGCTAAAAGTACTAACTTGTATGTAGAAAACTTTAAAGGGGCAAATGATTCAATAAAAATACAATCTGCTATTAATAAAGCAGAATCTAGTAAAATTAAAACGGTATTACTTGATGATAAGAAGTATAAAATTACGTCACCAATCATTGTTAAAAAAGGTGTGAAATTATTATTTGGTTATGGATCCCAATTTGTAGTTGAGGGAAACTTTAGAGTTCTAGAACTGGAGAACAACGCATCCATTGAAGGAGCGTATATAGCTATTGACGATCCTAAATTTAACTCTGAAGTTATTTATTTAGACGGTAAAAATAAATATTATAACACTTGGAACAAAACACAAATAAAAGATATAAATATTATCAATTGGACGGAAACGAATAAAGGTACCGGAATTTCTTTATACTCTGCTGGAAAAGAAAATGAAATTTCGTTTGTTAACTTTGAAAACATTAAAATTGTAGGAATGGAAACCGGACTAAAATTAGTAGCAAAAAAACCGAGCACCGGACAAGCTTGGATAAATGCCAATCGTTTTATGAACTTTTCTTTAGAAGACTGTGTAAATATGATTTATATGGATAGTCAAGTAACTACGCCAAATGAAATTAGTGGGAATCAATTTACAAATCTTCAAATACAGCCTTCAAATAAAACAAAAAGCATTATACAGGTAAGTGGTCAGCATAATGAATTTCATGGGATGGTGTGGGATTTAAATAAAATAAAACATGAAACCGAACTCATTGAACTGACTGATAAGAGTATGAATACAGTGGTTGAAATGTCCAGTGTACCAGCAAATAGAGTTTTAGATAGTGGGAAATCCAATATTGTGAAATAAGTTTAAATACAGAAAAAAGAGCGAATTCTTTATAAGAGGATTCGCTCTTTTTATATTTTAAAATTAAATTTCCTTCCACCAAGCGGATGAAGGATAATTTGTAGATTTTAACGTAATAGATTCACCAATTTGAGGCGTTGTAATTTTAACTCCTAAACGGTTAGCTTCTTTCGTAACACGTTCTATCGGGTCACTCCATTCGTGTAATGCTAACGTAAAGGCACCCCAATGAATCGGAAGAAGTAATTCTCCTTTAACATCAATATGAGCTTGTACCGTTTCTTCAGGCAACATATGAATAGCAGACCACCTCGGATCATATTGCCCGCATTCCATTAATGTAAGATCGAATGGACCGTATTTATCACCAAATTCCTTAAAGTGAGGGGCATAACCGCTATCACCACTAAAGAAAATTTTAGTCTCTTGACCAAGAATAAGCCATGAACACCATAATGAACGATCTCTATCTGTCATACCACGTCCCGAGAAATGCCTTGCAGGCGCACATACTAACTTAATATTATCAAACGTAATTTCGTCCCACCAATTATGTTCACTAATTTTACTAGGCGAAACACCCCATTTAATAAGATATTGTGCAACTCCAGTTGGAACATAAAAGTGCTTTGCGCGATCTTTTAACTGCATAATACTTTTGTAATTCAAATGATCATAGTGATTATGAGAAATGATAATCGCATCAATTTCTTGAAGGTCATCACGTTCTAAAGAAAAAGTACCACTATAGCGTTTACTATTAAACAAAGGAAATGGGGAAGAGGCATCTCCAAACATAGGGTCTAATAATAGTTTTTTACCTTCTATTTTCAAAAGAGAAGCAGAATGGCCAAACCATGTAACACTCTCTAACGATTCATTATCTTTATTTGATAAAACGATAGGCAAATCCTTTATAGGACGCAGCTTTGATTTTATTTTAAAGTAATCCGTCATTAAACTTATAATATCTTTCGGTTTAAAACTCATATCAGTATGAATTTGATTTGTATATTTCTTATTCATTCGTTCTCCTTTTTACGATTAACAATTTACGTATGTTGTTATTGTAGCTATTTGTAGTTTAAACTATATTATTTTACCTTTCATCTAAATTGCCTTGTATTTCATAAATTCGTCAAATTCATTATTTGTATCTATAAAGTACAAATTGCACAGTGGCAGCTAAAACAAATATTAAGTACATGTAAATTGTTTTTATTTAGTAAATTCCTTCTTATACGCAACAAAGAACATACGTTTCGTTGTATGTTATAGAAGAAAATATGTCTCTAATAAAAGAAAGGAAGGAGAGGATGTAAGTGCACATAGAGCGAAAAAAGAAATCAAAATGTAAACTATCAAAATCTGAAATCATGCATTTGTATACTGAAGGGAAGAGAACCTCAGAAATCGCCATGCTTGCTAATGTGTCTGCAAGGTATATTCGTATGGTTTTATCAGACAATAACGTACCAAGACGCGCTATAGGGAGTTGGAAGAGAAAGTATGACATAACAGAAGATTATTTTAAAACGTGGTCAAACAATATGGCTTATATTTTAGGGTTTATAGCAGCAGATGGTGTTATACAGAAAGAAAATCAATGTGTCAGTATATCTCAAAAAGAAAGTTATATTTTAGAAGATATAAAAAAAGAACTAAAAACAAACCAGCCACTTTATCAAAACAAAAAAACAGGCGTATATATGCTAAATATTAATAGCAAAACAATAAAAGACGACCTTATGAACATACACGGAATTATGCCATGTAAATCATTTAACATCGAATTTCCTTTTGTACCAGAAGAATATTTGCATCATTTTGTTCGTGGGTATTTTGATGGGGATGGTTACGTCAAGTATGAAACTTATACAGTTAATTTCGTAGGTGGATCATATAACTTTATGAATTCTTTACATCAAATTCTTCAAAATCGCAATTTACGAGCCGATTTACTAAATCAAAACAAACATTATCGTGTTATTTTATCTGGAAGAAAATCAATACAACTATTTTCAAATTGGATTTATAAAGACAAAGATATTTATTTGCATAGAAAATATGAAGTGTTTCAGAAAGAAAGTCTGAGTTTAGATCAATTACAAGATCGAAAATTAAAACAAACTCAAACTGCTGTTAAGCAAAGAAAACAAAGTTTCCTTGAAGAATATATGAAAAATAAATGTAATGCTATAACTTGTTCAAATTTAGAAATAAGCGAATCGGCTTTCAAACGTTGGCTAAAAAATGATAATCAATTTAAAAGAGATTATGAAAAGATTAATTTAACAATGTCCACTAGCGATAACTAAATATAAAATCCTAAAAAACCTTAGAATAGGTATGAAGATAGCTATTCTAAGGTTTTTTATTTTTAAATCATAAAGGATTCTTAATTTTATTGATTGAATATAGTAAATACATAGATTTTACAATTGTCTTGATAAAAAAGGAGAGAGACACCTTGCAAAAGAAATTTATCAATCCAGAAACGATGCCACCAACTTCTGGATATTCACATGTAGTGGAAGTTAGTAACGCTAAACGAACAATTTACATATCTGGACAAGTAGCGATTAACACTGATGGTCAAATAGTTGGCATTGGTGATTTAGCTACACAAACGCGACAAGTTTTCGAAAATATTAAAAGTGCATTAGAAACTTCGGAATTAAGATTTAATGATGTAGTAAAATTAACATTTTTCCTAACAGATATTTCTCAAATGGCCACTGTTAGAGATATACGAGATCAATACATTGATACTAAAAATCCACCAGCAAGTTCAGCTGTAGAAGTTAGAAAGTTAATTAACGATAACTTTTTAATTGAAATCGAAGCAATTGCTGTAGCAAACTAATTTTAAAAACTTATTATGAATCATATCAATGCAATTCGTTTAATGTGTTCAGTTAAAACGAATTGCATTTTTTATTGTCTTAAATATAATTTATATCTGGAGACATTTTCATCAACAACTTATAAAACAAATAACTAAACAATCCATCACACAGAATGATTAAAAAGAACGAGGGGAGGCTAATCACAAAAATAACTTACCTATAATAAGTTTATTATTTAAAGTTAGTTAACATAATATATATTATAGGCAGTTATAGAAACAAAGCAATACCAGGTATCAAAACCCAAGTAAACTATACTTAATGAGACGAAACGGAGATTTTTGGTGAGATTTACATTAAATCTTATCTAAACAAATTTTTTCAGTTTTTATCGTTTTTATTTGTTATAAATTCATCACAGCAAATCTTAATCAATAATCGCTTAAGATTTAACGAATTAAAAACATTTTTGATTGGCAAGAAATTTTTATACAGAAAAATTATTTCTATACAAAATATAAATTAGTAATTTTATTTTATGTTTTACTTAATGAATTTATTGCTATTTGCACATGTTTTACAACTTTACATTATTTGTTGTTATTTCTGTTATTTAGACTTGACTTTCATTACACTCATTGTTTTTTATTCTAGTTAACATAACGCTTATTTTTAACATAAAAAAATCCTCCTCACCTTCAGGAAGATTTTTTGTTTGCTATTATTTTATTTATATCTTCTAGTAACAATCCCAATTGTAAATGACATTGGAAAAATCTAGATTTAACAAATCTTCCTTACGTATAAAGAAATTAGCAACGCCAGAATCTCCCCACATAATATTTAATGAATCGTCTGTATCGATTTGTATCAATAATATGTCATGTTGCTGGTATTTTTCTTCCCATTCCCTTGGATCTGTCTGTGTGAAAAATGGATAACCACCAATTTTATGTCCTTGATCCTTACATAAATCATCATACAGTTCGCCTAATTCTGTATTATTTTCTTCATCAACAATTTCTTCCCAATCAATGTTATCATTAAAAATCATTTCAAATCGATAATCTCTTGGTGTTACTGGTTGATATGCCAACTCAAACTTTAGTTTTGCTGCTTTGGGTATGATAAAATTCTCTAAATCTAAAGTGTTTAAATAACTAAAATCAGTAATCACCTTAGTTAAATCCGCTGTGATTGTAGAATGATAAACAATTCGAAAGTCTTTTTGGCTTGTGGGATGATCAAAATCTGCTCCAAAAAGATCTTCTTCAGCACTTATGAAAAACTGTAACATTCCATGTTGAGGCATATGTTCAATGTTTGGTATTTCTTCAAGGTTTAACTGCGCAAGTAGCATCATAGGTTGTCCGTTTGAGTCTTTAGGATGCTCTTGATCTATAGGTAAATACGGATATCCACCAAACTTACTTTCAAAAAGCGTTGTCTCTGCTAATGTTCCAGACACTTTAACATACGGTTTCACACTTTCTTCTAAAATACTACGATACTGTTCTAGTTCTTTCGGAATTTGAAGTTGATACGTATTCTTCACTATATTTGCCTCCTTTTAGTAATGAATTGAAAATGCCTAACTTAATTATATAGTAAGCAATAGCTTAATTGAAAATCGTTAAAAATCCATTTTCACCCTCATTTTTTGCGCGCTTGGTGGACAAAGTAGATTATGTTCTAATACCTTTTTATTAATAGTTCGAATTAAATCCGCTGCTTCTGCAGTATTTGTATTTTCTTTTAGCTTTTCTTTTAAATCATCAATTTCTTTTGAAAGCTCAATCCACCTAGGTAAAACATGATTATTTGCTAAAGTTCTATAAAGTTGCTTTTCAGGATTGTACGAAAGATCTTTATCAAGATTAAGAGGTTTCCCTTTACCAGGTAAATGATCAAAAGCTCCTTTCTGTTCTGCTTGTTTAACGATAGAACTAATATGATCCTCATACGTATAAGAACAAACTTTCTCATCTTTTACTAAAATCTCTTGTTTTTTTAGTTTTTTATCTAGTTCTTCTTGATTCATAGATTCTCTCTCCTTTTTATTTTCTAATGTCGTTTTTGTAAATTCTAATGCCCTTAATCCATCGAATAGCTTTTCTCGCCACCATACGCTATCATGTCCACCTTGAAACTCTTCGTAAGTGGTTTGGTATTTCTTTGCTTCTAAAGCTTTATATAGCCGTCTATTAGCTGTTAAAAGAGGTTCGTTTTCGAGTTCACCTACTGCTATGTAAGAATGTAGATGAGTCGCATTAGAATTTATTGATGAAATTTGATTTTCAATCCAAGGAATTGTATTTTCATAATTATCCTTTTTCCAATGTACGGATCCAGACATTGACAACACATTTCCGAAAATATGTGGATTTTGAAGTGCTGCATAAAAAGCTGCTAAGCCACCAAGACTGAAACCAGCAATTGTTGTATGATTCTTTTCTTGATAAACGTGATACTTAGCTTGAATCCACGGAAGTAATTCCTTCGTTAAAAATGCATTCATTTTATCGTTATAAGTTAGCTCTTCTAATCGATCGACAGGATCTATAGCAACAGCAATGCAAGATGGGATTTCTTTTTCGTAAATTAAATAATTAAGTGTTTTTTCAATTGAAAGGCTCTGAATGAATGAATTCCCATCAAATACAATGAGAAGTTCTTGAAGATGTGGAGTGTGAGAATAATCATGAGGCGTATAAATATGAATTTTACGTGTGTTATTTAAAATCGAACTATGAAAAGAATATGTTTCAATTCTCCCAGATGGATAATGATTTGAAGGGAAACGACTGCTATACTGCATGTCCATACTTATTTTTAACACAGACGCTTTATTGGTACCTTCTCCAAATGTATTTTTATTAAATGGGTCTAATCGATACTGTTCACTACGCTTTATCCAATTATTTTCGAAAAAATCATTTACTGTAAAATAATAAGTTGAAATAAAACTCTTATTTGTTCTAAACGTAACATACCAAATATCTGTCTGTAACAATCGTTGTAATTGATTTACAGACAGATCCCAACCAGGAAAACTACCGAATACATAAACATTTTCAGTATTTTGATTGCCTAACCATATATACGTTATAAGTTTATACTGATTATCTATAGGGCATAGTTCTATTAGTGGTGTATGATTTGATTTCATGCAAAAAAGTATAAAGAGCTTTTTCGTTTCCATTCTTTAATTGATTTTTAAGCTGCTCTAACTTATGACTAATGATCGAAGTCACCTCTCTTCCTCTTTTGTAGTACTCTATATGTAGTTTTTTCATTAGAATCCCTATATAAAAGTAGTCGTAAGTAATGTGTTTAGAGAAGTTATTGATTAGAAAAATTATCAATCGCTTGAATAGAAAGTTCCAATGATTTTATTCTTCTTTCTAAAAGTGTTCTTTGAGGACTCCCAAGCTTTGACTTATCGTAAATCTTTTCAATTGATGGAAGCAAACCAATCAGAACATTACGAGCTTCTGCTAAATCTTCTTGAGTATAATGATGAGTTTCTTGCTTCCAAACACTTTCTAACATAGCTAAGCTGATACTAGCTGCTTTGAGTCTTTTTTTCACTAAAGTAGTATTTGAGCCCTTTTGAGTCATCTGTGATAAGGCATTTTCAAGTTTACGGATTGTTGACTGTAAAGATTTTATTGATTCCAATTTATCTATTTTTGATACGTTTTCCATGTTAATGTTGTCCCTTCTGCATTGTTGACTTATTTTGTTTAAAGCTTGATTTCACTCGAAATATTTTAACATAAATAACTAACTGTATTCGAATTGGACAATATCTTAAAGGAAAACAGCTATTCCTCTCTCCTCCCCTACATCATTCTATAATATGTACTTCTTTCTTCTCGTTAGAATTCCTATATAAACTAGTTGTTAAAATTGAATGTTTTATGAACAAAAAAACGTACAAGTAATGTAACCTGTACGTTTTCGCTTTATAACTTATGAAATCTCTATACAAAATGGGATAATTCACAATTTCTGTTTCTAGAAAACGATATTGCGAAAACCACTCAAAAAACGATTTTCTTAACCACTTTATTTGTTGAAACGTAATGTTCAGTTCGTTTCCATTTAGTATAGAATTTAAAGTAGCTGCTGTATGCATCCAATAATGATTAAAATCAGCGTTTATACAGTCATCTTCGGTAAACTCACTTTTTAAGTTTAGCTGCATTTTTGCTGTAGCACGATAAGGAAACGATTTGTGCAGTGGACTATGCATTCTCTGCAATTCATTAAAAATCACCTTTTTACCTAATAGCAACTTTCCACCCCTTTATTTCTCTATCCAATTTAATAAGTTTTCATAATGATATTGAGCATCGATATACCCAAGATTATATAGATTAACGAGCTTTTCCTTATTTCTTTCTATTCCGCTTATAGGAAGCTGTACACTTGGTTGAATTACATAAAAATTATCTTTTTGTTCTTCTCGATTCATATAAGATATCGTCTCATTATAAAAACGATAATGGTCTACTAAATTCTCTGCGATTTTCGGATATTTTCTATATAAAATTTTAGCCAGGCCTGAAAATTTATTCCGCTGCTTCTCATATCCTTCTGGCTTTGTCATAATTACAACGTTCTTTTCATAACCATCAGTTTGAGCTTTTAAAACTGGTATAGGATCTATAATTCCTCCATCTAGTAATTTTCGATTATCATATTCTACAGCAGGTGCTATAAACGGTACAGAGCTTGAGGCGCGAATGATTTTTAAAATATCATTTCCGTGTTCTGCTTTATTATAATAAATGGCTTGTCCTGATTCGCAATCAGTCGTCCCTATAACAAACTGTTCATTACAGTTTAAGAAAGTTTGAAAATCAAATGGTACAATTTTATTAGGTACTTCATCAAATAAAAAATCCATTCCGAATAATTCACGTTTTCGAATTAAGTTTCGATAAGATATATACCTGTAATCTGATACTAGCTCTGTATTTACTTTCTTATTTCTACCTTTTTGACGTGACAAATAGGTTGCTCCCATACAGGCTCCAGCTGATACGCCGACTACATACGGAAAGAATAAGTTCTTTTCCATGAAATATTCGAGTACACCTGCAGTATATAAACCTTTCATTCCTCCGCCCTCTAATACTAAACCAATATTCTTCATGCTATATCCCTCTGCTTCTTTTTTCTTAATTTCATATTAGCATAAGATTTTAAGATGAGGTTTTATAAACTAATTACAACAATAACCAGAAACTACTAAAGTAATGTCATAATATCTTTGTGAGTAACATGTTACAATATAAGTAATTCATTCCACATATATTAAAGGAGGAATTTAATATGGGTTTATTTAGCGGTATTTTAGGAAATGCATCAAATACGAGTTCTGAAAGTGTAGAACGTGATTTAGAGAAGATTATGCTAGACGATGAAAAAGTAGAGCATGCTTATAAATTAATTCGTGATCTAATCGTATTTACAAATCGTCGTCTTATTTTAGTAGATAAACAAGGAGTAACTGGCAAAAAAACAGAATACCATTCTATTCCTTATAAAAGTATTACACAATATAGCATCGAAACGGCTGGGCATTTTGATTTAGATGCAGAACTTAAAATTTGGGTGTCTAGTATGGAGGATCCAATTACGAAAGAATTTAAAGGTGACGATAGTATTTTAAGCATTCAAAAAGCGTTAGTAACCTTTACGACCAAGTAGTGGTTTTTGTATTTTTATTCATTTTTAAAATTACTAACCCGAGTATTTTGGAAGAATATACATTGTTTTTGTATATTTAATCTAAAATAATATAAAAAGGTAAAGCGTATTTTATATGCTTTACCTTTCTTTTTTGTAATAAATAAGTGTAGTTTCATCATTTAATTTCTTTATAACTTCTGTTCTTTTATACTCCATCTTTTCATACAAAAAACAATTTTTCTCTTCTTCTAAAATAGTAGCAAGTTCCCAGCTCGTTGCTTCAGGAAACATTTCCTCAATTAATGTAAGTACCTTTTGGGCAATTCCTTTTCCTTGATAACTCGGGTGAATAAACATTGGACTGATCCAAAATTTAGAGGGTGTTTCTTTTTGTGAAATGCATATCGCTCCAACAAGATTCATTGCCACTATTATTTTATAGAAGCCACCGTCTACATGATTTATTCTACAAATAGTTTTTTCGATAGTTTCATTTGCTGGATTTGTTTCATAGTCTTTATATTTATGTAATAAAGGGCTAAATGAGTCTATTTGCATTTGAAATATAACTTCTGCATCACTTTCTGTCGCCTTCTCTAATGTAATCTCCATGTTACCAATTTAGTCGCTTTCTTAATGAAGTTATATGAGCTGTATGATGCCGTCCGTGCCATGCGTATAGTCCTATTGCAACAGCAAGTTTTGTTTCACCAGTTTCAGGATGGTTAAATGTCTTTTCTAAATCTTCAATTTCTAGAGAATATAAAAGGTTAACCCATCTTTTATGTAATGAATCTAGCATTACTAGTGAAACATCTACCGGTAATTTTGAATCGGGTAACTCTGCCCACTTCTCTTCTTTATACGGCTTAATAGTTGGATTCTTTTCTGTCAGTGCTAATTTAAAGCGTATGTAGCTATTCATATGGCTATCAACAACGTGATGAACAACTTGACGGACAGTCCACCCTCCAACGCGATATGGTGTATCTAACTGCTTCTGATCTAAATCTTTAATTGCCTTCGTTAGTTCATTAGGTAAATCTTCAATTTCTTGAATCCATGTATCAATCATTTCTTCAGTTATAGGACGTTTGTATGTAAATTGGCCAATTGGATAACGTAAATCATTCATGAATAAGTCCTCCTTATTATAAGCGCGAAGTATTTCTCCAAATATAGTGTACAAACTTCACATGTTCTCCATGTAATTCTACAGATGTTATATCTGATTCGTTTTGGTAAGAAGAAAATCCGCTTTTTTCTAGTACAATTTGTGATGCGAGATTATTAGTCGTTGTTTTAGCATGAACTTCAGTAATTTCATTATTTTTCGCTACATCTAAAATTAATTTTACGGCTGCTGTTGCAACTCCTTTTTTAGTAAATTTTTCTCCGACCCGATACCCGAGCGAACTAATTCGAGTTTCCGTATCTATATCTACTAAATTAATTCGCCCTACAATTTCTTTTTCTTCATTACGAATTAAATAAAAATAAGAATCTCCATCTGCTTGTTCTATTAATAAATCGTCTAGTAGTTTTTGGAAATATTCAAATTCAAAATATTTTGAGCCACGATTTGGTACCATTGTTTCAAAAAAAGATTTATTCGTAAGTTCAAACGTAAATAAATCCTTAGCATCTTGTTTCTTTAGTTGCTCTATGTATATTTCCATCCCGTATTCTCCTTCTAGATTTACTAACTGTTATACATTCTTTTTTAATCAATTATATTCCTGCTATTACTTTCGATTAAGTAATACAGATAGTAGCACTTTCGGATGAAAAAGATGAAATGGACTACGAATTAAATTCATAACTCGTACTAACCGAATATAAACATCAGAATTACTTGCGGATAGTCGATATATTTGTTTCGTATACCATAGCTGAAATTTTTGTTTTGTAGTTAATTCTCTCTTTAGTTGCGGATGACGTGATATTTCCGTTGTTGTCATATCCCATGGGGTTTCTATTATAGTAGCTGCCTTTTTATAAAATTGTTGTGTAAATGTTTTATCAAGTTGTTTTCTACCTTGCAGAAGTAATTGCAACTGGTGAGCCTCCATAGCAGCAACTGATACGCCTTGGCCGAAAACGGGATCAAAACGACATTGCGCATCTCCAACAACTAATAAGCCTTCTGGTACATTATTCACTAAATCAAATCGCCGGCGTACTTGATAAGGAATTTTGTATGTCTTTATATCAGTAATTCCCTCAGCCTTGTTTAGGAAGTCTGTAACATTAGAAATTGATAGGTTTTCAGCAAAATCATAAAACTCATCATCTGTTTGTGGTGCTTTCTCGTTTGCGTATCCACTGAAAGTAACAAAATAACGATTATCTTCTATCGTTTGAATAAGAACGCCATAAGGGTTATCAGGGAAACTCGGAGACATTAGCACATTGCAACAGTCTAATTTCTCGTTTTCTTTAAGTTTGAACATTTTCGTTGCGTAAAATAAATCAATACGAACTTTCTCTTCTTGTACTTCAATTTCGTATTCTCGTAACCACTCTATACTTTTTGAGCCAAATCCACTCGCATCAACTACAAGGTCTGCATGAACTTCTTCTTGTATGTCTGTCTCTAAATATTTAACTTTTACTCCACACACTTTGTTAAGCTTTGCATCTACCAATAACCCTTTAACCAATGTTTCATATTTAATAGTAATATTTGAAATTTGATGTATTCGTTTTTGAATATGCCATTCTAGCAAAGGACGACTTTGTTGAATCATATGTACTTCCCCTATGAATGGCTGTTTCCATAAACCAAATTGATGCCATTTTAAATCACGAGTAAAGTTATTTACGATACTACCTGCTTCTATTAATTCATTCGTAATATTAGGAAACAATTCTTCAATTGCGTTTTCTCCACCTTTTAATAACACGTGAGGATGATTACTTTGTGGAACTCTTTTTCTCGAAGACTTTCCATCCCACCTTTCACCAGCTTCTATAATGATTACTTCTTTAAAAGAAGTTGATAATGCTTTTGCTGCAAACTTTCCTGCTATACTTCCACCAATAACGATAGCCTTATTAAACATATTTTCCCCCTTAATAAAAAGAGATCCTGCCTTGTATGAATGAAACAGGATCTTAAACTAATTAACTTCTTTATCATTATACTTAAAATACATCAGTAAATTGCAACATTAAAATTAAAATACCTAATCCCCATACGTAATACGCGAATACTTTTAAAGAGTGACGTTTTAAATATTGAATCATCCATGAAACGGCTATGTATCCAAAAAATGCTGCTGATAACGTTCCGACAATTAAAGATGTACTAGAAATAGATTCTGCTTTCCCTTGAAAAACGTCTACAAATTGCAAAATGATAGCTCCAACAATGGCTGGTGTCGATAGTAAAAAAGAAAAGTAAGCAGCAGTTTCACGGTCTAATTTTCTCCATAATGCAGCGACAATTGTCATTCCAGAACGGGAAATGGCTGGAAAAATAGCAGCAGCTTGAAATGAACCGATAATTAATGCGTCTTTATATGTTATGTCATCCATTTTTTTACGACCATTCTTTTGTTTATCTGCCGTGTAAAGAAAGAATCCGGTCACTAAAAACTCCCAACCGATCGTGATTCCTGTTTTTGAAATATCTTCAAAGAAATCTTTAAACAATAAACCAATTACAACTGCGGGTATTGTCCCAACGATAAGTAATAACATGAGCTTTGAAAATGGGTTTTTAATTAAATATATAAATTCTTTTTTGTAATAAATAAAAACCGCAAGTAAAGTCCCAATATGCAGCATCGTATCTAAAAATAAGCCAGCCTCATCTAATCGGAACAAATGCCTTCCTAAATAAAGATGTCCGGTACTACTGATTGGTAAAAATTCTGTTAAACCTTGAATTATACCTAGTATGAAAGCTTCTAACCAATTCATGATGGTCTCCTTTCTCTTTTGCTTGTACCAATATATGAGGGTTAAATTTTCGATATGAAAAAAACTATATTTCTCTATGAATTTACTTTTCATTTATGGATATATATGTAAAGAGGGTTAAGGAGGGTTATTATGTGGAAGCACACAAAATTCGGTAATGTATTACTTTGGGTGGGCCCTATCCTTGTATTTTTAGGACTATGTATGACAAATGTTATTTCAGATATTCCTTTCTTTGAGGGAAAACATAAAACGGTTGGTATTGTACTTATATTTATAGGTGTAATCTGTTTTGTTGCTGCTAATCATTTGAAAAAAGGAGAAAGATATGAAGAATAAATCTAAATAAAAAACAATCCTGGCATATTAGCTAGGATTGCTTTTTATTAATGTTGATTATTTGTAGAATACTTTATCAACGTTATATTTCGCTTTGTATTCATTAATGATATATGTTTCGTAAATTTCTCTTTCTGTTGGATCTTCTACGATACATGCATCAATGCGGTATACTTCATCACGGTGATTTTTAATTGGTGAAACATTATCTTCAAAATGCTTCTTAATACGTTGTCTAATTTTACGAGCTTTACCTACGAAAAGAAGTTCGTCATTAATATTGTAAAACATAAAAATGCCGCCTTTATCTCTAGGGAACAAGTGGAAATCGATAAATCCATTAATTGGAGTAATGATTGGCTCGTCTCCTTTAATAACTTGTTTACGTTCAGTAATTGAAACATCAGCTTCAGGAATATTAATTTTAATCAAGTTCATTCACGTCCTCTTTTATTATAAAGATAAATAATAGCATACATAAGTAAGAAAAGCTATGTTCAGAGGCATATTTCATTTTATAATTCAAATATTATAGGTGTATCATGTAAACTTTTCTTCCAAATCATATGATCGCTGGATTCTCCCCAGTAATCTTTCAATACATAGCTAGGTTTTCCAAACTTTTTCGTCCATATACTTTGCGCATTTTTATATCCACTATCTAAACAATATTCTGTTATCCCTCTGCTAAGTAATGTAAGAAACATTGTATGTAGTAATAAACTCCCTATTCCCTTTCTCTGATACTCCGGAAGTATGAATACAGTTCCTATTTCATACAAATTTTTAAGTACACCACCTGTACAACTATTAATCAATGTACTTGCTGGACCGATTTCGATTGTTCCAATGATTTTATCGTTACTTGTATCAATTGCTAATAAAAAGTAACGACCTTCTCCGTTACTATCAAAATCACTTTTCAAATACTGCTTTTTTGAGTTAATTTCATTTTCTATGTCATCCAATGATTGTGACAATCCTTCATTTTTGTATGTATTCGTAATAACGATACGGAAAAATAAATATAGTTCATCTACATCATTCAAATTCGGTCTTCTAACTGCAACGTTAGTCATGAATTCAATCTCCAATCCTCATTATGCCATTGTTAATACAACACTTTATATAATCTATTCATCATTATTCTGCAAAAACCTGCATAAATCCAACAGTATAGAAAGCTCATTATAGATATTGATAAAATAATTTTTATATCCATAGTTGTATGAACAGCAGGACCAAGTACCGGAAAACGGAAAACATCGAGAACAATCATAATACCAATAATTAGACAAGTTGCTGAAAAGGAAACAATCCAAATTCTCCTCTTTAATTTTAAAAAAGATACTCCTAAGGCTAGACCTAATAAGCCTGTAGTAAAAGGAAAGACAATTAGTTCACTTGGCTCAATAATAAATAATAGAAAAATAGTAAGAATATAAGAAAGTATTCCCTCACGAATAGAATAGAAAATAGCAAAAAAAATCGGTAATGTCGAAAATGGTCTAATGAGCAAACCTATACCAGGAACTAGGTTTCCTGCTGCTTGAAACATGGTGGCTATAATGTACTCATCAAAGCTGTAAGTACTAACTTATTCGCAAGGGACAATTTTCTTTTATGAACAAAGCTCGTATCATGTTCTATCATCAGTTGATACCAATAACGTACAAACCAATTCATTAAAATCCCCCCTAAAGACACCTCATTCATTACTTTCTATATTATTCGTACACATACGGTTTATGAGTTACTTTCTGCAAGTTAATAGATGCTCATACATTGAAGATTTTTAGGGGGATAAGTTAAGTCGTGCGTTTTGGGAACAGAATTAATTCCTTATATTATATTGTTAGACTGATAATTTGTATCGTATTAAGGGATAATTTCAAAAATGGTACCTTTATTAAAATCAGTTACTTTCATAGAACCGTAAACTCCTAAATATAATTTAGTTTGATTCAAATTTGTTCCTAAACTCATATAATAAGCTGCTTGCGTACCAAAATCATAATTGGTTTCAATAGCATGAAAGTCAGCATGTTTACCGTCTGTACCTGCTCTAGTAAAGGCTAAAACACCTTTAACTGGCGGTCGAGAATCTTCTTTCTTAGCAAGGTCAGTAAACACTACGCTACCTGTTAAATTTGGAATTGCATTTCCCATATATGGCTGAACTCCTGTAAGGGAAGTTCCTCCAAACTTATCTGTTCTAGAATCTTTATGAAAATAACTAAGTAGAGGCAGAATACGCTTCACTGAAGTTTGTATTGTTTCATCATAATAAACCATTGTTCTCTCATCCAAAGTCTGATTCTCAGAACAATGCCGTATAAAAGAAGTAGGTAAATCCCCTTCCCATCCTCGCCACCCAAAATTGATAACCCCATCTTGATTGGGAGTTAACCTCATAAAATGCATTTGAACAAGTTCTGTAACCGGTATAGGTTTATATTGAATAAATGAAAAAATAGACTCTACAATATCTTGTCCGACATTTCCGGCGTATTTGATATATTGATTATAAAACCTTTGAAATGAAATGCCGGTTATATTACGTACTCCTTTTGCAATTACTGTAAGTGTTTCTTGTATAGATAAAGGGAGTTCATTAAAGCGTGTAACTACAGGAGGGTTATTTATAAATGTATTTTTACTTACATCGATTTCAATTATTTTACCTGCTATTTCTAAATCATCTTGGCTTAAATTAAATGGATCATAACCTGATCCGCCATCTCCATTTGTAAAAACAAGTTTTCCAGTCTCAGGTGAAAAGTTTAAACTATTGACTCCGTTATGATTAAAAAATGGTCTTCTTACATTCAGTAATGTTCGTCGCTTTTGAGCTTGACCATTAGATTGTAAAGTCCATTCTTCTACTGTATCAATGTGATCATATTGCGTATTTCTATTAACCCACTTTAAATTTAGCGTTTTAGGGTCACAAGGATTCGGTTTAAATTGCTCAGAAAATGCACTGGCCCTTGAGTTCCAGCTACTGAATAATGAAGATAAAATAACCCATTTTGATAAAATTGTGGATGGAACGCAAGTCCAAGCAATCCGCGTTCATCATAACCGCTACTAGAAACACCTTCTTCAAATGTACCTAATTTAATAATTAGGTGACGAATATCTAAAAATGTCTTTATAACTCCGTCCCCTATGTAAAAAATCTCTCCTAATTGGGTTGCGATAAATAGTCTTTCGATCGATTCACCTGGAAGTATCGTTGTTTTCAATACGGTTGGTAAATTTACGTTTTGAACAATGGGTCGTAAACTAACTTTAACTTTTGTCAATTAACTGTACACCCCTTTTTCTTCTTTTTATAGAAGAATATGATTAGAGTAGTTCTGTTAGTATCAAATAAGTCGTATTCCTTTTTATTACAATTTTGTATATAATATAATTATAAATAATATGGGGGACGAACTATGATAATCGTACTACAAATCATCTTACCACTAATTTTCGCAGTCTATTTATTTACCCTCTATCATAACGGGACGTATGGATCAGCTTCATTCATTTTAGCAGTCATGATAGGAATTTTCGGTTTAGAGAATATTTTTCAATATGCTAGTCTAACAGATCATGCTATTTATCCATATTGGGGCAGTTTGAAGGCTGTTGTTATCGTTTTATCAGTCGTATTTCTATTTAAAAAAGGTGGTTTAACAGGGAAATATTGATTTTTAATGCGTTACATATTTTCTTGTTAAATTGCTTTTATTTTATAAAAGCAGAAATATTTATGTAAAAACACGAAGGGATGTGTTACATATGTCTATAAATATTATTTCAATAGTATCTATCATAATATGGATTGTGTTAATTACAGAACTTATAAAACCTTCAAAAGAACAGAATGGACGAAAAATAGTAACTTTAGTAACTGCTGGTTCCGTATCAACACTTATTTTAACGGTTTCATTTATTCAAAATATCCCGTTTTGGAATTGATAGTGATATAACTAACAAAAATATGTATAAATAAAAAGATTAGGATTCACTCCTAATCTTTTTATATTTTGAGGTAGCACCATATGCCCAGCAAGCTAAGATTTTAAGACACCCCCTTAACGAGAACTTTACCTTTTCACAATTATTTATGAGAATTCGGCTCGTTTTTCCGTTTTGGGGAAGAATCAATTTCTTAAGTTGATGACGATGTGGATAGTATCCCAGGTATCACAAAATGATGTGAAAAATGACAAAACTGTAAGATAACGAACTATTTTGTAAGGGAAATCACTCGTTTCATTCGCCATTTTTTTCTATAGTAAGGATAAGAAGAAAACAAATAAGATGATATGAAAATGAGTGTTAATGAAGTAAAAGGATTAACGAAATTTTATCAATCAAAAGGTGCGGTTGCGACAAATCTGATTTTTCTTTACAGGCTGTTCTTAATGAATTCATGAAATGGGATTGTACTTATATTGTAAGGAGTGGGACTATTGAAAACAGTACTATCGGTGCAACACCTAACGAAAGAAATCAAGGGCAAGTTGATTGTACAAGACATATCGTTCGATATGGTAGCGGGAGAAATTATTGGACTACTTGGTGCGAACGGAGCAGGCAAGACAACCACGATGAAGATGATAGTTGGTCTAAGCACAATAAGTGCCGGGGACGTGCAAATTGCAGGTTACAGTATTAAAAGTCAGTTTTCTAAAGCAATCCTCAATGTAGGGGCTGTGATTGAAGCACCTGCATTCTATCCTTATTTGAGTGGGTATGAAAATTTACGTCAATATCAGCGTTTGCACAAAAATGCAAGTAAGGACTGGTTGCTGGAGGTAGCCAGTCTAACCGGCATAGAACATGCGCTTGATCAGCGAGTAGGCACGTACTCCATGGGAATGAAACAACGCTTGGGAATTGCACAAGCACTACTGCGAAAGCCAAAGTTGCTTGTGTTAGATATGAGCCGATGAATGCACTTGATCCTGCTGGTGTCCGTGAAACCCGGAACTATTTAAATAGAATTGCGACAGATTTGGGCGTAGCAATTGTGATTTCCAGTCATCAACTGTCTGAGATTGAGCAGATGGCACGTCGAGTGGTTATTATGCAGAATGGCTGCTTAGTGACAGAGCAAAGGATTGATGATGGCTTAAATGATGGGAAATTCTGTATCACTCTTCACATTGATAATGTTGAGCTTACAAGCGAAGTTTTGGTTAACTTGTTTGGGGATGATCATCATGCATTGGATTATATGCAGACAGAGAAATTATCTAACGGTGTGCATACTATAACAGTAGCTATTGATGAAGGGCAGGTTCCAATGTTGATTCGAGCATTGTGTGCTGCCGGGGTGGAAGTTCATCGGGTGTTGTCGACACATACGAGTTTAGAGGATAAGTTTTTAAAATGGACAACTGCGCGTGGTGAGGTGAGTTAAGTTGTTATGGAATGAATGTTTGAAGATAGTGAATAAAAGAATCTTTATTCTTTCACACATTGGTTTTATTGTGATGACGGTACTGTTATCTTGGGCATACACCAGTGATCTCAAGGCTGATGATACGGTGGCTCAAATAGTAAATGCTTTGCTTGGCCTATCGGGAATGCTTGTTATTCTACCTTGGGCGATTGTTTTGTCACCTCTTATTTGGACGGATGAGTATCAATATGGAACTTTGAAACAACTGTTCCTGCATACGTCCTCGCGCTCACGGTTGTATGTTGCAAAAATTGCTGCGATGATTTTGCTCATCATTACGGGTATTGTTAATATATGCATTGTTTCTTTGTTAGCGAATCTTCTGATGGCTCCCCAAAACATACAATGGGGCGACATGACGGATGTTATATATTCTATTGGAGCAATCGCATTGCAATGTTGCCTATATGCAAGTCTAGCATCCTTGATTGGCGTGTGGACGAGATCAGCTGCTATCGCAGTAGGCAGTAGCTTAGTGCTATACTTTTTACAAATGATATTTGGAGGTAGTCTCTTATCTACATCATGGACACACATTCTATTCATTCATCATGATGATTTAAGTGTCTATTGGAGCACGTCACAATATAAATCGGAATTAGTTGGCTTACTTATGTCGTTAGCGATAGATATCACCTATATTTTGTTTTTCTTTGCAATTGGATTATGGATGTTCGTCAAAGAGAGAGGAGCAGACTAAACATAACACGGAGCTAAAAATGAGCAAAATAGAATACAGTTATGTCGCTTATACCAATACTCGGGATAAGGGTATGGAAGATAAAATAATGAATGTGAAACTGAAAGTAGCCAATAATGATAAGTGATTACGCTAGTCTAGTTAACCAGCAGCAATCTAGTACTTTCTGATTACTTCATGAAGTTATAAAATTAGTACCGTACATATTAGACATATCTGAAATATACGGTACTAATTTTACTATTGATTCACTTATCTAACTTAAAGATAAGTTTGTGGTCCTTTTACAATTTGAATTTCTTTTTAAGCTTTTTATATTTTCTGTACGAACGTCTAACAATGTTTAACATAAAATACGGTATTTTAACAGTGAAAGGCAATTTATAAATGAAAGGAAAATAAAAAGTGAAATATGCCTTTTCTAGGTCCCTCCACTTACTATCTTCTTTTGTTTTTAAGAAATCAGATACATCGACTACATATCCCCTTCCTTTTTCCATCATCACATTTTTCCCGTGAACATCACAAGGAGTTAATCCTTGTTCCCTCGCATACTCTAAAGCTTTATTGATATCAAGGATCACCTGCTTAGGAATTTTAATCCCTTTATGAACAGCATCGTATAAGGTAATTTCTTTTAAACGTTTCAATACTATGAAATTTTCTCCTTTATATATAAGCTTTGAATAAGAAGGATGATCTCCAATTCTTCGGTATACTTCTGACTCTTTTTCAATTCCTTCTCCTTCTCGCACGTAAACTTTCACTACCCAATCTTTGTATTCTCTGTGCATGAATACTGCGGCATAATTACCTGTTCCTAAACACTTCCAAAGTCTAGGAATATCTTTAACTACTACAGGCTCGAATTCACCCTCACTTCTTATTCTTACCTCTTTTAATAATTCGTTCTTTATCAATCCCACAAAACTATTTATACTCATCATTCCCACTCCGGTTTTGCTAAAAGGGGGCCCACCCACATTTTAACGAAAATATACACTAAGCGAATTTTAGCATAACATGCCAAATCTATATTACACTATTTTATAATCTAAAACATTGTTTAGAAGTGTAGCAAGGGGTTGTTAATGACTCAATTCTTGTTCCACTACTATTTTTGTTAGCTAACAATTTCATTGTTTTAATAGTCTTTTGTTTAATTCCCACAATGCTGTTTTGTTGCTATCCCATTTCAAAAGCGTTACTGCTTCCTCAAAGCATAACCATTTATAATTGAAGTGTTCTTTAGATAATGATATGTTTTTTGTAGGGACTTTAACTCCAAAAGAAAATTCTTTTATTACATAAACCTCTTCTCCCCAACGGAATCCTCCAACTACATCCTCTACTGGTAGTGAAGACACAGAATCTAATTGTATATATGGACATTCTCTTGTAATACGAGCCTCTTCAAACGCTTCCCGTTTTGCTGATTCAATAGGAATCTCACCGTCTTCTCCGCCACCAGCTATTCCTTGCCAATAACCATAATCACTTCGGTTAAAAATGGCATATTGAATAGAATCGGCAGTTTTTATATAAGGAAATATCAATACTTGATATGGCGCTCTCATTACTTAACCTCCTCTCGAAAATAAGTTTTAAATCAATATGAATAAAGAGCCGCCATCACAATTCTACATTATTAATGCAGGTTTATAATGTCGGCCCTCTATTTTTAAATAATTTTATTTTTCATAAACAGGCTTACTTTTAACAGAGGAAAAACTGATTATTTCTTGTCGAATTTGTTTAGCATGGTTTTTCCTAAATGTTAGCAGTACCCTATATTATTCAATTGCGCCAGCAACATCATAATCATTTAAATCTAATTCAATCGTTTGTCCGAGCGCTAGTTTAGCAAGTTCCGCTCCTAGATATGGACCAGCTGTTAAACCCGAAGCTCCTAATCCATTCGCAACGAGAATTCCTTCAAAGTTAGGTAGCGGTCCGATAACAGGTAAGAATCCTGGTGTAAATGGTCTGAATCCAACTCTCGTTTCAAGCATTGTAGCATTTTCTAAGCCAGGCGCAACTGTTAATGCCTTATGAAATACTTCATGTAAACCACCTGCTGTTACACGATGATCGAAACCAGTATCATTCTCATGTGTTGCACCAATTACGACATGCCCATTGTCAAACGTTAAAATATATTGATCGTTCGGTGGCATAACAACTGGCATATTTTCTGTTGCTGTATTCTCGATTTGCAGATGAACAATTTGTCCTTTTTGGAATGTAACTAAGAAATTAATTCCTAATGGTTTCAAGATTTCATTCGCCCATGCGCCTGCAGTTACAATAACCTTTTCCGCTAAAATTGTTTCATCGTTTACTGTAACTCCCGTAATATGATTTCCTTCACGGACTAATATAGCATCGCCTTTTATGAAAGTTGCACCATGTTTTTTCGCAGCACTTATTAATGCATTGCGTAATAATCTTCCATTTACTCGTGCAGCACCACTAATATGAACAGAACTATATTCGTCTGATAATGCTGGGAATAATTTTTTTGTTTCTTCAGCTGATAGGCGAGTTATTTCACCAATCTCCGGGGCATCTTCACGTCGTTTATAAGCTCGCTCTTCCATTTGATCTAACTTTTTCTCGTCAGTATGTAAACTAATTGCACCTACACGATTATATCCTGTGTCAGTTTCACCGTCTTCTTCTAATTGCTGAATTAACGAAGAATAGTAACGTGCACCACCTTTAACGATTTTATACCATGCTTTATTACGACGCTGTGATAGCCATGGACATACAATACCTGCTCCTGCATCAGTTGCTTGCCCTAATTGTTGGCGATCCACGATAGTAACATTCGCACCTGCCTTAGCAAGATGATAAGCAGTAGACGCTCCTAAAATTCCAGATCCAACTACAATATACGATTTCATTTCAAACACCTTTTCTCTTTTGCTAATTATATAAATATAAGAACATTCCTTAGTATAATGGAAGGAATGCTTTTTTCAATGTACTTATCACAATTAATTGTTGCAGCATTGTGACTTCCTTAATCATTATTTTTTCTTCTTACGGAATAATTCAATTGTTTTATAGCCTTGTGAAAGGATTTCTATCATTTTCTCTAGACGTTTTTCACGTGTTTTTTCTTGTTTCACAGAAAAAAGATTACGTGCCCAATCTTTTTGGTATCCAGGCGTTAAACTTTGATAAAACTTAAGTTCATTCGGATGATTAGCTAATAATGCTTCAACATCTTTAATTCGATCTGCATAATCGGCAACACATTGACTCATAGCAGATGTTTTTGTTGTTTTTTTCTTTTCACGTTTTAAACCAACAACAGTAAAGACTTCATCCATACTTACCATTCGTGCAAATTTAATATCGCTTTCTCCCACATAACCATCTTCTCCAACGTTTAATGCCGGAAACATTTCATCACGGTGAATAAACGTACTATAACGCGCATTACCTTTTTTCGGATATGCGAAGAATACGTAACCTTTTTCAATTAGTAATTCTTCATTACTAATAATAAAATTCGTTTGTTTCACCATTTCATCAAGCGTTTCTACAAATATAAAGATAGCATCGTGTTCTTTTGAGAATGCAGTTTCTTTACCTGTAAAAATGTCATAATCACTTGGTTCGTTAATAACGACCATATTTGTATACTTATTAAGTTTCAATTTATCAATAACTGACATAATAATCTTCCTTTACATTCAAAATTCATTGTACATACTTTTTCGTACTGTTCTAGTGTATTATATGTATTAAGAAAATCAAACTTTAAATCGTATTATTCTGCTGCAAAAGAACATAATTCTTTACTAGATGGGGTGGTTTTATGCCATATGTAATCCGAGATGAAGGGCTAGTTTTATAAGGGGATGATGGAAAAGAACCAATTTTTCATACATATGAAGAAGCTGAGGAAACATTAAAAACATTAACTATACCGCAGTTTCCGAAACATATTAGAAGAAAACCATTTACACCAAAAATAATAAAGATAGCCGCTTCTGAATAAGAACCGGCTATCTTTATTATTCATAACTTAATAGCAAATAAAGTATATAAAAACTCTTTATATTGATCTTCTGTAATTTCACGCTTAGTTTTTTCCCCATGAATAATTTCGGTTAAACTTGTATTCGTTAATGAAATATGGCCAGAGTTCGTCAACTTTACTGCAATTGGTCCTTTATTAAAAATAGACTTCTCATCTTCTATCACTCTTCTTTGAACATCATTTACTACTATCTCATCAATATTATGTTTATAAAAAGCATGACAAACTTTCCATTCTCCAGCAGCATCTTTTCTTTCTAAAACATAATTTCCTCTACTCGTATCTTTTTGTCTCACCCGGTACGAACCATTTTTTGAAGAAACAGATTCACCAGTAAAAGGTACAGGAACAAGAGGTACTAACGAAGCTATACCTACATCAATTAAATACTGTACATTATTATAAGTTAAAATAATTGTTATATGGCCATCCTCAAGTGCCCATGCATTTATATCGTTTTTATAAACCGTACCTAATGCCAGTTGTACATCATAACCACAGTCTCTTAAAAAATAGTAAAAAAGAGTGTTTAATTCGTAGCAAAGTCCACCACGGGAACTAGTTAAAATTTTCTCTCGTAAGTTTTCCAGAGAGATTTGATTCGTATTTCGTGCTATAACATCTAAATTCTCAAATGGTATAGTATGCGCAAACGAAAAGAGTATGGTAGGTAATTCTTCAAACGTTACATCATTACGTTTTTTAAGATTTAATCTTGTGAAAAGCTGATCTTGTAAACTTGTCATATTTAGCACCCCTTAAAAATTTATAAGTTTAAATAATATATGCTGATTGTAAATTTTAAGGGGTACTGTAACAATGTACATTTCATTTAACTGTACCGGTACAAAAATTACGATTCACGAGGTAAATTAATAGAAGGCGTCATTACAAATGTCTTTTCTGTAATTACTTCTTTTTGGGGCAAATCAAAAGCTACGAATATAAATTTAATAGTTTATCTATAGGCAAATTATTACTATCACTTAAATCAACAAAATATTGAAGTTGCCACGTTTGGCTCTTTTTAGCTTGATTACTAACAGTGGTATCCCAAACAGGATAAATCCTCATTGCCATTTTCCCTGTTTGACTTTGTGTTCTCAATATTTTTTCTTTAAGAAGAATCTCTTTAGGAAAAATAAATTGCCCTAGTTTATTATCAGCAATACAAGTGATTACTAATAAATCAGGAGCAGCTTCATAAGAGAAAGCTCTATTTCGCATATTTTCATCTTTCTCCCAAAAAGAAACAAATTGACCAATTTTATTAGGTGTAACTTTTGATTTTCTAAAACGAATGGTTTTGTTATTTAAGTGGAATAAACATCCGGCATATTCTGCGTTTTGCTTTTCTTCTTTTAGATTCGTAATCATTAAGTTGTTAGGTTTGTAAACTATATTATTTAAATTTTGGATTATATTATTAAAATTGTTCAAAAAAACTCCCCCTTTATTCATCTCTTAGTTTACCACAAACATCAGTTCTTCTATATCGTATATAATTATGAACTAAGTGAAATGGGGGAATTTAGCAGGATATAATTATTACTTTAATGTACTTAGTTTTTCAATTGCTTGTTGTTCAGTTGCTAAGTAAAAAATGTCATTCCCTTTATTACATTCATAAATAAAATCTTTTAAGCTTTTACTAGTATACATAGAGAAATCTCCAACAATAGCAATCTTTACCTTGTAGTTTATAAACTTTTGAAGGATATCGCCCGCAAGCCGTGTTTTTAGGTCAAAGAAATCTTCACTTATTAAAGATTTATGGATAATAATATGTTTCGCATCTACCTCATATTGAACTGTTGCCATAGTATCTAATGCAGACTGAACATCCGATATTAATACCTTATCGTTCCTAATGACCGCAATATTGATTCCATCGATTACTGCTTTCTTTATTTCCATAGTCCACCCCTTTATAATTTACACAGTATGAGTAAAATTGTTTTACAAAACTTCGTATTAATCATAGATTAAATTAGCCACAGCTATTAAAATCGTCTCTATTTTTTATTGTAAGTATATATTTTTTATTACTAATACGGTCAATGAAATTAATGATCGTTTCTCTTTTTTTATATTTTTGAATATATATATGGAATTGCCTTTACTTGTTATAAAAATATTGTGGAGTAACATAACTTAACAAACTATCCAAAGTGTTAATCTCGGCATATGGTTGTATTTTGGTAGTATTCTTGATTTTCTGAGGGTTAAACCACACACCTTTTATATTTGCATTTTGAGGACCAGCAATATCCCTTTCTAAGTCATCCCCAACAAATAAAGTATTTTCCGGCTGTAAATTTAGCTTATTTAATGCTAGTTTGAATATACGTTTATCCGGTTTACTAAATCCCACTTCTTCAGAAATAATGATTGTTTCAAAATACTTATTTAAATTCGTGTTAAATATTTTAGCTTTTTGCCTCTGAGTTGAGCCATTTGTTATAATTCCAACTTTACAGTGCTTCTTTATTTGATTTAAGAAATGAATAGTATTTTGGTCTATTGAAAAACATCTAGGGAAATTATTATTCCAAAAATCTTGGATGTAATTGCGTGGCAATCTATACCTTGGCGTGAATTCATCAAACAATGATTCTAAAACTGTCGTTTTATTACTTATGCCATATTCTCTTTTATCGTATTCTTTGAATTTCTGTAACATGTTGCTTTTAACCGCACCATCTACATTTTCATAACACTTTTCTAAAACAATTAAAAATAATGCCTCTACTGCTTTATCCCTATCAAGTAACGTATCATCTAAATCAAACAGCATAGCTTTATAACCCATCAAATAAATTCACAACCTTCCTATATTTCCTAGTTATCATCAAAAGTAATCAAAAAAAACAATTCATCTCAAAGAACTTCTAATAGAACGATATTCTAAGAATTAAATCAAAAACCCTTTTTCTGTTTGTTAAATGATGTGAAAGTACATGATTTCGACTATAGTAGATGATTTTTTTAATTCCGAACTTTCAGGTTAATTTGAAACTCTTTTGTGATAAGCTGTACTTAAAGATTAAATATAAAGGATGATTCGTATGCTAATTAGACCAAAGGCAAGTGAATATAACTCCTATTATGCAACGTATGTTAACTTAGTATCAGACGGAAATATCATAAAAATTTTAGAACAACAAATAGAGGAAACAAATCTTTTATTAAAAGAGATTTCTGATAGTGAGGGACTTTTCCGATATGCTCCTACTAAATGGAGTATAAAAGAAGTAATCGGCCATATTGCAGATACAGAACGGATTATGGCGTATCGATTGCTATCTATCGCTCGAGGCGAGACAGCAGAACTTCCAGGCTATAATGATGATATGTATGTTCTTAGAGCTACTTTTGATAAGCAATCTATGCAAGATCTTCTTAAGAATTTAATAGTTGTTCGCCAATCTACCCTGCATTTACTTAGAAGCTTAGATAAAGAAGCTTGGTCACAAAGAGGATATGCGAATAATTCTGAAGTTACAGTTCGTGCATTAGCATACATCATTGCTGGTCATGAGCTTCATCATCTTCAAATTATAAAAGAACGTTACCTTGGTTCTGATTTATATCCAGCAACTTAATATTTGAAGAAAAAGAGTCCTATTTATGTAGGGCTCTTTTTCAGTATTTATAACGGATTAGCGCTTAAAACCATGGCAATTAAATGTCTTTATTCACAAAATTAACCACATGATATTTTTGCTATCCCCTCTTATTCTGTACATAATTTTCTTTAGGCTGATATACTATAAACACAATAGTTCTGGAAAGGTGATGATATTATGTATGAACAACAAAATAATAGAGATAGAGATCAAAAAATGATATTTTCTATGCAAGGAGTTCCCACAAATAAAATTAACATGCATCAATTACCTAAATGGATTAGAATTTTTGGCTATTGTGCGTTTGGTTGGATGATAGTATTTAGTTTAATTATGATTGTAGGTTTAATTGTGCAATAACTATACAGAGTAGGTAAACGGGACGATATTTAGGTCATACATCTAGGTAATGTCCCGTTTTTTATGTGTAATTATCCCATGATATAAGTAACCAAATATAATAAAACGGGAACAACAAACTATTTTAACATTCAGTACAGGGAGACCATTTTGATTATGGCTTGATTTTATGATAAATCAAATTTTACCTGTTCAAGAAAAGCTAGAACACAAATTCAAAAACGCAGTCGTTGTTGAATATTGGTAAGGAGTTAGTCAATTTAAGAAAGAGGGTTTAGCTTGATTTAATGTATGTAACATAAAAAATATATTCATTGTATAATTTCTATACAATAAATATAGAGAACCTATCTGTGAATATCTCTATAGGAATTACAGCCTTTTAATAAGAAAAGAATCAAGTTAACATTCTTTTATATAGATAAGAATATTAACTTGCTACTTAAATTTTAGTATAAATTATTTATTGTAAGTTTTATAATATAATATACAAATTTATCACCTGTGTTTATAATTCAAGCATCTACTATTAGGGAAAGAGAATATTTTCCAATTAATTTAAAACATATATTTTGTCTATGTTTTAAACAATATGTATTTTGGAGGAGGTTAATTTGATTTTTTCAAAACTCATTGATCGGTACGCCTTATATGATTTACACAAAAAAAGAAGTGTTGCGTTTCAGTTTACTTCCCTTTCTAACACTTCATTAAATATAAAGAACATAGAATCTTTTTATAAAGTAAAACCATCACATATTCCTTTTGGCATTAAGCATTCAAAGCAGGAAAATGAATACATGATTGGGCAATTCAACTATAAAAGCTCGGTTCAATCAGGTGATTCACGCAACGACTCTGTAACTGGGGAATTATTCTTACATAAAAATGAAGATGCACCTCATGTTATCTTTGTTCACGGTTGGAGAATGGATTCTAACGAACGTGTGAAAAACATATTCCACGATCATATGACCAGCCTGAAGTGGAATATGTATTATTTCACTCTACCCTATCATTTTGAAAGAAAACCCGATCAATCCTTATTCAGTGGAGAGTATATGGTAAGTGCAAATATTGAACGAACAGTACAAGCAACTAAACAAGCGGTAGCTGATTTACGAGCTTTGATTAAATGGATTAAAACAAATAAAAATGGGCCCCTGATTCTAATAGGAATTAGTTTAGGCGGATTTATTACTAACTTAACCTCTCTTGTTGAAGAAGAAATTGATGTGTTAGCATCCATTTTCTATGCAAATCGACTTTCTTATTCTATTTGGAATACAACTCCGGGTAAATTTATTAGAGAAGACTTGGAACATCATGGTGTTACGTATGATGATTTAATAAACTATTGGAAAATCACTGAACCGAGTCAAGCATTACCAAAAGTAAAAAAAGAAAATATTTTATTAATTTCAGGTAAGCACGATCTATATGTGCATTCTGAGGATACAGACTACTTGTGGGAATCTTGGGAAAGACCTACACGATATATTTATACATGTGGGCATGCCGGGATCGTTCTTAAACGTAAAAAAATTGCAACTGATACTATCAATTTTATTCAAAATCGATTGAACTCCCCGCACTTATTCAACGCCATGCCTTAAAACGCGAGATTACTAAGTACAAAATCTTATACTTATATTGTTATATTTTTTACTAGTCACCTTTGTAAATCTTAGCCCCAAGCCTTACAATATTGAAAATGAAATAAAATAAATTATTTATCCATTAATCTATACCATCCGTATTTACAGTTATGGATACCCTAATTACATATGAAAAAGAGAGAAGAACATTGGTTAGTTCTTCTCTCTTTGTTTATTTTTAAGATAACTATCTATAAAATTTTGCTTTTCATAATTCTTCATGAGTCTAGAAAAGAAATTTTTCTAATGTACATAATTACAACGACATTAAACCTCTTTGCTCTTAAATCCACTACTTGTATTATTTATTGCATGAAACTCCTTCTTGAGAAAGGTTTTAATTTCCGAATATTCTGTTGACTGTTATAACATATCCAATTTACAATTTAATTGTGGTGTTCTTTCACAATTAAACTACTTAGAATACACTTCATTTATTTGAAAACAATTACAAATAGAGGTGCTAAAATGAAAACTAGAGTAAATCCAGAATTATTACAAGGGTTAGAGATGTTTCCGGATCTCGATTTACGCCCAGAAAATTTGCAATCAATCAGAGAAGGAATAGCTCAAATGAGACCACCTACCGTTGTTGATGACTCCCTTTCTTTAATAGATAAAGTCATTGTTGGGCCTGATGATAATCCGTTACCATTACGAATTTATCGTCCAAAATCAAATCATGAATCTTTACCTGTCTTATTATGGATACATGGTGGAGGTTATATCTTAGGGTCTATAGATGATAACGATGATACTTGTATGAGGTTTGCAAAAGAAGCTAGCTGTGTGGTCGTGTCTGTAGACTACCGCTTAGCACCTGAACACCCTTACCCAGCACCAATTGAGGATTGTTATTCAGCTTTAAAATGGATTGCTGATAATGCAAAGTCATTAAACATTGATTCGAATCGAATTGGGGTTGCAGGAGTAAGCGCTGGCGGTGGACTAACAGCAGCATTATCATTATTAGCACGAGATCGAAAATATCCTTCAATTTGTTTACAAATGCCACTATATCCAATGATTGATGACAGAAATGATACACCTTCAGCGAATGAAATTAAAGAAGGATTTGTTTGGAACCAAAAGGCAAATGAAGCTGGCTGGAAAATGTATTTAGGAGAAATGTATGGAACGGATCAAATCCCTGCCTATGCAGCACCTTCTCGAGCTGAGGATTATAGTGACTTACCGTATACTTACACATTTGTTGGTCAATTAGATCCATTCCGCAGCGAAACATTAACCTATGTAAGCAAACTAGCGCAAGCTGGTGTTGATGTGGAGTTTCATTTATATCCAAATGCCTATCACTGGTTTGAAGGGTTAAATCCAAATGCCGATGTATCTATTTATGCTGTGAACGAAATAGTACAAGCAATAAAGACTGGTTTCAAACGAGTATCCAAGGTTAAGGCTTAATCCCATTACAAGAGAATTACTTATAAATAGTATATATGTATTTATCATTTAAATATAATAGCCGATTCTAAATAAGAATCGGCTATTAATATGTAAAATCCGCCTAATATATCAAGGTTGAGAAACAGATATAAGATGTTTAGACGTTGTGTTTATTTCCTCTGCCAATGCTTTTATGTTCATCATGATTTGAAGTATTTCTTCTTTTGTTGTCCTTGGGTTGATAGAGCAAAGTCGAATTACTACTTTTTCTTTTAATTTAGTCGTACTTAGCATAGCAAATCCTCTTTGATTAATTTCTTCCACCAATTTTTTGTTTACTTCATGAATTGTATCTGTAGATGTTAGCTCACATGGAATATAACGAAAAGTAACAATTCCTAATTGGGCAGGTGTTACTACTTCCCAATCTTTTTCTTTCCTTAAAAATTCTTCAACTTGTTCAGCTAGCATAATGCCATGATCAATTGCCTCACGAAAAGCTGTAACTCCGAATGTTTTAAAAGAAAGCCATACCTTTAATGCTCTAAATCTACGAGAAAGTTCAATTCCACGCTCCCCAAAGTTCACTTTTTCTTCTATATTAGTTTCCGTATCCCTAATATACTCTGGGATCATACGAAACGTTTCACTTAAATATTGACTATTTCGAATGAGTACACAACCAACATCATAAGGCTGAAAAAGCCATTTATGCGGATCTAACGTCAAAGAATCAACACGATGAATTCCTCTTAACAACTCTCTTCCTTTTTCGCTGAGAATTGCTGCAGCTCCATAAGCCCCATCCGCGTGTAGCCATATATCTTCATCACCACATACATCAGCCAATTCATCGAGGGAGTCCACCGCTCCGCAATTCGTTGTCCCTGCATTCGCAATAACACAAAATGGTTTTTTCCCTTTTAATCGATCTTCTTTTATTTGCTTTCTTAAAGTACTAACTGAAATTTTTAAATCTTCATCTGTCTCAATTCGACAAATTTGATGCTGTTTAAAACCTAATACTTTAAGCGCTCGATCTACAGAAAAATGAGTTTGGTTAGAAAAATAAACAATCGCATTTTCGATTTCATTATTCAACTTAACCTGTCTCGCTACAGTAAGTGCAGTCAAATTAGCCATGGAACCACCACTGACAAATAGTCCTTCAGCTGAATCAGGGAATCCTAGCATTGATTTTAACCAGTTAATTGTCGTTAATTCAATTTGTTCGGCACCTGCACCTACTATCCAAGCTGTAGGAAATACATTAAACCCACTTGCTAAAAAATCTGCTAATACACCAACATAATTATTAGGACCTGGTACAAAAGCCATAAAATGAGGATGATCCACATGAGTAATTTGATTAAACACATTGTTATTAAGAAAATGAAGTAATTCTTTTGGATTAGATCCGTTTTCCGGAATCGTTTCAATTAGCTTGTCTCTAAAAATATTACTATCAATCGTTTCTGAAACTGGTTTACTTTTTAAATGATTCATATGATCAACAATCAAGTCAACCGCTTGATATCCTAACTGACGCATCTCTTCGGCTGATAACTGCAAGTTTTTTGTCATTTGGTTTACTCCTATTCTATTTAAAAAGGCGAGTTCTTGCTCGCCTTTTCATTTTTTATAATTTGTAATCACCAATTGCTTGTATTGGATTTTGAAGAATCATGTTGATTAATCCATGGATGTGATTTAATATTCCCTGTATTTTCTCTGCTTCATATACGGTTTGATCAAATCCAAACTTTATTGTAAGGTTTTCTTCAGGGAAGCACATAATTCCATACTTTACATGTGGCTCATCAACAACTTCGTAATCCGTGATAGCAAAATGTCTGTTTTCATTTGAAGAAAAGATTGCTGGATTAGTTGGATAGTTTTCAAAAACCCAAAGATGGTCAGTCAACTCTGTTTTTAATTCACTTTGCTTTTGTATATCAACAAATGAATAGTATGCATACTCATTACATTTCAATGTCTCTAGTTGTACCTTTTGTAGGAAATCCACAAAAGATTGCGTTTCTGTCCATGCTAATCGGATAGGCAAAACATTTGTGAACAGACCGAACATATTTTCAATTCCTTCTACTTCGGGAGGTCTGACTGATACTAGATTAGGCAATACGACTTCTTTCGTTCCGTTGAATTTGCCAAGTAATATTCCCCATACAGCTAGTAGTGCTGTATTCATAGTTATATTGTTTTTAGTTACAAATGTCTGTAACTGATTAGTCAAATCCTTGTCTAATGTTAAATCCATAAAAGTGAAGTTTAACCCTTCACTTTTAGATGGGACTTTCTTTTTAGGAATACTAATTTTCTGATTGTATCCTGATAAATAATCTCGCCAAAAATGACGTGCTTTCTCATGATCTTGTGCCAAAGTCCAGTCTATGAATGTTTCAAAGGGTTTTACCATAGGTAACTCCACCATAGTTCCCGCATTTGTAGTTTCGTAGAGCTGGAATAATTGGTCTATCAAAATGCTGACGCTCCAACCATCACATAACAGATGATGGGAACTCCAAATTACCTTATGCTCGTTATTACCTAGTTGGAATATACAGAGACGTGTCATAAGTTCATCATTTTTAAATCCTCGACTTAAATTTTCATTCATCCACTGTTTTAGGAATTCTTGCTGTTCTTGTTTCGTCATCTCAATCAAGTTTTTTATTTCTGAATTTATTTGAACATCATATAGAACAGCTTGCCAAGGTTTTGCTTGTTCATCTTGCACAATTATTGTTCTTAAAGAATCATGACGATTAACCAATTGTTGGAAACACTGAATAAAGAGTTTAATATCCAGCTCCCCCTCAAGAGCCCAAATTGTTTGTTCAAAATATGCATTTGTATCAGGTTCATTCGTAGCATGTTCATAAATAACTTCTTGGAAAGGTGCTAACGGGTAAATATGTTCTATTTTTATATCCGGCATTTTTTCTTGTATTTTGGTAAGCGTTTGTTGATTAAGTTGTTTATCTTTAATATTTAGTAATGCAGCTTTATTATCGTTCATTATGTTTACATCATTTGTTTGTGAACTTGAAAAATGGTCTAGCTCTTTAACAAATTGAACCATGTCCCTTAATATAGGAAATGAAAATAGATTTTTTGGTTCAAGCTCAAATCCTTGTCGATACAGTCTGACGGACACTTGAATCGCTTTTATCGAATCTCCACCTAAGGCGAAGAAATGATCATTTACTCCAACTTGATCTATTTTGAGTACTTCTTGCCAAATACTAGTTAATATTTTTTCCATTTCAGTTTTTGGAGCAATAAATACTTCATTTTTTTGTTTCTCTGGAGTAGGGAGCGCTTTTCTATCTAATTTACCGTTTGGAGTCAAGGGTAATTGGTCCAAATAAACAAAATAAGAAGGAATCATGTAATCTGGCAAGTGATCTCGCAAATGTTTTCGTAGTTCTGTTGTACTAATATTTCGCTCAGTTACCACATATGCAACTAAAAATTTTATTCCGTTCTCATCTGTTTGATCAATTACGACAGCGTGTTCGACTTGTTTATAAGTTAGAAGACAATGAGAGATTTCTTCTAACTCTACTCGATATCCTTGAATTTTCACTTGGTAATCTTGGCGGCCTAAAAATTCAATATATCCCTCAGAATGCATTTTTCCACAATCTCCTGTTTTGTATATAAGACCAAAAACAGGATGTGACACAAACGCTTCATTTGTTTTCTTTTCATCATTTAAATATCCTTTAGCAAGGCCCACTCCCCCGATATATAAATCTCCAATTACACCAACAGGGCACATTTTCTTTTCATAGTTCAACACATAATACGTTTGGTTTGCCAAGGGCATCCCGTATGGAATACTATTCCAATGTGATTTCACTTGTTTGACCGGATAATAAATTGACCAAATCGATGCTTCTGTTGCCCCTCCTAGTGAAACTACTTCTGCAATCGGAAAATGTCGTTTTATTTTTTCTGGTAAAGAAAGCGGAATCCAATCTCCACTATGTAAAACTAAACGTAAAGAAGAATGTTCAAAATGAGAACCTACTTGATCCAATGCCAAATCCATGATTGCAGGCACTGTATTCCAAATTGTAATCCCTCTACGTTCGACAGTGCGGATTAATTCTTGCATGTCTCTTGGATCACGAATCATCACCAACATTGCACCTGTGCTTAAAGCTCCGAAAATATCGTATACAGATAGGTCAAAACACATGGAAGAGATACCAATAATACGATCATCTTCATTTACCTCATATTTTTGATTTATGTCTTGAATAGTATTTGTAACCGCTTGGTGAGTAATAATTACTCCTTTTGGTTTTCCTGTACTTCCTGAAGTGTATATAATATAGGCAATATCTTCTGGACCAGCAATAGCAGGCATATCTTCTGTTGTATAAAATGACAAATCATTTTCTTCATAAAGGCTAGGTTCTAATAAAAGTTTGCATGAGCTATTTTTTAAAATATATGTTTGGCGATCTAAAGGATGATCGGAATCAATCGGAACATAAGCGGCACCTGCTTTTAAAATACCTAACATATTAACAATTGTGTCAACTCGCCTTTTTGCTAAAAGCCCCACTTTATCACCTAGACCAATGCCTTGCTCTTTTAAGAAGTGGGCAATTTGATTGGAGCGTTTATGAAGTTCCGAGTATGTTAACCATTCTTGTTCAAATACCACTGCTACTTCATCCGGTGTACGTTTTACTTGGTCTGTAAATAATTGATACAGAGTTGTTGAAGGTATTTTTTCTGTTGTTTCATTGTATTGCTTAATTAAAGTTTGATCCGATTCTTTCATCTGCAAAGATGTTATATCGCTTTGTTTCACCAATTGTTCCAATAAGTCAACAAATTGGGAAAACATTGCTTCTATTACATCAACATCAAACAGCTCTTCAACATAGTTCCAGCTAATTAATAACTCTCCATTTTTTTCAATTACTACATTATCCAAATATACTTGTGGAGTCCGAGCATGAATATAGCGAAGAGAACCAAGTTGTTCCCAAGAGAAAGCACCTGCACCTGCTAACATCGAGGTGAAAACGATTGGCATAACTGCTTTTGGCGTCATTTGATGATATCGAGTGAAATCTCGAATAAAGTTAACTCCATCGTAATGACGATGTTCAAGGCCATCTAATAAAGTAGATTGCGTTTCTTTTACTCTAGTAAAGAAATTTTGCCCTGGTTTTACATCAACATCCAGCAAAATAAGCGATGTGAAATCTCCAACAATCTTTTCTACTTCATCATGAACAGGATAACGGTTAAATACAGTCAAATTAATTGCTAATCGACGTTGATTACTCCAATATGCCAACACATCACCATATATTGTACAAAGTAGAGCGGAAGGCGTTACCTCTTTCTCTTGTGCTAACTTTCGTAGCTTTGTCCATTTTTCATTGTCCAGGATTTTTGTAAGTGATTGGAATTTAGGAGTAGCAATCTCTGCTGGATCCTTTTTTAACAGCAAAGAAGGTGCAAACGGAAAGTCAGGAAGCTTACTTGTCCAATAATCTTTTGCTGTTTTATATTCTTCGCTTTGTTCCATCTCATCATAGATAAACATATAATCTTGAAAATCAAAAGATAAAGATTCTAATTTTTGATTTGGTTTATAATAATAATGCAACAAATCCTGTCCAACAATGTTCATGCTTGCTCCGTCCATTAATAAAGCATCGTATCGAAAACATAATAAATACGTGTCTTCTTTTAAAAGAAAAGCTTTCAATTCAAACAAAGGCCATTGCCCCAAAGGGAATACATGGTTAGTCATTCGAGAACGCTCTTCTTGTAAGCGAGCATTTTGATTCCTATCATCTAAATCTATGAGACTCACTATTTCAATCTCGTAATCAGGAACGCTTTGTAATATTTGTTGTTTTCCCTCTGGTAAAATTACAGCTCGCAACATTGGATGACGATGGATTACCTTTTGAAAACTTTTTGAAAGACAATTGATATCCAATGCTGTTTCATATTCAAAATATGTTTGAGGTGAAATACCACTTAATTCAAACTGTGAATTCCTTCCTAACATATACGCTGTCTGAACTTCTGTTAAGGAAAATGGATTAGACAAATCTTTAACATGAGTTGGTCTACTTTCAAAGTTTTCCTCTTTATGCTCTAACTTTACACAAGAACTCAGTTGAGCGATTGTAGGGTGCTTAAAAAAATCTGTTGTACTTATTTTTAAGCAGTCTTTTCTTAATAAATTAATTACCTGAAGTGCTTTAATGGATTCTCCTTTTAATGCAAAAAAATTATCATGAATACCGATTCCCTCAATCTCCATAACTTTTTCCCACGCACACACTAATTTTTGTTCAATTTCATTGCGTGGGGCAACGTATGGAATTGATACATAATCCGTTTGTGTTATATCCAATAACCTTTTTCTATCCACTTTTCCATTTGGATTCAATGGAATCTCTTCTACCTGAATCATTTTTTCAGGAATCATAAACTCAGGTAGTTTATCACTTAAATATTTTCTGATTTCACCAAAAGACACCTTGTTATCCGATACATAGTAGGCAGCTAATAATTTCCTATTTCCATACACTTGATCAACAACGATAGCCTGGTTTATTTCTGGATATTCCCTTAATTGAGTTTCGATTTCTCTTAATTCAATCCGATACCCCCGAATTTTCACTTGATGATCCATTCGACCTAAATATTCAAGTTCTCCATTAGGCAACCAACGAACGAGATCACCTGTATGATACATCATTTCCCCTGCCGCAAAAGGACTCGGTACAAACTTTTCATCTGTCAGTTTACTTTTACCAAGATACCCTCGTGCTACCGCTACGCCAGCAATGCAGAGTTCACCAGGAATTCCAAATGGTTTTAATTGGCCATACTTATTCAATATATAGGAATGATAATTCGGGTTAGGTTTGCCAATCGTAACTTCTTTGGAAGTGCTCAAGTCTTTTACTGTTGCGCAAATGGTTGTTTCCGTGGGACCATAAATATTTAAAATTGTTGCTTCACTGATACAACGAATTTTTTCAACCAAATCAATGGAAAATGCTTCTCCTGCTAATAAAATAGATTTTAAATCTTTCAGAAAATTTGCCCCTTCTGGATCACTCAAAATCACTTCCATTCGCGATGGCGTTGATTCCCATAAATCCACCTTATGTTTTTTGACTAAATGAGCCAATTCTTTTGTTGCAAACTGGTCCTCTGTAGCAATTACTACTTTTGAACCTTGCGTTAAAGGAAGACATATTTCTAACAAGGAAATATCAAAAGATACACTAGCAAGAAACAAGAATGATTGATTAGCCTTTACTTTTTCTCTCATTACATTTAAAAAATGAACTAGCGATTTTTGTTCTATCATTACCCCTTTTGGATTTCCTGTCGATCCTGATGTGTAAATAACATAAGCCAAATCATTAGGATTATGTTCTCGTACTAAATTAATTTCTTCACCTTGAAAAAGATATTCTTTATCAAGATACAGTACTTCACCCGCAAATTGTGGCAATACTTCTTCTGTTCGCTTACTAAGTAAATATTTTGCTTGACTATCTTGTAACATATATTCAATTCGTTCAGTTGGGTAGTTAGGGTCGATTGGTAAATAGGCTGCTCCTGCTTTTAAAATCCCCATCATACCAATAATCATTTCTAATGACCGATCTACCATAACGCCAATAATACTTTCTTTTGAAACCCCTTTACTTTGAAGAATAGAAGCCAATTGATTCGCTTTCTTATTCAATTCTCTATATGTCAAAGATTGATCATTACAAACAACAGCAATTTGATCTGGAGTTTTTAATACTTGCGCTTCAAACAAATCTTGAAATGATTGAAACAAGTCTATGCCCGTTTGAAAAGTATTCAATCCTTCTAGCAACTCTTTTTCTTCTTCTGCAATAATACAAATATCTTTCAATGCCAAATTCGGGTTTTGTGAAACTTGCTTTAAAACATAACAATACGAATTGGCAAACTGTTGCAAAGAAGAGAATGAACGGGACTTGCAAGAAATTTGAAATTCAAATTCATTATGTATTTCATTCCATTTTTTTCGTATCCATAGGACTAAATTATTCTCTGCGTATTCTTCTAGCGAATTTTCATTATGTAATCCTTCCATCCCGATTACAATTTGAAAAGGAGTTAAATTGTGTTTAACTAATAATTCAGAGAGCGGATACTCCTGATTTTCATACCCGAATAAAGTCGTTTGTTCAATCTCATTTACTAATTGTTTAAAGGTGTGATGCGGATGGATTTCACTTCCTAAAGGAATCAACTTATTAAGATTCTCACTTTGTTCAAGATTCTTTTCAATTATAGGAATACCAATAGTAATTCTTTCTTGATCTGTATAATGTGCCAAACAAACCCTTAAAGCGGCTTGAAACCAGCTAAATAATAATAAATCTTGAGACTTACTTATTTTTTGTATACTTTTACTAAACTCTACATTCACTATGACTTGAACGTACTCACAAGGTGTTTCTTTATTTAGTTGGTTATCGCTATTAAATACAGAAAAATCGAGAATCTCGGAAGATAATTGCTCCTTCCAAAACGCTTCTACTTCTTTATTTTCATGAATTGAACTTCGATCTTTAATGTGCATTTTTATCTTTATCCCCCTAATATTCATTTCTTCTACTCGTTAATTTTCAAGCCAACTTCAAGCCCATGGAGAAACACTTGATGGTTATCCAAACATAAAAATTGCTGAATCTCTTCAAATTTCATATGACCAACTGAACAACCCCCTAAATTTAATGTCTCAGCAACCATACTTAAGGTAGCAGTGATAATCCCTGACTCGATACAAGCAAATAAATATCCATCTGAACCGTATTTCGGGATGGAAGCGTTCGCATTATAAACCAAATAAACTGAGAATGCAGATTGAGTAAATAAATCCTGATTAATTAACTCATGATCACTTTTGATCACTTGATCAATGTTGTTTACAATCACAAGACTATTTTTTGATGGGTTATAATAATAAAATCCAGCTTTCATACCCTCTATACGTTTTGGTTTTATATAAACAAAGATATCAATGGGATAGAGCCCGCCTGCACTTGCATAATGATAGTATATTTTTTCTTCCCTAACCTGTTTTAGAGTTGATAAGAATTGGGAAAATTCCGAAAAACTAATGTATTTTTCCATTTCAAATTGACGACAAGACCTACGTTCCTTGATTATAGTGGGTAGCTCATCTGTTGTTTCAAGTTGAATTTCGGTTGACCGTGCAGCAACGTGGGTGCGATTTAATTGTTCACTCATATACTTATCTAACTCTTCTTTAGAAAAGCGAATCTGGTTGCTATATGGATTTGGAAAAATCTTTTCTTGTGAAGAAAATACTTCTCTTGGGTGTAATATGTTACTTACTAACACACGATTTTTTATCATGAGCTCTATGTTTTTTTGTGTCTCTTCTACATTTCCTAACGAAAAGCGCTCTACTAGTTCACTAATTTTCACACCTTTTTGAGCCATAAAATAAAAATCAGGAAACCACTCAGACAGAATACCTGTAAATCTCATTTCCCCTATCAAAACTTCATTATGCAACTTCTCCCAATGCTTAATCGGAGACCAGTAATAAATTTTCTCGCTCATATAACCCTCCATAAACGTTTAACTTATTTTTGAAATGCAATTTTCTAATTTACAAAATTTTTTTAGATTCTGCTCCTTGTCTCATAGTGATTATAAATACATGCACTTTAACGAAACTTGAAAATAATGAAATAACTTTTTCTTCATTAAAATTTTTTATTTCATCATAAAAAATGATTTTTTTTTTGATATTTCACATCCTTTCCCATAGTAATCCTATAAGGTATAAACCATTTATAACATTGAGAATATTCATGTATTTTCAATGTGAAATTATTGTAATAGATTGGAGAGCGGTTGAATATAGTTATTAAATCAAATAATGTTGAGAAAGTTTTATTTATTATATCGATAAAATTTTATGATGCAATTTATTACAAATAGATTAAGAAAAGAGTTTTAAATTTTTCTTAATCAGTTAGTGTGAAAATATCACATACTATTACATACAATCGAGTTACTTACATTTCATATTCAAAATAGAGAAAAGACACCTTGAATGGTGTCTTTTCTCTATTTTAATTCCATATACTTTTTACGCTTTTGTTATTTTTAAAAGATTTGTAGGAATTAATACAACTCGAACATCTAGTTCGTTATATGTTCGAATATTTAATAAAAATTATATGAATTACGAATGTATTTCATATAATTTTATAAATAAACTCAAAGATATCTTCTCTTCCTACTGCCACAAAAGAAATAATCTATTGCTTATTTTTTTTATTAAATTGTAATATAATTACAGTATGTGAAATTATATTACATTAACTTTAAAAACGAAGTGAGAATAATCTTCACTTCGCTTTTTTCATTTGCAATCCTTATTAACTTTGCTCAATTCAGTATTTATTTCCACACTCTTCGCTTTTATTTAATCGGTTTTTCTGATTTTAAAACAATGGAACTTAATGCAGGAACTTTAATTTTATTGTCATGGACAACATAAAGTGGTTTACTTCCCGCCTGCTTGCCATCTACTAGTACTTTCCAAGGCCCTTTCGATGGAAGTGTTATTTCAACAGCTTCTCTATTTGCATTGTGAGCCACTGTAAAGTATTCATGTTTATTCCCCTCTATTATATAAGCTACAGTATTTTTTGGAGCATCAATAAATGATACGTGTTTTTTTATTTGCTCTGCAGATGTCATTCGAAAAGCTGAGTACTTTTTGCGTAATTCTATTAAACCCTTCATATAATCTACTTCATTATTAAACGTTGCACGGCGCAGCCAATCCATCTGGTTAATTGAGTCTGGAGATTTGTAACTATTATGATCACCGTATTTCGTCCGCATAAACTCTTGCCCTGCATGTAAAAATGGAATACCTTGTGATGTTAATAAAATCGAAGAAGACAATTTGTGCATTTGTTTTCGCACTTCTTCGTTATCACCTGAATTAGTCAACTCAAGTTTATCCCATAATGTATGATTGTCATGTGCTTCCACATAAGTTAGCACCTGCTCTGGATCTTGATAAGTAGACGAATTTGTATCGTAGTCAATACCTGCCGTAATACCTTTTTTAATACGATCTTCCATGTTTTCCTTTCCATTTATAAAACCATTTTCTTTTTCCTCAAATACACTACCTTTTAACCCATCACGTATATTATCGTTAAAATGAGCAATCCCTTTCATTTTCTCTGCATTTTTTTGATTTGCTTTTAGCTCAGCTGCAAGAGGTGTATTTAAATCCCATCCTTCTCCGTGTAGTATAATAGAAGGGTCAATTTGATTAACAGCTTTACGGATTTCATTCATCGTTTCATAATCATGAATACCCATTAAATCAAAACGGAATCCATCTAAATTGTATTCTTTTGCCCAATATGTGACGGAATCTATCATAAATTTCCTCATCATTTTTCTTTCTGAAGCAGTATCATTTCCTACTCCAGTTCCATTTGCAAATGTTCCCTCTTCATTGTAACGATAATAATAACCTGGAACTAACTTATGGAAATTAGATTCAGCAGCGTTATACATATGGTTATATACTACATCCATCACCACTCGAAGATTATTATCATGTAGTGTTTGAACCATTTGCTTTAATTCAGTTATTCGCACAGTCGGCTCATAAGGATTTGTAGAATAGGAGCCTTCTGGAACATTGAAATTTTTAGGATCATATCCCCAGTTATATTGCGGTTCATTTAAAGTCTCTTCATTTACAGAAGCATAATCAAATATCGGTAAAAACTGAACGTGAGTAACACCAAGATCCTTTATATGATCAAGTCCTGTTTTTACACCTTCTGGCCCTTTTGTTCCTTTTTCTGTTACACCTAAATATTTCCCTTTCTGTTTAATACCACTTTCAGGTTGAATGGAAAGATCGCGTACATGTAACTCATAAATAATAGCATCTTCCGGATTTTTAAATTTTGGCTTTTTGTTTGCTTTCCATTTTTTCGGATTTGTTTCTTCTAAATTAACGACTGCACCTTTATCCCCATTTACAGAAGCAGCACGCACATATGGATCAACCGCTTCAGTCCACTTATCACCAATTTTGACCTTATACGTATAAAAGAGCCCTTTTTGGTTCCCCTTTAGTTCTGCTGTCCAAGTTCCCTTTTCATCTTGTTGCATGTTTATTTCAGCACCTATTTTATCGTTCCAGTTTTTATATGTAACTAACTTCGCTTCGCTTGCAGTAGGAGCCCATAAACGGAACTTTGTATGTTGCGGAGTATATGTATTTCCTAAATCGTTACCACCATAATAAAATAAATTATCAAATTCTTCGCTACGAATGACTTTACCAATTTCAGTATTCGTATCAGCTAAGTTTTCTATTTTAACTTTGTATGTTTGTTTTAAATCAATTTTCTGTTCCGTAATTATTTTGACCTTATTAGTAATATCGCCACTGTTTATATCATAAGGAGTAATATTCTTAATTTTAATGCCTTCAATTTCAATTTTCTTTTCCTTAATATGAAACGGGACATTAGTCGTTACAGTAATTTCATGGAAACTATCAATAGTTGCTTTTTGAATTGAGAGATCCGATGAAGGCTTAGAGTTATATACTTTTTCATCACCCGAAAGGATCCATACTTCAGCACGACCGTCCTTTATATTTTCAATCCAACGATCCCCACCATCTTTTTCCCATTCATTTGTTCGAACTATAAATCCTACACGATTATAGTCACCGTCTATTTTTATCTTAGCGTATTTTCCAAATTCATCTTCACCAGTAAATTCATAAGATGTACCATTTGCATTTTCTCCCCATAACCAAAGATTCCAGTCTTTTGTATTTCCAAGCTTTTCTTTGTAATGAATGATAATTTCAGTTGTTTTCGAATTTGAAACTGCCTTCACACTCTGAAAGGAGAAAACAGATGATAACATAACGATTAAAGTAAGTAATAAAACTGTTTTGTTAATTAATCTTTTGGTAATTTGCATCACATACACCCTTTCTTCAAATATTACTAACGATTTATTATGCTTACACTGAATAACACTGCTTAAATTAATCTAGAAATCTCTTTTACTTCACCTCCATATCGGCTATTTTCACGTATGTATTTCAATGACCTTTTAATACGAAAACGTTTGCATTAGTACTTAAAAAAATAGATTTGTTTATGCCTTCATATATTTGTAAATACTAAAAGATCAGGGAAAACATTTTAAAGCAATCGTTTGTTATCGCTTTCATTTTATAGACTTTCTATCAAGAGGTCAATATATTATTAATTTTCTGTTTTTATATATTTTAAACCTTATTTATTTGTCACAACTTCTTACAGATAAAGTGCCTCATTATTGCTTAGTCAGTTTATTTTCAACGATACATTGCCACGTAAAAAACAGCTAATATCCTTAAAATGACATTAGCTGTTTTTCATAATGTATTAATATATGAATGATAACTATATTTCTAAATTACTTAATTTTTGCTGCATCAAATGCTTTTTGAACTGCTTGAACTTCAGCTGTATTCGCACCATATTTATTAGTTGCCACTCGAATACATGCTGATCTCAATTCTTTGAAATTAGAAGTCATGTTTAACTCATCTGTATTTGCATAATAGAAAATATCAAACATTTTATCTTCACCAATTCCTTTAACAGTTACTCCGTTATGAGTTCCGCCTTTTGCAATCAGATACGCAACTTTATTAATAATACTTGAATTAAAATGAACACCGCCTTGATCCCATCCATTAAAATCGTTAAATTCACTGTAATCATCTGGATAAGGCACTCCAAGTGAAGATGGAACAGAAGCTGGGTTTTCCATATCACGGAAAACAGATCCCGTTTGTTCTCCCATTGTCCAGTTAAAGTTTCCATTATTTACGTATTTCTCAATAGATGTTCCCATAATATCAGATAGCGCCTCATTAATCGCACCGGATTCCCCGTAATATTCAAGATTAGATTCGCTAGAAGTAACAGCATGTGTAAATTCATGTCCAGCTACGTCATATGCTTTAACAATAGGATCGCCATATACAAGCATACTTCCATTATTAGCACTTAATGCATTCTGCCAATTTTTCGGATCATTCGTCTCTTCAGAATCCCAAGCGTGTACAACTGAAACTACCTTTTGTCCCTTATTATCAAAGCTATTACGCTTGTATTTATCTTTATAAAAATCAAATACTTTTGTTGCTAAGTAATGAGCACTTACTGCTTTTGGATCGTTAAATGTTGCCGAAGTACTTGTCGCTAATGTACCAGGATAATAGCTTTCTTCTTTAGTAATATCTCTGTAATTCACATCATATGTTTCAATGCCTTGCCCTCTTGTATAATCAGCAAGAGCATATTTGCCATTACTTTGTTTAGAGATACCAAATGAACGATTAATACCTAAATCATCTTTTCCTGTTCCGGTTAATGATGTAAGACTGCTTTGTTTACTTTTCTTTAAAGCTCCAACTAGTTTTTCACTTGCTTTTAAGTTAGATTCTTTTACCATATTTTTTAACATATCACCATTTTGTGCATTTACTAAATAAGTACCAGAAACATAGTTTGGTGTTGCAGCTTCGAAGGTAACTTGGTATGCATTGCTAGCTTGTCCATTATTTTCATCAACAAAAATAACCTCTTTAACTTCTGGCTCAGAAATAAACTTGATATCGTTCCCGTATTTCGTATAAATATATTGTTTTGCTTCATCTTTTGATAGATTAATAGGTTTTTTCAATTCTTCTTGTTTTAAATTTTGCGCGCTATCGCCTGAAACACTTTTAATAACACCCTTATTATCTACGTGTGCAGTTAATTGATGTCCATATACTTCTTTTCCTTCGTATGTTTGCTGCATACGCACAAGTGTAGTTCCATCATACGAACCACGTTTTTGAAGGACTTTATAATCTACTCCTGCTTCTCCATTGACTTGTTTTTGGGACAGAGCTTGTTCTGTTTTCTCCTTAAGTGCATCCTTTACTACATTTTCTGGTGCCTTTTGTGACGGCTGTGTAAGTTCACCCGAACGGAACGATTCCTCCTGAATTTGAACTTGTAGTTGATCTGTTTCCTCTGCATGACCTACCCCATACGGTGCCACAGCTGTTAAAGCTAATCCTGTTGTTAATGCTACCTTAGTTAATGTCTTTTTGTTTTTCATTATTTCACCTCGTATAATTTTTGAAATAGAAAGCTTGTACAAAGTATACTGTCTATTAATGTCTAAAAAAAGAGAAAATACACAATTTATGTAACATTATGCAAAATTACATAAATTGTGGTCAATATTATAAATAATGAACGGAACACATATGTACATTAATTTGAATAAAAGAGAGTCCTTATAGGTGCTCACCCAATTGGTTAGTTATTAATTATCTATATTCATTGTAATAAAAGTATACTTACCTCTAAATAACAACATAAAAACCCACTCTTTACTATTGTAAGAGTGGGTTTAATGTTATTAAAATAACAATTACTATAAGAAATTTTATAATTTATATTTTTTTAGTAATCCTACTAAGTTTTTTGTAAAATTCACCTTTTGTCTTTACATGATTAAACTGATTTGGATTAATATTTGCTTTTTGTGAGAGTAATATAATCTCTTCTTTTGAAATTGAGTCTTTCGTATTTATAGATGCTATATTTGTGTATTTTCCGTCTTCTGTTTTTGGAATTTCTAAAATCCCTTTATTCACAAGATCAACTACCGCCTTATGCTCTGAAGAATGTAAATCTACACCAGTAATTTTCCAATTATGCATAACTTTTGGTGTGTATACACCGTTCTTTACCTCTTTTAAATATGTAATAGCAAGGTTACGAATGGTTCCGCCTGTTTCTCCAAATGCATTCTCTTGTTTAGATGACCAAATTTGTTCAAACTTACGCCCCTCTAAAGCTCCACCTTTTGCCTGAAGAGCCTCCATTCTATATGCATTCATTCCCAACGTCATAACATCGCTCATTTTGATTGGTTTGTTTGTACGAATAGAGCGTAAATTTGTAATTCTGCTTCCATATGGTTTTGTTAAGTCAATTTCGTATTTTACGCCTCCAAAGAAATCGTTCGTACTGTATTTAGATGCACGGCGGGTTTTATCAAAGCTAACGGTTACATCTCCGGCACGAGATGAGTTAAAATATCCTGCTGCCCATTCCATATAGTCTTTTAAATCTTTTCCAGAAATCTTATATACTGTAATTTCTCCCAAGGCATATTGGTAATTGTACGCAATATCTTTTTTCTTAATAGGGCCTGTATCTAAACGGGCATAATCATTATCAATTTGATGGGCTACTACATCTGCTTTACTGTAGTAGAGCATAACTTCATGAAAGAAATCTGATAAAGGTGTTTCTTGAATCTGAACACTTGGAATACCCTTTATTTCATTTTCAGGAACAAGATTTCTACCCTTTAATTGAGCGACTACAACATTTGCATCTCCTCTCGCATATTCGTGAAAAGGTGTTAATGTTTCTTCAAGTGTAGGATCGGATAATATCGTTGTCCCATCAGCATTTTTTACAGGTATAGCGGTAGCAGTTTTATTTTTTAAAGCCAACTTCCCATCTTGCTTTGTAAAAGTAAGGTCAATACGTGAAATATGTGTTCCATATTTATCTGGTTCTGTAATAATTACGCCATTTACAACTTCTTTTTTTACAAGTTTATGCATATGAGCCGCAAAAATAGCACTTAGTTCCGGACAAGCATTTGCAATATCTTGAACACCAGTACCAGGGATACCATTCTCATTTTCTAATCCCATATGCATAACTCCTACCATTACATCTACTTTACCTTCTAATTCCTTAATTGCCTTTTTCGTCTCTTCTACTGGATTTTTCACCACTAAACCATTTAAGTGATCTGTCCCTTTTTCAAAATCACTAATCATTGGTGTATTCATACCAATAATCCCAACTTTAATTCCACCTTTTTCTACAATTGTATATGCAGGAAGAAAGCGCTCTCCATTTTCCTTATAAATATTTCCTGCTAACGTTTTTCCCTTATATTGCTCACTAACTTTTTTCAATGTATCTAATCCAAAGTTGAATTCATGATTTCCAAATGCCCAGGCATCATATCCCATTGTATTCATCGCTACCATCATTGGCGATTGTGGCTTATCGTTGAATAATTCTACTGAGTTTCCTTGAATTGTATCCCCGGCATCTACTAATATGGTATTTGGATTTTCTTGACGGACCTTCTTTATAACCGTATAAAGCTGCGTCAAACTTCCACTCATATTTGCTCCATCAAGCGCATAATCCCAAGGCATAAATCTACCATGAATATCTGCAGTACCTAACAATGTAATATTAACTTCAGATTCCTCAGCCTTAGAGATAGATGGTTTGACTATTACTGCCGTTCCAAGCAGTAATAAAATTACAAAGTAACATACATAGTTCTTCCATTTCATTTTTTGCATAATAATAATATTTCTCCCCTTTTTGTACTTTCATAAAGTTGCTTGAACTTTAAAAATGTAACTTATTATTCAGGAAACTTCAACTACAAAAGATAATTTTGAAGGTGGTTCTGTTGCAAAAATAAAGAGAATAAATTGCATACATCCCCTAACAGAATTGTATTTTATCGTTTTCTGACAGAATACTCCTTCCTTAAGCGTGTGAAGTGTACTTTCAAAAAAATAACCCCGCTCTTCATTTAAGACGGGGTTACACTTATACAGAAAATCGGATAGTTTCATATTTTCTTAAGCTTATTGGTCACTTTCAACTAATTTCATTCTATTTTTGTTTTCTTCTGAATCAATATGAATCAACCGTTTCCCCTGTTTATAATACGTATCAATAAATAGGGAATAATTTTTACTTTTCAATTTCACAAAGCAATTTTATCTCTTTTATTTGTGAAATATGACGCTGTTCATGTAAATAGATCAATTCTATCCACTGATCAAGGGATAATTCTCCAAGAGCTGGATGCATCACTGATTTTTTCGCTAATATAGACTCATCTTCTATTGTACTCAGGAAACGCATCAATTCTTTTCTTGATTCGTTTAGCATATTGAGCATTTGCTCCACTTCAAATGGTTCTATACTTGGTTCAATCATTTCTGGAGCTATAAACTTTTTCGTTCTATCTAATAAAATAGTGTGAATTTCTTTACGCTCATTTTGGGTACTATCTAACTTTTTTAACCCTGAGGAAATAACTGTTATCACTCTCTCATCTAATAAAACTAAATGATGACAAACTTGTGCAATACTCCATTTATCCTTATCTGGTTTCCTATTAAATTGAGCATCACTCAACAAAGTAATTTCCTCAAATAATTGATCTCTCGTTTCATAAAACTTGTCATTTACAAATGTATCCATGTGGATTCTCCTTTCATTGCAACCTACATACTTAAATTTCTACGCTAGAGATATTATCTTCAAAAAAAGTTTTTCTTTCACTACTATTCCAATTTTATTTTAAAGCCACAAATGAACTTATTTGTTTTTTTTATCTTTTTAATTGGCACAAATAAATCAACCTTTAACTTTCCGTCTAGATCTTCAGCAACATTATTTAAGCAAAACTCTAAATTATCTCTATCATAATCTGCATCATACTCACTATTTGGTAGCCACTCTACATACATGTATTGATACGCTTCACTTAATTTATGAGGTTCATCATAGAACTGGTATAGACCATATGTACCTCCATCTAATTTTTTAAATTGCACATCATGATACTTTTCTTTATCGAAGTTTTCAGGAATCGTAACACATGCATCATGCCGGCACTTATGACTTGCAACAAGTTCAGGATTATCCAATGATATTCCGATAAATGATTGCTCTGGTGGATACAGTTTATTTTCAATTGACCAATTCAGTAACTTTCCCCAGTGATCTTGCGGTTCAAAGTAGCTACCAGTTCGTCTTATATACGCTACTTCTAATGGTGGTAATTTTTTTATAACAACTTTCATTTATATCTTCTCCCCTATAAATATGTACACTGTTTAATTAGCTTTCTTTAACATTTATTCCTTCTTAAATAAAAAGAATTCTCTAATCATATAAAGTGAAACTTTAATCAGCGGGAGATGAATTTGAATTGAAATATAATTGATTACTATTACTACTAAAGTAGTATGTACTTTCATACTTTTATTTGATTTTACATTCTTTTTAAATCGATATATTAATTGTAAGAAAATAAAAAGGTGGAGGATTTTAATTGATTAAAGGAATATACGAAGCGCATTTACCAGTATAATGTCCTATCAATTTATCATTAAATAAATGTAAAAAATGACCCTATTTATTCATTTTTAATGCGTATGTATGTACATTTGCTAATTTATTCGATATATTATGGGTATTGAATGATTACGTGAAGTGTATAGGTCGCTTATATAACACCTTATATTTTTATATCCGTGAAAACTACAAAGTGTATGAAAATCCATTTGTCAAATGAATTTAGTGCGGAAGGAGGTTTGTGGTTACTTCATAGGGTATAATAATCAGTTTTTTACTGATAAAAATATAGGAGGCGACATAATGTTTCGTACGATTTCAAATTTCATGAGAGTAGCTGAGATAAGAAGGAAAATCCTTTTTACACTAGCGATGTTAATCGTTTTTCGAATTGGCACGTTTATTCCAGTTCCTCATACTAACGCAGAGGTATTAAAAGTACAAGATCAAGCTAACGTTCTAGGTATGTTAAACGTATTTGGCGGAGGAGCATTGCAACACTTCTCAATCTTTGCTGTAGGTATTACACCATATATTACAGCTTCCATCATAGTACAGTTACTACAAATGGATATTATACCTAAATTTTCGGAATGGGCAAAGCAAGGAGAAATGGGCCGTAAGAAATCAGCTCAATTCACTCGATACTTTACAATCATTCTCGCATTCATACAGGCCATCGGAATGTCTTATGGCTTTAATAATATAGCAGGTGGACAATTAATAACAGATCAAAGCTGGACTACATACTTATTTATTGCGACAGTTTTAACTGCAGGTACTGCATTTTTACTTTGGTTAGGCGAACAAATTACCGCTAACGGAGTTGGTAATGGTATTTCGATGATTATCTTCGCAGGTCTCGTTGCCGCGATTCCAAATGTTGCAAATCAAATTTATTTACAACAATTCCAAAATGCTGGCGATCAGCTATTTATGCACATAATAAAAATTGTTTTAATTGGACTCGTAATTTTAGCGATAGTTGTTGGTGTTATTTACATTCAACAAGCTGTACGTAAAATACCGATCCAATATGCAAAAGCTGTTTCAGGAAACAATCAATATCAAGGAGCAAAAAACACTCATTTACCGCTTAAAGTAAATAGTGCTGGTGTTATACCAGTTATCTTTGCTTCTGCATTTTTAATGACGCCGCGTACAATTGCGCAGCTCTTCCCTGATTCAAGCGTATCAAAATGGTTAGTTGCAAATCTTGATTTCGCACATCCAATTGGAATGACACTTTATGTCGGTCTTATCGTTGCTTTCACATACTTCTACGCATTTATTCAAGTAAATCCTGAACAAATGGCTGAGAATTTGAAAAAGCAAAATGGATATGTTCCTGGTATTCGTCCTGGTAAAGCAACTGAACAATATGTAACTAAAATTTTATACCGTTTAACATTTATTGGTGCAATTTTCTTAGGTGTAATTTCTATATTACCGCTCGTATTCACGAAAATTGCTACGTTACCACCTTCTGCTCAAATTGGTGGTACAAGCTTACTTATCATTGTCGGTGTAGCACTAGAAACTATGAAGACGTTAGAAAGCCAGCTTGTAAAACGTCATTATAAAGGCTTTATTAAAAAAGTGAATTAATTATCAAAAACACAGTTGGTTATTTTTCCAACTGTGTTTTTGATTTTATCAGTCCTGTAATATACAGGGCTGTTGCTTTATTAAACTACATCTCCTTCTCTAATAACCGCCCTTTTTTGAAATAAGTCCGTAGTGTTGAACGATTGGCCAAAAATACACCAATCAATATAAGACAAGCCCCCATTCCCATTGTAGGATTTAAAGGCTCTCCTAAAATGATATATCCCACAATTATTGCAATTAATGGTGATACATATAACCACGTCGATGGAAATACTGGATTTGTTTTTGATAAGAGCCAGTAATATAATCCATGTCCACCAATCGATCCGATAAATATGAGATATAAAATAGGCCATTGCACACTCCATGAAGTTAATACGGTTACATTTGGTTGTTCTACAATAATAGATGCGATGAGTAGTAAAATCCCTCCATAAAACATTTGAATACCGTTAATAAGAAATGGTGATACAGTTGATAAATCTGACAGTATTTCTTTCGAACGAATAGAGCCTATTCCGTAAAATAGCTCCCCTATAACTAAAACAATACAAGCAATACTCCATATGAAACTTACTTGTTGATGCATTCCTTGTAAAGAAACAAATATAACACCTATTAGTGCAATAACTAAAGCAACGAGTTGTTCCTTTTGTAATTTCTCCCTATTCCTCTTTGCTTGTATTAATAAAATCATCATTGGTCCCGTAGCAGAAAGAACAGCAGCTAATCCCGAAGAAATATATTGTTCTGACCAATATAAACTTGCGAATGTCATAAATGTTAAACAAAATCCAGCATACATAATGCGTTTTGAAAATATATGTGGCATAATTTCTTTTCGCTTTAATTTAAAAATAATCATAAGGATTATGCCCGCTAAAAAGAAGCGAATTCCTGCTGAAAACAACGGTGGCGCCCCTGCTTCAATTCCAATTTTTATCGTTAAAAATGTTGTCCCGAAAATAATACATACTAAAATGTAATTAAAAATGACCATTTTTCTTCCTCCTTTTTACTCTTAAAATGAGTATAGAGGGTATGGTGTATAACAGTGTATCGGTACATATAACAGTTACTTCAAGTTGTAGTTGATTCCCTATATATTTTTCGCTTTAATTAAATTAAAAAGAAAAATAGGTGAACCTATGAAGATTGTATTGCGTAAAGAATCAAACATACCGTATTACAAGCAAATATATATGCAAATTGTTGAAAGAGTACAAAGTGGTATGCTTTCACATGGTGAATCCCTTCCTTCTTTACGTTGTATGGCCACAGATTTACAAATCAATGTATTAACTGTTCGTAAAGCTTATAAACAGTTAGAAACGAAAGGGTATATACGCATCGAACAAGGAAAAGGTGCTTACATATATAAACGTGTAAAGAAAGATTTCAAACCGATACCGTATAAATGGCAACAATCAAGATCTATTAATGTTATGCGTTCTCAATATGCAATGAATAAGCACCGTAAATATTATAATTTTTCACAAGCAATTCTGTATCCTCGTCTGTTACCAAATCCATTTTTGGCAGATGAAATGCATAAATTGCTGGATAAAAATCCGATGTTGTTAGCAACTTATGGGCCAGTTCAAGGCGATTATGAATTGCGAGTTGAAATAGCAAATTACTTAAATAAACACCAGAAATTAGTGACGGATCCATCTCAATTATTAATTACAAGCGGAGCACAACAAGGAATTGATTTAATTGCTCAAACATTATTAAAACCTGGAGATACTGTATTAGTAGAAAGTCCGTGTTACAGTGCTGCGCTTGATGTTTTCATCAATAAAGGTGTTCAAATCATTCCTGTTTCTCTTGATAATCATGGAGTTCGCTCCGACTTAATTGATGATATTTGTCAAAGTAAAAATCCCGTTTTATTGTATACGAATCCGACCTTCCAAAACCCGACAGGTACAGTAATGAGTAAAGAACGCAGAATGGAACTTATAGAACTAGCGGGGCTATATCAATTTTTTATCATTGAAGATGATTCTTTCGGAGAAATATATTTTGAAGATGCTATAATCCCGCCCCCAATCAAAAGTTTTGATAAGGATGGCCACGTAATATATATAAAAGGATTTAGTAAAACGTTAGCACCAGGACTGCGTATCGCGGCGCTTATTGCCGATGGTCCTATTTTTGAATGGCTATATGCAGTAAAAGGTTCAATGGATATCGGTAGTCCTTTATTAACACAAAAGGCACTTCTACCGTTTTTACGTGCAGAACGTATGAAAAACCATTTAGAAAAATTACGTACAGCTTTACAAATGAGACGTGATTTAACAATTGATATATTATCGCCATTAAAAGAACTACACTTTGAAATACCAAATGGAGGTTTTAATTTATGGATGACACTACCTGATTCGATAGATCCCTTTACCTTATTACAAAAAGCAAATGAAGTAGATGTCTCTTTTTTACCAGGAACAGCTTGTCTATTAAACTACGAAACAAATGATAACCAATTAAGAATTAGCTATTCAATGTTAAACGAGAAAGATATGGAAATCGGATTAGAGAAATTACATGATACAATACGAAAAAGTATTTGTTAGAAGCAATATCACATTAGCCAACAATAAATAATACCCGAAAATGTATAGTATGGGATATTATTTATTGTTGAGCTTTTTCGTTATTCTTAACAACCGATTTTAAAACTTGTCTTTCTTTTAATTCTTCAACACTACCATATTGATCAATAACAATTGCTTTCATTTCCTCTCCTCCTTGCTGTTTATTTTAATAACATACAATTATTTCTCAAAATTTTTTGCCTTGAATTAACATATAATTATTTTTGGGGGTAATTATGCAAGAAGCATTATAAAGTGAAACTTTAATCAACCCTCGCCAATCGGGCTTTTCCGGGCAGTTGGTCCCCTCCCAACTTCTTTACTTTCCCGGAATTTTGAAATGGGACTCTTACTGCCCGGCAAATAGCGGGATAAATTCCAATACGAATCTTACACACATCTTAGAATCATCCAAAACTGTTTTATTAATTAAATTCAAAAGAAATGAGGCTAACTATATGAGTGAAAAGATATTTAAAATAAACGGAATTGATATATGTACAGAAAGCTTTGGGAACCCTAAGAACCCTGCTATTTTATTAATTATGGGCGCTACATGTTCCATGGTTTATTGGGACGAAGAGTTTTGTGAGCTGTTGGCTAGTACGGGGAAGTTTGTTATTCGCTTTGATAACCGTGATGTTGGACGCTCTGTTGCCTATGAACCTAGAACTTCCAATTATACAGTAACAGATATGGCTGAAGATGCAATCGGAGTATTAGACGCTTATCATATTGATAAAGCCCATCTTTTTGGTATGTCATTAGGTGGTATGATTGCTCAAATTGCCGCTGTAAAACATCCCGAAAGAATTTTGACGCTAACTTTACTAGCGACTAGTGTAATAGGATCTGATAATAATACTCGCGATTTACCCCCAATGGATGAAAGGATTTTAACACATCATGTAAAGAGCGCAAGTATAGATTGGACAAATAAAAATGATGTGGCAGAATATTTAGTTTCAGGATCTCGTCTATTATGTGGATCAGAACGAATATTTGATGAAAATAGAGTTTATACACAAGTAAAACAAGAAATAGAACGCGCAAACAATTTATTAAGTATGTTTAATCACGCTTTACTTCAAGGTGATGATGCATATGAAGGTGTACTTCACTCCATACAAGCACCAACATTGGTTATTCACGGAACAGACGATACAGCACTCCCATTTGAACATGGCCTCGCACTAATTGATGAAATTCCAAACTCAGTACTATTAACTCTTAAAGGGGCAGGCCATGAAAACCATCCAGATGACTGGGAAAGCATAATTAACGCTGTTTCTAAACATACATCTAAAATTTAGATAAATAACTAATGGAAGGGGGCACAAATTGTGCCCCCTTCTAGTTACAAACAAAAACCCATCACTGTATTCGTATGTATAGTGATGGGGACTTTTTATATTTTTCTATGTTTAAAAAAATGGACAATCTAATTGATCAACAGATTCCCATAATTTTTTTTTTGCATTTTCGGTGGATGTATTTGTGTCTAGTGTCATGTTTTTAAAAGGGTTTACTTCGACTTTTAATAAGGATGAAGGCTCCACATATAATGAGAAAACATGGCTGCTTGGTAAAGCTTTTGAAACGTCAATATCTCCAACTTGTTTAAATAGTTGCTGCGCAGCAAAAAAGAAGAAATTAGTTGGATTTGATTGTTTATTCAGCCACGCAAGCATTTCAGGTGATACCGATTTATGAATATTGATTTTTACTCGATCACCACGTTTATATCGCCTAGATCGCATACTTCCACCAACTAACTTATCGTTAAGTTTGTAAATCCTAACTCTTTTTGCTTATGCTCTCTATATTTTGGCGAACAAGTATAAACTAATAATCCTCGTGCATTTGTAAATAACGGATTATCTACAAAGATTACATTTTTGAGTCGTCCTTTTTGCTTTAAAATCATTTTTAAACTATTTTTAATAATTACTGCACCCCCGCCATAAATAAACACGTATGGATCGTCTTTCATATCATCAATTTTATTTATAATATCTGTTGCAACACGTGCTGCTAAACCTAATAGCGCTGGCTGTGATTCCTCAACTAATAAGGTATTTCTCGGATGCTTATCATTTAAATAAATTTGATTGAATTCTGTAATACTATCAATCGTTTTAGTTGGATACTTCCGGTTCCATCTCGTAATGATTTGTAGTAACGTCTCTTTTACACCATAAGATAAACCTTTACTTAGTTGCGGACGGAAATTCACCCCTAATGAAACGACTTCTTCTGTCGTCCCTGCACCAATATCAAAAGAGAGTAGAGTTTTATCTACAAAATCAATTTCAGAAACTTGATTTTGCTCACATTCTATTTTATGTTTCACAACATTTCCTTCTTCATCGTATACAATGCCCCACGTACCAGAAGCGCCCTCCGGCAGGCATTTACAATACTCAATTGAAACATTAATTGTCACATCGCGTCCGTTCGGATAATGGAAAATAACCTTATGATTTCCCATATAACGTTTTGCATTTTCAGCAGCTATTTCTTGTGTAATAAGCTGCATAGGAAGAGCGACAGATAAATCATAACGAATATTAATATGGCTAGAAGTTGGACTTTGACGCATAGCGCTTACCGCCAAACCTGATAGTATTGTAATAACCATTAACTCATCCGTTGACTTATTCGATTTCTTCTCTACCTCAGTACCTTTTAATTGATCTTGAATAACTTTTTCTCCAACGATGTATCGTACATTATTTAGCATTAACGATGGCGAACTTATAGTCACATCAATGTGGTTTTCTAATTCAGATAATGAAACATCTACCTCATCTAAGAGTCCTGTAGGCTCACCTATATATAAAGAATAAATACTCGGAATAAAAATAGGGTCTTGCCCTTTCACCATTAACTTCAAACCGTTGTTTCCTGCATCTGCACCAGCTTTTAAAAGTATAGACATAACTACCCCCTAAATTAATCTGACATCCCTTCCAAATATATGCGAGCCCATTCTTTTACATTCAAATGTATTGTAATTTTTTATTTATCATAAAAACAAAATATTGCATACTTACATATTGTGTGTAAAAAGTATTTGACATGACACTTTTCCAATTTTATACTTATATTTGTAAAGAGTTTTTTACAATCGAGGGGGCAATTATTTATTGAATACTAAAAAAACTATTTTTATAATCATTGTTTTAGCATTAATTGCAATACTAGTACATGGCACATATAAATACATAACTGAAGGTTCTATTTTAGGTGGTACGATTTTTGCTATTTCGTTAATACTTAGTAATTTAATTAATCACATTACTTGGGGAGATCCCCACGGTGTGTCAGAAGAAAGTCAAGATGAGATGGGACAACAAATTACATATAAAAGCTTTAAAATTGCGTATTTTGTGCTTGTAGTTGTAATGTTCCTTTTATTAATCTTCTCCGAAGGATTTTCTATGGGGGCTAATTTAGATGGAGTAAAAAATCTCCCCCTGTTCATCGCAATTTGCTCTTCATTCTTTATTTATCCTATTGTCGAACTCATAGTTGCAAAACAATATAAGTAAAAAGATGAGGTTTTCTACATGTAGAAAACCTCATCTTTTTATATTTACATACTCTCTACAATTGCTTTTAATTTATTCACAGTCCGCCAATTCCTAACTGTAGCTGGTGTATGTAACTTCTGAAACTGGTTCATTAATTTAGAATTTCGAATGCTATTTTTGAAAAATAAATAAACGACCTTCTCATCTATATAGCAATCTTCAAGTTCACTTTTAAATGTAAGCAATTGACTACTCTCTTCTTCAGAAAGTACATTAGCTAAAAAAGCAATATGAACACTTTCTCCTTCTAACAATGAATGAACTTCATATGGACATTGTTTAATAATATTTATAAATTCATCATGTGTTCTTAGCATGACTGGAACATCGAAATCAAATTCTTTTTTTATTTCAGATTGTATTTGGTCCTTTAGAAAGTTTATACCTTCCTCAGATTCGAACACAATATTACCACTCTGTATATATGTTTTCACTTGTTTTAACCCTATTGATTCAAACACTCGTTTTAAATCAGCCATTTTGATTACTTTATGGCCACCGACATTGATTCCTCTTAGTAATGCAATGTAAAATGTCATATTATCCCCCCCCACAGTAAAATGAACTTATCAATTGAATCGGTTTTCCCACTCATATTTCTCGGATATTTGTTTTAATTCTTCTAACATATCATGAATAGATAATACCTCAAATAAAATAATAGATTCACTTGAAAAATGGTGATGATAATGATTTGGTTTATAATCTTTTAAATCATTTTTATAACTCCAAAATTGCTTGTCTAATTCAGCAATAAGTTTGAAATGTTCCTCATCAATTTCATTACAACGGTTTCTCAATATAGCAATTATAGAATGAATTGTTCGTTGTAATATTTCTCTTTCACTTTGTGACCAGTCACAAGTCTCAATTGATACCCGAGCTAAATTATCTATATGGTAAATGATTTGCTGTAATATATGAAGTTGCTTCTGCATCGTTAAAAAGCTTCTCATTTCCTTCTTTGTATGTTGATGATATTTCCAATCTTTCTGCTCATATTGAACAAATTGTATCGCCTTATGCAATAATAAAGTCAATTTAGATAAATCCTGAGCAGTCTCCTTTTTCACACCTTTTCCTGCAACTAATGCAGTAATCCATTCTTCCATAATATTTGCTGTTTTAGCAAATAGATCCTCTGTACATCCAAAAATCATTTTCGTGTAGTGGGGTGGAAAAATGAAAAAATTCACTAAAGTAGATACTATAATACCAGTAGATGTAGTAGCTAAACGAATTAAAAATGCAGTAAAATAATGATTTGCCGTAATTGGAATCATTGCTACGGCAGTTAAAGTTGCAACTAAAGTTCCCGCATGTAACCTTAGTTTTTGACATGTAACGATCGTAAACATTGCAGCTAATGCATAAGAAATTGCTTGGTGGCCTAGGAAAAATGTGAAAGTCATGGCATATGCCGATCCAATTGTTGAGGCCGGAAAGCGAATAAGTCCTTTTTTTATTGAGTCTGTTGCAGTTGGTTCAATTGTAACAATTGCTGTTATTACAGCAAAAATAGTTGGGATGTTAAAAAAATCACAAACTAACACTGTAAGAAAAACTGCAATCCCAGTTTTAATCACTCTTCCTCCAACGATATTCCATTTTCTATCTTGATTCATTTTTTATATCCTTCATTCCTGTTTCATTTTATATACATATATTATATATTGTTAAAATAAAAAAACCTACTACTTGAATATTCAAGAGTAAGTTTTCTATCTCATTATTTCATTATAGGTAAATGCATTATTATTTGTTGGCCAATTGGTCCCATTCTTCTAAAACCTTTATCTTGGAAACCAACTTTTGCATATAAATTTTGTGCAGGAATATTTCTTTCATTCACAGCAAGTACAACTTCATTTTTTATTGGAAAATAACGTTTTACAAACTCTTCTAATAATAACAATGACTTTTTAGCGAATCCTTTTCTTTGTCTATTGTGATTAATAGAAAATGACGTTAAAAGTAAAGCATCCTCATTATCTGTGAACTCCTTTACTCTATCTCCCGTTTCCAATGCGAAAAGACCCACCGGTACCCCGTTGTGATCTAAAATAACAATCACATTTTTTGTATAATCACTTTTTGCTTTCTCCAGTAATGCGCTTGGATCTGATGTAAACTGAACTTGTTCACTTGGTAAAGTAAATGTTTGTATAACTTCTTTATATTTCTCCTTATACGGAGCTAATTGAATTTCCCCTGTGTGTATGTTCATGCTAAACTCTCCCATTTTTCAGCTTATTAACTTATACCTTGCTGTGCTTTTGAATGCACTCTTCCATCTAAAAAGGTAATTTCAACAAATGAATTTGGATCGTTCCCTTTCCAAGCAAAAATTTGTTTAATTTGTGTAGAATGCTCTACCCCTTCTTCTATAAGTAAATCTCCTTCAAAACCAATTAAATCTTTCACTTCTGTATAAGTCATTCCTTCATTTATACTCGAGAAATGATTTATATTGATAGACTCTTTCTGTTGCCTTTCCATCACAGTAGAAGAAGTTGCTGTTTGGTTTTTCACTTCTTTTCTCTGTTCACACGCTGTCATACTGAAACCTAAGCATAAACTAAACAATATACATGCGCTTTTTTTCATCATAACAGTTGTCCCTCCCATGATAATTAAACCATATATTCCCTTAAAAATAAACTGAATATTTAATATTATATTTAAAAACCTCGTACAATTAAGTACGAGGCTAATTTCATTTATTCAAATGATTATTTGATTGATCATCCTGTTCTTTTCTTAACTCTTGTTCTTCATCTTTTGGTAATTGTTTATCATTATCTTTAATTGGATTCGTTTCTCTATTTTCTATCATATCATTTGGAACTTGTGGCATTACTCGGCCCACAATAGCGGCTAATTCATCTAGTATACCTTCACCTGTTTTTCCTTTTTTAATTTGCTTTCCGATTTGTTTGAGGCGTTCATACGTATCAACATCTGCTACAACGACTGCATTAGCACCGTCAGGGTCATTTTTTAAACTTTCTGCAACAGAGTATTTAATTGATTCAACTCGAGTTCGATCAAGTTTTGCTTTTACATCAATACCTACAATAGCATATTTTCCAACAACGACCGCTGTTGCATCATTCACACCTGGCACACTTGCTGCTAAAGATGCTAAATGATCTGCTGCTTTTTCATTTGGCTTATTTGATTTATTCGTATAATTAACATTTTTCATTGAAACATTTTTTTGTTCCGGCTTTTCGTTTGGATTGTCTTTTTTTCCAATACTGCATCCAGTTATAACGAAGCAAAGCATCAATATATATATTAGAGTTTTCATTATTTTCACCACTTCACTATTAAGGTTTAATCATAAATTTTTTCAACAGCTTGCATTTTCTTTACCTTTTCCTCGGCCCCGCTATTAGCATTAATGAATATTTGGTACGTATCTTTTCCTAAAGTGCCTACAAATTCATAGCAAAGCACTTCATTATGCAAATCATTGACTACTAAAGCTTTACGTTCTTCCATGACTTTTACATCCGGATTGATTTTCTTTCTTGCTTCTGCTGCAGTTAGCTTTGCCGATGGAACTGCTCGCTTTTGATGTGACGCTAAATATTCTTTTGCGGAGAACCCAACGATAGAACCATCATCTAAAGCAATTTTCATTTGGATTGATTCTGGATAAATTCGTACTCCATTTTCATTTACTACATACGTAAATACACCAACATTATCATATTGAGAGCTATCATAAAGCTCCATATTATTAAACTTATGGTCCTTTAAAAATTTCAAACCTTTACTACCTGCATCGTTTAAACTAACTTTCTGTTCTTTAATTTCGCGGTTATTCATAACCCAAATTGGATATCCGCCTTTTCCGGTAATATCCATATAGAACTCATTGTTCGTTGCTTCATCTTTAATTTTCACACTATAGAAGGATTCTTTCGCACCTTTTCCGCTTTTCTCAACATCTACTTTTTCATTTCCTTTTAAATTCAAAAACGATTTGGCAATTTTCGCCGCTTCATCTCTAGAAATTGCCTTTCCTTCCGCTTCAAATCCACCTTTTTTATTTTTTTGCGCACTTGTAAAGGTCGGTCCGAAGTTTGTAGAAGAATATGATGTTACGTTTTTCTCTACAGTTTTCAATCCATCAATAATTGTGTTATCTGCTGGATCGCGATTTGATGCAAGTGCCATTTCTACATCCATCCAGCGTAAATTATTTTTCAAAACAAGATGTTGTACTTTTCTTAGTTCATCTTGTATATTTCCTGCATTTGAATATAAAGTTTGTAGCGTTTTATATTCTTGCTCATTTAACGGCTCTTTTTCTAAATCACGAATGGCTGCACGGTAACTGAAATCACCGATATTCGCTAAAAATTCTTCCGTTTTATTAAATGGCATTAATGTTAAAGGTAGTTGTCCTACATCTGAGCGAGCTTCAGATGTTAAACGCCATACATCCGCTAATGCAGGTGATAAAGATGATCGTGAATTCATCGCAAGTGTTGTGCCAATTTTATCGTGTAATAAATCGACTTCGTATGCTAAATCATGGAATGCACGTTGATAGCTATTTTCCGCTCGAATTAAAACCGCATTTTTCTCTTGGTGCTCTTTATAGCCCCAATAGCCTGTTCCTACTACACCGACTGTTAATAATACAATGATAATACCTCGTAACATTGTCCCACCTCCGCTCTATTTACAGAAAATATGTTTACCGATTTTTTTAATTTGTGGACGAGTCCAAATCCATTTACTAGTCGCAGTATCTGGATTGAAATAATATAAAGCATTTCCTGTTGGATCCCATCCGTTAATCGCATCTAAAACTGCTTTTTTTGCTGTTTCATTTGGTGTTAAATATATTTGTCCATCGGCTACCGCTGTAAATGCTCTAGGTTCAAAGATTACACCTGAAACAGTATTTGGGAATGACGCACTTGTAACACGGTTCAAAATAACAGCAGCTACTGCAACTTGTCCTAAATATGGTTCACCGCGTGATTCTCCGTATACTGCGTTTGCCATAAGCTGAATATCATTTTGAGAATAACCATTCGGAACATTTGTCCCTTTATTTTGAGGTGGTTTATTCTCTTGTGCAGTGCCACCACTATTTCCTTTATTCGTTGTCGTCCCTTTATTAGCAGTTGACTTGTCATACTTCGTTGCTTTCACGAGCATTTGCTTCGTTTTAGCTCCAGCTAAACCATCAACGGGTAATCCAAATTTCTCTTGAAAATTCCGAAGTGCCCAATATGTACCCCATCCGAAAACACCATCTACTTTTCCCGTATAAAATCCGTTATATTTTAAACGAGATTGCAGTTCAATGACATCTTCGCCCGATGCTCCTCTTTGAATGACTTGATTAGAAAATGCTTCTACATTCTTTAGTTGTATACTACTGACCATTAAAGACAGTCCTATGAACGCAAGTAAAACCGCTATTTTAAAAATAGCTTTTTGGCGCATAATTTTCCCTCCTTAATTATGTAAATGATTTCTTGGTTATGTTTTGTAAAAGCCTCGCTTTTATGTAAAGAAGACAAAAAAATCCAAACTAATATCGTAGAAAGAAAATGTAAACAATATAAAAAAAGGATAAAAGGAGTTCATCATGAAGAATTTGTTAAAGCGTGTCGCACTCGTCCTTCTGTTCCTAACAACATGTTCAAATGTATATACAGGCTCATCAATTGTTCATGCGCAGCCGCCGTATGCAAAATGGGGTAAGCTTGCTGTAGAGAAAACGAAAGAAAAGTACCCAAAAGCAGAGATTATTGATTACCTTCATATAGGTAGAAAACCAAAAACCGTTCAAATAACAGTTGAAAAATTCAAATTGTGGCTACGTGAAGACGGAAAAGAATATGGTGTTTTTGTTGATGTGGAATTTGAAACGAAGACGGAGAAATTTATTAAAATGTCGTTTCAGAAGACGAGTAGATAAAATGAAAGAAACCCGGCTATTTAGATTCATAACAGCCGGGTTTCTTTCATTTCTAAAATTCTTTTCTAAAATATCGATTCCCTAAAAATCTTACCAATATACAAATAGTGCCAATTACAACTGCTATCCCTATACTGTATAAAAGTACTCTACCATATCCACCTATTCTCGGATCTAAAAATGGATAAGGATACCAATTCACGATTGGACCACGAATTAAGCTATATACAACGTAAAAAAACGGGAATAAGAGCCAACTTGAAGCTTGTTTCCAAGTGATTTTCTTATTTGGTGGATTTAATATCCAATCTAAAAGCATAGCAATTGGCATGATATAATGTAACACCGTATTTACCCATGGTATTGCCGTTTGAAGTGATTCTTCTAACCCTCTTAATAATAAAAAATAAATGAGTCCAGTCGTAAGTATGTATACCGTTGCTGCACCACGAAGTATACCAAACTGTTCTGATCGACCAAATGTAGCTGTTCCGATACTACTTAAAAGGAGAATACATGCAACTAAAATGTTACTTTCGATCGTGAAGAAACTAAAAAAGTTAACTGGATTGAACGGTTTCACTTGTGCCCGTATTATAAATTGCGTAATGATTGCACTAAATGCTAGAAGGCTTAAACATAGTCTAAATAAAGATAAAATTTTTTCATCTTTCATACATTCCCTCCTTTTCTTATATATAATTAGAATTTCCCTGTACATGCTCAATAAATAAATTTAACGGAACGAGCCCACGTTTTGGCATATGACTACTTATAATAGATACTACTTCTAATTGAGGAATGATAACGATGTATTGTCCGCCGTATCCCATAGCGAAATATATACAATACGGTATGTGAAATCTTTCGTTATGTAATACCCACCAGTGATATCCATATGCGCCGACATGTTCATATGTTTCAAATTGCGCTCTACTTGACTCTTCTAACCATTTCGCTGATACAATTTCTTTTTCATTCCAATATCCATTTTGCAAACATAATTTTCCTAATTTTAATAAATCGGTAGATTTCATTTTCATACCGAAGCCACCTACATATATACCCTGCGGATCTTGTTGCCACTCGTATTCGTTAATTTTTAATGGATCAAATAAATATTTCTTTGCAAACCGCTCTGTCGACATTCCAGTAGCTTCTTGAATAATATAGCTCAGTAAATGAGAAGAACCTGAATTATAATTCATTTTTGTAGCAGGTTCTTCAATTATTGGCTTTTCTAATATGTACTGTACCCAGTTCTCTGATTCTACAAAGTCATTTGGGAATACTACTCCATTCCCAAACTCTTTCCAGTCCTCACCAGTAGTCATTGTTAATAAGTGATATAGCGTTAAATCATGTTTTTCCCCAGGTACATTTTCAATCCACTCTGTAATTGATGTATGTATATCATTTATATAGCCCTTATCAATTGCAATACCAATTAATAAAGATACGATACTTTTTGTAATCGAATTTATTTTATATAAGTTATTTGCACATTCGGGTGTTTTATAATACTCAGTTGTTAATTCCCCTTTTTGATAAACAAGAAATGTATTCACTTTTTTCTTTTCGAATTTATTTTCTAGTTGCTTGAAATCCAAAAACTTTACCTCCATTTAAATAGTTACTCCATTTATTATATCTTGTTCCTTCATTTTAAACATAATTGTGCTCAAATAAAAATAAACCTGTCAGCCATAATGAACTGACAGGTTTATTTTCATAATTTCGTACGAACATTCCAAAGCTCTGGGAAGAATTGTTGATCAAGTACTCGCTTTAAATAAGAAACACCGGAGGATCCACCTGTACCCATTTTATGTCCAATAATTCTTTCTACTGTTTTCATATGACGGAAACGCCATTGTTGTAGCCAGTCTTCAATATCAATCAATTTTTCAGCAAGCTGATATAAATTCCAATATTTTTTCACATCCGCATACACTTCAAGCCATGCCGCTTCTACTGTTGCATCTTCTTCATAAGGCTGCGTAATATCACGGTTTAATACATCTTTATGAATAGGGAATCCTTCTTTTACTAATGCTTGAATCGCGACATCATATAGACTTGGTGCATGTAGCGCTTTATGAAGTCGTGCATGTAATTCTGGATCCTTTTCATAAATTTTTAATGCGTGTGGCGTTTTATAGCCAAGTGCATACTCAATCATACGATATTGATACGATTGAAAACCTGAAGCTTGACCGAGTGAATCACGAAACTCAATATATTCTGATGGTGTTAATGTCGCAAGAATATCCCAAGATTGAATAATTTGAGACTGAATTTTTGATACACGTGCTAACATTTTAAAAGCTGGTTGTAATTTATCTTGTTTAATAGATTCAATCGCCGCATTTAGCTCATGTAAAATGAGCTTCATCCAAAGCTCACTTGCTTGGTGAATAACGATAAATAACATTTCATCATGATGGTCCGATAATCTTTTTTGAGAAGATAGTAAACTATCTAATTGTAAATACTCCCCATACGTCATATTCTCTTTAAAATCCGTATGAATCCCTTTTTCCATAATTACTTTTTCATTTTCCTTCATATTAGCCAAACGCCCCTTTTATATGATTCTACTTATATTGGTCTAATAACGGCTCGAACTGGACTTCCATCTGCATCAGTTAATGCAAGTGGTAATGCAATAAGTTCATAATCACCGTCTGCTACATGATCTAGTACGACATTTTCTAAAATATGAATTCCATGTTTAAATAATTGATGATGCGCTGCTAATTCTTTATCATCTAGCGGATCAACTGATGGTACATCTACTCCGATTAAACGAATACCTTTCTCTGAAAGAAACGACGCTATGTCTGCACGTAAATGAGGGATCACCTCTGGAAATTCTTCAGCTTTTCCATGTGAAGATGTACGTAATAATAATCGTTCTACACCTTCTAAATGAAAGCTTTCTAATTCCTTTTTCCCGATGCTTTCAAGATTAGAAACGTCAATAATCCGTGCTGGGCCAACATAAACTTGAACATCTAAATCCAATACTTTCTTTCCATCATTATCAAAATGAAATGGTGCATCAATATGAGTGCCTGTATGAATACTCATCGTTAACTTTCCGACATTTACTGAGCCACTTTCTTCTTTTGACCATGAAACTTCATACGAGAACGGTGTGTCTCCTGGCCACGTTGCAATATTATTATTTAGCGGTTGTGAAATATCAATCCACTCTGATGTTTTCATATTTATGCCACAACCTCTCGCTTATTTTCAAACTGCTTATACTCTTCATTTTTCATAATTTTCTTTAATATTTGTACAGATTTCCACACTTCTTCGTATGTGTTATATAAAGCGACCGGCGCAAGTCTCACCCCATTTGGCGCTCTAAAATCTGGAATTACTCCATTTGCTTTTAGTGCTTTACATATACGTGCTGCTTCTGCATGCTCTAAATAAATGTGCCCACCTCGTTTTTCATCCTCTAATGGACTTCCAATTGTAAATTCGAAATCTTTTAATTCATTTCCAATTAAATTCAGCATGTATCTCGTAATATGTAAAGATTTCTCACGTAAACGTTCAATACCAGCATCTTTGAAAATTTCAAGTGAACCAATTAATGGTGCTGTACTTAAAACGTGCGGTGTACCAATTTGATAAGCACCTGCATGATCAGCAGCTGTTAATGTATGCTCCATATCAAACTGCTTATCTTTTCTAGAACTAAACCATCCAGACAACCCTGGTAGTCTATTAAAATGTTTATTATTCACATAAATTCCTGCAACGCCACCCGGTCCTGCATTTAAATATTTATAATTGCACCAAACAGCAAAATCGACATCCCAATCTTTGAAATGATGCGGAATAGATCCTATTGAATGGCATAAATCAAATCCGATATGAATGCTGCGTTTATGAGCTTCCGTTGTTAAACGTTTCATATCCAGAATTTGACCACTTCTATATAAAACAGAAGGTAATAAAATTAAAGCGATATCATCTTCCATCGCATAAATAATATCTTCTTCAGAAAGTGTTCTACCATCTCGGCTTTTCACTCTTACTAAATGCTCCTCTGGATCTAATCCTTTTAAACGAATTTGACTTTGAAGTGCATAAATATCTGATGGGAAAGTTAATTCATCCGCAAGTATTTTTGTACGTATTCCTTTTGGTTCGTAAAACGTCGCAATAACTTGGTGTATATTTGTAGTTGTAGAACCGGTTACAATAGTTTCTTCCGGTAAAGCACCAATAAGAGGGGCTGTAAGTTTACCTAATTTCTCTGAAAGGAAAAACCACGGGTGCTCACCTTCTGTCCAGCCGTCAATGCCATACTCTTTCCACGAATCTAGCAACGTAAGTAATGATTTCTCTGCTCTTTTTGAAAGTAGCCCTAATGAGTTTCCATCTAAATATATAGTACCTTCGTTTTTATAGAATTCAGTTTGAAAATCTTTCAGTTCATCATGTTTATCACATTCAAGCGCATACTCATAAGTTGGTTGAAATGGTTCTTTATACATGGTGTCACCTTCTCTTAATTTTCTTTTTATTCTAACTAATTGAAATATATCACCTTAATTGATACAACGTCAATGATATTATGTCAGTTGACTTTATATATGAACTTCTTTTACAATACAGTTATATTTTCAGATATTTCAGTATAAAGAGGTGATTCTTTGAAAAATTCTACTCTTTCATCAAGAAAACACCGCTCCTTAGAAACGAAGAAGAAACTATTACACTCTGGTTACACTATTTTTATAAATAATGGATTTCAAAAAACGACAATTACACAAATTATTAAACATGCAGAAACTGGTTATGGAACAGCATATGTATACTTCAAAAACAAAGATGATCTCCTAATTAGTTTAATGGAAGATGTTATGAATCAATTTTATAATATTGCTGAGCGCTCTTTTTCTCCACAAACAAAAGAGGAAGCACGTATAATGATCCAAAATCAAGTTAGAGCATTCCTGCAATTAGCAGATGAAGAACGCGCTATTTTGCAAGTTGTAGAGGAAGCGATAGGATTATCAAGAGAAATACGGCAAAAATGGGATGAGATTCGGAAACGTTTTATAACAAGTATTAAACAGGATATTACTTACTCTCAAGAAAGTGGATTAGCACAACCTAATTTAAATAAAGAGATTGTAGCACGCGGTTGGTTCGCGATGAATGAATCGTTTCTTTGGACTATTACGCAAAATGATAAAAAGATTAACTTAGAGGAAATTGTGTATACGTTAACGGAGATGTATACGACCGGGTTATATAAATAGCACACCTTCAATAAGTAAGGTGTGTTATTTTACATCTATAAAAATATATTATCTGGGTATGGTAGCGCTAAAGTAGGCTTTTCAGAAAATGAGAAATATTGTAGTTTTAAAGATTCACCATCTATCGATTTCAGTTTTCCACTAGTAATTTCACATTCAAACACAACAACAATATATTCTACTTGATCGCCATTCGGATATATATGACGGAACCTTTCCCCTCCAAATACCCCTTTTTGTTTTTTTACTTGCACTTTCAAACCCGTTTCTTCCCACACTTCACGAACTACCGCTTCTTCTGGAGTTTCTCCAGGCTCAATTGCTCCAGCTGGCAAACTCCAGTATTCCCCGCCAGGATATTGAAACAAACTATCTCCCTGCCCATTCTTTATAACAGCAGCTACACTCGGTATTAGAATTAGTTCATGGCCTAATTGCTCACGGATTTTTTTATAATATAGCGACATCGACATATAATTCTCTCCCACTCCAATAATAAACAACTGTATTTTCTGACACCTATTGTATAATAATACCAATAGCAATTTCTATATAGAAAGGATAAGAAAATTACTCCCCTTTATATCTGCTACACTAGATAATTTATACAGTTCTAAACCTCGTGTTTTCCATTCTTGTGAATCTTGTTTAATTATCTTTTTAAAATATTTTAGTAGTGGCCATAAAGCATACTCCTTATGATCTACATAACTAACAACATCCCATTTTAACTTTTCATTAATTTCACTCATAAGTTCGGGTATTACTACTTCACCATATTTTTTAAAACATTATTGACTATTTTTATTATGAAAAGGTCGGAGCAGGAAATTCATCAATTTTGATACGAAGTAAACTATAAGGTTTCTGTCGTAAGTCTTTTCCATAATGAAATCTAGGCTGTCGATGTAATTGGTTCACAATGACATACAAATATTGATCCGGACCAATTGAAAAAGTATCCGGCCACAAAATTCTCGGATCATGTGCGATAGTTTCCATTATGCCATTTGGAAATATCTTACGGATACTGTTGTTTTCATAATCTCCAGCATAAACAGTTCCCTTTGCATCAGTGATCATTCCATCAGACGCACCTTTTTCTCCCCAATACTCCACATGATAAGGTAAATTCATGTCCGGTATCGTTCTGTTTCTCAGGGCTTCTGTTGAGATCGAGAACAAATGCCGACTGGTTAGTGGAGCAAAAAATAATATCTTTCCATCGGGAGAAATCGCAAGACTATCAGACGCCAACCTAAATGGAGAAGTTGAACCGTCTTTGTTTCGATTCATTAAAATTTGACCTTCTACTTTCGGTAAAAAATAGGGATCGGGTGAAGTTGAATTTGCTCCATTTAACCGTCTAAACGCGTTTCCATTTGATAAATCTACGACGATAATAGCTCCTGGTCCTCTCGAAGAAGAATCCGTTATATAGGCATAACCTGCTTTTCCAACACGAAAATCAAAACGGACATCATTCAGATAAGTTGTAGGCAGGACAACATCTTCTGTAAAGGTATATACTTTTCTTATTGTATTGGTTTCTAAATCAACAGCGACTAATTTTGCTCCCCCTTTAATAGGTTCAGAAAAATTGGGTGCCGCTGTATCTAATATCCAAAGCGTTCCCCTTCCATCAGCAACTACACTTTGGACACTGATGAAAGTCATTGGGATATTCTCGGGGTTAGCCAAATTGGTTTGTAAATTAGGATAAGGCTGCAATTTATCCTCAAAAATTTCCGCCACCGTAAATTTAACATCGTCTCCCCATTTCGGAAAGCAAATGAAAATACGACCGGTTTCTGAAACAGTAACACCTGTAGGCATAGCCCCATAAAATGCATAAACTAGTTCTAAATTACCGAAATATTTTTCACTAGGTAACATAGGTTTCATAATATCCTCCTCAAGCATTCAAACGGGATATCTCCTATATATGATTTATATTTTTTCTAGTGCATGTTTCTTAATAAGTTTTTCTATACGAAAAGATGATTGAATTGATTGTTTTCGAAATTTAATAAGTCTGTCAGAAGAAAGGAAGCATTTTAATTTAAAGGTCTCCAGATGAAGTAGAATTCAATTAGCAGGTAGCGAAGTTCAATATTCCCGAATCAACGTTAAGCTGGTATAAAAAATGGGGAAATTTCCCCATTTAAATTTGTGAAAAAATGTACTTAAGCTAAACTGCCCGTTAGTTTAAGTGTAACACTTCACAAACAATATTTTGAGTATTCTTATTATTACTGTTTCCTCAACAATCTGGCCCTTTATTTTTTTAGGATTTTTAGCTTTTAGGTCTTGATAATAATTTTTAGTGGTTTTATTAACAATTTATATTTAGTAAATGTGCTTTTCATGAATTTGATATAAGTCAAAAGAATTACCTGTCCAATATAACTACGTATGTTAGCCCACTTCTTCTTTATCCAGTCTACTTACAATTCCAACTATAAATTTATATTCAACCCTCCTCTTCTTATCTTTCTTAAACCCCTCTTTCGTATCAAAAATAAAACAAGTTTTCCGAAACCAAATACGTATGTATAAAGACTCAAAATAAACAGGTTTTATAATTCCTCGTTCTTCAAATTCAGTTCCATCTTTATTTTCGGTTTCTGTTCGAACGAACCACCTATTCCCGATTCCAATTTCAATGTACTTCACACACTAACCCCCATTAGGAAATTTCCCTTCTAACAATTCTATTATTTCCCCGGTAAGCGCACATTCCGACAGAACATGAGCCCACAAAGAAAAAGTAGATTACAAAAATCTACTTTATAACTTATATTTTTGCATTCGTTTATAAAATGTACTACGGGGTACATCTAATAGTTTTGCAGCTAATGAAACATTTCCGTTTGTCTTTTGTAATGCTTCAATCATGCTATCACGCTGTATTTTTTCGCGAAAATTCAATGTATGTTCGGTTTTATTTTCAACTTGTAACTCAAGTTGTTGTTGATTTCCCATCATTGTTTGTATCAAAAAAGCGACTTGTTTTTCGCATATTTCCCGTCCTTGCGACAAAATGTAAATGCGTTCTAATGCATTTACTAGTTCTCGAATATTTCCGGGCCATGTATGTTGTAAAAATTGATTACAAATACTCTTCGGAAATACAACATTCCAATTCTTCCGTTCGCAAAAGTGTTGTATAAAATATGGAATATCCTCTTTTCTTTCTATTAACGATGGAACATATAGTGGATAAACATGTAAACGATAATATAAATCTTGACGGAATTTCCCTTCTTCTACTAACCTTAGTAAATCTTTATGTGTGGCAGTAATAATACGAATATTTACTGGTACCTCTTTTGAACTTCCTATTGGAGTTATTGTGCGTTCTTGTAAAACACGCAATAAGGCTACTTGCATCTCTGGTGGTACTTCACCAATTTCATCTAAAAATAATGTTCCTCCCTTCGCTTGTTCAAATTTCCCTTTATATCCTTGACGTCGCGCACCTGTAAACGCACCTTCAGCATAACCGAACAATTCACTTTCCATTAATTCTTTAGGCAAAGAACCGCAGTTAACAGCTATAAAGGGCCCGTCTTTTCTTGGACTATTTTCATGAATCGCTCTCGCGACATATTCCTTTCCTACTCCTGTCTCACCACATACATACACACTAGCATCAGTCGGTGAAACAAGCTTAATTTCTTCTAGTGTGTGTTGAAATGCTTTGCTTGTCCCGGTAACTCCTGGAAAAGTAATTCCTTTTATAAATGTGAAAGCAGAATATGTATTCATTTGTTTGTTTTCCTTTAAATACATACATTTCCCGATCATTCTTTCATTACTATATACCGGTATCTCTAATTTAGTTTCCAATCCATGGTGCACTAAATCTTCAAGTTTCATTCTTGACCAATTAGTTACTCGTTCCCGAACGCTCTTACTCGCAGAAACGATAACATCACGATGATTACAAATAACTACTTGTTCATCACTATCAATGACATCTAAAAAACGATGGATTAAGTGTAATTCATTTTGATGAACTTTTATGCTACATTCACGTTCAATCGCATGTGCAATTGAAGTTACCATACCGAGCATATATGGATGTGAAAATTCAATTGGACAGGAGAAATCTAGAATACCAATTAATTTCCCATCATCGTTATGAATGGGAGCAGCCGCACAACTCCAGCTATGAGATGCCACGGAGTAATGTTCAGTACCACTTATCATAATAGCTTCTTCAATTTCTAGCGCTGTTCCTATTGCGTTTGTCCCCACAGCTGCTTCCGTCCATTTTACACCTTCAATAAAATTAATATGTTTCGCTCGCTTTAACGTTTGTTTATTTCCACTTAACGATAGAACGTAACCATCTGGATCGATTAATAATGCCATCATTTGTAGTTCATCAATGGTTTTTCTCATATTTTGTATTTGAGGTAGTGCTATATCAAGGAAAATTTCACTCTTTTTCTTTTGTTCTCGAAAAATATGAGAAGACAAAATTTTCTGACCTTTATTCATGTGAGGATTAACATTAGCCTGTTTACATCGATGCCACGATTCTGAAATTCTTTGATTTATGCGATTTGAATCAAGAACACCTTCATTAACAAACTTTTTCCATGCATGTAAGTAAAACGGTGAAGCTAACATTGTATCATCTCCCTTTTAATTGTTTTGGAGATTTATAAAACATACTTTTATTATAAAACTGAATAAAAGCGTTTTCAATACAACTAGCAATACGACACAAATATGTTAATAATTTGAATATCCTAATACACTTCTTTATTCTTTTTTAGTAGCACTATATTTTGTATAATGGACGCAAAGAAAATAAAGAACCAAAACCACTTTTGTGGATTACCATTTATAAAGAAAACAATCACGGCTATTGCAAATAAAATAACGGATGCTAAACTAAAATATAATTTTGTTTTAATTTCTATTATCCCTCACCCCTCTGTTACTTTACAGTACATACTAACTCTTCATTTTTCATCTCTACTATGTACTCCTGTAAAACATATTCTTTCCCGCCATGGTTTTCATACCATTCATGTATTCCTTTAATATGCCTCTCGTCACTTCTAATTTTCGATTCTATTTCATTATACTGTTCATAACTATCATATTCCCATATGGCAAATACTTCAGACGTACCATTCTTATTATCTTTCATCCAGCGTCCTATTAGCCTAGAACCATGCTTTAATTGATTAGGTAAGTTCGTATTATTGAAATGATCATTAAATACTTCTATGAATTCATTTTTCACTACATAGTACTTCCTTCTGTAAAACATACTTCTTCACCTCTTTCATGAAAAGTATTAGTAAATCTTCCCATCAATACCGTATTATAATACTTTCCATCCGATAGTCTTTTGTCATTTTTCAAAACGCCTTCTACTTCAAAACCTAATTTTTTATAAAGATGAATAGCTTTCTCGTTTGTCTCTAATACTTGTAAAGATATTTTATTTACTGCATTTTCATCAGCCCATTTAATAGATTGTTGTAATAGGCTCTTCCCCATTTTATATCCCCAAAACTCTTTTAAAATGCAAACGCCAAACTCCACTTTATGAGATAATCTCTTAAAATTTGATCCTTCACACCTTGAAAATCCAACGATTCGATTGTGCACTTCTGCAACTAAAAAGAGATTCTTCGTCTCTTCACTATCTGTTTTTATTATTTTTTGAAATTCTAGATTATCTATAAATCCCTCTCCAGCATCTCTATCCATATTTTCAGTTTCTCCATCAATCTGAACTCTAATTTTCGATAACTGGTCAGCATCTTTCTCAGCTGCAGAACGAATTGTATAAGTTAATCCATTTATATGAAACTCTTGCTCTTTTACAATCATGTCAAACTCCTTTCAAATGAATATAATGGTGCTATTACAATTTGTTTACCTTGTTTCTCAAAGTCCTGAACAGTTTCTTTACTAGCCTCTTCGTCAGTTATAATAATGTCAATTTTTTTTAGAGACTCTCCTCTTATAAAACAATCTATTCCAAGTTTATTATGCGGAACTAAACAAATATTTCTTCTAGCAATTTCACTTACTCTTTTACTAAAATAAGCAACTTCAGGTGTTGCGGTACTAATACCTTGTAATGAAATGCCTCCACCTGTAGAGAAATACAGATCAATAGAAAATCTACTTATCAATTCAGAGGCAAGTGTATCAGTAATATTCCCTGAAGGTTTTACTTTTCCGCCAATTAAATACGTATCAATATTCTTATATTCTCGTAGATAACCAGCTATTTCTATAGAATTCGTAATAACCGTAAATGATACTTCCGGTAAATATTTCAGCATCGCATTATGAACGGAAGCCCCACCAATAAAAATTGAATCACCTTCTTGTATATAAGATACCGCAACTCTTGCAATTGTGTCCTCATATATTGAGCTATCACTATAACGTTTAGTTGGTTCCGCAGCTAAGTTTCTCACTCGCGTAAGTTCAATTGCACCTCCGTGCGTTCTTTTTAATAAACCATCCTTTTCCATAATAGACAAATCTCTTCTTATAGAATCAATAGACATATCAAATCTTTCCGCAAGATCCTTTGCTATTACTCTTCCATCTGTATTAAGTAGTTCTAAAATTTTCTCTCGACGTTCTTCAGTAAACATGTTATCACCACCGTTATTGAAGGTTCAGAAACTTAAACTTTATTTTAATTATATGCATGCCTCTTCCGTTTTACAATATTTTCAATTCTTATTTATTCCGTTTTATACAGTCTTCTCCCTCTTTCTATCCTGTTAACTTGACAACCAAATAAATGTATATCTGTATATTACGCAAAAATACTTCCATTTACCTTCCTGTTGATGTAAAATTATTCCTATGTTTTACTTTTTAATACAGAAAGGGATTACTATGAAATCATTAATCAAAACGACATGTACAGCATTATTATTTACTGGAATATTAACAGGATGTAATAGCAATACTACATCAAAACAAGAAAAAAGCGCTCTCGAAAAGAATGCAATGCACTATGGAGAAATAGTTAAAAACGAATACTATAGAGCGACAGTTGAGAATGCAAAGTTTGAAAAAATAGACAAAGAGCGGCGCCTTACTACTCGTGTTATGATTAATAATGTTCGAGACGATGGACAAACTATTGATCTTTCGGAAATAAAATATTTCATACAAGATGAAAAAACTGGTGAGAAATATGAAGGTGAAGCTCATCCAATAGATGACGAGCACTATAAAAATGTTCCACACGAATTCTCTTTAACTACTGACGTTGTATTTGAACTGAAAACTTCACCAAAAGATTTAAATAATATGTATTTATACATAGATAGCAAAGCAGCGCCGTTAACAGATACATATTGGAAGCTTGATAATTTAGTATCTAAATAGAAAGACCAGTCTTACATGACTGGTCTTTTACATTCATACATTTAACTTTCATTAACACTTATATTAATTTTCTAATAACAACTTGAATAACATCAGCTAAACCAGTGTGCCCTTTCCCTTCAATTCGCTCTTGTTCGCCATTAAAGAAATGAATTACCTTATGTTCTTCACACCAAGTAAGGATATCAATTGGATCATACAGCATATCAACATCTTTTGGTCCACCAGTACCATAGTTTATTTGTTTTTTTGAGTAAACTTCAAACATAATTAAACCACCAGGCTTTATCGTTTGTATCATTTTACCTAATATCATTTTTTTATAATCATCATGAAAATGTCCAAATACCATAATTGCTGCATCATATTCATTTTCTGGCAAACTATCAGCTAATAAATCTACTTTTTTTGTATGCACGTTTACGTTGTGCTTCTCTGCCAATTTTTTTGTCTTCTCTAATCCATCTTCCGAATAATCAATAGCTGTTACTTCGTTCCCTTGTCTTGCTAGAAATACAGCATTTCTACCTTCTCCCTCCGCAAATGCTATTACTTTATTGTGATTTGCTAAACGAAATGCTTGTTCTTTAATAAATGTATTAGGTTCTTCCCCGTAAAAATATTCATCTAATTTATATCGATCATTCCAAAATTTAGTCATCATCTTCTCTCCTTCTTCATATCATTTTCTAACTACAATTAAAGATATTAAAGAGTCTTTTTATCCTTAATTAATTTAAAAATAAAAGCAGATTAAAAATCCACTTTTATTTTTTTCGCAAGATCTACGATTTTTTGATTTCGTAACTCTTCTTCCATTTTCTCTTCTGCTGCAAGCATTACTTCATTAATTAAACATCCCGGTTTGTCATGTAAACAACATTCAAACAATGATGTTTTACCTTCAATTGCATGTATAATATCTAAAAATGAAATATCTTCCCAATTCTTACTAAGCGAGTAACCGCCTTTTGGACCAGATGATGAGTGTATCATCCCTTCCTTCGTCAACTTAGTTAGTATTTTAGACAAGTACGTTGGTGAAACATTTTGCATTTCTGCCAATTGGTGAACACTAACTAACTTATTTGGTGTGGCCTTTGCCAGAAAAAGCATTGTATGAAGAGCATAATTTGTAGCTTTAGAATATTTCATAGTACAGCCCCTATTGTAGACTTCATGTATCTACAATAACTTTATTTTTTTATTATGTCAAACGTTTGTAATGCTCCATAAAAAATTATTTCTTCACAAGTAATACATCTGTCGCACAAATCGTCACTTCTCTAAATGGACAGTCGAATAAAACACCTAGTTCAAAACCATCTTCAGTAAGAGCTATTTCATGATATAACCACCAAGCATTTTCAAAGTTTTCCGGCATAGAACACTTTGTTACTCCTATAAAGGTTACTTCAAGTTTATCAAATTCACTAAAAGTACCACTGCAATCTAATACGATAGACAAAGTATCTTCTGATTCTCTCTTTACTACTTTAATTACACTGTCGTGTAATGATGTCTTGTGTAACTGAACGACATTTGACGGAAGTTTTTTCTCAATGGAATTAAAATATTCTACGTATGATTGATCTAATTGTGCCACTCTTTTCTCATAATCTGTTGACCACTTTCGCATACGTTTTTTCAGTTCACCTGATGGGTATTCTGAATTAGTTGTGATGTTTTGTATAATTGAGTATATCGATTCAGGAAGGAACTTTAATAAATCTATTTTCCTTTTCTCAATTTCCTCCTTTAAACTTTCTATATCCATTTCCGACCATTATTTTATAGAATCTATAAAACTTACAAATTCTAAAACTTGCATTTCTTTATACCAATCTCTTGTAAAATATTTCAATGACACCTCTCCTAAAACATCTTTACATCCAGTAAAAACAATATATCCACTTATTATATCATTCCAATAACCATTCTTTCTAAAGAAAAAATGTAAAACTGTAAATATTCCGCCTGTTATTTCTAAAACTTCAGAATATTTACAAAAGTATAAAATTAGAATACATTTTAGCTGTACAAGATTCACCTGTACAAAAATTCAAACAAAAAGGGATGGTTATATGTTGAAGAAATTAGTAGCAGGGACATTAGTAGCGGGTTTTGCACTAACTGGAGGACTAGGTGCGGTAAGTGCTGAAGAAAAAAGTAACACAATTAAGTCATTTGATTATTTAAAAGTGGATGAACAAAATGTTAATTCATTTGCAAAATTAAGTGAGCAGGATAAGAAAGATATCCAAATTACTATGGTATTACCAGAGCAAAATGAAAATGGAGATTGGCTAGCTTATGGTTTTACTAGCCGTGAAACATTAGATGCGTATATTGAAAAGGATAAAAAAGCAATTAAAAATAAAATTAATCCTTTAGGTAGCGGTGCTGGTAGTACTGATTTTTATGAACATAAAGATAAAGGTGGACAATATATTTACTGGAGTAGCGGCTTTAAAAACTTACCATCTAGCTGGAATGACAGAATTTCTTCTGTAAGTACAGCGTCACCTTCTGCAAGTTATTCAACTACACTTTGGGAGCACACTTCAACACAAGGATATGGAAAAGGCGTTTTATTTAAACATGCTGATTGGTACGGTAAAACTGCTAATTTAGCTGCTGATTGGAACGATATTACTTCAGCGATTGAAATTAAATAGTAATAAGATATTTAATTTCTTCTATAAAAATTCAAACCACTATTCTCTCTTTCATTTAGAGAATAGTGGTTTATCATATTTCTATTTAAGCATGTACAGCATGTCCTACTGCTTGCATTAACGCTTCATGAATCGCCTCAGATAAAGTTGGATGTGCTGCAATATAATCTCTCATTATATCAGCGGTAACTTCTGTATGAATCATTACGGTTCCTTGACCAATAAGTTCAGTTGCATGAGGACCGATAATAGAAATCCCTACAATTTCTTGGTATTTAGGTTCTACAATGACTTTTACTTTACCTACTTGTTCTCCTAAAATAAGAGCTTTTCCGTTCGCTGTAAAAGGAAATTCTCCGATGAGAATATCACCATATTGTTCTCTTGCACCTTTTTCACTTAACCCGACACTAGCTATTTCTGGAGCTGTGTATATACAACGGGGCACAGCGTGATAATTTACTTTCACGTCTTCTCCGCTTGCGTGTAATGCTGCTGTCGTTCCTTCATGGAAGGCAACGTGAGCAAGCTGAATTCCACCAATCACATCACCAGCTGCGTAAATATGCGATACGTTCGTTTGCATATGTTCATTCACAGCAATCCCTTTATTTGAAAACTGAACCCCTGCCTTTTCTAATCCTAATTGTTGCACTCGTGGTTTTCTTCCTACAGAAACAAGAACAAATTCTGGAGTTACTTCGTGAGTAATTCCCTCGTATTCAAATGAAGCTTGCTTCTTATAGTTATTTAAACCTTTTAAAACTGCTCCCGTAAAAATTTTCACCCCATCTTTTTCTAATTTCTCTCTTAAAGTATTCGCGATATCTTCATCTTCACCAGGTATTAATTGCGATGCCATTTCAACTATCGATACTTTTGTGCCAAGTCTACTATAAATGCTTGCAAACTCGCATCCTATTACACCACCGCCAACGATTAACAATGACGATGGTACACTCTCAAGAGACATGGCATGGCTACTATTTAAAATCCATTTTCCATCAAACGGAGCGAATGGTAATTCTGTAGGTTCGGAACCAGCTGCGATAATAAAGCTCTCTCCATCAACTACTTCTTCTTTATTTCCTTGTACAACTCGCATACGATGATCCGTTTCGAATTTCGCTTTTCCTTTTACAACTTTAATTTTATTTTTCTTCATTAAATATTGTATTCCTTGGACGAGTTGCATTACGATTTGTGATTTCCTCGCCTGTATTTGATCCCAATCAATTGATATACTTCCTGTATTAAGCGTAACCCCATAATCATTCGCTTTTCTCACAATGTCATGTACTTCAGCACTTTCTAACAGTGATTTCGTCGGCATACACCCAACATTTAAACATGTTCCGCCAAGGTCAGCTTCATCAATAAGAGTGACATCTTTGCCATTTTGAGCCGCGGTAATTGCTGCTACATAGCCAGCAGGTCCGCCCCCAATAACAACTAATTTACTCATTCTCTCACCTTCTCTTTATAGAAGAATTGTTATAGGTTCTTCTAAATAATGTTTAATTGTGCGTAAAAATGCAGCTGCTGGTGCACCGTCTAGTACACGATGATCGAATGTTAAACTTAAAGGTAACATACTACCTTTTTTTAATTTTTTCCCTTTATATACAGGAACATGTTCAATTGCGCCAATACCTAAAATGCCAGTCTCAGGTGTATTTAATACAGGTGTGAAATATTCAATACCAAAGCTACCTAAATTACTAATTGTAAATGTCGTTCCGTGCATATCATCACTACTTAAGCTACCTGCTCGCGCCTTTTGTGCCACATTCTTAATCTCTTTAGACAATTCTACTAAAGATAAATTATTTGCAAAGCGAATAGCTGGAACGACTAACCCTTTTTCTAATGCGACTGCCATGCCTAAATGCACATGTTCAAATTGATGAATTGCATCATCTATATAAGCGCTGTTCATTTCTTTATGCTCTCCAAGTGCTAATACAACAGCATGCGAGACGAAATCCGTAATAGTTAATTTATTATCATATCTTTTTTGTACAACTTCCGCTATTTCTTTATGTAAAGCAACTAGATCTGTTACATCTACTTTCATCGTTAACGTTAATTGTGCGCTATTTTGTAAGCTTGCGTGCATACGATTTGCGATTGCTTTACGCATACCAGTAACAGGAATCGCTTTACTTTCTTCTCGTTCAGATATTTCCGGAACGTTTACTCTTATCTCAAGTACTTTTAATACATCTGCCTTTGTGATCCTTCCGCCAGGACCTGTACCAACTAATGCCTTGATATCCAGATTTTCAGACTTTGCAATTTTCTTGGCTACAGGTGAAATTTTAATTCTTTGCTTCGATACTTCTTTCCCATTTGGTTCTTGATTTTGTACTTCTATATTAGATGTTTTTTCTTCTACAACATGTGTGCTTTCCTGCATTTCTACCTTTTCATTCGGTTTACCGATGTAGCAAATTACAGTACCAGGCGGCACTCCTTCATCTTCACTTACAGCTATATCAAGTACCGTACCATCAGCTGGCGCTTCAATTTCCGTTTCAATTTTTTCTGAATTAATACTAGCAATTAGTTCTCCTTTTGCTACATTATCGCCTGCTTTAATATTCCAGCTCGTAATAATACCTTCTTTCATCGCCATACCTAACTTCGGCATTACAACTTCTACAGCCATGTCTCTCTCTCCCTTCTCATCGTTTTATTACACATGTAATAAAGATTGGTCTCCAATCATTTCTGATACAGTTTCAATTACTTTTTCTGGCGTTGGCAAATACAACTTTTCAAGTGGTGGTGAGAACGGAACAGGTGTATGTGGTGCTGTAATTCGTTTAATAGGTGCATCTAATAAATCAAAACCTTTATCCGCTACAATTGCCGCAATATCTGTTGCAATACTACATCTAGGATTCGCTTCGTCAATGACGATAAGACGATTTGTTTTTTCAACAGATGATAAAATAGTATCTTCATCAAGTGGTGATAAAGATCGTGGATCAATTACTTCTACTTCAAGCCCCTTTTTCGATAATTGCTTTGCAGCTGCAAGCGCTGTATGAACTTGCTTTCCGATTGCGACAATTGTTACATCAGAACCTTCCCGTTTAATATCTGCTTTTCCTAATGGAATTGTATAGTATCCTTCTGGCACTTCACCTTTCATATTGTAAAGTGTTTTATCCTCAAAGAAGATTACTGGATCATCATCTTCAATTGCCGCTAATAATAAGCCTTTTGCATCATACGGTGTGGAAGGAACAACAACTTTAATACCTGGTATGCTCGTAAATAATGCGTACAAACTTTGTGAATGTTGAGCTGCTGCACTAAAACCAGCGCCATGCATCGTACGTACTGTAACGGGTACTTTTGCTTTACCTCCAAACATATAACGGAATTTCGCACCTTGGTTTAATACTTGGTCAAGACAACTACCGATAAAATCATTAAACATTAACTCAGCTATCGGACGTAACCCAGTTGCAGCAGCTGCCATCGCAGCTCCCATATAACCCGCTTCAGAAATTGGTGTATCCAATATACGATTTCGGCCAAACTCTTGTACAAGTCCTTTCGTAACACCAAGAACACCACCCCAAGCTTCATCATCTTGCAGGTGATCAACTTGTGCACCGCCTGCAACATCTTCACCTATTAAAATTACATTTTCATCACGACGCATTGAGATTTTCATCGCTTCATTAATTGCAGTTGACATACTTACTGTTCTAGTCATAATTTTTCACCCTCCTCTTATTTGTAAGAAACGTATACATCTTTTAATAATTCTTCATCGTCTGGGTATGGACTATTTTCACTAAATTCAATGGATCTTTGTACTGCATCATCTACTGCTTTTTCCATATCAACAAGTTCAGATTCTGTTAATAAACCTTCATGAATTAAATGCTTACGGAAATTCACAATTGCATCTTTTTCGTTTAAATGTTCTTCTTTTTCTTCTGATGTTTTATATGTTTGCGCTTCACCTTCGAAATGACCATAATTACGATATGTCATACATTCAATAATTGTTGGACCATCACCATTACGCGCACGTTCAACTGCTTCTGCAGCAGCTTTATATACAGCTAGAAGATCTTTTCCATCTACTTGAACACCTGGAATATTATAAGCTTTTGCGCGATCAGCGATAGAATCACAACTTGAAGCATATTCAAATGTAGTTGCTTCACCGTAACCGTTATTTTCTGCAATAAAAATAACTGGTAACTTCCAGATCGCCGCTAAATTAACCCCTTCATGGAATGTTCCTTCATTATTTGCTCCGTCACCGAAGAAGCAAACACTTACATCTTTTGTTCCTTTATATTTAGCTGTTAATGCTGAACCGCAAGCAAGTGGGAAACCCCCGCCTACAATGCCATTCGCACCAAGCATTCCTTTATCTAAATCGGCAATATGCATGGAACCGCCTTTACCTTTACATAATCCTGTCGCTTTCCCGAAAAGTTCAGCCATCATACCATTTAAATCACAACCTTTTGCGATACAATGTCCATGACCTCTATGTGTACTTGTAATACTGTCACTATCCGTTAAGTGGGCACATACACCAACTGCTACCGCTTCTTCACCTGCGTATAAATGAACGAAACCTGGCAAAACGCCTTGCGCGAACAATTCATGCACCTTATCTTCAAACTTACGAATTTCTAACATTTTTTCGTACATCCAACGAGCTTGTTCTTTCGTAATTTCATTCCCTTTACTTTCAGTTGTTTTTAACATGTCCAGCCCTCCTATTTTCTTGTTCGTCCTTTATATTGCAAGTACCGTGCCAAATTCTAATCCTTGTTTTAATAGGTTTTCTCTATCTTTTAACAATAAAAAAGTGGACAAAATGAGACGTTTGTCTCGTTTTGTCCACTTTTGTTCCCTTAATAAGAGAATTGTTACTTTATTCATTATCAAAGCTCTTCTGTAATTTTCGGATGTAAATAATTTGACCAATATGATATGCATTATGAGTTGTTACATTCGCTAGCACTTCCCACCACTTTGCAGAAACAGGAAATCCCACTACATCACTTTCAACCTTTTCTTCATTTATGAGATTTTGCCATTGTAACAGTTTTTCTAGTAGTTTTTCCCGTAATTCATCGAAAATTTGATTATCTGAGAGCATAAAACTTTTGTTATTATCTCCTATAGCGGGTACTGCATTCACATTTGATTCTTTATACCTAGTTTGCCACGTAGAGTTCCAATACAGTAAATGTTGTACGATTTCAGCTATACTATTACTCTCTTCATTCGGTTTCCAGAAAGCTTCCCTCTCAGATAAATCCTTAACTGCATCTGAAAATGGCATATACCAACTGGGATCATTTGCATTCGCTAATAGCTGATCTGCTAATACAGCTTTTACATGGACCATTTTTCTTCCCTCATTTCACTATCATATTAATATACACTACTCTATATACGCTGATTCCCTATAATCCCCTTTTTTTACATACAAATTGATTTCATACTAAATGTAAGAATAATAGATTTTCTTATCATAACTCGTTATGATAAAAGAAAAAGAAAGCTGGCGAAAAATGAATAAAAAAATCGCAATAATTACTGGAGCCTCAAGTGGATTTGGACTATTAACTACACTCGAACTCGCAAAAAAAGATTATTTAGTTATCGCTACAATGCGAAACCTTGAAAAACAAGGAACCTTACTATCCCAAGTTACTCAACTTAACTTACAGCAAAATATAAAAGTTCAACAATTAGATGTAACAGATCAAAATTCTATACATAATTTCCAATTATTTTTAAAAGAAATTAATAGAATAGATCTCCTTATAAATAATGCAGGATATGCAAATGGGGGCTTTGTAGAAGAAATCCAAGTAGAGGAATACCGTAAACAATTTGAAACGAACCTTTTTGGAGCTATATCAATTACCCAGCTTGTTTTACCGTATATGAGAAAACAAAGAAGTGGAAAAATCATTAATATAAGCAGCATTAGCGGCCAAGTTGGATTCCCTGGTTTATCTCCTTATGTATCTTCAAAATATGCATTAGAAGGCTGGAGTGAATCCCTTCGCTTAGAATTAAAAGCTTTCGGAATAGATGTCGCTTTAATTGAACCTGGTTCTTACAACACAAATATATGGGAGGTTGGTAAACAACTAGCTACAAACCAATCTGATACTACTTCTCCTTACAAAGAATATATGGACAAAATACAAAAACATATTAATAGCGGCAGTGATACATTTGGTAATCCAATAGATGTTGCTAAAAAAGTCGTTGATATTGCTGAAGCTAAGCGCACAACATTACGATACCCAATTGGAAAAGGTGTAAAATTTATGATCTTAGCAAGAAAAATTCTTCCTTGGAGATTGTGGGAATATCTTGTTTTGAGAAGCTTTAAGAAAATATAATTACCTTTATTGAAAACCATTTTGAAAGAGGTGCTAAACAAATGCTAGGTTTACCGTACGGGAAAGTATTTTTAGTTCCGTGGACTGAGGAATGGGAATTTGAGTTTATGAAAGAGAAACAATTCATTGAGAAACAAATTGGCGAACATATTTTAGCCATACACCATATTGGCAGTACTGCTATTCCGCATTTAAGTGCAAAGCCAATTATTGATATTGCAATCGAACTAGAAGATTATAAAGACGGTTTAAAATGTATTCAAAAGTTAGAACTATTAAATTATAAATATAGAAAGGATGTATTACCCGAAAGATATTATTTTAATAAAGGTGAACCAAGAACTCATCAAATTCATATGTATGAACAAAGGAATAAATATTTAATAGAACAATTACAATTTCGAGATTACTTAATAGACAATAAGACTGCTCGTATACAGTATGAACAGTTGAAGATTCAACTTTCAAAAGCTAATCCTAATGATAAACATCAATATGCAGAGGATAAAACAAATTTCATTAAATCCGTATTAGCGAAATTAAATGTTTAAATTAAATAAGAAACCATTTAGCAGTAAATGGTTTCTTATTTATTAGTTATCTCATTATTTATAATCAAATTTTTAATTATACAGCAGGTGGAACGAAATAAAATAGTATCGAGAGCATCAATATAAAAGAAACCATTCCCGTTATCGAAAGTATATATTCTTTTGATTTTCTATCATATTTCCATTCCATCCATGCTCTTAAAGTCCATGATATCCCTAAATAAGTGAACATGACATGAGCCATTTTAGCGTTTTCAAATTTAAACATATAATAACAACTACTTATTACATAAATAATAATAAGACCTATTTCTAATTTTACATGTAAACTATTCACATGCTTATATCCAAAGAAGCCTCTTTTCTCCATATTTAATTTTCTTCTTAAAAACTGTTCTAAAAAGTAACCACCTATACCCAGTCCAATAATAATAATTAAAATTGTAGAGGTATCCATTGTTATCCCTCCAATTACTTTATATATTTTTAGAAACAAAGTGGACTATATTATGGTTATTCTCTTCTAAATAACTTACAATTCCTTCAGGATATGTTGGCTTCTCCTTTAATTCCTCTATGCTCATCCATATTAATATAATATTCTCATGTTCTTTATGCCTTATTTCATTTGTAACCATCTCTTGAACAGTTCCCCAATGTATCAATGTACAATGATGTCCTTTTTCGTTGTTCCACTCGAAAATATGCTCATTTACAACAGCTAGCTCTTGGACATCAATTTTCAAATCGTATTCTTCCATTAATTCTCGTATTATCGCTTCTTTTGCTGGTTCCCCAAATTCAATAGAGCCTCCTGGAAAACGATAAAATGTTTCACTTAAATCACATTGTACTAGTACTTTAGTATGATCTTTATTTACAATCATTGCTTCAGCACGTAATTTAGGCATTTTCATTTTGTCTCCCCATTCATTCCATATATAATTAAATCCAATATCTATAAAAGAAAAGATTAAGCATAATTCCTGTTATTATTAATAACGGAACCGTTCCTAAAGAAATGACATATTCCCTCGATTCTTTATCAAATTTCCATTCCATATATGATTGAAAGCAGTATAAGGTTATTAAAAATAAAATGGGTAAATTACTAATATAAATAGGATTTAAAGTAGCACATATCAGCGTAACAATTATATAAGAAACGATAAGAGCCCTAGTGCCCCATTTATGAGCGTTGTTTACATATTTACTATTTCAGTCTGTTTGTTTCGGTATATTTAATTTTTTTCTCACTACTTTTTCCAAAACAACTAAGAATATGATCCATACTATTAATAAAATTCCTTTAACTAAAAACAGTGATGTCTCCTCCTTTACTTTTTATCTGGCTGATCACTCGGATAAGTAGCTTTTCCTTTATTATCAATGTCCCAACTAATAATCGTCGCACTATCTCTTCCTAATTGCAGGTGAACGTGTTCTAAAACATTATGGATATTTACTTTAAGTACGTTATTATTTCTATTCATATCACTATACAGATTTACAGGAGTTTCATACCGACGTTCCCCGCATTCTAATACTCCATCTGTCACCATTACAATTCGATTCTTTCCATTACGTAATTCACGAATGCCTGTTGAATAACAAGGAACAGGTAAATCAAATGTGTTTACATTTCCAATCCATTCGTAAAAATGACGTTGATTTAATGCATATTGTCCTAACTTATGTAACTCTTCATGAAATACATAAACTAAACAGTCTCCAATAGATAGCCACCATATATAATTTTCTTTTCTTACACATAGTAAGCAAGCTGTTTCACCTTTAATTCTTTGACACTTTTCCTTAAATGAAGAAGATTGAAAGATAGTAAGAATATGATTTTCAATAGATCGAAATACTATATCAATTGATTCATTCATCATTTCTTTTATATTTTCATATTCTTTTTGAATTGTATTTACTACTAAATCAACACTTTCTGCACTATTATGTCCATCTAATATAGCTGCAAATTCCCAATCACCATTTGACCAAACTAACGCACCATCTTCGTTCTTTTTTGCTCCAGCACTTATATTCCCACCATATGTACCGAGCACGATGTCACCATATTGTTTTACTGAAACTTCGTCTAAACACATTTCACTACTTCCAACCCATGAATGTTGTCTATTATTTGTTGTATGCATATTCACTCACCATATACTTTCGTAATCTTTCGCATAGTTTTTTGATTTTTCCTGCGTCACCATAAGGCGCACCGTTCCATTTCGCTACTTCAGTCGGTGACCAAAACTCTTTTGGTGTATTTTCATAACGCGGTATGATGTGCATATGCATATGTGGTACACCATTTCCTGAAACAAAAGTGTAAATATGTTCCGCACCTTCACTTGCTTTTAGCGCTTTACTTACTCTACTTGTTATAAGTCCGAACGCTTTCGCTTCTTCATCTGTTAGTTCAGCGAGGCCAGGTACATGCCTTTTTATATCTATCATTACATAACCCAAGTATGTTTCTTCACTATCCCAGTGGACATGTCCAACGTAAACCAGTTCATCTTCGTAAATAGCTCCACCTGGAACTATAATATTTCCTTTATGCTTTTCACAAATAAAACAGTTTAGTTTTACTTGATCGTTTGTTGACATATTCATCACCATCCTTTTCATATATAATATCATAAAAAAAGGAAAAACAGGATTTATATTCCGAAGATTCACTCTTTTGATACAGCAATTTTTGAAATGAATTTAAACCTCATTATTTCTTCAAAACCACAACTCCAATTACAATCCCAATCACAATTCCGATTACTAAATTATTTGTAAAATAACCTTGGACTACACCGATTACAACCCCTATACCGACGCCTATTGCCAAGGCATCATTGCTTTTTTTCTTTTTAGACAAAATAGCATCTCCTCTCATAATTTCTTCTAAAATAATATCTATTTACATGACTTCACTGTCTCCTAATATATTCGCTATTCCACTTAATAATTTCCAAAAAATGTACTTTATTACTTATACTTTTCCAGCACCTAATCCTCTTCTTAAGAAGAGATTTTCAAGTCGCTATTAAACAAACATATCGTTATTCATCGAAGAGTTAAATCAATGAAATAAAAAAACAAGTTTGTGCGCCAGCTGGCGGTTCTGTTATTGTTCGTATGTAATCTTATTTAAACAAAAAAACACACTTTGTATAATAAAGTGTGTTTTTTTGTTATCTTCTTTTTTGATGAAATCCTTGTGTAATGCGGTCTAATATAATCGCAATGACAACAATAGCTAGTCCGGCTTCAAATCCCATTCCGATATTAACTTGTGTTACAGAGCGGTATACATCAACCCCAAGACCTGGTGCTCCTACAAGAGATGCTGTTACTACCATAGATAAAGAAAGCATAATGCTTTGATTCACACCAGCCATGATTGTTCCAGTTGCGAGTGGTAATTGTACTTTAAATAATTTTTGTGATGCGGTTGAGCCAAATGCATTCGCTGCTTCAATTAAATCTTCTGGAACTTGTCTAATTCCTAAATCAGTAAAACGAATTGTCGGTGGCATTGCAAAGATTACTGATGCAATAATCCCGGGTACTACACCTACTCCGAAAAATGTAATCGCGGGAATAAGATATACGAAAGCCGGCATTGTTTGCATAAAATCTAACGTTGGTTTTAAAAATTTTGAGAAACGCTCATTTTGAGATGCTAATATCCCAATTGGAATTCCGACAATAATTGAAATAATAACGGAAGTAAGTACGAGTGATAATGTTTGCATCGTTTGTGCCCAGTAGTTAATATTTAAAATAAATAATAACCCGATCAGTGTAAAAATGACTAAAGATACTTTTCTCGTTGTGTACCAAATAAAGAAACAAAGGATGATAATCATCAATATGGCTGGTATTATTGTTAAAAAATTAGTGAGTAAATCAACGAATCCGCCGATAATATAAGAGAACCCTCGGAATAAGCCTTCAAAGTGCTCATATAAACTTGCAACAAATGAGTCGACCCATTCCCCTAATGGAATACGTGGTATACTATTCATCGTCTTTCACCTCTTCCTCAATGTTTCCTGCAAGAGCTTGAATGACACTTTCACGTTTAATAATTCCTCTTAGCCTTTTCTTCTCATCGATTACTGGTAAGGGATATTTCATCTCTGCCATTTTTGCATATGTCTCTTCCAGTAAAGTATCCAAATACACATGCGGAATATCATTAAGTAATAAATCAGCAATCGGCCACTGTTTTTGTACTGCTTTACTCGCATCATCCGCAGTTAATATACCTAAAAACTCATACTTTTTGTTTACAACATATACAGTTGAGACGCCTGCATTCCTCATAATTTGAAGAGCCACACGAGGTCCACGATCAATTAATAAAGTTTCTGGTCGTTTTAAAATAGACTCAGCCGTAATTACTTTTCCTAAATTCACGTCCGCAACAAACTTTTCTACAAATTCATTTGCGGGGCTCATCATAATTTCTTCTGGCGTTCCAATTTGGACGATTTCTCCATCTTTCATTAATGCAATACGATCTCCAATTCGAAGCGCTTCATCTAAATCATGCGTAATAAATATAATCGTTTTTTCCATTTTATCTTGTAACTCTAACAATTCATCTTGCATTTCTTTTCGAATAAGTGGATCTAATGCACTAAATGACTCGTCCATTAGTAATACATCTGGATTATTCGTTAGTGCCCTTGCGATTCCAACGCGCTGCTGCATACCACCACTAAGTTGACTTGGATAATTATCTTTATGATGATCGAGTCCTACTAACTGTAGCGATTCTAACGCTTTTTTCTCTCGCTCTTCAACCGGAACTCCTTGTATTTCTAAACCATATGCAACATTTTGTATAACTGTACGATGCGGAAATAGAGCAAATTTCTGAAATACCATACTCATTTTCGTTCTTCTTACTCTCCGTAACTCTTCTTTTCCCATCGTTGCGATGTCTTCACCATCTATGTATATATGACCTGCAGTTGGTTTAATCAATTGATTTAACATACGAACTAGCGTAGATTTCCCGCTGCCAGACAAACCCATAATAACGAAAATCTCTCCAGAGTAAACTTCAAACGTTGCTTTTTTCACCCCAACGTTCATTCCTGTCTCTTTTAAAATTTCCGATTTACTTTTTCCTTCTTTTAATAAGGAAAGGGCTCTTTGCGGATGTTTCCCGAATACTTTTGTTACGTTTTCAACACGCACCTTTGTATTATCCATGTCACTACTCCTTTTCTACCCATCTATTCACATAGTGTTGCGATTTTACAAAGAAATATTACATAAAAATGACATTCATAAGATTTCTTTAAAATTCTCGTTTCCGTTCATAATAAGAATGCTTACTTATACATTTATTTTATAAGGCAAACGTTACTTAGGAGGTTTTCGATGCGAAAGAAAATTTGGTTTATATGCCTTGCATTATTTATTACTATGATTTTCACTTCATGTAATGCAACAAATGCAAATTCGAAAGGAAAAATTAAACTTGGTGTAACAAGTTGGAAAGAAAATATTGCAACTGCAAACATGTGGAAAGTTTTATTAGAAGAAAAAGGCTACAAAGTTGAGCTCATGTATTTAGAAAAAGCCGCAATTTGGACTGGTGTCGCTCGTGGCGATGTTGATGCGAATTTAGAAGTATGGCTACCAGTTACAGATAAACCGCTAAACGATCGTTATAAAGATGATATTGTCTTAAAATCAAAATGGTACGAAGGTACTGGACTAGGTTTAGTCGTCCCTTCTTATATGAAAAACATAAACAGTATCGAAGATTTAAATGCTCATAAAGATGAACTAGATAATAAAATTGTCGGTATCGAACCCGGTAGTAGTCTTATGAATTTAACGAATAAAGCAATGAAAGAATATGATATAAAACTAAAACTTGTCCAATCTTCTGAAGCTGCGATGATGAGTGAACTAAAGAAAGCATATACAAAAAAGAAACCAATCGCTGTTACGCTTTGGAATCCGCATTGGGGTTTTTCAGAATTTGACTTAAAATATTTAAAAGACCCTAAGAAAGTATATGGTGAAAAAGATGACATTTATTACTCCGTTCGTAAAGGTTTCGAAAAAGATCACCCGGATATCATAAAATACTTTGATAAATGGAAAATGAACGATGAACAGCTCGGTACGTTAATGGTCATGTTAAATAAAACAAAAGATCCTGAAGAAGCTGCGCGAAAATGGATTAAAAAAAATCAAGCATTAGTTGATGAATGGGTAAAGGATTAATAAAAAGGCTAGAGAATTAATATATCCTCTAGCCTTTTTCATCTTATTTTTTCGTAACAACATCATCTACAATCCCATATTCCTTCGCTTCTTCTGCAGTCATAAAATAATCTCTTTCTGTATCATGTGCTACTCTTTCAATCGATTGGCCTGTTTTTTCTGCAATCATTTTATTAATATCATGCTTTAACTTTAATATTCTTTTCGCAGTTATTTCAATTTCTGTTGCTTGCCCTTGTGCACCACCAAGCGGCTGATGAATCATAATTTCACTGTTAGGGAGCGCAAACCGTTTTCCTTTTGCTCCAGATAATAATAGCAATGCACCAAATGATGCCGCAAAGCCCATGCACAGCGTTTGCACATCTGGTTTAATTAAATTCATTGTATCTAATATAGCAAATCCCGCTGTCGTTGATCCGCCGGGGCTATTAATGTATAAAAATATATCTTTCTCTGCATCTTCTGCTTCTAAAAATAATAATTGAGCTACGACACTACTCGCTACTTGATCATTTATTTCTGAACCGATAATAATAATACGATCTTTTAATAACCTTGAATATATATCATAGGAACGTTCTCCTAATTTCGTTTGTTCCACTACATATGGAATTGCATTCATTTTATATCCCTCCAATAATTGTTATGCTGCTAAAAGCATACAACTGTAGGAAGAAGGTTTTTTCGCATTAAATAATAAGACTGGCTGTTTAGATGGTAACTTAGTAAAATCTATTGTCGGAAGCAGTTTCGTTAATAATTCCGGTCTCTCCTCTCGAATAGACGTTACTACAACTTCCATATCATCTGTGAATTCAACTATCTCAATCCCTTCTTCACTTACAGTTTTCAGCCTATTTCTACTACGAAACAAAGAAGCTTTTACTGCCCCTTCTGATACAGAACACACTTTAGCAATATCAGCGATACTATATTGAAAAACATCTTTTAATAATAAAATTGCGGATTGCTGTACATTTAATGAAAACAATACTTTCCCTACCATTTCATGCAAATCTGCAATGTTCTCATGTGGTTCTTCAAAAGTGATTTGTTCTCTTATTTTTTCATGAACAGACTTAGACTTTATCTGATCTAACCAACGATTTCTTGCTATTTTATAGACGAGTGTCATACAAATATCTTTATTTCTATATTTTTGAAGCACTTTACACACTGTTTCTTGGGCGAGATCTTCCCCATCCCATTTGTTTTTCGTTAAAAAAGTACAGTATCTTTTTAACTCTCCATATTGTTCAATTAAAAAGTTTATATTTGAATGATTCATATCGATATGGTTCTTTAAAACATGAGTTACTTTTGTGCACAAAATAACCACTCCTTTTCAGCGCTTACTTAATAAACGATTCAACATTAAAAAAAGTTACGGGGATATAAAAAAATAATGTTTATGTTCAATAATTCGCGGTCATAAATATGTTATGTACAATTTTACGTGAGGAGGAACAAATTTGCCAAAATTAACAATTGAAGGTGCAGGAACTTTTGATGTGAAAGAAGGAACAAAGTTAGTATTAGCAATTGAAGATAGCGGTGTCAACATTCTTCATCGTTGCGGCGGGAATGCACGTTGCACAACTTGTAGAGTAGAAATACTAGCAGGTGATTTCTGTGAAGCGAGTGCGAATGAGAAACATGCAATGACGGAAAAAGGAATTGAAGATCATTTACGATTATCTTGTCAAATGCGTGTACATAAAGATATAGTCGTTCGTCCGGTACTTACAGTTGAAAATTCAGGTCTTGATGCTGGGCCACGTCCAGCGGAGTAAAGCGATGAATTTAAAACAGCTCGCTGGCGAATATGCTGCTAACTTTGTAAACGATGGCATGAAAATTGGGCTTGGTACAGGTTCTACTGTATATTGGACAATACAAAAATTAGGTGAGCGTGTAAAAGAAGGATTATCATTTCAAGTTGTACCAACATCAAAGGAAACTGAAGCATTAGCACAGCAACTAAATATCCCCCTAATTTCGTTAAACGACGTACAAAGTCTTGATCTTACAATTGATGGAGCGGATGAAATTGATTCAAATTTACAACTTATAAAAGGCGGTGGCGGTGCATTACTTCGTGAAAAAATCGTTGCCTCTTCCTCTAAAGAACTAATTATCATTGCTGATGAATCGAAACTTGTAACACATTTAGGTACTTTTCCATTACCTATTGAAATCATCCCTTTTTCATGGAAACAAACCGAAAATAAAATTCAGTCTTTAGGATGTCAAACAACATTACGTTTGAAAAATAATGAAACCTATATAACCGATAACAATAATATGATTATCGATTGTATATTCCCTAATCATATTTCTAATCCTGTCCATTTACACACCCAATTAAAAATGATTACTGGTGTAGTTGAAACAGGGTTGTTTATAAGTATGACGAGTACAGCAATTATTGGTACTAAAAATGGGATAAAGAAATTGTAATAAAAGCTAACTTTTTAAAGTTGGCTTTTTAGTATGTTCTTCTTCTCTTAATAGTGCTTTATTATGATATACTAGGAAAACGCAAACTGATTACACTAGAAAGGACTGAACATTTTGCAATCCAAACTTATAACAGAACTTACTGATTTAGAAACTGCCTTTCATATTCGAAAAGAAGTATTTGTAAAAGAACAAGGTGTTCCTCTTACAGATGAATTCGATACATTCGATGAAATCGGAGAGCACTGTAAACATATTTTAGTTTATTATCATGAGCTTCCTGTAGGTACAGGGCGTATACGATTTGTTGATGGCGTCGGAAAATTAGAACGTATTTGCATTTTAAAAGATTATCGTACATACGGATTAGGTAAAGTCATCATTCAAACGTTAGAAGAAATTGCTCGTAACGAACAAGCTACAAAAGTGAAACTACACGGGCAAACACAAGCTGAAGGATTTTATAAAAAATTAGGTTATGAAACTTCTTCTGATATATTTATGGAAGATGGCATTCCGCATATACTTATGACGAAAATGTTATCATAATAAAAAGGGTAGTATATGAATCTTATGTATTCATACACTACCCTTTTTTATAAATAGAAAAGTGAATTCTCCAGATTCTCTTTTGAAATCAAAGCCCATCATCTCTTAGTTCATATCTAGGTAAAGCTTACACTGTTTTCCATAATGATAATGCATAAATCCAGTTCGGATCACCATTTCCTTGATAACTCTGGACTGCTTCATATACTTTTCCTTCGTGTAGAACTCTATCTCCCTTTTTATATGCTTTTTTTGCATCCCACGCTTCATATGAAGCGCTTTCGGTTTTTGTAGTAATTGTGAATATATCACTCTGTACGGATTCATTTCCAGCTACATCAACAGCTTTTACTACATATTTATAAGTAGTATTAGCGAGCAGATTTTTATCCATATAAGAAGTTGTATTGGATGTTGCAATCTTTTTCATTGATCCTTCTGTTTCTCTATAAATATCGTAATGGTCTACACCAATATTATCGTCAGATGGACTCCACATTAAATCCACACTTGACGCTGTCGTTCCCATACTATGTAATCCTTTTGGTTGTGTTGGTGCTTCTGTATCAGGAATCTCAACTGTTGTTTTTACTGTAAGCGCTGCACTTTCTTTCGATACATTTCCAGCTGCGTCAATTGCTTTTACAGTATAAGAGTATTCTGTGCTTGGTTGTAATTTCTTATCAATAAAATGAGTGCCTAGTACTGTATCAATCATCTCTCCGTTACGGAAGATTTGATATCCTTTTACCCCTACATTATCCGTAGAAGCGTTCCATGTTAGTTCTACACTATTCGCTGTTACTTTTTGCGTCTGAAGTCCATTTGGAATACTTGGCGCTTCTATGTCTGGTTTCACATCATTAATAAGATTAACATCAATTACATTATAGAATGCATTTGCTGTATCAGCTACATCCCATACTGCTAAAATCACATGATATCCACTACGATCAGTAGGTACATTGATTTTATGAGTTAAATTATTTGAAGCTGCAGAACCATCATGTTGTACTGTTCCAATTGGTTCAAAATCTGCTCTTGTTAGCGCTTTATTTGGATTCCATCCTTTTTTAGTAATATAGTAATGCCACTTACTCGTTAAGTGAGGCGCAGTATACTTCCAAGTAAATGTATTTTCCCCACCAGTGATTGTATTTTTAAACCAACGATTTGCTGTTTGTTGATCTAAAATACTACCAAATTTTCCGCCTGCTGAAGCAATTTGTCCATCTACTGGACCACCTTGTGGGAACCCTTTTGGAGCTTCTAAACTTTGTGGTTCATACATAACACTTCCACAGTTTACATTTAGCGCACCATAAGTTGGACTACATAAAGCAGATCGGCTACCAGGCTTTTCAACAAAACCGTGCGCATAAGCATTTTGAGGAATAAGTGTCGTACTAATAATTCCAGCTGTTAATGCTACAGCTCCTAAACTTTTTTTGTTCATTTTCATATTTTGTAGTTGTTTTAAAAATCGATTATTCATGTTCACGTCTCCTTCTTGTTATACTTTGTAGTGGAATGTGGGCTTTGATGTAAAAGAATAACAAGAGACAAACTTGTACCGATGTATGTGTTAATTATGCATACACCGCAGTGAAATTATATTTTTCTTGTGAAATATTTCACTTTATGAATATATCATGACATAGAAATTACCTGAGTATGTGCAGAAGTTGTGCAGAAACAGTGAAATTATTACTAACATGTAAAACTAAGTCCTAACATTTTAAAATAAAATTCGAATATATTTATCTATCATCTTTACTTCATAATTGACAATACATTTAACTGGTTAACTTTTATTCTTATACTTATATCTCTCAGTGCCTTAGTTTTAACCATACTAGATATTAAAAATAAGAATTATAAAGTTAAATAAAAAGCATCCTATTTAGATGCTTTTCTAATGTATAATTTCATTTTTTCACTGACCTACAAATATAAAAATTTCATCAACAGCTTCCTTATATCCACCTGATTTTTGGAAAGATTTCTTCAAATTCAAAGCAACTTCTTTAAATGACGGATTATTTAATACCATTTCTACACTTTCACTTAGTTGATCCGCAGTTAATCCTTGCATTTGTAATGTTATTCCTGCTCCAAGACTCTCCACTTGCTTTGCGACTACTGGCTGATCTGCACTTTGCGGTATTACAACGAGCGGAACCCCGTTATACAGTCCTTCATGCGCACTGTTCATCCCGCCGTGTGTAATAAATAGTTTCGTATATGTAAGCAGCTCAGTTTGGGGTACATAGTTTTTCACAATGAAGTTTTTAGGAATTTCGCCTAGATCACTTATTTTTGTTTTACTACCAATAGACATAACAATTGTATGCTCACTATTCTCAAAGGCCTTCATACACAGTTTATAAAAGTCAATCGCTTCATTAAAAACAGTACCTAATGAAATATAAATCGGACTTTTTTCTTCAATTGAAGTAAAATCAACGTCTCTGTTTTTCATTTGTGCAGAGATAGATGGTCCTACAAATTTATATATTTCATCAAACGTATCACCAAAAGGCTGGAACTCCTTAATTGTATATACAATAGTAAGGGGTGCAGGATTACAGAAAACTTCATACGATGATTTTATTTCAACACCATATTTTTCAGCAATTCCCTTCGTTAAGTTTTGAAAATCATTCTGTATTTTATCATAAATTTCTACTGGGATATTTTTTGATAGATGACCTAACATTTGCTCAAAGGATTTTTCATCCTGCGCAAAAGATGTGCATGAATTTATGGCTGGAAGTTTAAGGATTTGAGCAATTAAATGGCCACAGCCAAACATAGAATCATGAATTATGTAATCAAAATGTTCACCTTCAATTTGTTCTAAAACGCTAGGTATTACAATATCTGCTGTATGTAGAAGGCCATTTATTCTTTCCTGTAAATAATTTCTGCCTCCAGATAGAAACGCTTTTATAAATTTTTGATCATCAATCGTTCGTACAGTAGCACCTGTCTTCTCAATCCGCTCCCTGAAAGCTTCTATTGAAAAATAAACGACCTCTTCACCACGAGAAATCAATTCATCTACAACTTGTAAAGTTGGATTTATATGTCCTTCTGATCCAGCATTAATAAATAAAACACGCGCCATAATAAACACTCCTTACGTTAAATCATTTCTATGTTGGCAAGAGTACGGATTCTCTCCATACTCTTTTCCTAGCTGTTCGTATCATGTTCCTACTAAATTGACCTAGCAAGTCTAAAACCGAGATCATCTATATGAAATGTAGGATGGCTTCGACGACGACAAGTAGCGCCGCACCCTCTCGCTGTTTCAGCCCAACTACCACCACGAAAAATGCGGTATGATCCGTACACTGTTTCATCATACAAATCATAACACCATTCCCAAACGTTCCCTAGCATATCATAAAGTCCCCATGCATTCGGTTCTTTTTGGCCAACGTCATGAATCTCTCCATTTGAATTTTCATTATACCACGCTATATCATGAAGTTTCCCGTATGTATATCCGGTTGTACTTGCTTTACATGCATATTGCCACTCCGCCTCAGATGGTAATCGGTAGCCATTTGAACCTAAATTACATTTCACAATTTGACCACCATCACTAATAGAATAATATTCTTTTAATCCCGCTTTTTTTGAAAGTACATTACAAAACGAAATGGCATCGTTCCATGAAATATTGACAACTGGTTTATGATTTTCATCAAAATTATTTAATGTACTATTTGTAATAGCATCATATAGTTCCATTGTTACAGCATACTTTGCAAGAAGAAATGGTTGAATTTGTACTAGCCATTCTTTTTTTATTCGATCATCTCTTAATACTACCTCTCCAGCTGGAATATTGACCATTAATGAATCGATTAGTTGAATTAAATCGTTAGTCATTTTCTATTCCTCCAAACGTTCATTTTATATGAACTTAAAGTCATATACTCATTACAAAATACAATTTTCAAAAAGCGTTAAATTTTTCATAATAAAAAACGATTAGTTTTATTAAACTAATCGGTAAGATTCACAAAGAATTTTTGTGTTACATTCTATAATTATATGTGCTCTAAAAATTTCCGAACCTCATTTGGAGATTTTAAAACAATAACCTTTTTCTCTCCCGGCAATTGCTCTAACCCTTTTAAAATTGTAGGTCGTTTAGCATTAGGATATTCCCATATCCATTTAAAAAATTGCAAATCAAATCTTTCTTCACATCCCGCGCCCATATCTGGTCTTGTTTTATTCTGGTATTTTACAATTCTTTTAAAAGCACGATAAATACAAATTGTTCTATGAATATCAAGGAAGATAATTGTATCAGCTGCATTCAGTCTTATACCCATCGTCCCGCCATAATTCCCATCAATAATCCACTTCTCATCTTTAATTAAGTTATTTTGAACTGCTATTTGTTCTTCTCTCGGAACACCTTCCCAATTCGGTTTCCAAAATAATGCATCAAGATGATGCACCTTAATATTTAATTTATTTCCTAACTGCCTTGCTAATGTAGATTTTCCTGAACCACCAGAACCAATTAATATTATTTTTTTCATACCTTTACGATACCTTCTATAACTTCTTCAATAGTTTCCTTATTAGCGAAAATCCAGAAGAACATTTCTTCATTTAACTTTAATGAATCTGGTAACTGGACAAAATAAGCAATAAAGATAATTTGAATTGAAAGCATAACATACCAAATGGCTTTTAGTTCTTCTTTCGTTAAATCATTTTGTTTATAATAACCTTCAAAGACTTTGCTAACGATATGTAACCATTTCCCTCTTAATCTTTCATCACTAAATAGCTCGCTTAATATACTTGTACAGCAATAACATAAATCAAATATTTTTACATTATTTTCTAAAATCTCAAAATCTATAAACCCTTCTAGTTTATCATCTTTAAAGATTACATTTGATAGATGCATATCACGATGAATAATTTGTCTCGGTAATGGATGGACCGTTTCCTTGAAAGCTGCGTGCATTCGCTCCATCTTTTGAATTACCTCTCGATGAACATACTCATTCTTTTCTAAAATCGGTATAGCCCATTCAAATACCATCCTATATAAATCTCTTTTTATTAACTCATGGTCACTATTCACCGAATGTAATGCTTTGTGCAGATTAGCTATTTCTTCTCCAATTGTACTTGCTAGCCTTTCCAGCTTATTCGTATCTTTTATTTCTAAAACACTTCCGGCAACATACTCATATAAGCAATAATATTTTTCTTTATATAATACATATTGTTCATCATTTTCTGTCTTTACTACTCTCTGTACTTTAATTCCCTTTTCATACAGTTGCTTCAAAACATCGAATTCAACTAGAAGTTGCTTTATTGATCCTGTTTTCTTTAAAATATACTCTTTATTCTTGCATATAACCTTCGCTACTTTTTGTTGAATTACAGTAGCTGTGACATGTTCATTTTGAAACCAAAACTTTGCAATTTCCAGTGCTTGTTCCATTTACAAATACCCCTTTTACAATTCTTATGTCTTCCGAAAAATAACCTCACACAGTACTCCCACTCCAACCCCAATTGTATAGGCCACTAAATCACTCCACAAAAAAACGTATCCCAACACGAGTCCGCCCAAAGTCGTTGCACGCATGCTATCTATCCATTCCGCATGATACAATTGGCTCACTTCAATCCCGTAGCAAAACATTAAACTAATAAAAGCCAACTTCTTCGTCTCTGTTTTAGGAAACAAAAATCCAAAGCCAGTGAAAATCATTAATGCCCATAAAGCATCGCCTAAGTAATCATTTAATAGATGTGGTAGTGCAAAAGCAAACTTTCTTGAGCTAAGACCTAAAATAATAATAACTATAGTAAATAGTGCATATACTACTCTATTTCGTTTCGTATTCATTTTAAAGTCCCCTAATATGTAATGTAAAACTGTAAATAGCTAGTAAAACAAAGTTATTTTACTAGCTATTTATTAGTTGCTTTAATGATAAGAAAATGTGGATTCGTATTTAGATAATAATATGATTTTTCGTCTACTTCTTTCATTTTTTCAATTGCCTTCGGTTCTACTATCTCTTCTAATACAAAATAATTTGTAGTTTCATTTAGTATGTCTTGTAATGATTTTCTAAAAAACTTGACTTCAATAGTAATATTCGGTTTAACCCAAGTATCTATTAATAACTGTTTTTCAAAATAATTTTCACATGGAAACTTTGTGAAATCCATAAAAGGATGATGAATAGAATAAATAAGTTCCCCACCTGGCTTCAATACACGACGAAATTCTTGAAATACTTGATTCCAATTTTCTAAGTAATGAAGAGTTAACGAACTTACAATCACATCATACGTATTATCTTCAAATGGCAATGTTTCTTGCAGATCATGACAAAGGAACGTTGCTTCTTCTCCTATATTTTCTTTTGCTGCTTTTACCATTTCAGGACTTACATCAATTGCTGTAACATTTGCTCCTCTTTTTATGAATTGAGAAGTATACCATCCAGCTGCACATCCAGCATCTAGTATCTTTTTTCCTTCTAGTTCCTTTGGAATAAGCTCCATCATCGCCGGTCTTTCATAATAACTGTTATATGGATTTGCGAAATCTAGATTTTCTTTATATGTACTCGCTAATTTATCATACGTATCTTTAATCGAATCTTTCATTACACACACTCCTAATACATATTAATCCATTAACTCCTGCTGCTTTTTCTTTGAAAATGATTGTAGTACTAAATCATACGACCAATCAATCATTTTATTAATTTGCTCCTGCTCTATACCCTTATGAATATAAACGGTATTCCAATGTTTTTTATTCATATGATACCCTGGAATAATTGTTTCTGGATAATCTTCTCTTATTCTTAATGCGACTTCTGGATCACACTTCAATGTAATCGCAGCTTTTTCGCCTTCTTCATGATTTACTATCGCAAATATTTTATTATTAAGCCTCATACACGTTGCACTCCAGCCATCTGGAGAATCTTCTGTCGCTTTTCTTTTCGATAAACAGTACGCTCTTGTTGCATTCATTTTAATTGGCACCTCTTATTCTTTCCCTGTTTGATTACGATGCATCACAATTTGCTTCGTTGCTTGAAATTGCTGCTCACCGTAAAACTTTATTAGCTTCTCTCCGCAAAATAGACTAACAATATCAATATGAGATATTTCTCGAAGTAATATTGTAAGCATCTTCTCTCCAATACCTTTATTTCTTACACTCTCATGTACGACAACATCTTCAATGTATGCTCGAAAAACACCATCAGAAACGACTCTAGCAAATCCAACTAATTCATTTTCTTCCCATACTCCAATGGCTATACTATTCTTTAACATTTTTTCAATATCGACTTCTTTTCTTTCTGGCCACCAACCGACAGAATCATAAAGCTTCTTTATTTTTTCTGCACAGATTGGTTGTTCTTGTTGCAATTTATACGTGTACATATGCTTCCTCCCATCAATCAGTATACATAATATTATTATAATCTCTTTTCAAAAAAGTGCTGACTATGACCTTTCGGATGATCTTCAACGACACCATACTCCCTGTAACCGTGCTTTTTATAAAATTCTGGTGCTTGAAAACTAAATGAATCTAGCAATATTAATCTGCACCCTTTTTCCTTCGCAATTTCTTCAATTTTATGTAAAAGTTGGCTACCATAACCGTCATGACGAACTGATTTATCAACCCATAAAAAGTCGATATGAAGATGATAAAAATACATCGTACCTGTTACACCACCAAATATTTTTCCTTCTTCATTTTTTACTACGAGGCTTACTTCTTCCATCGGCTGTTTTACTTCATCTGTTAAGATGGACATATTATATTGAATAACTTTATTTTTAATGTATTCTCCTTCAATACGTGTACCGTTCTCTATATGTTTCATATACATTGCTTCCTTTCAACTTAGTAAGCTACACTTTATTTTTCCCCTTTAAAATACTAATCAAAAAGAATCCACCATATGTAATAAAGCATGAAAAGCCAATTATCCCTGATACAGAGACATAGCCTACCCTTATGTAACTTATAACTGCAAAACAAGCGATAGACAATAAAATAGATGGCCAAAATATAACAGCTATTTTTCTTCATCCTCGTTTCGATGTACTTTCTTTCACTTCAGAAACACGTGTGCCAAAAAGCAATACAATACAAATAAGGATCGCTGCAAAGTAAATTGTATCTAATGACAAATTGTGATCATATAGTGCGATTCCAACTTCAAGAGCAATAATCGTTAAAATTAAAATAATGATTGTTGAAGTTTTTAAGTTTCTTTTCAATCGCTCACTCCTAGCATGCTTTCACTATATTCTTTGTATATGTACTTTAAAACTGCTGCAAAAGCTTCATCTACCTCTTTATTTTCACGTCGATTCGGTAAATCTTTTCCCCCCATCACATAAAGAAGCGGAAATTCGTTAAACATTCCTATAATACCAATATTTATTGTAGCTGTGAGTAATCCACCTGTCATATGAGCTAAATGATAATATGGGATTTCTTCATACTCTCCTTGCTGTCTTACCATGCCGCTAATAATTGGTTCCCATAATTCTGGTTCTGATTTATAACCTTGAAAGGTTTGTATGAAAAGGGCAAGAACTTCACTTAATTCTCCAACATTTTTCTCATCTCTAGCATTCTCTTGTATATAAATTTTTGAAAAGTACGTTTGTGCGTACATTTTCACAGCATCCCATCCACCACAGTGCATTACAACTGACTGTGCAACGCAACTATCATGACAAGCAATCATTACCTCTACCGCTTGACTAAGTGTTAAAGAAGTTCTTCCTTGTAAATGCGGATATAACTGCGCACTATCTTCATGCGGATTAAATTTAATGTGATGAAGTATATCATTCCAATTATGTTTATTTTCCTTCACCATTTGCGTTACTACAAATCCAATGACTAATTTTGCTGCTGATGCTAACGGAATATTTAATTCATTATTATATGAAGCAACTATCCGATTATCTTTTGTAGAATAAATTGCCATTCCCACATAATTAGATTGTACCTCTTTTATTTTATTTATAACAGTTTCCATTTCCATCCCTCTTTTTATATCGTTATATTAACTTCTAATATTTCAACATTGAATGTAAAAAAACTTTTCATTAGCTATTAAAATAAGAAAAAGGTAGCATGAATTTTTTCTTGCTACCGAAAAATATTTATTCTTCTATAGGATTTTCAGGACCGTTAAGTTCCAGCTGATAAAAAGCTAAATCTAGCCATTTATTAAACTTATAACCAGCTTTTTTTATTGTTCCTGCATGAATAAATCCATAGTTTTGATGCAAGGCAATACTTTTCTCATTCTCTGCATCAATTCCAGCAATTAAGGTCATATACTCTCTTTCCTTTGCAATTTTGATTAATTCTTTCATTAATGAAGACCCAATGCTATTTTTTCTATATGCCTTATCTACATACACAGAATGTTCAACTGAATATTTATAAGCAGGCCACGCTCTAAATGGGCCGAATGTCGCAAATCCTACTACTTTATTATCTAATTCATATACGAAAATTGGATACCCTTCAGCCTTTTTTTGTTCATACCAATCTATTCTATTTTCAAGGGTTACAGGTTTATACGCATATACAGCTGTTGTATAAAGTATCGCATCGTTATAAATATCTAAAATGTATGCTAAATCTCTTTTCGTTGCTTCCCTTATCATTGTTTTCTTCCTTTCATCATGTTCATCTTATTTCACTATCTTTTCAATAGTTTTATTTTATCGAAATTTCCGATTTTTACCTACATACGAATACTAGCTTTTCGGAAACCATCAAGTATATTTATTGCAGCAGATAACATGTAGAAGAAAATTCCTCCCCCAATGAGCCACGTTTTAAACTCCTCTGGGGAAATAGTAAATGCATTTGCCAAATACGTAATAAATCCTGCGTTTAATAAATGTGGATTTACTACAATTACAATGAATATGATTGTTCCGACTACTTGAAGAATAGCATTTCCAATTGCCAACCTTTTCGTCCATTGTCCCTGTACTAACTTATAAAGTGATATAGCTACTTCGAAAACGATCATAACCAAAATTAGGGACCAGTATTGAAGCAAAACATCTTGATTAAACGTTGGCGCGACAAACTTCAATCCGTTTTCTGTACCATGATATACGCCTACAAGATGATTCGTATAAAAGTAAAGTGTAGCCCATATTGCTGTCCACATTAAACCTCCAAAAACTTCAAACTTCGAGATTGCTTTTTTCTTTGGGATATACGAGATGTTTTTCAAATCATCTGGTGTCCATTTTTTTAAACTTGTCGTCAACGGCTCGATACCTTTGTCTTTATCTGTTCTTTCTAAAATAACAAACACAAGTGTCAACCAGAAAAATACATGGAGACCCACTTCAAAAATTTCCCCTATACCTTTACCTATCAATTGTAAAATAACATTTAATACCGCTTGATCACCATTATAGCCTATAAAATTTTCTGCAACCATTGAAATGAGCGCAATAACAGCTGCAATTGGTATAATCATTTTTAATAGCGTCGTATATACATCAAAATAACGTGGTCCAATTAAATGCATTGGTCTATCCAAGTACCCATTAGCCAATGAAACTGGACTTCCCAATTTTTCGAGTACGCTCTTCACATCTTCCTCATTATAATCGTCTGGTAACATATCCTCTATTGTTGACCGTAGTTCAAGTGTAATATCTTCACGATTTTGTTCAGGCAATCTCTTCGCAACTTCATGGACATACATATCAATCAAACTCATTTTCGTCCTCCTCCTTTAATAAGTTATAAAGTTCTTTCGAATCCTTTACCCACTGCTTTTTCAATTGTAAAAATATCTCTAATCCATATTCACTTAAAACATAATACTTACGAGGTCTACTCTCTGTTTTATCCCAACTACTCGTCACTAACCCCTGCTTTTCTAATCGGCGAAGTAGTGGATATAAAGTACTTTGATCAATTGTAATCCCTGATTGCTCCAATAACTGGACAAGTGAATATCCGTACTGCGGCGTTCTTAATTGACTTAAAACAGCTAACGTTAATGTCCCTCTTCTTAACTCAGTAATTAACGAGTTTAATAAAGTATCCATTCACTCACCTCATTTCCATTACTATATGTCATACAGTATGTGTTTTATACTATGTATCGTACAGTATTAATGTGACAAAAACTATAATCATTTACCAAAAAACGGATAATAAAAAGCGCAAATTATATGATTTTTGCTTTTTTAGCTAAGTTATATATCTATAGCACTAACTACTAATTTTGAAGTTCCAGTAATGCTATATTAAGTTACAAATATCGTATACATATGATGTGAACATAACATTTCACTATAGGAAGCTATAAAAATGGCGAATTACCATGCTTGAATGATTCCCGTTTTCAGCACCTAATCAACGTTATTTCCTTCATAAACTTCATCTTGTTCAAAATCTTTATTTTTGTTTGGTTTATTAGAGAAAAATAAAAAAACAATTAAATTAGGTTAATTGTTTTTCAAATGCAAAATCTTTATTTTTTTAAATAATCTATGATATTCGAAAAGACAAACTCTCCAAATGCAAGTGGTATATAAATAAACCATAACTTTAATATTGCCTTTGTTTCTTTGTGATCAGAATCCCCCATTAAAACCAACCCTATCCTTTTTCTTCTAATATTTTCATTTTAATTCCAATAACAAGGAAATTATACCATTCATTAAAGTTATAGTCTATTTTTTCTAAAAATTAAATAAATAAAATTCTTGTATTCCCTCAATATTCAGATAAACATAATAACTTTTTTACGTTTCATCTTCAAAGTCAATAATGAGTCCTGTTAGAACCGCTACATTACCAATTGATTGGATTCCGTGACCAATAAAATCCATCTTAAATTCTTCCTACTTTAATTTATGTAATGATATAATAACACTAAATTTTCAACACGTGCTTAATAGAATGGGGACTTATAATGGATAAACCTCTCACTGCATTACAAACTATTATTATACATATGAATACAAATGAACATTGGCATGATTTTATTTGTTATTGTCAGCATCGCGAAGCGGGACTTCGAAAATTAGCTTATAAACCTTTAGAGACATTTATTTCAAATGCAAAGAAATGGGAATCAAAAGAGCAAGAAGAGTTTGCCATTTCACTGTTTACTATTTTAGATGCATTAAACAAAAAAGATGAGGTCTTAACTTTTTCACTAAATAGTTTTCTAATAGACATTCTATATAGATGGACAGAAAACAACCCATTTGATTCAAGACCTTTTAGATGGATAGGAATTTATATGGACTCTAGCAATAAAGATGACGATTTAGAAAAATTCCTTCGAAAAGCGATTGAATTAGGTGGTGATACCGAACAAGAAGCTATGATATACCTAGTTTCTAATTACATCCATACTTTAGAATTTGGTACACATGAATTCCCTTCAGGTTATTGCGGAGATTTAAGCGAATGTATAGAAAAACTTCCCTATATGCTTCAATTAATTAATTAATAGAATTCAGAATAAGAACATAAAGGAGCAAAACATTGGTCAAATACAAGAACAACTACACCTTATTCTAGATTGGTTAAAACATACACAAACTCCAGTAGATGCTGTTCGTATATGGGAAAAAGAACAAACTAAGGAATTAGAAATGGTCATTGTATATTATTTACACAACAGCTCAAGTCGTTAATTCATCTTGTACAGAGATAATAAAGCTGTTTAAAACATAATAAAATTGTTTGAAAAACGCCAGTCATGTTATTCAACAATCGGACTATATAATGGAATGAATCCTTGTAAAAATTATAAATATTTGAAATAATCATTATTAAGTTGAAGCAGAACGATTGCAGAAAAAGGTGATACGACTTTTTCTTACTTAAGAATCGCGAAACAGTTGAAAATTTTAATTAATTATATTCCGAAAGGGTGTGTGTAGTATCTTATCAACTAATGTTTTTACTTATAAATCTAAGGATGGAAAAACAGTAATAATTAGAGAAGCTAAAGAACAGGATGCAGAAAGAATACTAGATTCTGCTTCAAAAGCTTTAATAAACGCTCCATACATGCTAAGTACGGTTGAGGATGTAAAAAAGGTACGTATCGATGCTATTCAAAAAACGTTAAAAGCTTATCATGAAAATCCAAATTATGTACAGTTTATTGCTGAAGTTGATGGTAAGTTAGTCGGTGCAATAGATTTTAAGAACGGAAACAAAGAAAAAATTAGTCATCAAGGGGCTTTTGCGATGACCATACTACCTGAATATCGAAATTATGGTATTGGAAGAGCTCTTCTAGAAACGTTAATCAATTGGGCTAAAAATAACAGTAAGATTGAAAAAGTTTGTCTTGAGGTAATGGAAGATAATCTAGGTGCAATCCAGTTATATAAGAATCTAGGCTTCTTTGAAGAGGGTAGAAAAGCAAAGGGTGTAAAATTGGATGATAGCTATCAAAATTTAATATTAATGGCTTTATTCGTTTAAAATTGAACATTAATTTCAATATAAAAAGAGGATCTTCATAGTCATCTCCCTGTTAAGTAGACAGTAATAGAAATCCTCTTTTTATATTTATCCCACATTAGCTTGCAGTAAAACTCCCCACTGATTATAGTTCCACTTTATTTTAATCCTTTAATTAAAGGTGACGCTTCCCCACTATGGAAAATCCATAAGTCATGAAGTGATCTCGTACATCCGACATATAGTAATTTTGCATCATGTTTTGTGTTTTTGTAATGTTCTTCATCCACATCAATTAAAAGCACCGCATCAAATTCTAAACCTTTCGCTAAATAGACAGGTACTACTGATATACCACCTTCATATTTACTTTGGTTTGCTTCAATTACGTTGACCGTTAATCCTGCATTTGTTAATTTCACATATATATCACGGCATTCATCTTCTGTTCTTCCGATTACCGCAATTGTTTTCACATCTGCATTTTGCAAATGTTTTACCGTCTTCACAATTTCAGTAAATTGATTTTCTGCATGAATTACTTTCACATCTTCTCCACTGCGGAAGACTGGTGTTGCGAGTCCTACTGGGATTTCTGCATTTTTAATTATTTCATTTGCAAATTCAATAATTTCTTTTGTAGAACGATAACTTCTTGTCAATTCATAATAACCGGTTTCTTGGAATACTTCCTTAAAAGCATTCCAATCTTCAATTCCTTGGTAATCATAAATCGCTTGCGATAAATCACCTAATATAGTGAAAGAATTACCTAATGTAATTTCTTTTAATACATAAACTTGGAAAGGCGAAAAATCTTGCGCTTCATCAATAACAACGTGATGAAACTTCTGCCCGATTTCAATCCCTGTTATACGATGATGTATGTATATTAAAGCTGGTAAATCTTCTACATACACTTCTTTTTTACGACAACTCTTTTCTGTTTCTTTAACAAGTTCTTCAGGTAATACCTCAAGTATTTCTTTACTTTTTACTATTGAACTATACAGTGAAAGAGCACTCATTTTCGGCCAAAACTTCATATATGCGTTCAGTCTCTTAGTCGCTTCTTTTTTAAGTAATTTTTTCTCGTTTGTTTCCCCGAATTTTTTAAGTTCAATTTCAATCCAGCGCTTCATTCGTCCTACTAATCGTTCTCTTCTTTTCTGTAAAGGATAATGTTTATATTCAACTTGCATCCATTTTTTAATATCTTCTACTGGAATAATTGCTCTATCCCACGCCTCAAAATCTTTTGTCGGAACTAACTCATTTTCAAATTGGATCATTCTCTCTTCAATAAACGTCTTAAATTCCAACGTACCCTTTAATTTACCTAGCATTACCTTCTTTTCATCACGACTAATTGAAAATGCTTCTTTCAATTTTTCTTCTGTCTGCTTTAGTTTCACTGAATCATCTAACGTACGTAATGCCCAATCCGGAAACGTTGTTTGATTAATATTCCCTACACCTAATTCAGGAAGTACACTCGAAATATAGTCTAAAAACAGACTATTCGGCGCAAATACGATCATTCTTTCTGCTTCTAGTTGTTCACGATATTCATAAATTAAAAAAGCAAGGCGATGTAAAGCAATTGTTGTCTTTCCACTCCCTGCAACCCCTTGAATAAGTAATGGTAAATTTCTTTCCGCTCGAATAATATCATTTTGTTCCGATTGAATCGTTGAAACAATATCCTTTAGCTTATTATCTTTATTCTCACCTAATCGATATAGAAGAAAATCATCGGCATGCGATACATCTTCATTTCCTTTTACATATGTATCAACAACACGTTCAAGTTCTCTTTTTCGAATGGAAATGTTTCGTTTTAAATACACATCACCTTCTACTAACCCATCTGGTGATTGATAAAATGCTAATTCGTCTCCACCGGTAAATGAATAAAACATACTTGCGACAGGTGCCCGCCAATCGATAATGATTGGCTTCATCGTGTCCATATCCGAAACCCCTACTTTTCCGATATAAATCGGCATAACTTCTTCTTTTCCATCTTCCTGAAAATCTAACCTTCCAAAGTACGGCTCTTGCACACCAATACGTAAGTTTTGTCTATTAGACTCCCTCATACTTTCAAGAATTTGCTCTTTAAAATCTTCTCCATAATAAACTGGGATTTTTTCAAGCTTATCCAATTGCTCATCCATCGTATGTAAAGTATCCTTCATTTTTTGTAACTCATCTTCAAATATGTTGCTCATTTCGACGATTCCCTCCTGTCCGTTCTAATTTTTCAGTCGAAGTATCATTGTATTAAAAATCCAATCATAAAGTCAATAGTTTCCATTTAAATTTTCCGAAAAAACTTACTTTTCATCTTTCTAATTTAAAAAGAATATGCAACATCTAAATCACACAAATACACATATAGTATAATGATGCATGCAAAAGATATTACTTTCTATTTGTCTCCTATTTAATTTATCTATTAAAAAACATTGTAAAAATTAAAGACTTTAATCAATGGGCGTTTTACTGCCCATAAATAGTAGGATAAACAAAAGTAAAGGAGGTTCTTCAAATGAATGTCGCGAAAAAGAAATCACTAAAGTTATATTTACTTATTTTTGTATTCACTGTTTTGGCCAGTGGATGGATTGGGGTATTTCTAGATTCTCTTCTAACAAATCAACCTGAAGGAAACACTTTAGGTATGGGATTATGGCTAATATTACCTTTCCTCGTAAGCATTTTACTTAGAGTTATTAGCCAAGATTGGAATGATTTTGGCATCAAACCAAATTTGAAAGGAAACTTTATATGGTATTTCACTGCACTACTTATTTATCCATTCGTTACAGTAATAACGATAAGCATATCGCTCATTTTTAGAGTAGCTCATATTTCTAGTTTTGATATATCCACGTTATTGTCACTCATAGTCATGTCTTCTATTGGTAACTTTATTAAAAACATTTTTGAAGAGTTTTCTTGGCGCGGTTATTTAACTCCAAAGTTGATTGAACTAAATCTAAACGATTGGTACATTTATATTATTTCTGGTTTCATTTGGGCACTTTGGCATGCTGCATATTATATAGTCTTTTTGCCAAATGAATATTTTGAATCTATCTCAAGATTAAATATGCTTTTATCTGGCTGTATCCTTATGGTTTGTTGGTCCATTATGTATGTTGAAATATATAGACTTACAAAATCCGTCTGGCCATGCGTTATCATGCATGCGATTGAGGATGCTGTTCCTACTGTTTTAGTTACCATAACAGGGATTATTACCCTTACAAACAGTAGTGATTTTTGGTTAAATCCTATTAGCGGGGTCGCTGCTACTGTTTTATTTCTCGGAATTGGAATCGTACTAAGAACTATAAGAATAAAAAGAGAACGACAATTATTCACACAATAAAAAGCAGATAATGAATTCGTCATTATCTGCTTTCCAATTTTTAAAACTACCTTATTATATTTTTTGATACATAAGCCAGTCACCAGAGTCTATCACTTTCTTTAACATCTTTTTATCTTGAGCGATATACACATATGCCTCAATTTCCCTATCAGCAACATATACTGTTTGCGTGATTCGATCATATAAATCAGTCTCCGCATTACCTGTATATTCTTCTAGTTCATCTAACTTACACAATATCTCATCATTTACTACATAAACTTCTCCATACACCTGTTCTTCAATCGAATAAGTCATGGCCGGATATCCTTCGTTCGTATCAAATAATTTGCCATATGTCCAAGCTCTGTCTGCGATGCATGTTGCACCTAGCATATAATGAGCATTCGTTTGTCCTCTTCTTAACGTGCCATAAACGAAAACATGATACATAAATTCTTATCCCCTTTATATGCCTCTACTTTCTTATTTGTAAATAAGCACGAATCATAAAGTAACTCACTTCATTCGGAAGCTGTTCTTTAATAGATTTCAGACCACCATCTGCATTTTGAACGGCAGTTTCAATAAGAGATTCATACTCTGCTGGAACAAAGCTTTTCCAATCTACTTCCATTCCATCCTCATAGCAGCGAATTAAATGGTTCTCGATTGTTTGTCTTGATAAGTTACGTTCTTTTGCAATCTCATTCAAATCAATACCTTGTTTATACATTTCATACGTTTCTAAATGAGAATTTGCGGACGCTTTTCCTGACTTTTTACGCTCTGAAACTACTTCTGTCTTAATCGTTTCAGCATAATTTGGATTTTCCTCAATAAAATGCTGAACTGCTTGTAAGAAGTGCGAGCCATATTTCACAAGTTTGTGTTCTCCGATACCTTTTACCGTCAACAATTCGGAATCACTTTGCGGCATTTTTACACACATATCTTTTAATGTTTGGTCAGAGAAAATAACGAACGGAGGTACACCTTCTCCTTGTGCAATTTCTTTACGTACTTCACGAAGCACTTCAAATAAAGGATGGTCTTGAACAATTTGTCTTGTCTCTACTCGTTCTTTTCGTAAAACATTCTCTTTACCAAGTAATACTTCTTTCCCTTTTTCAGTTACTTTTAACGTCGGATAAGTGCCATGCTCAACTGCAATTAACTCGTCTGAAATTAAAAACTCAATAAACTCACTGACCTCTTTTACACTACGGTTCGATAAAAGCCCATACGTTGGTAAAGTATGAAAATTAAATTCAATAACTTTCTTATTCTTCGACCCAGTTAATACTTGCGCTATCATTTGCTTTCCAAAGCGTTGGTTCGTTCTAATCATGCATGATAAAACCATTTGTGATTCCCTTGTCACATCGATGCTCTCGCGATTGTCTGTACAATTACCACAGCGTCCACAATCTTCTTTCGGTTCTTCTCCAAAGTATTGCAAAATGAATGATTGTAAACATTGTTCTGTATGACAGTAATCGGTCATATTTTGCAATTTTTCAAGTTCATTTGAAAAACGTGATTCTCCAGTTGATTGATCAATTAAAAAACGCTGTACTTGTACATCTTGAGAAGAATATAACAATATACATGTACTATCTAATCCGTCACGACCAGCACGTCCTGCTTCTTGATAGTAACTTTCCATATTTTTTGGAAGCTGATAATGAATTACGTAACGAATATTCGATTTATCAATACCCATCCCGAATGCAGATGTTGCTACCATTACACTTACTTCATCTCGTAAAAAGAGTTCTTGTTGCTCATTGCGATCAATATCACTCATACCAGCGTGATATTTTGATACAGAAACTCCTGCCTTCATTAAATCTTCATATAACTGATCGACTACTTTTCTAGTAGCTGCATATATAATCCCAGATTCCTTTTGATTTTGACGAATATAATCCGCCAAATATTCATTTCGATCTTGCCCTTTAATAACAGAAAACGATAAGTTCTCACGCTCAAACGTTGTCATAATTGTATTTTCTTTATTAATTTCAAGTGTATTACAAATATCATCACGTACTTGCGGTGTTGCTGTTGCTGTTAATGCTAATACGAGCGGCTTTTCTGGAAGATAATCTAATATGCGATGTATATGTAAATAACTTGGACGGAAATCATGTCCCCACTGTGAAATACAGTGTGCTTCATCAATCGCAATCATAGGGATTTTCATATCGATAAGTTGGTCAACAAACTCCATCGAATCAAGACGCTCAGGCGCGACATAAAGTAATTTGTAATGTCCTTGTTTCGCTAATTGAATTCGCTGATTTGCTTCAGCAATAGAAATAGAACTATTAATATATGTAGCTGAAATGCCATTCTGTACCAATGTATCTACTTGATCCTTCATAAGTGATATTAAAGGAGATATAACCAACGTCGTGCCTTCAAATACTAATGCCGGAATTTGATAACAAATTGACTTACCGCCACCCGTTGGCATAATACAAACTGTATCTTTCCCATCTAGTACATTTTTAATTGTTTCATCTTGTCCTCTTCGAAACGAAGAATAACCAAAGTAGGACGCTAAAAGTTCTTGTGCTTTAGTAAACAAAAAAGAGTCACCTGCTTTTCTTTATCTTTCATCTACTTCTATTATATCAATCACTTATGCGACTTGAAAGGGATGGATAAACGCTTATTGTTTTTTCATTATTCTATATTTAATATGAATTAGCATCCGTGTTATATATGTTTTACAACATTTATAACGTAAATCCAGTACACAAGAAGAAAGAGTTTCAATTTAAATGTTCATTTTATTTCCCTTTCTTGAATACTACTAATCGTATACATATAAATTCAGGAGGTTACTATATGAAGCATTGTAATATGAGTTCCATCACAGCGAAAACGAAAACACAAAAACTCCAATTCTCTAATAATGATGCGTGGAAATATGAATCATACTATAAGTATCAGCCATTATTCTCTTATAAAAAGCTTTTTAATTTTCTTTCTCAACTTTTTAGACGTTAATATATGCGCAAAAAATATATCATTCACAGAATTTTTCTCAATATTAAATGTATAGACTTACTACAATTCAGTTGTTACCATATATAATAATCTGTTGGATAAACCCCTTAAGTTGACCTGCTTATATTAGCAGGTCTTTTTCATGATTACATACTTCTGTGTACCTCGATCTCACTTCCAAGTCTTTTCTCCATTTTATAACCATATTTAACTCCCAACAATTCATGATAATCATGAATTGTTGGGAGTTAAATTGTTCACATATAATTATGCAATTCTTCTTTCTCAATACACAAAAGACATTTTACTTGTTACTATAAAAGTACTCCAGATGAGTTTTTTGCTCATCGACATTATCTAGTTATTGGGGCCTGCCGCGGGAAGCAGGTCCCTTTGACTGTATGAAGGTCCTAATTTCATTTGGACACATTTACCAGGGTTTTTCAAAAGAATTTTATGATAACATTACGTAGTCGAGTCCGACATCTCGGCAATACCCTTTTGAGGGTCTGCAACTTCCCTTGCAGACCCTCTTTTACTTTATATTCAATTTATTCATATATACCACAACGTCATTCATTGAATTTCTCCATTTCAAATTCCCTAAAAATAATCTAGGACACGTAACTAAAAATAAATCTTCATCATACTTTGAGTTATACATGTTCAAAGGAGTGTTACTATTTATGTATTCTTATTGGCAATCGTATTACTCCCCCTACCATAACCCTTATGTAAACTATGATTTATCCGTACGGAACTACCGAATTAGTAAAAATGAGAATTTTTTAAAAGGGTATATGCGTTCTTTATGGGAACAACACGTCGCTTGGACGAGATTGGCTATTATAAGTATAGTCTTTAATTTACCAGATGTTAACGTTACTGTTGGACGACTTCTACAAAACGCAACACATATGGGACTATCACTTGAACCATTTTACGGTGAGGATGCAGTGAAAAAATATAGTGCATTAATTAAAGATCACTTAGTAATTGCAGCGGATCTTGTTAAAGCCGCAAAAGCTGGTAATCAAAATGCAGCGGCCGCTATAGAGAAAAAATGGTACGCTAATGGTGATGAAATTATTGAATTTCTTAACAGTATCAACCCATATATAGATAAAGAAGAATTTAGAAAAATGTTTTATGAACATTTAGCACTAACGAAAGCAGAAGCACTTGCCTTCCTAAATAAAGATTATGAAGCAGGAGTAAAACTTTACGATAAAATTGAAAAAGAAGCATTAGAAATGGCCGACATGATAACAAACGCAATCGTAAAACAATTCCCGCAAGTATTTCAATAAAGTGAAACTTTAATCAGAGTAGGTATTACTACTAAGTAATACTTGATAAAAATAAGTCGGTTTCCAAACATAAATCGGCTTATTTAGTTTTCTCTCCATGATATTTCACCTCTCCTCTTTACATTTAGCTTATATCGATATATTTTATTAATATCCGTTTTTTATAGGAGGAAATAGTTTGATTAACGCGATTGGTCTCGTTTTTATACTTACAAATAAACACGAGAAAAAAAAGAAAGTTTACTTAAATGAAAAATTTGCACTAATAGATATTATTGATTCTAAAGAAGTATTTGATGATGAAGGGAATCCTTTAGTAGAACTAACATGTAAATACAGTATATATTTAGATGAAAAATATTACTGTAAATCTCTCGATGATTATACCGGACAAGTATTTCCTTTCTTAAGTGCAAAAATAGGAAAAGGTCTTCTAAGAAACTTAAACTACTACTTTTCTTACGTTGATGCCTATGATAAGAAACCACCAGTTAAAGAAATAAGACCACTTATGAAACAAGTAACGAACAGATAGCCAAAAATACAAAAAAAGAAAGCATCTAACTCTGGATGTTTTCTTTTTTATTGAAAACTCATTAACTTTCATCCTCTTCTAAAAGTATGTATCCAAGCATATTTTAAATTAAAAACATTGGAGGATTAGAGTGAATGAAATACTCAGAAACAATTATAAGCAAACGACTTCGAATACTTAAAATGACGGGTATGTTTTTCATGCTAGTGTTAATAGCATGGATTGGCTATACAAAATTACTTTATGAAAACGGCTTTCTTCAAGAAAAAAAGAATTCAGTAGAAGTAATGAACACTAGCATTACAGGAGAAATAGAGCAGCTTTTTCATATAAACTTGCAAGGTTATCGAAAAACAAGCCTTGATGCTGTTATAGAAGCAAGCAAAACCGATCCAAGTGAACTATCCCTAATTGAACTGGTCAACAAATCCTGCTCGCGAGATTGCATAGGCGAACCAGTAACATATGTAAACTCAAACAATGGATATATCTTTTATAAGGAATCTAATGGAACTAATGTAGCTATAACGGTTAAAAAGAAAGACACATGGGTAATTGTAAAGAAATCTGTTCAAGATGGAATATAATCACCCAAAAAAAGAGTACGTATCGTACTCTTTTTTATTATTAATACCCTTCCTCTTCATGAATACAATGGCATTTCGGTTTTGTTTTACAATGACATTTTTCACACTCACATTTCGGTTTCTCTTTGCAACAACATTCGTGAAAATCATTGCGTTTACATCTACATCTCCCAAACATTAAATTATCCCAAAATGTATTACAATTTCGGGAATGCCCACAATGACAAGTATTCCCCATGAATCTGCTTCCTCCTTAATAGAATTCATCATATTCTATGTTTAAAAGTATACAAAGGCTTGTTTATTAGTCTATTTTCTCCATATTATAAGTAGAGTTAAAAGATTACATAAAAATATTTAATTCCTTTCGTATCTAACCAAGCAGTTGCTTTGTCCAGTTCGTTCCCTTGACGATAATCTGTTTCGAAATACACAAGCCCTTGGTTATCTCCACGAGATATTATTTTAGAAGTATATCCAAGCTTATCCATCATTTGAATCATGTCAGGAACTAAATTTACACCAAATTCATAAGTAACTACTTTGTTATATTTATTCACTATAATTCCAACCCCTTCTTGTTTTTTTATCGGCTCAACAATTGGATTTGTAAACCAAGCTAACGGCTTATTTCCAATCAGCTTATTTAAATCACACTTGCCGATACCAGCCACATTCCCTGTTTCTGTGTATTGCCAAATATCACATGAATACGCCGGTTTGTTACCACCATAACGAGGAATCCATACAAAATCAGAATTGACATTTGCCATTCCAAATGGAGCATACATATGATGAGCAATATATAAACCAGCCTTCTTAGCTCCTAATCTGCGTAATTCATCAATAAAAGCTTGTGTACCCGCTCTCATATCGTTCATTGTTCTTACTTCTACGTCAGCTACCCAAACTGTTGCATTTTTATCACCACGGTTCCAAAAGTCTCTTGCTTCTATCCGTGCATCCTCTACTGAAACGAAACGACAGAACGCATAATTACCAAACGGAATATTTCTTGCTTTCATTGCTTGTACATAATTTTTATATAAAGGATCTACATAATTTGAACCATCTTGCACACGTGCAATTACAAAATCTAATTGTGGTGCTGCGATATCCCAGTTAATGTCGCCATTCCATTTCGAAATATCTACAATATAACCCATTATTTAACATCTCCTTTTTCATTATTATATTCAAAGCTTGTTTTTTTGCTATTATCAACTAATAAATAGTATGAGAGGTATTATATTATTGGGTAATAATTTAAAATTCGGCTTATGTATTGAGAAAACAAAATATTATTACGGGTTGAATAAGTAAAGGTTTACAAAACTCTAAACTATATAAAGTGAAACTATAATTAGTAGGAGGCTACGAGCAGTGAAATTCCCACTTAATTTCTTAGCTTCATCCGAATTTTGAGATAAGAATTTTACTGCCTAAAAATAGCTAGATAAACAAAACCACCTTTCTGACAGGTGGTTTTGTTTACTAATTTACATATACATTGTTCATATTTTTATAGTTACATAATTATTGGTTACTTAATATACTTGTTAACTAAAAATAAGACAATTTTTAGTTTTTAATCAAACCAATTTTCGTTTTATCTCACGTACTCATAGTACCATTTACGTGCATCTAACCAAGCTGTAAATTTATCAATATTCCCGGACGGATAACCATTCGTTATAGCATAACCAATGCCATCTTTTTGAACGACAATTTGTCCATCAATACCCGCATCAACCATAGCCTGAGCCAAAGCTTGTAAATTACTAAATGCTACACCACCAGTTTTTACTTTGAGCAAATTCGCTGCACCTCCTCCAGTTTGTCCTGTAAGAGCAAATACAATAGAATTAGCGATTTTATCAACATTCCATTTTGCCATATCAGATTCATTGTCAATAAATCCTAATTCTATAAGAATAGCAGGTGCTTTCGTCCCATTTAATACCGCTAAATCTGTACGCTGTTTCGCACCTCGATCACGCCATCCAATATCTTTTGCTAGTTGAGCTGAGATTTTAGCCGCCAAATCTTTCTGATCATAATATAAAACCTCAACACCCTGTCCATTTCCATCACTTGCATTAAGATGAAAAGAAATAACTAAATCCACAGCATGGGAATTGCTATTCCGAATGATATTATTTAAATTTTGTGATTGAGTTGCCCCTACCTCGTCCGTATCGTCATAAACCGTGTGTCCTAGGGCTCTTAACTTAGCCGCCACGGCATCTTTAACTTGCCTATCTAGAACGTGTTCTTTCCGATTCCCGAAATTAGCACCTTGAACAATACTATTGTGTCCTCCGTGCAAACTATATCTAGCCATTATTTATCAACATCTCCTTTCTTAATATCCTATTCAAAACTTGTCTTATTGCTATTCCCACTTACAATCTTAACTGTGCCCATACGTCCTATATTTTCTAAAAGTGACGCAATTTGTTTTCGATATAAAAAAGCTATCGCTTCATAAATCGAATGATTTATTCTCTAAATTACTTTTACATGAATGACGACACGAACAAAAAAGCATCACCCTTTCGGCGATGCATAAAAACTCTATTTTACTTTTCAGCTCCCTAAATAAATAGAGTTTAAAATCACTGAAACTACACCTATATTTCCTCCCCTTCCTTCACAGCTTCTTTCAACCTTTGCAACATATATCCAATTCCTTTACACCCCTCTAGCGGATATGTAATCATTTCTTCTGGATATAACTTTGTCACTACTTTTTTATGCTTCTTCCCTGCTAGTAAGACGATTTCGTCAAACTGTAGTAAACTTTTATCTACCATCTGTTTTTGTAATTGCTCTATACTTATTACCTCATCGCTTTTTGAATCAAATGCAAGATCATAGTTTTCTAATACAATATCACTTGGTCTTAAAAATCCATGTTTCGCTGATAATATAACCCAGTTTTCGAAAAACATAGTTGCGTACGCCTGACATGCTTTTCCGAACGGACTAATATACACATCTTTTGCTTCCATCGGTCCGTAGTCTGAATGTTTATCCCAAATTTTCTTTTTTCCACATGGAATTATACATATCCTTTTCATATATATTTCTACTCCCTTTACTTTGGTAAATAAAATTCGTTATTTTGTACATTTTTCTCTCAAAATACTATATAATAATTCTGAAAGTTAAAATTACACATTTTACCATATGCGTACTATAGATTACTCTCATTGCAAATATTATAATACCATAAAAAATTTTTCATTTTTTCTTCAAAATAACGAAACTAAATTATAATAAAAGTATGTATAAATAAAACAGTAAAGGAGGTTCATAAAAATGAAAAATATTATCCCTGCACTATTAGTCTATTTTATCGTTTGCGTTATTTCCGTTATCATCCCAGCATCTGAAGGCTATAATTATGTCGGCTGGAAGTTATTTGTTGGGCAAGTGTATGCGATACCTATTTTCTTCATTACTACGATAATCACATTTTATATAAACAAGAAAAAATCTTACGAATAAACGATTATAAGGATAGCTAACGCTATCCTTATTTTAATTCGTTAATCAAATTTAGAATGACCCTTACAGTACTTTATATCCTTTCTTCTAAAAAGTCAAACGCAACTTCTGTATTTCAGCGTTTAAACGTAGCTCCTCCGAGAGCCAGCTCTCTAATTCTGAAACCGACGTAATATTTCGTTCTAAAAGTGACTGTAATTTACTCTCCAAATCATTAAACATACACAATCCTCCCGTTTTTAATTTTCTGTTTTTTAGAGATAAAAAAAGACAAGTAGCCAATCTGACTACTTGTCCTTACTGTTCATCTGTACGCAATACGATTAAGCTTGGAATGCTTCTGTTAATACTGGTACGATTTGTTTTTTACGAGATACAACACCTTTTAAAGTAGCTGTGTTGTTTTCTAGTGATACGTTGTATGCTTTCTCAACAACGTTTGCTGCTTTACCGATCGCAAGACCGACAGAATCATTAGTTAAGATATCAGTTACAACGAATAAGAATAGGTCTAAACCTTTTTCTTCTACTACTGCAGAGATTACTTTTTCAAGTTCCGCTTGGTGTACAAGAACGTCGTTTGTATCAACAGCGTTTACTTGTGCGATTTCAACTTTCGCATTACCCATTTGGAATTCTTTAGCGTCAAGAGAGATTAATTGCTCCATTGTTTTTCCGCTTAAGTCAGCACCAGCTTTTAACATTTCTAAGCCGTAGTTATCTGCATCTACACCAGCGATTTGCGCTAATTCACGAGCAGCTGCTACGTCTTGTTCTGTGCAAGTTGGAGATTTGAATAGTAAAGAATCTGAAATGATTGCAGATAACATTAAACCTGCAACTTCTTTACGAATTGTTACGCCATTTTCTTTGTACATTTTGTTTAAGATTGTAGCTGTACAGCCAACTGGCTCACAACGATAGTATATAGGATCGCTTGTTTCAAAGTTAGCAATACGGTGATGGTCAATAACTTCTAACACACGAACTGATTCGATATCGTTAGCACTTTGTTGACGCTCGTTATGGTCAACTAAAATAACGTTGTCCACTTCGCTTGCTACTGTCTCAACAAAACGCGGTCCTTCTACTTTAAAATAGTCTAACGCAAATTGAGTTTCACCGCTGATTTCGCCTAAACGTACAGGCTCAGCATTCATTCCTAATTCTTTTTTCAATTCTGCATAAGCAATTGCAGAACAAATTGCATCTGTATCTGGGTTTTTATGCCCGAAAACTAGTACTTTTTCCATGTTTTCCACCTCTTCATGAAAAGGATATCTTAAAGAAGCAAATATGACAATATTTAAAGCATATTTTTTTATAAATAATTGCACTTTCTTCTATATTTTTCATCATTTTCATAAAAAAAATCATCTAAAATGAATTAGATGATCGAAATGTATGTTTCAATTAAAATAGTGTAGGAGCTTGCACTACATTGTTAAAAGCGAAATTTGAGGATAAGCCATTATTCAAAAGGTTTACATCTATAACTTGATAAAACGCATTTCCAGTGTCTGCAATTTCCCAAACAGCTAAAATAAGATGGTATCCACTACGGTCAGTTGGTACATTTGCTTCGTGCGTTACTGTTGTCCCTGGTCTAGCTCCACCGTCATTTTTCACATAGAATGGCACTAAATCTAAATCTGATCGCGTTAAAGGTTTATTTGGATTCCAACCTTTTTTCGTAATATAATATTTCCACTCTTTTGTACTATGAGGAGCCGTTAGTTTCCACTTGAATGTATTCGTCCCGCCATTTAACGTAACTTTCTTCCACCTATCTACAGTTTGAACATCTAAAGCGGGAAAATGACCAGCCCCTGCAATTTGTCCATCAGAAGGTCCTAGTTGCGGAAATCCACCTATCCCTTCTACGCTTTGTGGTTCATATTGAATCGGTCCACAATTTACATTTACCCCTTGCTTACATAAATAAGATCGGCTCGCTGGTGATTCTACATATCCATGAGCTGAAGCCTTTTCTGAAAATCCAAATGTTAATAATCCCGTAAGTAATACTCCACCACTTAAAATAACTTTCTTCATCTTTTGTAAACTATTCTTTTTCATACTTTCATCCCCTTCCGATAATAAAGCGAAAATAACTATAGTTGGCTAGTCATCTTCTCTACATTTATTATAAGACGAGAATCATTACTAAAAGAACCCTCTAAAAACTTTCTCAAATTCATTTAGTGCGTTAATTAGATTATAATTAACTATTTTAACACCGCCAGAAAAATATAGATGGTGTTAAAAATAGTCGTTTATTATTCACTTACTAATAATTAAGCACTCTCCCCGTTTGATTATACCTTAAATGTTTTTATAATAAATAATCGTAGCATCTAACTTACCATTCGGAGAAATTGCATACCCTGGTATTGTTCCAACTTCTTGGTAGTCTAGTGATTTGTACAGTTTATTGGAAGGATCTCCTTCTCTAGTATCTAATACTAAAAGAGACCTGTTTTCTTGCTTTGCTCGTTCCTCTGCTTTTTGCATAAGCGATCGTCCAATACCGTTACGTCTAAAGTTTGGATGAGTCATTAATTTGCAAATCTCGGCTCTATGAATTCCGTTAGGCTTAGTAACTAATTGTAATTGAATACTCCCTGCTACTTCGTTGTTTATTTTAGCCACATACAATATCACTTCTGGCGCTAATACTGTTTGCCAATACTTTGTTGCGTCTTTTTGTTCCAGTGGAGGCAAAAAACCAATTGATGCCCCATCATTTACAACCATTTTCAAAAGTTTCGAAAGTTCTTCCATATCATTTTCTAGTTGCTTTATTTCTTCAATTACTAAATTTCGCATTAATTTTCCCCCTTTTGTTTCATTGTAACAATTTTTAAAGAAGGAATAATGAAATAATAAGATGAATTTATAGAAAGATATGACTTTTTGTGAAAGGATAACGATATGAAATATATATTAGATAGAACGTACGCAAAAGAATTACTCGAATGGGCATATGAAAAAAACCCGGGTCCTTGGTTTGAACATTCACTACATGTTGCTCATGCAACTGAAAACATAATTATAGAACTTATTAAAAATGGGTATAACCTAGATGCTGACATAGCATATAACGCTGCCCTTTTGCATGATATCGGAAGATACAAAGGTTTTACCAAATCGGTCATTCATTCCTATGATGGTTATATATATATGAATGATTTAGGGTATACAGGAAACGCTGTTATTTGTGTGACACACTCATTCCCATGCAAAAATGAACATATAGATATCGCAGCGGAATGGAGTCTCGTTCCTGACCATATGAGAAGCCGGTTAGTTGAAATATTAAATGAACATTGTAACTACGACTTATACAATAAAGTAATTACTCTTTGTGACGCTCTTGCTGATGCGGGTGGCTTTACTACGCTGGAAAGAAGATTAATTTCTGTTGGTTTGCGTCATGGTACAACATCTCATACATCTTTACATTGGAAAGGGTTTTATGCGATTAAGAAAGAATTAGAAGCTTTAATCGGTAAGAGTATATACACAGTTCTTCCTGATGTAGAAAAATCTATTTATGAAGATATAGAATATTAAATTGAATACAAATTTAATTTCAAATAAAAAACGTTTTAAACATAAAGTTTAAAACGTTTTTTATTCAATGCTTTTGATTTTTCAGTTCTGTTAAACACTCTTGCACTAAAGTTACCGCTTGACTCATCGCAGCTCCGCCAGCAAATGCTGCTGAAACACCACATGCTTCCAGAATCTCTTTATCTGAACATCCTTGATCAAGACAACCTTTTGTATGATAAATTGTACAATACTCATCTTGCGTTGCTAAACTAATTCCTAATGCAATAAGTTGCTTTTCTCTTTTTGTTAAAGCACCCTCTTGAAAACAAGCTTGCGTGAACGCATTATATGTCTCAGCGATTTCAGGAATTTGATTTGTAAAACTACCTATACCTTCTTTATAATGATGTAGAATATCATTTATCGAACTATGTTGCTCATGTTCCATCTTATTCCCTCCAGTCATATTATCCATACCTATTGTAGTATGTGATGAAATGGAGGCAATATACCTTCTTTTAAATTAAGAATTTTCAGTTAATTTATGTTATAATTTTAAATTATCATCTACAATAACTTTTTCTCTAGAACTTTTTCTTTCAACCTCTTTACTTCTTTCTTCCCAAAATGTTAATCCTTCAATCCCCACATTTTTAGGATTAAATACTGGATCTTTCCCTTCTTTTTTCTGCCTTTCATAGTCTTTTAACACTTTTAATGCGGTTTTACTTAAAAGTAAGATTGCGATTAAGTTTAACCATGCCATACTACCAATTCCTAAATCTCCAAGATTCCATAAAAGCGACGCTGATTCAACACTACCAATGTAAACCATAATTAAAAATCCAAATTTTAAAACTGGTTTTAACCAGCCATACTTCAATTGACGATCTAAATAAGTAAGTGTCGTTTCAGCGATATAGTAATAAGCGAGTAACGTTGTAAATGCAAAAAAGAAAATTGCAATTGAAATAAATATTGGACCAAACCCTGTCATCACAGTTTCAACTGCTTGTTGCGTATAAATTGGACCTGCTTCCACATTTCCTATGTTTTTTACAATAGCGCTTTTCCCTTCAGGTATAACATTATACATACCTGTAATTAATATCATAAGAGCTGTCGCTGTACATACGACAATTGTATCGATATATACGGAAAACGCTTGAACTAACCCTTGTTTTGCAGGATGCGATACTTCAGCAGCAGCCGAACTATACGTCGCTTCTCCGACACCAGCAACGTTTGAAAATACAGCGCGTTTTACGCCCCATGCAATAGCTGCACCAACAATTCCACCAAACATTTCATTTACACCAAATGCGCTAGAGAGAATTAAAGCAAACATACTTGGAATCTCCGTTACATTCGCAATTAATATGATACATGTAACAATTACATAACCAATTGCCATAAATGGCACAAGCATTTGAGAAACGCCAGCAATTCTCTTTACACCACCAAAAATAATTGCCGCTAGTAACACGACTAAAAATATACCAGTTATATATTTGTTAATACCATTAGAGTTTTCGAATCCAACTGCGATACTACTAGATTGAATACCTGGTAACAACATGCCATATGAAAGTGTTACAACTACCGCTACAATGACTGCAAACCATTTCATTTTTAAACCTTTCTCAATGAAATATGGAGTACCGCCGCGATATTCATTCCCTACTTTACTTTTGTATACTTGAGATAATGTTGATTCAACAAACGCACTCGCTGCCCCTAACAAAGCCATTACCCACATCCAAAATACAGCTCCAGGCCCGCCGAAAGCGATCGCTGTCGCTACCCCTGCAATATTACCAATTCCAACTCTTCCTGATAAGGCTAAACAAAATGCCTGAAAAGATGATATTCCCGTCTCGGAACTCTTTCCTTCAAATAATAGTTTAATCATCTCTTTAAAATAACGAATTTGCAAAAAACGTGTTGCAATCGTGAAATATACGCCTGCCCCTAATGCAAAAACAACTAAACCGATACTCCACACTTGCCCTACTAACCATTCTACTAAATTCTCCATCCAAATCCCCCTTATCATTCTTTGGAAAAGCAATTTTATATATAAGAAAACGGACAACTATTATCAAACTTTCTAGTTGTCCGCATCTTTCATTATTTCATCCCTCAATTTTTGTCAGTAAAACACCCTATTACTTTATATTTACCCAAACACTTTTCACTTCTGTATAATTATCAAGCGCATATGAACCTAATTCGCGGCCAATACCAGATTGTTTGTATCCACCAAATGGTGCAGCTGCATTTTCTAAGTTATAATCATTGATCCACACTGTTCCTGCTTTTAATTTATTTGCCACTTGATGACCCGTTTTGATATTTTGCGTCCATACACCCGCAGCAAGGCCATAGGATGAGTTGTTCGCTCTTTCAATTACTTCTTCTGTCGAATCAAATGGCAGAACAACAACAACTGGTCCAAATATTTCTTCCTTAACGATTGTCATATCGTCTGTAACATCTGTGAATACAGTTGGCTTAACGAAATAACCCTTTTCAAGTGCACGTTCACCACCAGCCGCAACTGTAGCGCCTTCTTTCTTCCCTTGCTCAATGTAATGTAACACACGCTCTTGTTGTTTCTTAGATACAAGTGGACCCATTTCCGTTCCTTTCTCCATACCTGCTCCAAGTTTTACGTTGTTCGCCATTTTCACAAGTGCATCTACTACAGTTTCATAATGTTTACGATGAACAAATACACGTGATCCTGCGCTACAATTTTGACCGTGATTATACATAATACCTTGGAATGCACCATTAATTGCTTCTTCCAAGTCCGCATCTTCTAAAATGATATTTGGTGATTTGCCGCCAAGCTCTAACGTTACATGCTTAATCATTTCTGCAGACTGACGCATAATATACTTTCCTGTAACAGTAGATCCTGTAAAAGCAACTTTATCAATGTCATGATGATTTACAATTGCTGCTCCTGCTTCAGGACCAAAGCCTGGTACAAAGTTTACAACACCGTTTGGAAATCCAGCCTCTTTAAAAAGTTTTGCTGTATATAGTAAAGATAAAGGCGTTTGCTCTGCTGGCTTTAATACGATCGTACAACCTGTCGCCAGTGCAGCTCCCATTTTCCAAGAAGACATAACGAGCGGAAAATTCCACGGAATAATCTGACCTACAACACCTACAGGTTCATGTCTCGTGTAATTTAAGTAATCTTTTGAAATTGGGATTGTTTGCCCAATAATTTTTGTAGCCCATCCTGCGTAATAACGATAATTTTCTACAGTTGCTGAAATATCATCATCAAGTGCTACTTGATATGGCTTTCCATTATCTAAAGCTTCTAGTTGCGCCAATTCTTCTCTATGTTCTTCAATTAAATCTGCTAATTTATAAATAAGATGCGCTCTTTCAGCAGTAGTCATTTCTGCCCACGGACCGGATTCAAATGCAGATCTTGCCGCTTTTACTGCAGCATCAATATCCTCTTCTTGCGCTTCACATACGACAGCTAGAACATCTTCTGTAGCTGGATTATACGTTTCAAACGTCTTTCCCCCAATAGCAGCAACAAATTCGCCATTAATAAACATTTTAATTTCTTCATTTAAAAACGCTTCCACTTTTGGTTTCAGCTCAATATTTGTCTTTAACATTATGTTCTCCTCCTTATTTAAACAGCTACATGAGCTGCAATATTTGATAAAATCGTTTGAAGCTTTTGATCTTCGTCAACAGTTAATCCTAGTATTGGATAGCGAGAAGGTCCTCCCGCTTGCCCATGTAATTCCATGGAACGTTTAACGATTTGAACATATTTCCCTGATCCTTCAAGAAACTCGCAAAGTGGTAAAATAGCATCGTTTATTTCCCACGCCTTTTCTAATTCACCATTTTGAAAATGCTCATACATTTTTGTAACGAGACCGGGAACGATATTTCCTGCTACTGAAACCCATCCCGAAGCACCAACTAAATATGATTCCATAACTAAATCTTCAGAACCACAGAAGACTTGGAAAGCCCCTTCACTTTGTCTTACTAAATCTCTCGCTTTTCGAATATCTCCGCTAGATTCTTTAATATGTGTAACATTTTCACACTCTTTTCCAATACGGAGCATTAGCTTTGTACTCATATCAACACCAGAAGTAAATGGGTTATTGTATAGCATAATTGGTATATTTACAGAATTTGAGATTTCTTTAAAATGAAAATAAATCTCCTCTTCCTTCGGTTTACAATAGTAAGAGTTTATAATTAATGCACAATCCGCTCCGTGCGCTTCTGCATGTTTCGTATATTCAATTGTTTCTTTCGTCGTCTCTGCTGCAGTTCCAACAATGACTGGAATACGGCCATCAATTTCTTTCAACACGGTTTCTACCATTTTAAATCGTTCTTCTTTTGATAAACTTACAAACTCTCCTGTACTTCCATTAATGATGACACCTGCAACCTTTTGTTCGATAAAGTAATTTACATTTTGTTTTACCCCATCCCAATTAATTTCCTGAAATTCATCCATCGGTGTTATTAATACTGGAAATGCCCCTTTAATTTTTTGCATATTTATCTCTCCTTATCACATTTTATTTTAATAAGAAACCTGCCGGAAATGGATCCGTAGGGTCTAATAGAAACGTCTGCATTCCTGTAATAAATCCTCTACTTTCAAAACGGAAAATGTATCCTAGTTCCTCCTTCTTCACTTTTTCCACAGTTATAAAACTATTAAATATACTTTCATTTTTAAAAGGTTTATCCGCCATATAATCATTTTTAAATAACGCATGAACATAGGAAACGATAGTAGAAACAAAACCTGGCGAACGTACGATAAAGTTATCTTCATGAAATGTAATCGACTTTATATGGTTCTTTTCTTTTTGCGAAGGATCTACTAAAATAAGCCTTTTTATTAGCGACTGTTTTTGTATAGCCTGCAGTGTAGCTTCTCCCCATCTTTTCAATTCTGAAATGTTTTCAACACGAATTTCTGGCGAATACGCACCTTTTTCTACAACTGCATATACTTTATCTGCTTGTATGAGAGAATAACTTACATTACCAACCTGTAAATTTTCCTCAATCAAATAGCATAGTTTGCTTTCAAACGAAACCGATATAACTTCATCATTCTCTACATACGCATGAACTAAAAATATTCCAGATAACGTTTCAATTTTGTATTGATTGGACTCTCTCTTTTTTAAATACCCACTTTCGAGTAACATCGTTATTACTGCAACAATGCCTCCATAATGAAGCGGAATCGAACCGTCATGATTAAAAAATAATACAGCTGCATCCACTTCATTATGGATAGATGGAACGACAATACACCCGTTCAAACCGATAAAACCACGTGGTTCATTTAATAAAAGCTTCATCTCTTCTGCTAATTCACCCGAAAATTGTTCATTTAATTGCTCCAAACTGTAGTAGTATTTGCATGGTACGTCTTTCATTACACGAAATGCCTCGCCATTTACATGTACGTCTACTGCTGTATACATTTTTTGAATGTTCATTTTATATCCTCCGTTTCATGTTCCATCGGCGGAATTAGCAAAAATCCTTCTTTAAGTGGATCCATTTCATTGTAAAAAAATTTATGCATACCCATAAGCCAAGCTGATCCCGTAATTTTCGTTATGACAGCTTCAATATTTTCAACATGTGTCGTATTCATGACATATCCTTTAAATAAAGAACCAACGATACTCTCATGAATGAACTCTTCACCAATTTCGATTTCTTTCTGAGCGTATAATACAGCTAGCTTCGCAGATGTTCCTGTACCGCATGGAGATCGATCTATTCCGCCTGGTGGTACAACAACTGTATTTTTCACATGCGCACATTCATGAGTAGGATCTGTATAAAATTCAACATGTGTTAATCCTCTTATAAACGAATACTCTGGATGAGTGATTTCAAACTTCTCATTAATTGTGTTTCTTATATGAATCGCCTTATCGATGATTGTAGATGCATTTTCTGGTACTAATTCTAGATCTACTGATTTCGCATCAATAATGGCATAAAAATTCCCTCCATACGCAATATCAGCTTCTATAGTTCCAATGTCTTTCACTTGTACAGTAATATTTTTTAATAAAAAAGCTGGTATGTTACAGAAAGATACTTCTTTTGCTTTTCCATCTTGAACAGCAATATCTACTTCAACTAAGCCAGCCGGTGTATCTAGTTTTAAAGAAGTAATTGGTTCAACTACCGGAATTAAACCTGATTCAACTAACGCTGTACATACACCGATTGTATCGTGACCACACATCGGTAAATATCCACCTGTCTCTATGTATATAACACCTATATCAGCCTCAGGATGACACGGGTCTGTTAATAATGCCCCTGACATTACGTCATGACCACGCGGTTCATTCATTAACAATTTTCGAATCCAATCATACTCCTTTTTCATATGTAACATCTTCTCTGCCATCGTCTCTCCAATCAACTTTGGAAGTCCACTAATTAATGTCCTCGTTGGATTCCCACCCGTATGTGTATCAATTGTCGTAAAGACTCTTTGTGACTTCATCCGTTTAACACCCTTTCTGTAAAACGACTCAAACGAAGTGGTTCAATAGGAATAATTGTCTCTTTTTCATTTAATAACTCTTCAATTACTTTCCCAGTAACTGCTGCAAGACTAATCCCATCCCCTTCATGCCCAGCGGCAATGAAATAATTTGGAATATGTTCCACTCGTGAAATAATCGGTAAATGATCTTCTGTCCACGGACGTAAACCAGCGTAAGAACGAATTACCATCATATCTGCCATTTTCGGATAAAAGCGAATCGCTCTATTTGCAATACATTTAATGACTTCATTGTTTATTCTCGTATGAAACCCTACAAATTCACGGCTACTTCCAATTAAGAAATTTTGACTTTCAGTAGGCTCAAATACGAGCGCAACCCCGTATTTTTCAGTTAAAGCATCTACTTTTCGTTTTCCGCCAAATTTAGAAATTAAATAACCGAATTCCATTACTTTACGGCACCCTACGTGTTGTTGTCTTGATGCTACAATAATATGCCCTTTTCTCGGTTCAATTGGTATATTTACATTTAACATCTGACCAATCTTAGGAGCCCACACACCCGCTGCATTTACAACTTGTTGTGCTGTAAAAGTTCCATTCGTAGTTTCTACAACAAATGAACCATTCGTATCTATGTTTATACTCTTTACTTCGGTCTGTTTAAAGGCTTTTGTGCCAAACTTTTGTGCCTTTGACAGAAGCGAGAATGCAAGGAGATATGGATTCACAGTTGAATCCGTCGCACATTCTAAACCGCCTAATAAATCATCAGCAAAAAAAGGCGACTCTTCTCTTATATCTTGCCTATCAAGCATTCGAAACGGTAATCCAGCTTCTTTTTGCCGATTTACCCATTGCTGCGCAGCTTCCATCTCTTCGTCTGACTCACATACGAGAATACTTCCTGGTGCCCTATATTCAAATGAATGCTCTAATTCTTCACTTAAATCAGTTACTAATTTTTGACTTACTAAAGACATTTGACTATCAAACCCTGGGTCTTTATCAATGGCCAAAATATTCCCATCACACCGTGAAGACGTCCCGCTGACAAATTCTCCTTTTTCAATGATTGTTACGTCTCTTCCGTATTTTGAAGTGTAATAAGCGATAGAACACCCTATTATTCCACCACCTATAATTAAAACGTCGCAATGCCTCACACTATACTCCTCCTTTCCCTAAACCTCTCACTTTCTTTTATGCAATTGACGTGCCAATTCTGTACATATACAATTTTTTATAAATAATATTTTTATTTGTAAAAATATTTTAAATTTATAGTAAATAGGTGTATTATTTTTTTATCACTGTCAAAATTTTTATACATAACAGGAGGACATTATGGCATTTTCATTTCCGACTATACAAGAATTTTTGGAAAGCACTTTAATCAATCATACATGTAGCCTTGATCGCATTAAGAAAATAAACGAAAGGTTTTATTATCTCCCTTCTACTACAGAAGAATATAATTGCGCAATTATTTATGTAGATGACTCATTCACTGCATTAATTGACGCTTTTTCTTATGAATTAGCTGTTATCATCCTTAACGAAAACAATGAGCCGCTATGCTGTATAACTTCTCAGCAAATGATTCCATTTCTTTATAAGTCCTACAATGAACTACAGTCATTTTATGACACTGTAATACAAACAACTGACTCTTCTGTTACAGTCATTGATAGTAAAGAATACGTTCGAACTTGGACAGATGGCGCTGAAAAAATATTTTCAGTCAATCATAATGAGATTATTGGGCAACCGATTACTCGTTTTTTTGATTATAAAGACTTGGAAATTTTACAATCTTTACATGATGGAAAAAGCATAGTCGCTCAGTTCCATCAGCCTCGTCCCGATTTATTCGTATTAATTAATTCAAATCCAGTTTATTGTAATGATGAAATTATAGGAGCAGTCGTTTCAGAAACAGATGTTACAAATCAAGTCGCTTTAAATGAAAAACTATTTAATATGTCACATGAAATGCACCGTTTAGAACAAGAAGTGGCAAAGTATAAAGATGAATCCGATCCATTCCTTGCGATGAATGGGAAAAGTCCTGTTATACAAAGAACGATACAATTAGCTAGAAAAGTTTGTTCGGTAAAATCAACTGTTTTAATACTTGGGGAAAGCGGAGTTGGAAAAGAAGTATTTGCGAAAGCAATTCATGAAGCAAGTGAGGCAGCGAAGGCGCCTTTCATTTCGATTAACTGCGGGGCAATTCCAGAAGCGTTATTTGAAAGTGAATTATTTGGTTACGAGCGTGGGGCGTTTTCTGGAGCAAATAGTAAAGGAAAAAAAGGGAAAATTGAACTCGCGCAAGGCGGTACTTTATTTCTTGATGAAATAGGTGAAATGCCACTTGATATGCAAGTAAAACTGTTACGTGTACTGCAAGAGCGAAAGTATTACCGAGTTGGTGGTGAAAAAGAAATTAATATTGATTTCCGCATTATCGCTGCTACAAATCGTGATTTACAAGAAGAAATGAGAAAAGGAACTTTCCGAGAAGATTTATATTACCGCTTAAATGTAGTTAGCTTGCATATTCCACCGCTGCGCGAAAGACGCGAGGATATTATTGAATTAACTTATTCTTTCTTAAATGATTTTTCAATCAACTATAACCGACCAATTCGTGACCTACCTTCAAGCATTATGCATGAACTGCTTCATTACAATTGGCCAGGTAATATTCGCGAACTTCGAAACGTTGTTGAACGGCTTGTGGTATTCGCAACAGACGGAATTATAAAACAAGAATATTTACCATTTCATACGACTGAAACTTTAGACAACCATACAGCTCATTCCCTATTACTCAGCAACAATAATACAATCCTTTCTTTACAAGAAGAGATGGATGAGCATGAGAAAAAAGTTATTGAAAGGGCTTTACGAATTTTAAATGGGAATAAATTAGAATGCGCAAAACAACTTGGCGTAACAAGGGCTACTTTATATAACCGTTTAAAGAAACTTGGACTTCAATAAAGAATCATTATGCACCAATCAGGCGTTTACAGGTAGCCATCTCCTCTCTATATTGGCATGATTTTTGCATATATAATTTGTGAAAATCGAACTAGAGGAGGAATACACATGACAAATAAAAACAACTTAATCGTTTGTCGTTGTGAAGAGGTTACATATGGGCAACTTCAATCGACAATTGCTGAATATAACTGCTCGGCAAGAGAATTAAAACTAAGAACACGTGCTGGCATGGGATTTTGCGGTGGGCGCACATGCAGAATAATGATAGATCGAATGATTGAAAATGCGAATCCTGACGTAACTCTTAATGAACTACCGTTAAAATATCAACCACCAATACGTGCAGTTACTTTTGGATCAGTAGGTGAAAGTAAATGAGTAGAATTACACATCACCCTATTTTAGGTACTTTACAAAGTAGTGAGCGTATTACCTTTCAATTTAACGGTCATCAATACGAAGCATATGAACATGAAACGATAGCTGCTGCCCTGTTAGCAAATGGAATACGGACATTAAGAGTTCATGAAGATAGCGGAACACCGCGAGGTATTTATTGTAATATCGGGCACTGTTCCGAATGCCGCGTGACAGTAAATAATCAAACAAATGTACGCGCATGCTTAACTGTTGTAGAAGAAAACATGGTTGTTGAAAGCGGGAAACAGCATCCGAATATCGTGAGAGAGATGGTGAAAAAGCGATGAGTGATGTAATTATTATAGGTGCAGGGCCAGCGGGATTATCTGCTTCTATCTCTTGTGCTCGTTTCGGACTAAAAGTGCTCGTTATTGATGAATTTATGAAGCCGGGCGGGAGATTGTTAGGACAGTTGCATCAAGAGCCTACTGGAGAATGGTGGAACGGAATAGAAGAATCGAAGCGACTTCATGAAGAAGCAGAATCACTTTCAGTACATATCAGGTGCGGTGTTTCGGTCTATAATTTAGATAGAGATGAAAACAATTGGTTTGTACATACTAATATCGGTACGTTAGAAGCACCTTTCGTACTACTTGCTACTGGAGCTGCGGAATATTCTATTCCCCTTCCTGGCTGGACACTTCCAGGAGTGATGTCAATTGGAGCAGCTCAAGTTATGACAAATGTTCATCGCGTGCAAGTTGGAAAAAAAGGAATTATTATTGGTGCTAACATTTTGTCTTTCGCCATTTTAAGTGAATTGCAATTAGCGGGAATTAAAGTAGATCATATTATACTCCCTGAAAAAAGCGAGTTAAGTCAAAAAGCTGGTGAACCTGAAGAAGTTTTAAACTCTCTTTTAAATGCAGCACATCTCGCTCCTTCTGCTATTTTGCGTATAGGTAGCCACTTTATGAAATTTGATTGGATTCGAAAAGCTGGATTAACATTCTATCCAAACAGCGGAATGAAAATAAACGGAACGCCACTTCACCTTCGGAAAGCAGCTCTTGAAATTATCGGAACAGATCAAGTTGAAGGTGTACGTGTTGCTAATATTGACTCTAAAGGAAATGTTATTAATGGAACAGAGAAAATATATGAAGCAGATTTTGTTTGTATTGCTGGGGGATTATACCCACTTGCCGAACTTGCAGCTGTAGCCGGTTGTCCCTTCCATTACATTTCAGAATTAGGCGGACACGTTCCTCTCCATTCCGAAACAATGGAAACTCCTCTTCCTGGTTTATTTGTAGCTGGCAATATTACAGGCATTGAAAGCGGAAAAATTGCGATGGCGCAAGGAACAGTTGCAGGTCTATCTATCGCAAAATATGCAAGTAAAAAACGTGATATAGTCGACCAACAATTATCTCACGCCATGCAAAACGTTCACTTTGTTCGTCAGAAAGCTGCAATTCAGTTTAATCCGATGGTAGATATCGGTAGACGAAAAATGAATGAAATTTGGCGTGATTATTCTTCTACATATGCACATACTAAAAAGAGCTGCTGAGATTATTCTCAACAGCTCTTTTCTCTACTCATCTGAGTTATTAAATTTCGCTAATGCGTAAATTCCTTCTTCATCATCTAATTCAAGTTGCAATCTCGCTGCGAATGGATTGACATTATATTCTCTGTCAAGCAATAAGCGTAAAGCTTCGATTAAGTTTGCTTGAATTAAAATTTGCTGGCGACCATTTACCTCTACTTCCGCAGAGAAACCGTAGTCATCATCATACATAAGTTCAACTAATACTTCTTCTGGACCCACTTGTCTTTTTTCAGCGATATATATACAAAGCGCATTTATAAGCTCTTGTTCAGAAATCTTTATTGTTTCCATGCTACTTCATCTGCCTTCTTCTTACGTTGGTCTTTGAAGTATTTAAATGCACGAACTGCTAACATTACGATACCAGCCATTACTAACATATTTACCATAAACGCTAATACAGAACCAAGAGCTCCCATATTTGCAAATAAGCTACCCATTAGTAAACCACCAAGACCACCTAGTAATAAACCTTTCATAAAGCTTCCTTTATTACTTTTTGGTGCTGTATTTGTTGCTTTCGTTTTTGAATCTGGAGTCGTTTTTTGAGAATTTACATTTGAGTCTTTTTTGTTTAAATCAACTTTTGACTTTTGACCTGAACTTGGTGTAAATGATTTTTTACCAGATTTGTAACTTTTCGCTGCCGCATGATCTACGAACATAAAGCTGCTAGCCCCAAAGATAACCATGAATGCTGTCATTACTGCTACAAGTTTTTTCAACATATTATATCCATTCTCCTTTTATATAGATATATGTGAAATCTATCTTTCTAGTAAATTCAGAATGATAGATTTGTTTTTAAGAACATTTTAAAGGTTCTTATGAACTTATTATATGAACTTTTGTCGAAATATGCAAGTATTATTTACTTCCGACAGTTTGGTGACAAAGGAAAAATTAAGCAAAACAGAATTGACTTTAAATGAAACAAAACATATTATAAGTTCATAAGAACTTTTTATTATTTTGGAGGTGAAAAGATGGAAACATTTCATCTCACACGAAACGAAATGGCTACCCTTCTTCTATCACTAAGAGGATGGAATACGAAAAAGCCTCTCGGTATTTTACAAGAAGCTTGGGCAAAGTCACATAAAAAAGATATTGAAAGCGGACAAAGCGTTACAGCTTTTATTACTACCGCACTTTCACCTATTTTTGAAAAGCTGATTAAAATTGACGATACTGATGTCGGTTTTTCTTTAAATGAAATAGTTGCGCTTGGCAATCAGATTGAAAACACAAGTTTCTCTGTAACTGCTATGCAAAACTGGGTGAAACGAGATATAAAAGAAATGATTGGCTCTCCTCAAAAGGGGAAAAAATATTCAATTGAACAAGCAGCCTTACTATTTATTGTCGAAGATTTAAAAACAGCACTTGATTTTGAATCCATTCGTAAGCTATTACGCCTTATTGTAAATGACCCAGCCGATCGAAGTGATGATTTAATCAATCCTGTTCATTTATATGTAGCATACTCTTCTCTATTTGAAGAACTCAATCAAGGGAATTGCTTACAATTAAATGCAACAGATACCGTTCATACAATTGAAAACATCGTAAAAGAAAAAGCTGATAAAATCGCAAGCAAGTTCGATCAAATTAATAACGAACAACGCGAAGCAATTCGTAACGCTATTATTATTGCGACCCTTTCTGTACATACCGCATATGTACAAATGTTAGCAAAACGTTACGTAACAGCAACTTTATTTTTACAGAACTTAGATGTGAAGCCTTAAAAAATAGGAGCAGAAATGCTTCTATTTTTTATGAGAAATTTTTAATAATCTTTTCATTAACCCTTCATGAAAAGGTGGCTTATATCTTTTACTATAATAATTATGAGAGACATAAAAGAATTGAAATAGCAATCCCCTATGTAAATAAGGTATAATCTACATATAGTGAACCTTTTACATCATTAAATAAAAGGTTCTTATACTCAAAAATTCATAAACTAGAAGGTGCAACAATGTTAAGTAGTTTTATTCATTCAGTATTAACGTTTTTTGAAGGATTAGGTTATTGGGGCATTATGCTTGGACTTATGATTGAAATTATCCCAAGTGAAATTGTCCTTGCTTATGCAGGATACTTAGTATTCAATGGAAGTATCTCATTTATAGGCGCTGTTGTATTCGGTACAATTGGCGGTGTTATTGCTCAAATCTTTATTTATTGGCTTGGACGATACGGCGGACGCCCTATATTAGAACGTTACGGAAAATATATTTTCATACATAAAAAACAAATAGATGCTGCAGAAGATTGGTTTAATCGTTACGGAACTGGCGTCATTTTTACAGCACGCTTCATTCCAGTAGTGCGTCATGCGATTTCAATTCCTGCTGGTATTACAAAAATGCCATTACTACGTTTCACTACATTAACAGCACTTGCGATTATCCCTTGGTCTATTATTTTCATTTATTTAGGTGAAAAACTAGGTGAAAATTGGGAGAATATAAATGATATTGCTGGTCCGTATGTGAAATCATTCGCAATTGGTGGCGTCGTACTTATACTTTTATACTTCGTTATAAAAAAATGGACAAAAAAGCGTAAAAATCTCGATTAAGAATATAATAAAAACCGCTATAAATTCATTCGGAATTATAGCGGTTTTTTATTTATATATGAATTAATCTTCAGGAATTATATAATACCTTTCCATCTACATTTACATGGATAAGCAACCATTTGATCATTTCTTTCGTATATTATCTCAAAAAGGAGTGATTCCCCTATGCATTGGCAGCAAAAAATACCGTACTTAATCGGACGCCCTATCGGCATTTCCTTCATAAATGGGCAAGGAACTTCTGGTGTATTATGTTCAGCGCATGATGGTCAATTATATGTGTATGAATACCTTTATCAAGCTCAGTTTGCAATGATACATTATGATTATAGACAGATTCAAGATATACATGCATTCCCAAATTGTCCTCACCAAAATCCTCTATACTAAAAAAATCGGAACGGCTCATAGCCATTCCGATTTCTATACTTTATTTCTCAGAATAAAATTTCTGCACTGCTTCATCAAAATAAATCCAACCTTTCCAGCCCAAATGAATCGTATCTTTTAAGAAATACTTATCATATTCATGACCAGAGAAATCAATTACTGGATATCCTGCTTTCTCAACCTGTTCTCGAACTTTTTTATAATACACTTCACGGCGTTCTTTCGGGAAGCCAGTATAATCATACCAAGGCCCATTTACAGGTACAGAAATAAAGAGTGGTTTGACATTTTTCTCTTTAAATAACTCTAAAATAATTTGTAAATCATCGTATTCTGGTGATTCATCATATGTTTCATTTGCTCTAAAGTTTTTTAAACCTTTTAGTTTTTTCTTCAGATTATTCTTATGATAATACGGATTTTCAATTCCGAATGTATTTGTAGTAGACTCAGCTTTCCCTTCTTGTTCTGCGTGTTTACGTGCGTCTTCCCAAGAAATTGAACGAAGTCCGATATTTGTTTTCTCCTTCATCGGTTCGATTTTAAATAAAGAGTTAAATATATCTCTATGATCTAAAATATTTCGATGCATATAAGCAAGTGGTTTAACTAAACCTGCTTTTATGTTATGTTTCGTATCATTATATACAATACCTTCTAATGAATTTTTTAATATATCATCTTCTTGAACAACTTTATAATCTAATAGCCGTTTCGCGATTTGCTTTTTCATTTCTGGATTTATCTTATCATTAAAAATAAAATGATATGCTTGTTGTTTGGAGAAATTATTAGTGAAATCCCCTTGTGAGACACCAGTCTTTGTAAACCATTGTGGTGAAAGAACAAAGACTACTTTTTTACCTTCTAATTCATCCATAGTAGATGTCATATTTAAAATATGAGCTAAACTTTGTGTACCGCCAGTTCCAATTAAAAACGGTGTAAAACCAGCTGGATTTACTTTGAAATAATTAGACGGATGATATGCATCCATTCGTAAAAATTCTGATGAACCGTACATCGGTAAATACTGTGAATTCTCTAACATTTTTTGCTGTAAGAAAACACTTTGTAATTTCTCTTTTTGTAAAGAAGTTGCCGCATCTTCTACCTTCTTATCACTAATAAGCGATACTAAACTTTTCGATGGGATTAGAATGATAATGAAAAAAAGCACACATGCTAAAATTATAGGACCAAAAGCATGCTTCATTTTCATCTTCTGTCCCTCTTCCTATCGTTATTAAATTGTAACCCTTGTTTTTGACACGTCATCTTTTCTCTCCTTTGTCTCTATACATGTTCCATTCTATTTATCTATTATATACATGTATGTATTTCCTTCCTTGTTCTATTAAGCCCTATATAAATAGCGCAAGAAAATGTTTCCATAGAAACATGTTAATTATACAAGATTCTACATAAATTTCACACTGGAATTTTAGTAATAATTTTATTTTTTAACAATAAAAAAACATATGAAATGTCTAGAATTCTTCGGATGATGTATGAAGTTCAAAATATGATAATAAACGCCCGCTATGATTAACTTCATGAGTATATATAAACCCGAGCTTTCGTAAAAGTTTTTTCGAGCTCTCATTTGCTACTTTAACTCTAGCAATTATTCTTGTTACATTCAAAGTCTCTATTGCATATTTAATGGAAGCCTCTGCTGCTTCTAATGCATACCCATTCCTCCAATGTTCTGGGTCAAGGAGATACATAATTTCTATTGCACCTGTTTCATCTACCTTTCTTAAACCACAATGTCCTAAAAGCTTTCCTGTTTCACTATTAAATAACAACCATACCCCGAAGTCATACTGTTCCCAATGTAAGATAAGTTGCCCAATATAATCATTTGTTTCTTCCTTCGACATTCCTCTTGATTTAGCCAACCATTTGCCAACAGTATCTTTTTTTAATATGTTATAAAACTGATTAATATCTTCTACAATTGGTTTCCTCATAAATAATCTTTTTGTATAAATTACTTTCTCTTCTTCAAACATAGACATCATTTCCCCTCCAAATACTGTTTACAGACTAATAAATTATACCATGAACTATTTTTCTAACTTTAAATAAGAAAAACAGACTATCACATACATGAATTCTGTTTCTCCATTCTTTTATTTTTGTACATCTGCCCATTTTAAACTTGTAGCTGGACCAAATTGATGTACATATAAATCTTTCACATATGGTTTTTGTAAGTAAGATAATCCGCGCTGGAATACCGGTGCAATTACTGCATCATCAAGTAGCATTTTTTCAGTTTCTTGCATTGCTTTCCAGCGAGCCTTTTCATCATTACCTAATTCTGTTTTAATCTTCTTAATTAACGCATCATATTCTGGGTTTGCATATTCTGTATTATTGACGCTACTTCCAGAAAGGAATACTTCTAAGTAAGTCATTGGATCTGGATAATCTGGTAACCAGCGTGATAACGACATTTCATATTCTTTCTTCTTCTCAAGTGCTAATTTTTGCGTATGTGGTTGTAATTTCACATTCACTTTTAATCCTGGTAAGTTTTTCTCAAGCTGCTCTTTAATGTACTCTCCAACTTTTTTAAAGTTTTCCAAGTCATAATTTAATAGTTCTAACGTCACTTCATCTGTACCTGTTTCTTGCTTTGCCTTTTCCCAATATTCTTTCGCTTTTTTTACATCAGTTTTATTAAACTCACCTGCCGTACTTCTAAAATCTTTTTTATCTGGCCCCTTTAAAAATCCTTTTGGTACGTAATAGTTTGCTGCAACCGATCCATCATTTAAAAATGAATCTGCGAGTCCCTTCTTATCAAAAACTGTACTTAGCGCAAGACGTGCATTTTTATTTTTAAGAATCGGTACATTCTCATTAAATCGGAAGAAGTACATAACTGGATCTGTATATTGTTTTAGCTCTTTATTATTTTTATATTTATCTACGAATTCTGTAGAAATAACAGCTCTATCAACTTTATCTGTTTCATATAAATTTACCGCAGTTGAAATTTCTTTTACAATTTGATAGTTTACTTCATCTAACTTCACTTCTTTTTTATCCCAATACTTATCGTTTTTCTTCATTGTAAAGCTAGCTTCATGCTTCCACTCTGATAATGTAAACGGTCCATTATATACCGCTTTATTTGCTTCTAATCCATATTTATCACCTTGCTCTTTCGCATATTTTTCGTTAATTGGATAGAAGGATGGTAAAATTAATAATTTCGTAAAATACGGTACAGGATGTTCTAGCTCTACGACGAATGTTTTATCATCCTTCGCTTTTACTCCTAATTCATCTAGACCTAGTTGTTTTTTATTTATCTTCTCAGCATTTTTTACATCGTACGCAATGTATGCATATTGAGAAGCAGTATCTGGATTTATCAATTGCTTCCAAGCGTATACGTAATCATGAGCGGTTACTGGCTCTCCGTTAGACCATTTCGCATCACGCAATTGGAATGTATATGTTTTTCCATCTTTACTCACTTCATATTTTTGTGCGCCGGCTTCAATTATTTCATCATTTTTCGATAGACGGAATAGTCCTTCCATTACGTTATTCAAAACGTTAAACGAGACTGCATCTGTTACTTTCCCTGAATTTAACGACGGAATTTCACCTGTTTCTAGTAACTGTAATACTTTCTTCTCATCTTTCGGCTTTGTTGCAGTTTTTTCTTTTGCGCAACCAACTAAAAATGAAGAAACTAATAGAGTACTAACTAATGAGTAACGAATAACTTTTTTCATTTAAAAACCCCCTTCTATTTTTAAGGTAAGTAACGACGAGCACCAGCGTATTCTTCTATATATCCTGGTGTATTTAGCGGTATAATCTCTACCGACCTTTCAGCTCTTGGTGAGTGAATCATATTGCCATCACCAATATACATTGCAACGTGATGGACACTACCTTTCCCTTGATCATGTGCAAAGAAAATTAAATCTCCTTTTTGTAGATTTTCTTTATCAACTGCAACCCCTGCTCTTGATTGCGGTCCAGAATCTCGCGGAATTGTAATGCCGTGCGATTTATAGATCGTATGTGTGAAGCCAGAGCAATCAAATCCAAAACCACTTGTACCAGCCCATATATACGGTAAGCCTAAAAACATTTTCCCTGTGTTAATTAAATCATTGGCCGCCGGAGTTGGAATATCAGTTTGAGATCGGTAAACTGTTCCATCATTTTTTCGTAGCCATGCTTTCTGACCGTTTGGCAACAATACACGGTATGAATTTGTGTCTTCACTTAATAGCGGCAGTCTTGTATTATAACTGACTTCAAGTGATTTATGTTTTTCAGAAGGATTTATATATAAAATCGCTGTTGGTTTGGTTATTAAGACAAAAGGTTCATTTGTTTTATCTGCAAATTCTTGATTATATGTTAATTGTTTTTCAGGCATCCAGCCCGGATAACCTTCTTCATTTCGTGGTGTTGGCTGTCCATGCACTAATACCTTCACCCATTCACCTTTCTTATCAATAACAGTTACTTCTTGACCGAGTAAAGCTTGTGTTTCTAATTTATTTGCATTTGTTAACCATAGTTTCTCGTCAAGTGTCATTGATTTCGTCCATTTCCATAGATCCACTGGATTTGTTGCACTCGGTGTATCGATTGGTCTTAATGAATCAGGTGCTGTCCATAACGTTGCAGCAGATACATCTATAAATGCTTTATTATCCTTCTTTTCTTCAGCATTTGCCGATGTAAACGATGAAAATATAAATAAAGTTGTTAAAAATGCAGTTCCTACTTTTTTCATATATATCCCCCTTAAAAGATAGTTTACTTGTCTCTTCTCCTAAGATTTACTATTCACTGTCGATTGAAGGTTTACCTTTGATCCAGAATAAGTCATTCCTTCTGGCTCTTCCATTAACCAAAGCGGTGCATCAAGATCAAAATAATGAATATTAGGATGCGCTGCCGCTAAATGCGCAACAGCACTAACGGAAAGTGAAGACTCCATCATGCTGCCCACCATACACTTCACACCAGCTGTTTCTGCGATATCAGCAATACGCCATGCTTCACGTATGCCACCACATTTCATTAATTTAATATTAATGAAATCTGCATATCTTCCTTGAACGAGCTTTAATGCGTCACTTGCTGAAAATATACTTTCATCGGCCATAATTGGCGTTTGCACACGATCTTTGACGTACTTTAACCCATCCCAATCTTTCGCGTGTACTGGTTGTTCAATAAATTCTATATTTAAATTACGATTTTCCATCTCTTGAATGATAGAGACCGCTTCTTTTGGACTCCAACCTTGATTCGCATCTAAACGTAATGTCGTATTTCTTGGTACCACATTTCGAATTGCCTCAATACGTTCCAAATCTAAATGCGCCTCTTTACCCACTTTAATCTTTAATGTTTGAAATCCTTTTTCTATATGTTTCTTCGCTTCTTTTGCCATTAATACAGGCTCATCCACACTCACTGTAATATCGGTATGAATTTCTTTCTTCCCGCCTAACAATGCATATAACGGCACATTTTGATATTGGCAATATACATCATATAAAGCGATATCTACCGCTGCTTTCGCACTTGAATTTCCAATACAACTCATTTGAATGCGCTGTAGTAACTGCTGAAATTGAATGATATTTTGACCAATTAAACATGAACACATCGGCCCTAAAATCGCTTCTTCCATTCCGCTGGTGAAATCCCCCGTAATAACTGGCGTTGCGGCTGCAGCCCCCTTACCAATTACTCCTTCGTCTGTATGAATATAAACATCTATACTTTCAATTTCGGTTACAGTACGAAGCGCGGTTTTAAACGGTGTATGCAGTTTTACACGTCTACGATTTACTTTTACATCTGTAATTTTCATTTTGTTCATCCTTTCGTTCTCCAATGAAGTGAAATTTTAATCCACCGGAGATTTATACCCACGGATTATTAGGTAAACCCATTGGGCATTTACTCTCCTATCTCTCTACTTTATTTTCGTTTACTTTTAATGTAGGACGATAATGTGAAATAAAAAAATCCAGCCATAAGAATGATTCTTACGGCTGGATTTTGTCTATGATTGAGTAGACAAAGCAGCAATCTGATTATATTTTTTCTGTGCATCTTTTAGCGCTACAAGTAACGCTTTTTGAGAAGAACCGAAATATCGGTTCTTTACTTCCATTACTAACGCCGGGTCATTTATATTTTTATGTAAAAATATATATTTAACAAATTGAGATGTTAATGCAATTGTCGCTGAGCAGTCTGCATCTACAATTTCCCCTGTATCCTTAACAAGGATAAATGCTACGAAATAGCTTTTAAACTTTTCAGTAATGGGATTATTTTGAGGTGCTTTCGCATCCCCTACGATATAAATTGTATTTGAAGCGTACACAGCTATCTTCCTTTCTTATACGAGGATAACGGGTTTCTTAATAGTCGTATGAGCGAGGAACTCAACGTTGATTAAAAATGTATCCGCTTACCTTGTATTATAATATAATTGACAGAATTTTAACAACATTTATTTTAGTGTATATTCCATATTTATGAAAACAGCTTAAACTCTTCATTTTTACAATATGTGATTGTTCCTTGTACCATGACATTCATACATAAAAAACTGCACCTCCAATTGTTAGACGCTGCCTAACAATTGGAGGTGCAGTTCAATGGCTAACTGTTTTTTTATTACTTTGGCATCACAAATATAGTTTCATTTGACTTAGAAAATTGATACTCTTTTCTCGCTAACTTCAAAATTTCTTCCTCATCGTCTGTTAAATTTTCTATGTTAGTCTTTAAAGAATCTTTATCTTTCTTTAAAGATACTAATTGTTTCTTTTGATCCATAATCGTATCTTTCTTTTTATCAATTACTTCTTGTTGTTTCGTTAAAATATATTGAACGTACAGAGTAGTTGCTGCAATAAAAAGGACCATTAAAATAAGACGCCTTAACTTCTTTTTATTTATCTTACGCTTGTCACTAGGTTGTGATGATTGTTCTGGTATATTAGGAACATTTACTGGTTTAAGTTTCCTCATTCAAATCCCCCTAACCCATATTTTTCACTACCATCGGCACGTTTTCTTACTAAACTAAATTCTATTCTTATAAAATAAACTCCTTCACAAAAATATCCCATAAATTAACCAATTAAAGATAGCATTCGACGACATTTCTACATTTACACCGTTTTTTTTTATACATGCTGCTATAAAATAGTAGTTTCTGTAATTCTTTTTCTACTATTGTAGAAGAGTTTTTTCACACACAAAATTCTTACCCCACATATCCATGTTATAACATGCTTACAAGGAGGAGAAATATGCATTACCGCACATTAGGTAAAACTGGAATAACTGTTTCTGAAATAGGTTTTGGGGCATGGGCAATCGGTGGTGATGAATGGGGACCTGTTAACGATAAACAATCTATAACTGCTATAAAAAAAGCAATTGAGTGTGGTGTGAATTTTATTGATACTGCGGATGTGTATGGTTTAGGACATAGTGAAAAGTTGGTGGCTACCGCGATTAAAGGACATCGTAATGATATTATCCTATCAACGAAAGGTGGTTTAATCGGACACCACTACGACCCTAATGGAGTTCCTGTATATGATACTCCCGAAAAAATCATCGCCGTATTTGAAACAAGTTTACAACGTCTTCAAACAGATTATATTGATCTTTATTTTTGTCATATTTGGTGGCATAATCGTAGAGAAACAGAAGCATTTCTACGTGCATTTGACATATTAAAACGTGATGGAAAAGTAAGGGCAGTCGGTGTTTCGACTCATGATTTACAATACATTCATCATTTCAATAACAACAACGAAATTGATATCGTACAGCTTGATTACAATATATTAAATCGAAAACCAGAAAAAGATATATTACCATTTTTACAAGAGAAAAATTTAGGAGCTGTTATTCGTGGTCCATTAAAAATGGGCATTTTAACTGGAAAATTCACAAATAAAACAATTTTTCCGGATGGAGATTTACGCAAAGATTGGCCAAATGAAACTTGGTTTCAAGAAGACTTACAAACTGTAGAGAAACTTCGGTTGCTCTCAAATAAAAATCAGACCTTAGGGCAACTTGCACTTCGCTATGTACTCTCTCATCCGGCAGTAAGTGTTGTAATTCCTGGTGCCAAAACAGGAATACAAGCACAAGAAAATGCAAATGCATCTGTTCGCCCTATGTTGAGTGATGAAGAGCTTAACTATATTCATTCAATATAAAAAGCCCAATCCGGGCTTTTTAATTTGGGAAACTAATATCATACTCCATTCGCTTCGCTGTGTCCTCCGCAACATGCACACCTAACAAGTTTTTCACAATATGAAATGCCATATTAATTCCAGCTGAAATTCCGGCAGATGTTATAATATGTCCTTCATCTATAAACTTTACATTTTCTATAACTTCAACATTTTGAAACTCATTTTTAAACTTTTCAATACTAGCCCAATGTGTTGTTGCTTTTAAACCTTCTAGTAAACCTGCTTTCGCCAGTAATAGCGCTCCTGTACAAACTGAAGTCATCAGCTTTACTTCTTTCATTTGTTGGCGAATCCATTTTATTACTATTTCATTTTTTATTTCATATTTTCTAGCACCTAGCCCGCCCGGAATTATTAAAATATCCACTGGTGGTAAATTTTCAATACTATAATCTGACTGTACTTTCAATCCATTCCTTGCTGTAATCATTTCCCCATTCTCGCTAACTGTATAAACAGTAAATGGTTTTTCTCCATTCACCTCAGTTACAGAAAAAACTTCAAATGGCCCTGCAAAGTCTAACACTTCTACTTCATTAAATAAAAATATACCAACACTCCATTTATTCATCATAAGTTCACTTCCTGTTTCAAATGATGTAAAAGGTGATCATATCCTTTTTCTAATGCAATATCATACGCTATTTTCCCATCACTTTTCTTAATCATCTTATTAGCTCCATTTTTAAGGAGCAACATAATTATTTCCTCATTTCCTAATAATGCTGCTTCGTGGAGTCCTGTCCAGCCACCACTTTGCATAATATTTATATCTGATCCTTTTTCAATTAAGAAATCGACAAGTTCACTTTGCTTGTTCGCAATTGCCGCTTGCAAAGGCGTATTTTCATTTTCGTTTTTCGCTCTACTATGTATATCTGCACCACTTTCTAAAAGAAAACTCGCTATTTCTTTCTGTCCAAAATAAGCTGCTAAATGAAGTGGTGTCCATCCATCTTCACTACATTCGTTAACAATACTTGGACTCGCCTTTATAAACTTCACTACTTTTTCCTTATTACCACTTATAACAGCTTGTGCTATTGATTGTAAATGCTCCATAATAATCTCCCATCCTTCAAAATATTTAAGCATCTCCTTCTACATGTTCTATTCATTATTATATTTTCCTTTTAAAATCTTAAGTTTACATAATAATATTATATATCACTTTTGTGCTTAATGCTGAATAGCAATACTGTTAAAAATACTGCCTTTAAACAATGAAGACCATGATTTCATTAGAGTGACTGAAAAAGCAAGCAAAAAACTATACACATAGTTTTCATCATATTTGTTCAGTTGCATGAACTAAAACAGGTAATGTTTATTCTGCTATTTATGCTTTCAACATATCAAATAATATTATTCCAATAAAAAACAATCCATTTTAAAAATGGATTGTTTTTTTATTTCTGTTTTATGCGGTTTATTTTATTTTTGTATTTTCAATGATAGAATAATTATATTTACAAAAATGAAACGCTACTATCTTAGCCCCTCTTATAGTAAGTTTTTCGTTCGAAAACAAAAATACAATTTCACCTTACAATTGAAAAAACATATGTAAAAGTTTCTAAAACAGCTGCCTTATCATACTAATCTATAGCAATTCTGTCTTCTTCCCTTACCTGTTTCCTTTAACACATACGATTTTAAAACTAGCGCCGTTAATGAATCTGTTAATGTTTTATATGATAAATTTGATAATGCCAATAGATCGTTCGTATATAACATTCTATGCTTCTCTAATAATAATAGTACTAATCGTTCAGACGGTTTTAATGCCTCGTCACTTTCTAGTATAAAGTCTATATTTTTCATTTCTCTAATTACTACTCCTTATATAAAAAAATACTTTAGGTGCTAATTTAATATGAAAATAATACATAACAAAATTATAGATATATTAAAATAGTACCATCTAAAAACACTATTATACTATAACATAGAAGTAGTGTTTCCCCAAATAGGAAATGCTTTTTTATATCGCTGTAAGATTCTTGCAAATGTACATAATATTTTGTACCATTACCCGCCAAGTTTTCTTCTACTTTCGCTGCTCATCCTGATGTATTTGTAATCAATGAAGTTCTTCTAAATTTATAAACAAATAAAAAACGGTTCGTCTATCATGCCCTAAACATGAATGACAACCGTTTTCTAGTTTCTTCTTAATTAACATACTCTATCTTAAATATTTCTTGCAATATGCGGCTTACTGTAATGACTTGTTCCACCGCCACCTACAACTACTTTACCGCCTTTTTCGAAAATTAATAATTTACTTGAACCATCTGCAAGAAGCACTATTACTTCAGCATTATTACTTGTTGCTATATAAATTACATAACCACTCTTTGATATACAAGTTTCCCAATTCGCATCAAATTCTGATCTTACTACACGATTTGAATACACTTGATTTTCAATTCTATCTTGTTCTACGTTTTCCAAATTTATTCTCCCCTCTTCCCTGCATAGTTATATATATTAAAATAGCACCATCTAAAATAGTGACCGATTTTAACATAAATAGTATATGTAATTAGTAGGAGAATGCTTGGACAATAGAAACGAAATAGACTTCGGGAATTTTACAATTGAAACTTCTCTTTAATCATTTCCGCTACTTCTTTTGCACTCAAATACGTGTTATTAATTTTTATATACTCTTCTTTTTCAATTTCACCATAAAGAGAGTTTAATCTATGCATTTTCATCGTTTCTTTCAAATTATTTTCAGACCACTCAATATCTCTTTTTTTCGGTTTATGTTCTAATCTATTCGGGCTTTTATTTCGTTCTAATCTTTCATCTAATTCCGCTTCCAGCTCTACAAAATACACTGTCCCACCTTTTGATTCAAAAATATTTTCTACATGATGTATATAATCCCAATCCTCTTGGAGGTCAAATGCCCATATATACGTAAAAATCATTCCAGATAAATCACTTTTAGATACTTCTTCAAATATTTCATTACGAAATAAACTTACTAGTCTTTTTGCTTCTTTCGTACTGTAATCAAAAATTGGACTTACTAAATCAATTGTCATGTGGTTATGAAAAAGTTTTAAACCGGTTAATGTTGCTAATTCTTGCCCCACTGTCATTTTTCCAACTGCTTGTGGGCCAAATATTAATATAAGTTTCATTTATTTCCCTCCAATCTTTCTCTATAAACCATTACATAAAATAAAAAATAAGACAGCCGATTTTAAAACGATTGCCTTATTTTTTATTCATAGTTTTAGTTCTATTCTTTTCGCACAGCTTCAAAAGTAATCGTTTGATTTGCATTTGACGGTTCTTTTTCATAAACATATTCAGTAGAGCGAGTAATGTTTGAGAAACCTATACTTTCTAAAAGAAGTATAAACTCTTCTATTCCATACCAGCGCAGCGCAAAGCGTTGCAATTCTGTTTGTACTAACTGTCCTTTACTCCACTTTTCATATTTCAAATATGATACAGTAACTTGGTTCAGCCAATCTATTTCAATTGATTTATTTTCTAATGTGATTCCGTCTCCGCTTGGCAAAGAGAAAGTCGATGTATGAATTTCCCCAGTCTTCCATTTATGCGGGAGCATAATATCTACGATTAATCGTCCACCTGGATTAAGATGTTCATAAAAACATTTCAATGCATTTATAGAATCCACACGATTTTCAATTAAACAAAAAGATCCAGTAGGAATGATAATTGCGTCATATTTATGCGGAAGTGAAAATTGTTGCAAGCTTCCTTCATACAAATTAGGATGTAAGCCTCTCTCTTTACAGCGCTTACGGCAAGAATCTAGCATTTCAGGTGAATAATCTATCCCATCCACTTTAAAACCAGCCTCTAGAAGCGGAATGATGACACGCCCTGAACCTACTGCAGCTTCGAGGATTCTTCCTCTACAATCTTTTAAACGTTCTTTGTAATACTCAATATCACCATTTAAAGAATAACCGACTGGTTTTGTGTAATCATACAGTTCCGTACAAAGTGTACTATAAAAACTAAACATTTATTTTTTCCTCCGTTTTTACGTACGGAAGATTTCAATTCAACTAATCTTCCTGTACCTCTAATTTTAATGAGATTTCGAAAGAGCTGACTGTCATAATATATCACTCACTTTCCATAGAATATAATGATATTGTATTACATAACCTTCCAATTTGAAATATAAAAATTAAAAATTCAGACTACAAATTAAAGAGCTTACTTTAGTAAGTTCTTTAGAAAAAATATTTATTTCACAATCGGCAATGTCACTTCACTTAATTTCACAGTAAGTTTTGTACCAGCTTTCGGTCTAATTGTATAATCATAATCACTTGCAATTAAAACAACTCCGATTTGATGCCCCGCTTTAAATACATAATCATCTGGCTGCATGTCCCATGTGAATGTATAATCTTTGCCCGGTTGAATCGCTGTTGAATTTTCTATACTCTTTACGTTTTGTGGGTCCATCCAGCCTCTCGTTACGATTTCCGGCTTCGCTCCTCCATAGTCAACAAGTAACGCTGTTAAATTTGATACAGATCGATCAATATTTCCTGTAATTGAAATCTTTGGTGTACCACTTATACGCGTATCTTTTTGCAGTACAGGCATTGTATATACTAATCGATTTGCTACTTCTAATTCTGGGTTTGCTACTAATTGGTTTGATTTTATTTGTGCATCATCTAAGAATGAGAAAACTTTATTAGCCGATCCCATACTTAGTGGCAAATTGACTGATTTATTGCTTAAATACATACGGATTTTTGAATGTACAGCCGCTGGATCTGGCCAATTTTTTATCTTTTGCCACGTTTTATTTTCTCTTTGCACATCAACCATTGGTTCATCCATAATTCCATTTTCAATTCCGTACAACCAATAATCTAACCATTTATTTTGTGTTTGCTGCCAGTTATTACTTGATGTCCCACCATGACCACCTTGGTGTAGCCACATTTTACGCGGAACATTATTTTCTCCAAGTGCTTCCCACCATTGCGCGAACTGTTTCGTTTTAACATTCCAATCGTTTAAACCATGAACAACAAATACACTCGCTTTTACATTTTTAGCATCTTTTACATAGTTACGTTTATCCCAAAAATCATTATAATTACCTGTTTTTCGGTCTTGTCCAGCCGTTAACTCTTTTATAACTTGTCCGCAAACTTCAGGGGTTTCCCTTGTCAGTACTGCTTCTGCCATATTATCTGTATCTTCTCCTTGATACCCGCCTGGAGCAATGACTGCACCATTTGCACGATAATAATCATACCAACTACTAATTGCTGCGATTGGAATAATTGTTTTTAAACCTTCAACTCCAGTAGTCGCAACAGCATTTGGTAATGTACCATTATAAGAAACTCCAGTCATACCTACATTGCCTGTAGACCAATTTGCCTGAACTTCCTCACCCTGTTCTGTAAATGCTTTCGCGCGACCGTTTACCCAATCAATAACAGATTTTGTCCCGAGTATCTCTTGTTCATCTCCAGTTGTAGGGCATCCATCTGATTTTCCAGTACCAATACTTTCGCCTAAAATAACTGCATAACCTCTTGGCACGTAATAGTTCCCATACGAACCAAGATTAATCGCTCCATACGGTTTTCCTTCATACGCATACAATTCTTCATCTACATTATATACAGGAACATCTTTTAATCCAGATCGATATGGACTCATTTCATAAATAACAGGAACTTTCACATTCGGATCTGTCTTTGGACGCATAACTTTTATCGATACTCTGTCTTTCTTACCGTCTCGATCACTATCAACTTCTGTCTCTACATATAAATTTTCGATAATAGCTTCATCGAGAGAATAAATCGGTTTTGTCATCCCATTTTCTAATTCAATTTTCGTATTTTTAGTCTCTTCCTTCTTCTCTGCATGCACATCCATAGTAAAGCTAGGTATAATTGTTGCAGATAGCATTGCTGACAGTGTAATTGCCATTTTCTTTTTACTCAAAATATTCCCTCCCCTTATTCGTTCTCTTTTACTATATAACAAAATAACTGAAAATTCAGTTTTATTTTTATATAAAAGTTGAGAAACTCAAAGATTTCTTATTAAGTAAAATTTAATGGAGGTGTGAAATTATTTTCCCACTCCCACCTTCTTTATAAAGTGAAACTTTAATCAACCCTCACCAATTGGGCGTTTACGATCAGCAGGGCCACTTCTTTGCTTTCGCTGAATTTTGAGGTGGGGTCTTACTGCCCGGCAAATAGCGGGATAAATAGAGAAAAAGACAACCAATATTTCTATCGATTGCCTTACATTCCATTTATTATTTTTCTAACTCTTTAAAGGTATCTTTCAAGTCTTTATCAGATACCTTTATATCTGCATTTTTAAGCAGATCTCTAGTAACTTGTTGATGGAATTGAGGATCTTGTATACGTTGCTGTTCTAATTCTTTACGAATATTCTCTTTCTCTTCCTCATACGGTTTAAGCTCTTTTTTATCCGTTAGCTTAATAATATGATATCCGAAAGAAGATTTAACAGGTTCACTCAATTGACCAACTTCTAACTTATACGCAGCATCCTCAAATTCTTTCACCATCATACCAGGTCCAAATTCAGATAGTTCCCCACCTTTTTCTTTAGAACCTGGATCCTCTGAATATTGTTTAGCCAATGCCGCGAAATCTTCGCCACTATTTAATTTTTCTTTAATTTCTTTTGCTGTCTTTTCATCTTTTACTAAAATATGGCTAACTTGAAGCTTTGGCTTATAATGATCTTTAATATCTTTTTCCGTTACGGTTGCTTTAATAGCTTTTTCAAAAGCAAAAGTAAGCTTTAATTTCTCTTTCAACTGATCTTCATTTTTCACACCATTGGATTCCATATATGTATTAAAATTATCGCCCATCTTGTCTTTTAATTCTTTTAGTTGTTTCGTTACCTCTTCATCCGTAACTTTATATTTATCATGTAATACTTTCTCTACTACCATTTCAGATAAATTCTGTTTACCGTAGTTTTCTTTTAATTTTTTGTTAAAATCACTTTCTGAAATGCTTCCTGATTTTGTCGTTACAATATTATCTGATGAACCACATGCAGATAAAGATAACGTCATACCCATTAAAATGCTACCAATTACTAATTTCTTTCTTTTCAAATCTGAATACCTCACTTCATTAAATTCAAATATAACTATGTAAATATAACGTTTTCCTGTGAACTTCACGTGAATTTAATGAAAGTAGAACATTTGCTAATTCTCTATTTAATACATTAATTTCGAAAATTATGGTGATTCATCCTATATCGCTAATCTCTAAAGCTGCAAAAAGGACTAATATTTTCATTAGTCCTTTTTCACATTTATATAAAATTGAATTTCTCCATCTATAGAGGAAACTCCATATTCAAAACCATGCCTTTCTAAAATACTTTTCACTATCGCTAGTCCTAATCCTGTACCTGATTTTTCTTTACTACGAGAAGATTCTAGTACATAAAAAGGCTCCCAAATTTTCTCGATATCCTTAATTTTATCCGTAGGAATGCCGTTTTTTATTTGGAAATATATACTTTCATTTCTATCTTCTAATGTAATTATTATGTTTTGATTTGCTGTATATTTTATCGCATTAGAAATTAAATTTTGAAACACCATTCTCATTTTATTTAAATCTGCATAAACGATTGTATTGCCCGCATTACAATTTACTTGCAAGTTAATTTCTTTCGAATCCAGTTCAATCTGATGCTTATCTAATATACTCTGAACCAGTGGTTCAATGGGGAATTCTTCTTTTTGTAAAATATCTCTTTCTAGTTTAGAAAATCGTAATAGTTCTTCAATTAAGTTTGATATTTGATCTGTTTGTTTAATAATTGTATCTACATAAGTCCCATCATCTAATCCATCTTTAATCCCCATAGAGTATGCTTTTACTAATGCGATCGGTGTCTTTAATTCATGCGTTACATCACCCATAAATCGTTTTAAATGTTCATTACGATCAGTTAAGTCTTGATGTGCTTCATGTAGTTTTTCACTCATGATATTAATACTATTGGCCAACTCTCCTATTTCATCATTCGTTTTCACTTTCGTTCTTTTAAACTGCAAATGTGAAATATCCTGAGCCACATCACTTAACTCTTTCAGTGGTGTCGTTATTATTTTTGAAAGTATCCACACAAGTAAAATAATAAGAAGGAGCGAGAAACATAGGATATATAAGTAAAATGTATTTAACGTATTTATAATTTCATTTGAATTCGCAATGGAAGTCCCAATTAAAATTATCGTATCATCTTTCGCAATATATTTAGCAAAAAAACTCGCTTTTACCTTTCCTTGATCGTACAGTTTATTCGATTGCCCTTCCGTCTTCACTTTCATAACTTCGTCTTTCGTAATCCAAAGCTTATTTAACGTTACTTTCTTTTTCGTAAGTTGCATGCGTAACGCGTCGTTCATAGCATCTTCTGACTGATTAATTGGCGTATACACAATTGTAACGTTATTTTCACTTTCAATTGTATGAATAACATCTTCTAAATCATTGACTGGCGCATTTTGTATTTGAGTTGTAAATTCATTTAAGTTTTCACGTGTTTTATAAATATTATATTTCGGCAGGAGAAAGTTAATTAATAATAAAGAAATTGTAAATATAAGAATAACGGTTAAAGAAATGCTGAGAAATAGCTTTTTCCCAAGTTTATTCACTTTGTTCCTCCAAACTATAACCCAGCCCACGATGCGTCTTAATAATATTTTCTCCAATTTTTTTACGCAGCCTTCTTACATGTGTATCAACCGTTCTCTCTTCTCCAAAATAGTCAAATCCCCATACAATGTCTAACAATTTTTTACGAGTTAAAATCGTTCCTTTATGATTTAAAAAGCATTTTATTAATTCGAGCTCTGTTTTTGTAATTTCTAACTCTATATCATTTTTATATACTTTATTTTTGGCGAAATTTATCTTTACATCTTGTACTTGAATAATATCATCATGCTGAATAAGTTTTTTCGCTCGCGTAATTAGTACTCCTGGATGAAATGGTTTTTTTACGTACTCATCTGCCCCACTTTGAAGCGCTGCTAATTCATCTTCGCTTTCACTTTTCGCCGTAAGCATTAATACTTTTACGCTTGAATTCTTTTTTATTTCCTGACAGACAGTAATACCACTATGTTTCGGCATCATCCAATCCAAAATAGCTAAATCAATTTTTTCATCATAAAATATTTGAAGTGCTTCCTCTCCGTCTTTCGCTAATAATACTTCAAAGCCTTCTTTTTCAAAATAAGCTTTTAAAATCCTTAACATATCTTGTTCGTCATCTGCAATTAATACTTTCATATTTTTTCCTCCATTGCTTTTAAACAAAAACCAATTGTATCATACAACATCTTTGTTACATGAATGTGACAGAAAAATATTTAAAGCTTTTGAGGGGATAGTAATGTTGAGGTGTTGTATTATGATAAAAAAAATCGGGTTCATTTCTCTTCTTTTATTTCTATTATCAACAAATGTGTTTGCAAATACAAATCAACAAATTGAAGTATTTGATTGTCAAAAAGAAATGGTCATTCAAAAACAATCTTTAGATCCAGTAATCCAAAAAGAAGCAGTTCAATACGCTAAAGCAATTACTGGTCCATTTAAAAACTTAAATGTCGTTCCAAAAGATGGCTATATGATAAAAATCCCATTATCTAAGCCGGTTTCTATTACTAATCAATGGTTACACACTACAATAGACGAAGTACTTATACTGCTCCCACTAAATGAAAAGCCTTATATTATGCTTTATGATGATGAAAATAATCCGCATTTTTATTATGTAAAAGGTAAACCAGGATTATTATTGAAACAAATGAAGGTTAAAATGTAATTGAATGAAAAGGAGTCACCTTATAAGCTAAATTTTAAAAGCTAAGGTGCTCTTTTTTATAATAACAATTTGGTAAATGAAATTATAAAAGTTGTTTTTAATATAAGGGTCGCACCTTCATATATATCAGGGATTTTTAAAATATATCGATTTATCAACGAAAATACCTTTCCGTAGCTATTCTTTGGATAGCAATCTCTATAATAGTTTGTAGTGACTCGATCCCTTATATAATCCCCCTTTTACAAATCCATTTGAAGTATAAAACACATCCCCTTGCTTCGTGTCAGCATGTAAAACAATCACTTCAAAATACTTTTCCGCATGACATAATAGTTGATTTAATAATAAATTCCCTAACCCTATACGCCGATAATCCTTGGAAATATAAAATCTCCTCAACCGCCCAATCTTATTGTCTTTTGTGTACGGATCTTTATTTAAACCTCCAACTCCGATTAACATATCCCCTTGGAAAATACCATATAAACATTCTCCAGTTTTATTGAATACATTTACTTTGTGTTTATATTCATTTATTAGTCTTATAAGGAAATTAAACCCTTCTTCTTCACTGTCTTGAACGAGATGACTGAATTCATATTCCATTAAATTTTCTATTTGTTGAATATGTATATCTTTCAAGTCCATTCCCCCTAAGTACGAAAATACATAAAAATGCTCGAGAATCATTTATTCTGAGCATTTTTATGGTTGTTACTTTGTTTAATTCATAGTATGCATATACTTCACTTCATATGTAAATCGATAATACAGTTAATTAATTTTATTATGAAAATATAAGAGCCTTGCTATAATCTAGTGTGTGGTAAGGCTCTTTAAAGTTGTGTAATTCTTATTGAACTAAAGCACCTGTTTACTTAAATGAATACATATACATTTATAATGTCTCTCAAATATACTATCAGTTTATATATTCCCCATTCTTCTCTAACAGGTTCAAGATAAATTGTAATTTGTTAATCAATATGTTTGTGTAACCACTGTTCAAATATTTTCAACTGTTCTTCAGTATGAAGGTAATGTTCACCCGTCTCCATAACTTCTAATTCACAACGATGTTTTTTTGTAAAATAGTTAATAGTTTCAAATTCGCACAGTTCATCCTTAGCTCCGTACATAATATATGTATCTGTATTCCATGTACTAATAGGATGCTCTTTTACATAGCATAAATAATCCCAATATAACTTTTGACCAATAGATGTCTCTATAGTCATTTCTTTTTGTAAAAGCTCCGGTGTTACATTAAACCATTTCATCATATTTTCTATAATTCGTTCCATATTAACTACTGGTGATAAAAATAATGCCTTTTCTATCACATCATTTTGAAAAGCTAAAAGGCTAAAATATGCTCCCATACTACATGCAAACACGTTTATTTCTTTCCAATGTTCTTTTGCGTAGTTCATAATTATAGATAATTCATTAACACAAAACTGTACTTTACAAGGAGTGTTATCATTCTTTCTTTCTCCATGCTCAGGTAAATCAAAGCTTAATACTTGATAACCTTTTCGATCGGCTTCTTCAGCTAATATTTGAATAACTGCATCTTCCTTATTTGACATATTTCCATGTACTGCAATAAAAATTTTTTCACTCTTATCTCCCCACAAAACCGCGGGAATATTACTAATTTTAAAACTATTTTTAAACATATTCCCTCCATAAAATAAGACATATAGGACTTGGAAAAATGCACACACTTTATTTATCTCTGTACAGCAGGCAATATCCCCTTCAACTCCATTAAATCATCTATTACTACATCAGCCTGAGCAAGTTCATCTTCTTGCGCAAAATCAAAATTGCACCCAATTGCAAGTAAACCGTTGTCTTTCGCTGCATTTATATCAGATAGCCGGTCACCAACTACGACTGCCTCTTTTATATCATATTTGTTCATAATACTTTTAACTAAGTCACCTTTATTTAGCGATTGTATTTGTTCGATACTAAACGTTTCAGTCACCCACTTGTCTAAAGCATAATAAGTTACGATTGCTCGTAAATATTCTTTCAAACCATTACTAGCAATGTAAATGGAACAATTATTTTCTTTTATATATGTAAATATTTCTTTTACATTTGGATATAAAGCGCCTTTTCCGCTTTTTATGTTTTCAATTAGTCTATCTAAAAAATATGCATCTGTTTGTTCTCTTATTTCAATAGAATGTTCCGGTAATAAAGCTTCCCAAACTTTCGGTAGCGGCACACCCATAATTTCACGGTATTTTTCAATCGGTGTTACCGTATCCCATAATTGAAGTGATCTTAAGTGATCAAAAGTATCATCTAACGATAATTCTAAAATTTTATCTGTTTGAAATAATGTTCCATCCATATCAAAAATTAATGCTTGTAACATTCTTATCTCTCCTTTTGGACTATAGTTTTACCAGATATATTTTTAAGAATCCCAATAATAATTTCTGAGCAATAATTTGCAGCAGTTTTCGCGAAATTATCATAAGAAACTTGAGCTTCATCATCTGCACTGTCAGAAATACATCGTATAACAAGAAACGGTATATCATTTATGTAGGCAACATGTCCAATTGCTGCACCTTCCATTTCTGTACAATGAGGTGCGTATTCGTCTATTAATTTTGCCTTTAACTTTGAATCTTCAACAAAACATTCACCACTTACAATTCTTCCTTCGTGAACTTGAATATTTGAACTATTACTGTTACATGCTTTACGTGCTAACTCTATCAATTCCTTACTTGCAATAAACTCCTCTTGAAACGGGAATAATTTTTTCATTTGATTTTTACTTACATCATGATGGGTAACATTAGTTGAAATAACTACATCACCAACTTTTACATCTGGATGTAATCCACCAGCAACGCCCGTATTGATGATAGAGTCTACATTAAATTTATGAATTAATGTTTGCGCACATGCAGCTGCATTTACTTTCCCTACACCAGAACGTGCAATAATTACTTCTGTTCCCATGAATTCTCCAATATAAAATGGCATTCCCGCTATTGTCTGTTCTTCTTGTATTACTAGCTTTTCTAAAAGTAAATCTATTTCAATTTGCATTGCTCCGATAATGCCGGTTCTGTTCATGTATGTAGTCCCCTTTATTAATTAATCCCTTTAATCCTCTCTGACATAACCGACAATAAAAATTTCGGAAGTACAAGTCTTTAATCTTTTCGGCTGTGAGAGTAACCTATACAGCCATTCAGTTCCAGTATCCCTCATTATTTTCGGTGCTCTTTTTACAGTACCAGATATTATATCAATCATTCCTCCGATACCAATAGATAGCGGAACGTTTAATGTTTGTATGTTTTCATAAATGAACTCTTCTTGTTTTGGTGAACCTAGTCCTACAAGTAATAAATGCGGTTTGAATTGCTTAATTTTCATTTTTATTTCTTCTATTTCTTCACCATTTACAAATCCATGCTGTCCTTTAAATTGTGCTCCTGGGAACTGCTCATTTAATTTTTCTAATGCCTTTTTATTACTTTCTGGCGCAGCTCCAAAAAGAAAGACACGATATTCATTGTCGTTACAATATTTTATTAAATCGTGAGTTAAATCCGCCCCAGTAACACGTTCTTTCAAAGTTCCTTTTAATATTTTCGAGCCAATTATGACACCAATCCCATCCGCTGTTATTAAATCCGCAGATAGTAACATCTTTTTAAACTCCTTTGATTTTTCCGTATTTTCCTTTGCAGACATAACAATTTCAGGATTTGCAGTTACTACAAACCTTGGTTTCTCTTGTTGTTCATGTAGCCAACCTTTTAATAAACTTATAGCTTTTGCATATTCTAAAGTTGAAAAAGGTATACCTTTTATAAATTGCTGATCCACTGTACTCTCCCCTTACATAAGCTGCAAATATTCATCAATGTCTTTAGAAATTTGAATAAAAGCTTTATTCCAAAATTCATAATTTCTTATATCTATTTCAAAATGTTTTTTCATAAGCTCCTCTACTGGAGCCTTTCCTGTTTCTCGTAAAAACTCTTTATATTTCAAATGAAAAGTACTTTTACCTTCTTGAGCTATTTCTAATAAGCTAAAACTTACTAAATATCCAAACGTGTATGGATAATTGTAAAAAGGAACATCTGCTATATAAAATTGAATATATTTCATCCATACAAACGGCTGGTATTCACTTAAAGCATTTCCATAAGCTTCTTTTTGTGCAATTATAGATAATTTCTCAATTTCATCAGCACTTAAAGGACCCTCTTTACATTTTTCATAAAATGTTTTTTCAAACTGATACGATGCTCGTATTGCCATTACATAATTAAAACTATTTCTTATTTTCCAGCTAAGTAATGACTTTTTCATATCTTTACTATCCGTTGTTTCAATTAGATAATTTAAGAGTACCATTTCAAAGAAAATAGATGCTGATTCAGCCGTACTCATTGGCAAATAATCATCTAAAAAAGATGTAGATTGTTCAAAACTCATATTATAAAAATGCCAAGCATGTCCTAATTCATGAGCGAGCACTCTTACACTATTTATACTCCCATCATAACGAATGGAAATTCGCGATTCTTTCTCACTGAAAAATGGAGCACAAAACCCGCCTGGTGGTTTATTCTCTCTCGGTTCAGCATCTACCCAACCACTTTCTATCGCATTACGTGCAAATTCTGCTAATTCTTCATCAATATTCTTCCATGCATCATAAACGTTTTGTATTGCTACTGAAAAAGGAATCATGACCTCATTACTTTCCTTTACCGTCATAAGTGCATGCCATGTAATTGAAGCTTTCCCTTTCTTATACACGTTTAAAGCACTTACTAATTTATCAAGGTTTTCTTCTGTCGCATTCCACATTTGGAATAATACAGTTTCTGAAATGCCATTCGCATGAAAAGATTGTGTTAAAATCTCTCTATCTTCTATTTCATTACTCTTTGCATTACGCAATCTCCCTACTTGATTTAATACAGTAGCAAAGATTTCTTTTTCCTTATGTAAAGCACATGTTAATGACTCGAATACTTCTAATCTTTCCTTTTCATTATCACTATTCATTGCAATAGTATTTGCTTGTCCAAAGGATAATAGTTTATTATTGTGCTCTATTTCTATCCTATCCCGTAATTGTATGTACATATTTTCCCACGCATTAAGTTCATCTTTTATTAACTTAGTATTATCTGAAGTTTCCACTTCATTATGTTTTATTACTTGCTGTAATTCACTTTTTAGTTCCTTCACTTTCACGGTCAATTTAGTAAGGTCAGATGGAACACTTTCTTCAACCGATCGACAGTACAAATAGTATTCTGCTTTTTCAATAGCTTGTATAAGCTTTGAAAGAATCTCTACATCTTTTGTTACAAAATATTGCTCTTTCAACTCCAAAATCGGAAATAGAATATCCTCATTCAAATACAAGCGATTTAAATCCCATCTAGCACTTTCTTGCATTTTTATAGCCGCCTCCTATTTTTACAAATAGTTACAGATATTTCTCCCCACACAATTATATATGAAATGGCAAAATTTTGATATCTTCAAATATTTAAATTCCTATAAATATATTCTTATTTATACTCTTTTCTTCTACCATTAAGTATCATTACACATATAAAAAATACTCCCTCTACAAGATTGCATTTGATATAGGAAAACTTCAAAGATTTTATCTTCATCAATACCATATCGACCGATTATCACAGATTAAAAAATAAAAAAGGATTGATCAAAAGATCAATCCTTTACTCTACTTCATTTAAGAAAAATAACGTTATAACGCCAGGTCCTGTATGTGCACCGATTGCTGCACCAATTGTATTTACGATAAATACTTCACAGCCAAATCTTTCCATAATTAATGATTTTAATGCTTCCGCTGTTTCTAAATCGTCACCGTGAGTCATACCGATTGTTTGACCTTTAAGGTCTTTACCACGTTCTTCCATAATATCAACAATACGGCTTAATACTTTCTTTTTCCCTCGTACCTTTTCAAGTGGTACAAGTTTTCCTTCTTCCACGTTTAAGATCGGTTTAATGTTTAGTAAACCACCGATAAATCCTGCGACTTTGCTTAAACGTCCACCTCTCACTAAGTACTGTAAGTCAGCTACAGTGAAGATATGTTCCATATGGCTCATTAGAAAATCAACACGCTTTAAAATATCTTCTTTTGATGCGCCGTCTTTTGCCATTTTAGCAGCTTCTAAAACGACAAGACCTTGACCAAGCGAAGCACATTTCGTATCAATAATTTCTAAATCTAAGTTAGCATATGTTTCTTTTACTTCCTCTTTAATGACAACTGATGATTGATATGTACCAGACAGTTCAGATGAAAAAGCTAAATATATACAAGGATTACCTTCTTTTGCATAAGAAACAAATTTTTCTTGGAAAGTTTCAAGTGAAGGCAATGACGTTCTATAAACAGCACCTTCTCTCATTTTTTGCAATAATGTAACTGACTCTAATGTTACTCCATCTAAATACTCTGTTTCTGCTTCATCATATACACGGAGTGGAATTAAATCAATATCATATGCTTGCAGCAATTCTACTGGTAAATCCGCCGCACTATCCGTAATGATTTTAACGCCCATTTTCAAACCTCTATTCTGTTATAAATATAAAATAATAAAATAAAAATAGTACTTTTAAATTATATACGTAAAACTTAAATGAAGAAAGGAAAACACTTTATATTGTATGCACCTATTCTTCAAAACTTGAACTATTAATGAAAATCGTATGATTCCAACCACTTTTTTCCTGATATTATATTCGATATAATGAAAATAGCGCAAGTTGACTGAAGGAGGATGCACATGAGTATTCAACTAGCTACATCTAATGATTTAGAATGGATTAATAATCAATATGACTCAATAGGATTTGTACGAAGTGATTTAAAGAGAGATAAAGTTGCAATTATTACATATAACAACGAGTATGCAGGTGTTGGCCGATTAGTCCAAATAGATGAAGATACTTTAGAAATGGGCGGGATTTTTATTCTGCCTCAATTTAGAGGGCTTCAATTAGCTGGTGAGCTTGTTTCATTTTTAGTAGAAACTGCGAAAAAATCACAAATACAAAATGTATATTGTCTTCCTTTTGAGGAATTAGAAAACTTTTATAAGAAATATGGATATACTGAAGTCGATACTACGACAGAAGCAGTCCATCCAATTATTCTAAAAAAATATAATTGGTGTTTGGAGAACTACGATAAACACGTTCTACTATTTAAATTGTAAATGTAATAAAGTGAAACTTTAATCAGTGGGAGTTTTAATCAAATCCCTCACCAATCGGGCTTTGATTAAAACTCTATGTTCCGTCAATACTATAGATAATATGATTGTATTTCTCCATTCCCCTTGGAGAGGAGCAGTTGGCTTTTGCTAGCTGCTCTTTTATTTTTTCAAAAAGTCACATAAATATCTTTAATTCCAAACATTCAAAAGATAAAATATGATATGATTGTTATGAAGATATTTACCAACTAATAAATGCGCCCTAGACTTACGTACTAGGGCGCATTTATTTTTTAGTATGTAACTCCTTCACTCATCTATTATCCACAAAATAAGTATCATATGCCTTATCAAATTCATATCCTAACTTTTCTGCTAGTTTAGCAGATGTAGTATTCGCTGCGTCCCAGTTTGGATACTTTCCATTTTCTAAGCAATCCAATATAAGAGCTGCACTTACTACCGTTGCCAAGCCCTCTCTTCTATGATTGTGATCAGTCGCAACTTCAATTTCAATCCCATCATTATAAATACTATACGAGGATGCACCGCATACAACTTCTCCGTTATATAAAATGCTATAACCTATACCACGGTTTATATAATCTTCTACCGAATGAAATTGACTTGTGAAATCTTCAGATATCTTATGTAATGTAGGGCTATTTGCGATATGCTCGTCTATTCTTCTTAACTCATATTCTCTTGGAAGTGCTGATATAAAAGATTTTAATTTTGAACGATTAAAAACTTCTGGATTTCGTTTGAATTTATAACGTAAAAACTTATCTATTTTTCTTTCATGGAATGTTTCTAAGCGTTGTTTCCACTCTTCACTATTTACGATAACTAAAATTCTTTCTGGAATATTACGTAATAACTCTTCTGTTTCTTTCGTATTTGGGTCTCCAGCGTAAAATGTAAAAATCCCTACCGTAACTTGTGCTACTTTTGGATTTTCAAGATCATTTACCCAAGCAGTACCCATATGCCCTTGTAAATAAGAAAGTAAAACAACGTTATTGAAATCCTCAAACATAGAAATTAGTTTTTTTCTTGTATGTATATTCGCTTCATATATCATTTACATTCCCGCCTTCTTTAGAATCAACTACTCTTAACATTTTCATGAGCGCTCCATAATTCGTATTCATATACATACCCACCTGTTCATCATAAAAGCAATTGACTATTAAATTAAAACTTCGAATATTTATAAAATATCAGTAAACATAAAATGATTATAACATCTACTAACTATGAAATGATCAACATATAAAATAAGTCAACAATAAATATATTTCTTACCCGTTAACAAACGGTTTGAAGGACCAACATAATTAATTATGTAACAACCCTCAACAATAGTTTGAGGGTGCATTTAAATACATGTGTTATAACTCATTTTTATAAATAAAAGATTCCGTCTCACCGTTCTTATATACTTTAGTCAATTTAACAACTGATTTGTACGTGTTAACGTCATCCTCTATCATTTTTTTCACCTCTTCTATTTCGGCATCACCAGTTCCGCCCTCTATTTTTAAACAGTTCGAAATGGAAAGGTATCCGCTTGATGCCAATATAAAAATAAAAATCGTATCAGGAAAATTAATAAATAATAATCCGTAGTTTAAAGGGTCTCCAGCTGGATGTGATAAAAGTAATCGAAAACCTACCAGTTCAGGTACTTGAACAAACTCTCTAGAAACTTTCGCCTCACCTACTATAGTAATTTGCTTTACTACATTCCCGAGATCATCTGTAAATTCAGTACATCTAGGTGGATTAATTGTTGTTGCTTGGAAAGACACATTTAATTCAGGATTGTTAAAATCGAAAAAGATTGTACTCCCCTCTGTTAAACAATGCGGGCAAACATTTCCTAGCAAGCTAAAGTCCTCTTCAATATATTTAACTTTTGTTTTGCAACTACATACTTTCCCTATTCGAATTGCATCAATCTTTGAACAATCGACAAATATAACCTCATTGTCTTCTTGTACGAATGATACGATACCTGTTTTCTTATTAAATGAAAGAAAATAAGATACAGCAATTTCGTTTCCTTCTATTATGATACTTTCAACTTTTGTATACGGTTCTAGACTCTGTAAAAACTCACATATACTATTTTGGCAACACCCACAATTACGTTTCGGTTCACACCCCACTTACACTCCATCCCTTCTCTATATAGAATTGCTACTACATATATATGAGAAGAAAATAAGAAAAGCTTGGACAATATAACGTTAACGTAGTAATATCGTTACCTACTCGTACATTTATATGGAAATCACACCATTTTTGAGTAAGGACACATAATTTTTACTATAAATACATATAACAATTTCATCTTTCATAAAAAAAACGTTATAATAAGGTGTAGCCTCTACGATTACGTTATAAAGGAGATTAAAACAATGGCTAAAATTAAAGTATACCAAGCAAAAGAGGAAAATATGGAAGCAGTAAAAAACATCATTGATGTTGAGGAACAAAACCCAACTGCTGAAAACTTACAAAATCTATACGCATGTGTATTAGATACTGAAGATATGGCATTGCCTGAATCATACATTGAAGAAGATATCTTAATTGATTCTATTGAAGTTATGGTTAACGCTTCTCAAAGCAAAGTAAGAGACTTAGGTGCTTACGATGTAATCGAAGTTCAAAACAAAGGTAAGAAAACACAAATTTTACTATTAGCAGACGAAGAATACGAAATTATCGAAGGCTAATCTAAATCCGTACATACGAAAAAGCTCCTTTCCAATTAGAAAGGAGCTTTTTCATTACGCTTTTGATGTTTCACTCTTTTTATTCGTTTGTTGTTTCTTAATTACCATGCGCTCATTTCCCATAAAGAAAATGAATATGAATGCTAATCCAGCTGGTACCAATGCCCACATGAATGTTTGAACAATTGAACTAGAAAGAGCGTCAATAATCTTATCTAATATTTGCGGAGGGATTTGAGATCTTGCCGATTCTGATAGAATAGCTCTTGAATCCCCTAAAGCGTTTGTATTCATTCCCCCGCTCATCCCTTTAAATGCTTCTTCTAATTGATCTTGGAAACCTGTTCTTTGGATCATTCCGAAGATTGTAATGCCTAGTGTCATTCCTAACGAACGAATGAAGTTACTCGTTGAAGTCGCAGACCCGCGCTGTTCCATACCGAAGTTGTGAATAGCTGCCATACTTAGTACAGAGAATGAGAAACCGACTCCAAATCCGATAATAATCATATAAACTGTTAATAATGCACGACTTGTTTCTGGTGTTAACGTGCTTAATAAGAATAGTCCAATTAGCATAATAACCGCAGAAATAATCATAATGTTTCGGTAGCTAAGTTTAGTTGTTAAAAATCCGCCTAACTGCGCTGTTACGACTGATCCTAACATCATCGGTAAAAGTAATAATCCTGAGTTTGTTGCGGTACCACCGTATACACCTTGAATAAATAACGGAATGTACACAGTTGCTGACATAAATGCGGCACCGTAACATAAAGCAATAATTGTACTCATTCCGAATAAGCGCTGCTTAAACATCTCAAATGAAATAATTGGTTCTTCTACTTTTCGTTCAATAAAAATGAATGCGATGATTAAAATGGCGAATCCACCAAATAAGCTTAAAATAAAGCTAGAATCCCAATCATATTTTTGTCCACCTAGTTCTAAAGCAAACATTAAACAAATTACTGCACCAACTAAAGTAATTGCACCAAACCAATCAATCTTTTGCTTTCTATGAACGCGTGATTCTTTATAAAAGAATGTAATAAAAATAAGTGCTAAAATGCCAAGTGGTAAGTTAATATAAAATACCCAGTGCCAGCTAATGTAATCGGTAATATATGCGCCAAGTAATGGCCCGAAAATACTAGATAATCCAAATACCGCTCCGAATAAGCCACCCATTTTCCCGCGTTTTTCAGGTGGGAAAATATCAAAAACGATAGTAAACGCAATTGGCACTAATGCCCCGCCGCCAATACCTTGAATGGCACGATAAATACCTAACTGTGTAATATTTTCAGCAGTACCACAAAGTGCCGAACCAATCATAAAGACAATTAAACCAAAAATAAAGAATCTCTTTCTACCATACATATCTGATAGCTTACCGAAAATCGGCATGCCTGCCATTTCTGCGACCATATAGGCAGAAACGACCCATACAAAGTTTTCGAGGCCTCCTAAGTCACCAACGATTGTTCCCATCGCCGTTACGACAATGGTATTATCCATCGATGCCATTAAAATACCTAGCAATAAGCCCGCCACAACAAAGCCGAGCTTATTATTCTTCTCAACCATATCTCTTGCTCTCCCTCATACTACTTATATTTGTTTATGTTCTTTTACGACTGCATTACCTTTTTGATTAAAACTAGTATGATATTCTACAACACTAATTTCACATCCAGGACCAATTGTGACGTTGTTGCCTCTTACAACTTCAGCAATCGTATGTTCTAAATAGATATCATCTCCTTCAACAATCGAAGTTTGGAGGTTTCCAGCATGACTGGTAAAAGGAATAAATCTCGTTTTTTTACGAACAGTAATCTTTTTGCCACCAATTTCTCTTACCTTACTGCCTTCATAACGAAGTGAGATTTGAATATTTTCAGCATTAAGTAATCCAGCACTTTCAAGACCACCAGTTAATGATAAATCTTCTATTTCAATATCTCCCTTCACATTTAAAGCACCTTTTACATCAACAAAATCACCTGAAAACTTTCCTGCAATATCTATCATACCTCTAACTTTTGTTTTTTCAATATGAGCATCACCATGAATTTGTGTATTACCATATACTTTTACATATTCCGCATCTATATTTCCTTGTACTTCGTTATCTCCATACACGACATAATTTTTCACTTTCACATTACCACGTACATCACTCGTTCCGTACGTTTTAAACTCATTGCAACTCATATCATTGGTAATTGTTCCTTCACCGCGAATCTTCACTTTATTATAATCTCCGCCTGCTGAATTACCAGAACCATTTACTGTGAGACTATGTGGATGTTCCATACTGATTTCTCCCTTCCGTTAAACCTGCTTAAATTCTTTTACATTTGCATTTTTATCAACAGTAAGAACACCGGTATATTCAATCAGTTCAATCTCACAGTTTGCTCCTACTGTAACATTGTTTCCTCTTACCGTTCTTATGTGAGCATAATCAATATCGATATTGTCACCTTCTAATAGTTCAGCTTCTAACTGCAAGCCAAATACTGTTTTAAATAGCCTACTAAATGTACCTGATCTATGTCTTACTTTAATCGTTTGACCACCAATTTCTTTCGCTCGACATGTACCGTGAATATTTATATTAATTTCATCTGCGCTTAATAAACCACCGATTGTAAATTGTCCTTCTGAAGAAAAAGTATCCACTTCACAATTACCGTCAATTGTAGCTTGACCATTGACTTTAAATTCTTCACCAGTGACATTTCCACCTATCGTACCTTTTCCTGCAATTTTCAAACTGTTTGCTTTTACATTTTGCGTAATTGTTGCTTTTCCATCAATTCGCATCGTTTCAGCATGAACTGTGCCATCAACTTTACCAGATCCGCTAATTCGTGCACTGCTACTTTTCAAATCGCCAGTAACTGCACCGTAACCGTTACATTCAAATTGCTCACATTCAACATTTCCATTCACAGTTCCTTTTCCGTTTAATTGCACTTTATGAAACTCGCCACCATTCGATGAACCGTAACCATTTATAATCAAATTATCTGTACGCATACTTTCTCCTCCATTACAACAATTTAGTTTTTAATGCTTCGGTATATTTCATAATCGCTTCGCGTAAAACGATTTTGGTGCCTTTTTCAAAAATTAAATCGTCCACGTTTGAAACTAATAAACATGTAGAAATACCTAACTTTCGGACAATGATTAAGTCACAAGTTTTATGTTTCATTGCTTCATAATTTTCACGTAAAACTTGCAAGACCATTTTTCCTTCTTCTAAACTAATCTCTCCTGATTGTAGTAATTCTTCTAACATGTACACATAAAGAATGTCTACAAATTGAAACTCTGCTGTTTTATTCGTTTGTTCTATGAAAAATTGTAAAACTGGTTCTGATGCAATCCCCTTGCGTAAAATCTCTTCCTTTGTTAAAAAAATTTCTCTCACACTCGGTGAAAACATGTTCGCTAGTTCATCAAGTGATAAATCCTCTTTCATCGTTTGGATTTTATCGATACGCTCTAATATCTTTTCTTTCGGAAAAAATGTCTCTTGACCTGTAAACGTTGATTTTCGTACAAACCAATCTTCCGGAATTAAATTTTTTCTTTTCCACCTATATAACTGTCCGTATGAAATACCAGTTAGTTCTAATAAATCTTTTTTTGAAATTAAATCTGTACTCAACTGTATAACACTCCTTCCTGATAACAATGTAACATAACATTGTTACGCTGTAAATAGACTTTTATCACAAGTAGCGTAACAATGTGTAAAACAAACCTATTCTCACATACAAAAAGGCTCTTACACATCTTATGAAAATGTGCAAAAGCCCTTATATATCAAGATTTAAACCAAATATTATAAAAATCAATCCAACCTTGTGAATTAATCATTATATTTTGAACTTTTTCATGTGTACTTACCTCTTGTTTATTACGATATAAAGGAATAATATGAATTTGACGTAACAAAGTATCCTCGATATCGCGTAACAGTGTAACTCTTTTCTCTAATTCTTCTTGTCTAAAATAAGGAGACAACTTTTCATGAAAGTCCATGCTGCTTTGTCCATGAATAAAACTATTTTTTGTAAGAAACATATATAATAAACTATCTTCTATTCGTTCACTTATTGTGGCACTATCATGCATCATATCGGCCTTTTGTATCGTACTTACTTCCAATAGCTCTTCTATCTCAAGAAAATTATTTTCTACACGAATCCCGTACTTCGCACACTCTTTTTGTATCCATTGTGCATCTTCAACATGATCTCGTCCTGTAAATGTGTAGAGTTGTAGCACTTCACTATGATAAGTACTCCTTTTAATTAAACTTTCGATATCTTCGTCAATATCTACTATGCTTTCATTTGCTAATATTAGTTTCTTTGCCACTTCTCCACGTTCTCCGCCGAGTTCTTGAACGATTGTATAACCATGAATGATTTGATATAACGCTTTCCGAAATAACGCATCTTGCATTGGTCCTTCTTTCGTAAGATTACATGTTATATATGTCACGTTCGACTCAAGCCGAGACAATTCTTTATTATGTTTTTCTTTATCTTTATACTGCGCCTTTACTAAAACATCGTATGTACTTACACCTTGTTCTACATTCCACAATTCAATACGATCTAAAAAAGGTCTTTCACGAAAATATAAAGGATGTCCTTCTAAAATGAACAGATTTTCATTACTTTTATATAATTGAAAAGGCCCTGTTCCAATTAACCCTCCTGCTTCATCTTCATTCACGATAGAACACTGTTCTGCACTTAGCATATGTAAAAACATTCGATTTTCCGTATGTAATTGAATTTCGAAAACGTAGTCATCCACTGAACGGATATTTTCAACGTGTTGTAACATCCATGCGTGTGCATTATTTTCCAGCTTCATAAATCGATTCAACGAGTATATAACATCATGTGCAGTAAGTTGTTTTCCATTATGAAAGTGAGCTCCTTTTCGTAAGTAAAACGTCCATATTTTTTCAGCGTCATTATATTCCCAGTGAAATGCAAGTCTTGGCTCTATAATGTTTGTATTACCGTCTACATACACGAGTGTGTCGAATATATGTTTTACCATATGGCATTCTGAACGCATTGTAGCGTATACAGGATCTAATGTGATATCTAAATTCATTTGTACTTGCAACCGGAGTACATCTCTTCTCCCTTCAGATGTCATTTCAACCTTATGACCAAATATTGAATCCACCCAGGAGTGATATTCTCCCTTTACCGATGGAAAATGTGAGCTATAGCGTTCCACAAATATGCTTCCGCTTTTCACATCCCCTTTTTTCGTTATTTCTTTTCCTCTATCTAAAATTAAAGACATCGGGTGCTTTTGAAATATTAACTTAGAACGATTTCCTCTGCCGCGACCTGGAAACCACTTAATCCAATTTAACTCATCTAATTTTTTTATAATTAATTTACTATTACGCTCTGTACAAAATAGTGTTCTAGATATATTTTGCACTGTTACTTCCAATCGTTCTCCCTCTTTTTTCCCTTTTCCATAAGCAATCCATAGTTCAATGTATTGATCTAAAATAAACATCATACTCCCCCTAAAAGGTGAAAAATACTCCCTATTGTTTCTACCCTTTTTCCAACTCTCCTTTCATCTTATCATTTCAATATAGAAAGGAGGAATTAATATTGAATTATCTCTTACTTCGTTACAATAAACCTATTTTTATTAGACTGTGCGGTGAATTATTAACCCGAACGACTGAATCTATGTTAGCTCTCATTATGATTATTTACGTCAATAAAATGTTAAACGGCAATGTAATAATAACTATGCTGATTTTCGGACTGCAGCCACTTTCAGACATTTTATTTACACTTATTGCTGGAGGAATTACTGATAAATATGGCCGAAAAAAGATTATGTTACTCGGATTATTACTACAAGGTGTTGCAATCGGTAGTTTCGTTTTCGCTCAATCCGTTTTTATATTTGCACTGTTATATGTCATTAATGGTATTGGCCGTTCCTTATACATTCCAGCTCAGCGTGCACAAATTGCTGATTTAACAAAACAAGAGCAGCAAGCAGAGATTTTTGCTCTCCTACAAACGATGGGAGCAATCGGATCCGTAGTCGGCCCTTTAATCGGTGCAAGTTTTTATAATACTCACCCAGAATATTTATTTATCGTGCAAAGTGTAACTCTTACGATATATGCTGTTGTTGTTTGGACCCAGCTCCCAGAAACTGTTCCACCTATAAGTAAGTCGAAACAAACAGTTGAGGCAAGTTCACCAAAGCAATTTGTTTTTAAACATTACGCCATATTCGGTCTTATGGTTTCTACACTTCCTATTAGCTTTTTTTATGCACAAACTGAGACGAATTATCGTATTTTTGCAGAACATGTATTTCCTAATCTCGTATTCATACTCGCATTTATTTCAACATGCAAAGCCATTTTGGAAATCATTCTACAAATCTTCCTCGTAAAATGGTCTGAACGATTTTCTATGGCGAAAATCATCCTTATTTCTTACGCCTGCTATACAATAGCTGCAGTTGGCTTTAGTTATTCAACGACGATATTGTCGTTATTCTTCACCTTACTCTTTTTAGTCATTGGAGAAAGTATTGCTCTAAACCATTTATTACGATTCGTTTCAGAAATTGCACCTCATGATAAACGTGGTTTATATTTTTCAATTTACGGTATACACTGGGATATATCTCGAACGTGTGGACCAGTTATTGGCGCAGTTATATTAAGTAAGTTAAATGGAAGTATGCTGTTTTATATTTGTGCTAGCTTCTTATTAGTTGGAGGTATTGTTCAAGCGCTATTTGTTCAAAGTTTGGAACGTAAAAAAATCGTGAACCATCCTACACATAATTTATAGGTTACTACTTTTTCAGTAGATCAACATTTCTTATTGGATAAATGCTAAAAAATAAAAGTGAAGTATTTCGCATATGAAAGTATGTTTTATATGACAGGAGACATTCCTTGTTTACAACTAAAAACACCTCACTTCAAGAAAGTGAGGTGTTTTTGAAATCACTTAATTTCTTATCCTGCCATTTTATTAATACTATCCTCTGGCGAAAATACGGAAATATGATCGACCTTACCAGTCGATTTTGGAATGACAAATTTCAATTCATACTGGTTATTTACTTTGTATACATATATTTTATCTTCACCATTCTCTTTAACTGAAGATGGTTTTCCTAATGCTTTTTCAATTTCTTGTAATGTAATCAATTTTAGTTCCGCATGATATGAGCGTACATCAAAAACTTGTGACCCTTTATTAAATCCGAAAACAACATTTTTATTTGTAAAAGTTGCGTACATTCCATTCCCTGTATATTCGGTTTTATTTGCTTTCCCCCACGCTTTTTCAATTTCTTCAATATCCCCTGTATGGGCTCCAAATGGCACATTAGGTACCTTTCCTTCTTTTGCTAGTTCAAACAAATCTTTAACGTGGTTAATTGATTTTTGATTAAGTGTTCTATCTTTCGAATCTTGCTCAGCTGATGGTTTTGTTGTTTTTTCATTACTTGGTTTTGCTTCAAGATTTTTCTTTTCTTCTGAAGAATTACTTTGTTCATTTTTATGATTTTCCGAGGCTGGATTTGCTTCCTTTTTTTCATCTGTCCCTTTACATGCTGCTAATGCAAATGTGCATGTAAAAGCAAGAAATAACATAACTATTTTGAAATATACTTTCATCATTTTTACCCCCTATTGTATTTTATTCATTTCGATAATCAACCGGATGCGAAGTATAGTATTAATTAAGGACTTCTAATTCTAAATCGTCACTTTCCCATAATTTTAAAAAACTTGGAATTATATTGTTAATCATCGTATTCATCTCCTTCTTTAAACCTTCTCTTCTCGATGATAATATCCTCTATCTATAACTTAAAACATGCTGTCACAACAGCTCCTTGAAACAAAAAAACCAGTAGGAAGTGATTACTCTTTTCCTACTGGTTGAAATGAAATTAAACGGTAAATCTTAGCTTCTTAAAAAATGTAGCGATAGTGTTTTTTACTGTTTCAAAATTATAAGCAAACGTGTTATCTCCACTTAATGATGAAATACATGTTAAACCTGCAGCTTTAATAAAAGCTTTTACATCTACAAGCATAGAATTAGCCTCCAGGAATTTAATTACAATCATTATAACAGGTGTTTTACGACGCTAACATGAAAGTAATAAATAAATTTCTATTATTAATTTATCCCGCTATTTGCCGGGCAGTAAGATCCCCACCTCAAAATTCAGCGGAAACAAAGAAGTTAGGTGGGGGCCCTGCTGCCCGTAAAAGCTAAATTGGTGAGAACTGATAATCAGTGGGAATGAACAAAACCCCCACTGATTAAAATTTCACCTTATTTAGCTTACAGTACACCATTTCAATGTCATATAAAAAAGCTGCCCAAAAAGAGCAGCTTCAAATATGTATATTACACTTCAATTGATTTACCATCTTCAACAATATGATAAAGTAAATGCGCTAAATGATGAATTGGACCGTATTCTTCCTCTTCCTCATCTGTTTCGCCTTGGAATTCAAGATCGTTTAAGTATAGTGCTAAAAATTGATAGTATAGTTTTAAATCAAATCCGTAGCATGCAGTTGGTTCTTCATGATCCCCTTCATATTGTAACATTAAGTATTGATCATTTCCTTCTGCATCTTCTGCATCAAAGAATACGAAGAAGCCAACGTTTGTATCTAAATCAAATAAATGACGAGTACCTTTTTCAGTTGCTTTATTGAAGTCCTCTTCACTTAATTTATGTACTGTTGTCGCTTTTGCATTATCTTCTTGATGGAAATTTACTGTAAATGATTTCAATGCTGACACCTCCTGATTGTATAATACTAGCATAACATATAAAAAGGACTGCTTACAAATGTAAACAGTCCTTACATTCATTTTCGCATTGCTCGTAATAAGAAGCTTACGATAAAAATTAAAATGATCGCACCGATTAAAGCTGGAATAATTGCATATCCGCCAATGACTGGACCAAAACTACCAAGTAATTTCGAACCAACCCAAGAACCGATAATACCAGCAATAATATTACCAATTACACCACCAGGTACGTCCTTTCCAGTAATTAAGCTCGCAAGCCATCCTAATATACCACCGACGATTAAAGACCAAATCATATAATAACCTCCTTTACATTTCACCAATCAAAATATAATTAGAAACAATTGCTTACCATTAGTTATGTGACATTTTTCATAAGTTATTCATGTTGTTCAACTTTAAGATTTTTGAGAATAATACACACAGATTAAACCTTTTTTTGAACTAACGATTTATCCGACTTGTTATTACACACATTAAGAACAATCTGGCTTCAATATTGTTCGCATAAACTCTTCTTTAAAAGCTGCATAGTTAAAACCAACAGCAATTCTTTGAATCGGCCGATCATCAAACCTTGTTGGCTCAGCTATTTTTCTAAAGTCTGCTACACTTTGGCCCCTAGTCACATCATTTGTCGTACTAATCCACACTGCCGATTTTTTATATTCGAAAATACTGTCATTTATAAACGAGATAAACGGTAGTAAATCGTGTATAGGACTTCCACCAATACCCGGATATTCTTTTTTATAGAAATTCTCATAATAAAAATCAATCATTGGTTTAATGAGTTTCGCCTGTCCAGTTCCTTGTTTATCTATTATATTGGCCATTTCAGGCGTAATAAGCGCGCCCTGTGTTACATTTAACGGGTATATGCTAGCGTTTTTCGCATATTTCATAACAATATTTGCTGCAATTGGATCACCATAAAAATTCGCTTCAGATACTGGTGTAACATTACCTGGAAATAGGAAAGCGCCGCCCATTATATAATACGAACAAATACGATCCATTATATTTGGATACAATAAAAATAACGTAGCAAGCGTCGTTAGTCTCCCTGTCGCCACAATTATAATATCTTCTGGACAAGGTTCGATTAATTTGATTAATTCACAAAAATTTTCTCGTTTACAAATTCTCATCTCAGGTGGAATAATAGGACCTAAACCGTGATCCCCGTGGATTTCAGGGAAAAACAAAGGCTCTTCAGCTGTCATCGGTCTACTCGCACCTTCAATAATTTTCACTTGTGTAGCATAGTACCTTTCTAAAAAATAAACATTTTCCGTAACGATATCTCGTGATACATTCCCGTACTCAGCAACAATACCTAGAATATCTAATTTACATGTTTTATTTGCATAAATTAACGCTACGGCGTCATCAATACCAAAGTCTCCAAAAAAGATAATTTTCTTATTAACTATTCTCACCCCTCTTCAGCATAATCTACTATTATTATTATGTGAAAAAGACAAGGCGGTGAAACAGCGCAAACTAAAAAAGTCGCCTATTTATTGGCGACTTCAATCTTTTTATAAGACAAATATGCAAGTACATTTTTACTTGAATCGTATTTCGGGTTATTTCCTTTTCTCGGCTCTCTCATATGTGTCTTTTCAAATCCAGGAATGTCTGGCATTTTCCCCATAAATTCAAGCATTTCTTCCTCAGAACCTTCAATGCGTACACGAATCATTATAACTATTCCTCAATTCTCAGTTTCTCTGTACTAAGTATATCGTACTTCAGAAAGACTGCAACACATTTATCTTTTTAACGTTGTACTTTTTTTACATATAAACATAGCCATTTCAGTATAGAACGATTCTACTTTATTATTTTTAAATTGAATATTAAAATATCCCTTCATTTCGTTTGGTGCTTTCATCATACATTCTGTTAATTTTTCACGCTTTTGTAAAGGGACATCCATCATATTACACCACCAGTCAAAATCAAACTTCTTATCAAAAGTAAGACATGACTGCATTTGCAAACCGTTTTTTTCTAATAAAGTAAGCCATTCTGTCTTTTTTAGAGCTCGTTCATGACTTGGGTCTCGCTTTTTTTCTATAAAATTATAAAATGTATCATATTCATTATTTTCTGGCGAAACGTTATCTATTAAGATGAATAATCCATTATCCTTCAATGTACGATTTACTTCATAAATAAATTGAGCCGGATTCGTAAAATGATGGGCTGCAATCCGGCATGTGATTGTATCAAAAAAATGGTCTGCAAATGGTAAATCCTCTGCGTTTCCTGCTACAAAAGATACATTTTCATGCCCATTCTGCTTTATAAAAACTTTTGCTTTTTCTAACATCTGTTCTGTTAAATCAAGTGCAACTACTTCTTCAAACATGGGTGCTAACATATTTGCCACATGTCCGCCACCAGTAGCAACATCAAGAAGACGATTATTATGACGAGACTCAACTTGTTGAACTACATATTGTAAATCCAGTCCTTTAGCATGTATTTTACTATTTACATATTTATCTGCATTACTGCCAAACTGTTTTTTCACAAGCTCTTCTTTACTCATATTATCATCTTCTTTCTATTGTTATTTACATATACGACTCATATAATTATTACAATTCTCTTCATGTATTTTCAAATCCTCTTTTCATCTCACTTCTCATCACGTTCCCTTATAATCAAAATAATATGATTATACGTTATTACATTAAACAAAAAAGGCTACGGGAACTTTCCCCCTAACCTGACTAAATATTTACTACATTTTTATTTCTTCGTATATATCTATATAATATAAATCCTCTTTCAACTTCATAATAACATCTACTTCGTTATAAGTAGCCTCACGAGCATGTAAACCAAATTGATCCATACCAATCCATATCCACCCAGGTGTAAGATATAAAACATCTATATTAAAATAATCTAACTTAGTAAGCTCCGATGTAATAAATTTATCTTTATTAGCGATTTGTTTATCTATTAAACCATATTCTTTTCCATTTTCAAATAGCGATATAAATTTCCCTACAATCGGATGTTCACGAACAATAAAATGATATTCTTTTTCCTCTATATTTACCACAATCAAACGAGAAACAGATAAATCAGGCCCTGAATTCGACATATTTGTTTATTCACCTCCTTATATAAGCTTCTTAAATATGATAACAAATGAATATTCAAATTAAGTTAATATAATGTAAAAAATAAAAAAGCTGAATCCCCTTTAGAAGTCAGCCTTTATAATTCGATCAACTTTATTCTTTTACAAATTATTATAATGTTTCTTTTTCCTCATCATTTCCGGAAACTAAATTTCCTATAGCATCCGCTGTTACTTCTACTACAAATTCACAAATACCTGCTACAACTTCTCCAATTACTTCATCCATCTTTTTACCCCCTTATTTTATGTAACTTATTTGTAGTATAGAAGAAATTAGCGAATGTAAACTATCGAAAAAGGTGACATAAACCTTACAGAATTGTAAGCTCTTTCATCCCTCTGCTTACTCCCTTTGAAACTCCAAGTATTTTTAGCAGACATATAGGCCATCATAAATATGAAGCAAGTAATAATCTAGTGTCAGGAGGCGTTTAATATGTATTACGTAAAATTAATTAAAGGTCAATCTTTCTACGCTTTTGATCATCGTTTCTTGGTGTCTGAAGAAGAAGAGGTTTCAGAGAAAATTTATAATTACTTACGACGTAATGAATTTTTTGAAGTACGTAAAGAAGAATACTCTGCTTAATTACAAAAAGCATTAAGAAAAATATCATCTTATTGTGATATATTCTTAATGCTTTTATGTGAATTTCTTCTTTTCAATAATTGTTGTTGACTCTATTAAATAATCTAGTATTTGTCCAAGCTAATTCTTCACTATTTTCATATTCTAGTATATGAAAATAGTGAAGAATATGACTCATATCATTGATTACCAAGCTACTCAACCTATTAGTAAAACTGGTGAAACAACTTTTGCAATCCCCTCTTCTCCAAATAAAGCAATTCTAGCAAATTTGAAATTGAGAATTTCAAGTAGAGATTCACGTAATAATCGAGTAGAATTAATCGCTACAATTGGTGTAGAAGGAATAACTGGGACTTCACAAGTTTTATTCCGAATTTTCCGTGATAATATTGAAATTTTTAATGCACAAGTAGGTATTGAATCTACAGATTCTGAACAATTTTACGTACAAACATTTCAAGCTATAGATCAAAACGTTAGCAGTGGAACACACGAATATTCATTAACTGTAGAAAACCTTACTAGTGGTGCTAGTGCAGAAGTTGTTGGTCCTCTATCTTTTAGCGCTTTAGCTATTGGAAAAGAGCAAAAATGTTGCTAAGTGAATCTAATATTTAATTTTGTACTTGAGAAAAGCGAGGCGTAGTTATACGTTCTTGCTTTTATATATATTCTTACTTTCTATTAGCTTTAATCATAAAATTTTTACGTTTGGATTCACTTATTTCAGCACTTAACACATCAAATTTTTGACAAATCAAAAAGATTGAAATCCACTTATGAAACACGTAATATAGACTCTGACTCTAAAAAAGTTCGTATAAAAACACTACATAAATAAGGAGGTTTTATATACGCGTTTTTCATTTTAAAAGACGGAGAGGTTTTATGTTATGTGGCGTAATAAAAACGTTTGGATTGTTTTAATTGGGGAGTTTATTGCAGGTCTAGGATTATGGCTTGGTATTCTTGGCAACCTTGAATTTATGCAAAAATATGTCCCTTCTGATTTCATGAAATCAGTTATATTATTTATCGGACTATTAGCCGGTGTTCTAGTTGGACCTATGGCTGGCCGTGTCATCGATCAGTATGAAAAGAAAAAAGTTCTTCTTTACGCTGGGTTTGGTCGAGTTTTAAGTGTTATTTTTATGTTTTTCGCTATTCAATTTGAAAGTATCGCATTTATGATCGCATTTATGGTTGCTCTTCAAATTTCAGCAGCATTTTATTTCCCTGCATTACAATCTGTAATTCCACTCATCGTACGTGAGCATGAGTTATTACAAATGAACGGTGTACATATGAATGTTGGTACAATTGCTCGTATTGCAGGTACTTCACTAGGTGGAATTCTTTTAGTTGTGATGAGTTTACAGTACATGTATGCCTTCTCAATGGCAGCATACGCCTTATTATTCCTCTCGACTTTCTTCCTACAATTCGAAGACAAGAAATCAACAACACCAAGTAAACAAGCTGCAAAAGATAATAGCTTTATGGAAGTATTTCGTATTTTAAAAGGAATTCCTATTGCTTTTACAGCACTTATATTAAGTATCATCCCTCTATTATTTATAGCTGGGTTTAATTTAATGGTTATTAACATTAGCGAAATGCAACATGATCCTACGATTAAAGGGTTCATATATACAATTGAAGGTGTCGCATTTATGATAGGTGCCTTCGTAATTAAACGTCTATCTGATCATTTCAAACCTGAAAAATTACTATATTTCTTCGCAGTTTGTACTGCTTTTGCACATCTGTCATTGTTCTTTAGCGATATAAAATGGATGGCTCTTACATCATTTGGGTTATTTGGGTTTAGTGTTGGCTGCTTCTTCCCTATTATGTCGACGATTTTCCAAACGAAAGTGGAAAAAAGTTATCACGGTCGCCTCTTCTCATTCCGTAATATGTTTGAGAGGGTTATGTTCCAAATCGTCTTACTTGGCACAGGCTTCTTCTTAGATACAATTGGGTTACAATATATGGTTCTCATCTTCGGAGCCGTTTCATTATTGATTATTTCTATTTCCCTCTCTAAGCAGAAACATTATGAAAAACAGCATTCGCAATCTGCGAATTTATAAAATAAACAAAGAAGTATGGATCTAATATTGAATCCATACTTCTTTGTTTTATAATACGCCTATTTATTACGTTTATTGAAATTACCTAAAGGAGTATCCTCCTTTAATTTCGAATAGATTATAAAAAGTACTCTTTATAAAAGGAGTGGTAAAATGTCTGGTGGCATCGAAGTATTTATTGTCCTGCTCTTTGCAATTGCTCTGTTTAGCATCCTAAACTTTTTAGCCATTTCCTTATCTGGACATAGTTTTAAAAAAAGAATCGTGGCAGGTTTCATATTTTTACTACTGACTCCCATTATCTTTTTGACTATCGCAACATTTGCTTCTATATTCGATAAAGCAGGATTTGGCGCAGGTACGTTAGCCTTTATGATCGCAAGCGTATATATATTAAATGGAATAGTGATTCTGCTTTCCTCTTTATTTATGCTCAAAAAAGACATAACATAGGCTATGGTACTAGCATGAATCTGACTTTACACTAGATTCATGCTTATTTAATTTCTCCTAAATTTTTATATGAAATTAAATAATTCTTTAAAAAAATTTAAACTTTATTTATTATAATATCCCTATCGTATTCGCACGTTTATTCAAATTTAAAAGAAAGGAGCACAAAATGAAAAAGGTTCTACTTACAATTCCTATACTAATCATCCTACTTAGTGGATGCAGCAATAACGATATATACGGTTCTTGGGAAGTCGTTGACAATAAAAATGGTGAATGCCCTGTATATTATAAATTTGAAACAGTTGTCAAAAAAGAAAATAAAGAGGAAATTGTGCAAAATTTAGTAGAAATGCAAACAACAAAGAATAAAGACGATTTATATAAAGGCTCATTTGTCAAAAATTCTAATGTATATCACATTGATTATGGCAATTCATTTACATCGGACCAAACTTTAAAAGTTGCCGACGGTACACTAAATGTATACTTTTTGACAGCCGAAAAATTATGCACATATAAAAAGAAATGATTACATTTCATAGGAGACGCAGAAAATATTTTCTGCGTTATTTCACCTTAGAAATCGGCCACAAAAATAGCCCTTGTTTTCGTATTCTTTTTCATTCAAAACATGAGAAATATACTTAATAAAAACTAGAGAATACCTTAAGTTATATAAAATGAATCCTATAATAGACATTTCAATTAACACGTCTACGCTATTTACATCGATACTTTTTCAAAATAGGCTAATCCTTCCTCTAAATTTATCAATCGTTTTAATTTTCATAAAAAAATGATAAAATATAAACATGTGTTTTCAGAATAATTAAAAATGCAGAATGAAAGCACTGTTTTAGGAGGGGTTTTGATGACTTACACGTTAGCAACTAGAATGAAAGCATTCCAATCTTCTATATTTAGTGAATTAGGAGCCTATAAAAAAGAAAAAATTGCAGCAGGTCATAACATGATTGATTTGAGCATCGGAAATCCTGATATGCCGCCCGCTGATTTTGTAAGAGAAACAATGGTACATACAGCGAGTGAGAAAGAGAGCTACGGGTATACATTATCAGGTATTCAAGAATTTCACGAAGCTGTAACTGAATATTACAACAACACTCATAACGTTTTATTAAATGCGGATAAAGAAGTTTTATTATTAATGGGTTCACAAGACGGGCTCGTTCATTTACCTATGGTTTATGCAAATCCAGGTGATATTATATTAGTTCCTGATCCAGGATATACAGCTTATGAAACAGGTATTCAAATGGCTGGTGCAACATCTTACTACATGCCTTTAAAGAAAGAGAATGGTTTCTTACCAGACTTAGAAGTCATCCCTGAAGAAATTGCCGATCAAGCGAAGATGATGATTTTAAACTTCCCAGGGAATCCCGTTCCAGCAATGGCTCATGAAGATTTCTTTAAAGAAGTAATCGCATTCGCGAAAAAGCATAATATTATCGTTGTCCATGATTTTGCTTATGCTGAATTTTATTTCGATGGTAATAAGCCAATTAGCTTCCTCTCTGTACCTGGTGCTAAAGAAGTTGGTGTAGAAATCAATTCTTTGTCAAAAAGTTATAGTTTAGCAGGTAGCCGTATTGGATATATGATTGGAAACGAAGAAATTGTTCGTGCACTTACTCAATTTAAATCTAATACCGATTACGGTGTATTTTTACCAATTCAAAAAGCGGCATCTGCTGCACTAAGAAACGGTGCTACGTTTTGTGAGAAAAACCGTGAAATTTATCAAGAACGTAGAGATACACTAATCGATGGATTCCGAACATTTGGCTGGAATGTCGATAAGCCAGCTGGTAGTATGTTTGTCTGGGCAGAAATTCCACAAGGATGGACTTCTCTAGACTTCGCTTATGCATTAATGGATCGTGCGAATGTCGTTGTTACACCTGGTCATGCATTTGGACCTCACGGAGAAGGCTTCGTACGTATTGCACTCGTTCAAGATAAAGAAGTGTTGCAACAAGTTGTTGAAAACATTAGAAATAGCGGCATTTTCGTCCTTGAAAAAGTAAATGAATTAGTTAAAAATTAATTCCGGCTCCCCTGCTTAACTTTAGCAGGGGTATTATTAATTGGAGGTACTTTCATATGCATATTAAAGACACACTTCCCCATCGTTATCCATTTTTAATGATTGATAAAGTAACAAATGTAAAACAAGATGAATTCGTTACAGGATATAAACTCATTACAAATAACGAATGGTTTATAAATGATAGTCACAAACATATGCCTCATATGTTAATTGTAGAAGCACTTGCTCAGCTTAGTGCATTTGTACATACAAGTGATTCTGAAGGACTAGGATTCCTCTCCTCTTTAGATGGAGTTGAATTCCACGGAAAAGCATATCCCGGTGATAAACTTGATTTACATTATGAGCTAACGCGCAATCGCCGAGGTTTTGTTCTTGGTAAAGGTATTGCAACTGTAAACGACCAGCCTATTGTAACTATAGAAAAACTATTAATATATCAAGCAGATTAAAGTGTTCCTTATATCAGTTGGAAATATCTATTCTCAACCGATTGAGTAAATAGGAAAACATATTACGTAGTTAGGAGCAGGAAAATGGAACGTACTATCGGTATCGATGCTGGAGGCACATTAACGAAAATAGCTTATTTTAACAAAAAAAAGCTATTAACTTTTGAAAAATTTTATTCGCATGAACAACATAAAATAATAGATTGGATTAAAAACAACAATGGCATAAAACAAATATGTATTACGGGTGGTAAATCGAAACTATTACAGCATCTGCTTACAGGTTCATATAAAATAATAGAGCTAAACGAATTTGAAGCTACTCTTGCAGGTGTCCAATACATATTAAAAGAAGAAAAACATACTATAAACAATTTTATTTTAACCAATATCGGTACAGGTACTTCTATCCATTACGTTTATAATGAACAATATATTCGCGCTGGTGGAACCGGAGTTGGCGGTGGGACTATTATGGGACTCTCAAAATTGTTAACAAATATAGATCATTTTGAAGATATAATACCTCTAACAAAAGTAGGATCTAGAAAAGAGCTAGATATTACGGTTGGAGATATTTATGGTGTTATTCTTTCCCCTATCGATAATAACTTAACTGCTAGTAACTTCGGAAAAGCAGCCATTACAGAATCAAATAATAGTAGCTCCGATATACTAGCTACTGTACAAGGACTTGTTGGTGAAGTCGTTACTGCATTAAGCCTTCAATTCGCTGAAACAAAAAACATTGAACATATTATTTATATTGGTTCGACTTTATGTAATAACGTACAACTTCAACATATTATTAGTAGCTACACCGAATATCAAAATAAAACACCAATCTTTTTACAAGATGGTGGTAATAGCGGTGCAATTGGTGCATTACTTCATGCTACGAAATAAAAAGCTGACTTTTGTCAGCTTTTTAGAAATGGCACTTCAAATTCAATAATTGATTCCCCGTTCTCTCCAATTCGCTCCACGCTTATTCTATCAATCACACAATTTAACTTCCCATGAAAACTAGGAATCTCCTTCACTACTTCAGCAGCTAATTCGGCACTTTCTTTTCTTCCGACTGTTACATGCGGGATGTACGGAATGTCTTCTTTCAAAAATTGTAATAAAGGTCCTGTATATAGAATATTATGTAGTTCCTCTATTTGTTCTTTCCCCTTTTCAACTCGTAAAAACAAATATTCTCTTTCACTTGTAATTTGATTCGTAAATTCAATTTCTATATTCTGTATCGGTTTTGATACATTTATAATATGTAATTTCAGCTCATCATTTGAAATCGAACTTTCAAATGGGAATACAATTGTAATATGCGGTGAAATTAATCCAAATAAAGGATCATGTTTTTGCCTAATGTCCTCGATTTCGCTAATGAACATGTTGTTTAGAAAAAGTAAAATTGTACGCATTTTTATCCCCTCAACTTTTCCTTATTATAATATGTATCATATTCTATGACAGCCTGCCCTTCAACAACTTGTTTTGCTTACCTGTAAAAATAAAAAAACTTCTCAAATGAGAAGTTTTCATATAGCATGATTATTATTTTCCCGCCAAACTTTTCTAAACTTTATATAACAGGCAATTCTCCAAGGAAAAATATACGATACTGCAACAACATAAAATAATAAACCTATTGTTTGCTGATCTAAGTCAACAATATATTTTCTTGAACCGTATCTCAAAACGACAAGTGCAATAAAAGTAATTAAAAAAGCTGCACTTTTTTTCGTATAAATATTCCCATCATCTCTTCGTTCATAATTTGTTAATACTATAAGCGGTACAGCAAAAAGTACACCAATGAATACCGCTATAATTACTTGTAATATAGCTGGATGTACGGGACCTAAAAACCATACAATACCTGGTGTTAAAAATAGTAATGGCCATAAAATACGTTTTCCCGATCCCTTTATTGGCTTATGCATGGAGCGATAACGACGCCAAAATATCAGTAGTGCAATGCATAAAAAGACGGTTATTAGTGAGGACGTGTCTCCCATATATTTTCCTTCTCCCTAAAAGAATAATCTATCACTATTTTAAACTGTTCGTTCAAATGATACTTTACGAATAAATATACTACTAGTTATGATATAAAGAATTGTTAATCCAATTGAAATAACAATAAAATAAGGGATATCTATTAAAGATACATCATTTGTAAATAACAATCCTTTTATCCCTACTTCTCCATACAGCACACTATTTGTTGAAAGGAAAAGCGACCCACCAATCATGAGACCAATCCATTGAAATCTTTGCTTAAAAATTACTACTACTTGAAAGAAACATGCTATCGTAACATAAAATAAAAATTGTAAAATAAACTGTTGTATTAATTGCTCTCCAAAGTTAACATTTACTAAGTTATATTTTATATCTTGTAAAAACAGTATTTGAAGGAATGAAAACAATGCGGATTGCAACACAATATAGCAAATCGCTCCGATAAAATATTGTATTCTCGTTATACCAAATGAAACTGCTAAACGAAATAAATCATCTTGAACAATGAAAACACTCCCTACTATAAAAATCATAATTGCAATTGAAGGATTATTGATAATTTCGGGTAAATAACCAACTTTCGCTTCATTTAAATGAGCAGCATATAAAGCTCCTTTTATTAATAAAGCTACAATCCAAAATATTAAAATTGCTTTATAATGAAAATTTATATGTAACCTCAATTGTTTCATTAACATCGTCATTCCACTTCACCACCAGTCATGTGAATAAATAGTTTTTGTAATGTAATTCTATCAATTACTAAACCTTCTTTTTCAAGAGAGTAACAATCTTCATTAGAAAGCCCTTCCCATATAACAGCAATACCTTTATTCCCATAAATTTCTTTATTTATAACTTTTTTATTAATCAAGAACTCCTCCACTTTACCTTTTTGCCCTGAAATAATATGACCTTGTTGCAATAAATCTTCCACTGTTGATTGAACAACAAGTGCACCTTCTTTTATGATAATTACTTCTTCAATAACATGGGTTACTTCTTCTACCAGATGTGTTGATAATATAATTGTTCTGGGATACTCCCCGTAATCTTCTAGTAGTAAACTATAAAATAACTCACGATGTGCTGCGTCTAATCCTGTAGTTGGTTCATCAAAAATAGTAATTGTCGCTCTGCTTGCTAACCCTTTAATAATTCCTACAACTGTTTGCATGCCATGAGATAGTTTATGGTATTTCTCTGTTATATTAAGCTGAAATTTACCCGCCAGTTCTTCAGCAAACTTCTGATCCCAATTTTTATAAAACATGTTACATATCTTAAAAATTTCTTTTACGCTATAACTTAAATGAGACTCTTCTTTTACTCTAACGAAACAAATATTTTGCATCGCTTTACTATTTTCAAAAACATCTTCACCAAATATTGATACACTTCCACTACTTGAAGTAATTTGTCCTGCTAGTAAATTTAATAAAGTCGTTTTCCCTGCTCCGTTCCTTCCAAGCAAACCATATATTTTATTCTCTTCCAATGAAATCGTTACTTCATTTACAGCTATTTTCTTTTTATACTTTTTCGTTACATCTTTCGTTTCAAGTGCAATCATCCCTCTTTCCCCTCCTTCGTAATCTTTTGAATCATATCCATCAATTCATCTTTTGATATTTCTAGTACTTTCGCTTCTTCCCACACTTTAGGTAAATATTCAGTCATAAAAGTATTTTGTCTTTTTTTTAGTACAACTTCTTTTGCCCCTTTTGCAACAAACATCCCGATCCCTCTCTTTTTATATAAAATCCCCTCATCCACTAATACATTCACCCCTTTAGCTGCGGTAGCCGGATTTATTTGTAACATCTTCGCAAATTGATTTGTCGATGGAACTTGTTCTTCTTCAAGCAATATGTCTTTTAAAATATCAGATTCAATCGTTTCTGCAATTTGTATGTATATTAATTTATTTTGTTCTAGAGTCGGCTTCACATTTTCACCACCTTAGGTTCATAGGTTCATTACTTATGTAATTAACCATATCACATAGAATTATTTTTTTCCATAAATTTCTTTTACAAAAAAGAGAGTCATTCAATTAAGAATGTCTCTCTTTCTAAAAATTCGAAGTTTCAACTCTTGTTCTCAAATTCTTTTCATTTATACCATTTTGACAAAAATTAAACTGTTGTCCCTCAATACATTTTGTACGATCTACTACTTGCCCTAAATGATAGCTTGTATGCTCAACCAAATGTAATAGACTTTGAAGATCAATATGCCTTTTTTCTTCCCAGACCTGTATATATGCTTTGCCCCACTCATCAAATATTTCTTCAACAGTTTTTAACAAAGCTTCAGAGCTTATTTGTTTCACTGGAAAATATTCTTCAATTCCATTTTCAAAAACTATATTTGGATCCTTATAACGCCTTGTATTTCTCTGTAAATGTTCACAAATATGTAGTACGATTCCACCAATTGAATTAACAGAGGTCTCTTGTTTCCACAAATCTTCTTCACTAACGAGCCTAATTGCCTGTACTAACTTAGGTAAATAATGATCCTGCATTCTATGATAAGAAATTTTGTATACTAACTCCATCTTCTCCCCTCCATTATTTCAACTGGTTCACTTGATATTTAGCGAATAAAGATTTCCGAAAATCTTTATCTTCCACAAGCATTTTAATTTTTTCTTCATTGCCGTTAAAGAACTTTATAACTTTATTTTTATCCCATATATCTTTTTCTTTTGGAAAATCATCGAATTCCCTATGCAAAATTGATAACATTTCTTCCCTCGTTATCTTAAAGTTTTTATTTTCTATTTGAAACTCATAAGCTTTTGCGTTTGGTACTAAAATTACTAGATAGGTAGCATTAAAGAGAAAATTCTTCTTCATCGTATCTTTCTCATCAAACCAATACGTCTCAATCATTTCTTCTGTAAGAGCTCCACTCTCTTTTGCACCATAGTTCACTTTTATATTTTCATTTTCTAAACTTATACTTTGAACTGTTCCACCACCGGGTAAATGATTAATAATTGCAACCACATCTGAATTATTACCAACGTATGTCCCAGTATATTTCTTAAAATCATCTGACCTAACATCATATATATCTTTTATTCTTTCTCCGTTAGAACAAGCCGCAATGAATAAAAAAATTGTTAGCATAACGATTATGTTATGATGCATATATTTCATTTAGCATCCCCCATTTTTATCGATATTTCGTTAATTACAATATTTACTTTCAAATCCCTTTTTAAATATACGCATTTTAATCAAAATTAAAAATTTTCATTTTTTATGTTTACAATTATCCATTAATTGTATATACTTACTAACGTAAGAAAAAAATTCTAAAAGGAGGTCGAAGGAAATGATGAAATTACAATTACATGCATTAACTTTAGCGTTAACTGCACCTGTGTTTTCTGGACAATTAAATATGAATTCGACCACCCTAATGGAGAATTGAAAATCGTACTTTATTTCATTTAATTCATAAATTCGCCACAGGAGGTCGTATACTTTCCTGTGGCTTTTTCACGCCCAGCCATAGGAGAACTGTATCTTCCTGTGGTTTTTTTGCGCGATTTTTTAGTCTCTTACATTATTTTTCTAAGAAAGGAGCAACATTCAATGACTATTAGCGTATTGTTTTTAAGTATTACGATTCAAAGAAATACAATTTCCAAAGATGAAATTCTTCATAATGAGCAAATTGAAAAAGCTATGAATGATGTTAAGGAGCGCCAAGCACTTTACTGTGATCACCTGTAATTCCTTTTTGAAAGGAGGAATTCATTTATGACTTTTCATATTTTCTTTTTTACGACTGTGCTTCAAAAACATACTTTATCTGAAACTGAAATCAATCGTAAACAACAGTTAAAACAACTGACTGATAAAATAACTGACATTAAAAGTTCATACTACACTCAAATGTATTAAAAATATATTTTAAAGGGGTAATATATTCATGAAATTTAAAGCATTCTTTTTAACAATCACCATTCAAAAACGTAAGCTTTCACAGAAAGAGATTTTACGTGAACAACACATCCAAAGCATTATGGACGAAGTAAAAGAGCGCCAATCTTCTTATTACACTCGTCTTTTCTAAATCACTTATAAAGGGGTAATTATTTTATGAAATTTAAAGTATTCTTTTTAACCATTACCATTCAAAAAAATAAATTTTCCGAGTCTGAAATGCTTCATGAGCGACAAATTAATCAGGCTATGGATTCTGTAAAAGAAAGACAAAGTCATTACTGTAGTCACCTATAATTTCTTATTACACTCGTTTTTTCTAAATCATTTATAAAGGGGCAATTATTTTATGAAATTTAAAGTATTCTTTTTAACCATTACCATTCAAAAAAATAAATTTTCTGAGTCTGAAATGCTTCATGAACGACAAATTAATCAGGCTATGAATTCTGTAAAAGAAAGACAAAGTCATTACTGTATTCATCTGTAATTCCAATTCGAAAGGAGGAATTCACATATGAAGTTTCACCTTTTCTTTTTAACCATTATCATTCAAAAAGAAACAATATCTCAAAATGAATTAAAACAAGAAAGACAATATAAACAAGTTATTAATGAAATTCGAGATCGTAGAAGCAAATACTACACTCACCTTTAATCGTTTAACTATATGGAATTGAAAGGAGTCGATTATGATGTTGATAGCACGCTGTAAGGAAATGATTTGGATAGTTCAGAGGGATTCCACATAGTTTTATAGAGCTTATACCACACAAGTTTATCACTGAATTTGATGTATAAAAAATATATAATAAAATCAAATCAACCCAATGTTAATTATTTATTTATAAACAAAAGATACACCACTTAAAAAGCGGTGTATCTTCCTCAGTTTTTACTATTTTCGGTTACTTCTCTTCGTCTTAAACAATCTCACTAAGTTCGAAACAACTGTTTTTGTTACTGCATAAACTGGTACTGCTAAAATCATTCCGATAATTCCCGCAAAGTTACCTACCCCTAAAATTAAAATAATAATTGTTAGTGGATGAATATTTAATTTCGAGCTCATAATACGTGGTGAAATAATATTACTTTCAAACTGTTGTACAATTGTTACGATAATAATTACGTATAAGGCTTGCATCGGAGATACGAACAGTCCTACAATAACAGCTGGTGCTGCCCCGATAAATGGACCTAAGTTAGGAATGATGTTTGTAAATGCTGCGATAATTCCTAAAACGAAAGCGTACGGTAAATCAATAATTAAATAACCGATAAAAGTAAACGCACCTACAAATATACAAACGAGCGCTTGCCCTTGAATATATGCAGATAATGTTTCGTTCGTTTCCTTAATGATACGAAGCCCCTCTTCACGGTAAGATTCTGGTAATAAACTTACCGCTTTTCCTGGAAAGGCATGTCCATCTTTAAACATGTAAAATAAAATGAACGGTACAGTAAATACAACTAATGCAACGTTCGTGATAATACCAAATAAAGCCGTTGCACTCGACGTAATTGTATTTGGTATATCTTTTAAGTATTCAATCGCATTTTTTTCAATTGTTTCAATGGAAACGTAGTTTTGTGTAGATAACCATTCAAACAACCTATGATGTGATAATTCTTGTATGTATACTTTTCCCTCTTTTATGTAGCCTGGCATATTTTTTACTAAGTCCATTAGCTGTTGTGAAATCGTAGGAACAACTACTCCAACGCCAACCGCAGTTAATGTTATGATAAAAAGATATAACAGCAATATCGCTAAATTTCTAGGTACTTTTTTATTCTCCAAAAAGATTAATACAGGATTAAATATGAAGTATAAAAAAAGCGCGATTAAGATTGGGAAAAATAATGTTGATATGAAGATACCAATCGGTTGAAATAAAAATGATATTTTTGTGCAAATAAATATGATTCCTACAACCATTAGCACTTCTAATGTCCAAAAGTGCACTTTTGATTTCAAAAAAATGGCCTCCTTTAAACTAGCACTTCTCTTCATTGTACCAAAATAAGTATGAATTTCACATAATATTTTCCTTTACAATATTCCAAAATACCAATAAATACACTACAATGAGATTACATACAAATTTGCAGGTAAAGGTGATAAAAATGACACAATGCATCATTTGCAGAAAAGATACGAAAGAACTTAGTGAACAATATGTCATTCCAGAAATATTATGTGGATATTATTTCACAAACTCAATTTGTGATACTTGTCATGAACAAATGACAACAAATATTGATCGTCCTTTAATTAGGCATAAATTGAGTCAATTTAAGATTGAACAAATGAAAAGACAAATTGATTCCCCACTCTATACGAATGAGCACGGTGAGGAACTTGCGGCTGCTGAGACTGATGTTGTCGAAGTAAGCGACGAAATTCTTTATTCTAATGCATTAATTATGAAACTATGTAAAAAGCACGATATTTCCTTACATAATGAAATTTGGAAAGAGGAACGTGTAACGAAAGTAGCGAGTTCTATTCAACGTGAATTACTATTAGATAACCGTAAATATAAAATGAGTATATTAAAAATGGCTTATACATTCGCTGTACAAGCAGTTGATGGCTACTTTGAAGATCAAGATGCAATTGATATTTCTACCATTCTCTCAAATGCAGATTTCGTGGAACTAAAAGAAAAAAGCATTGTACGTGATTTAAGCAAAAGTTCTTTATGGAATACGCTAAATACAAGTAGTGAAAATCATTACTTTATTTTACTTAGCGATAAAGACGGTCTGTTTTGCTTCATTCGCTTGTTTGACATCTTTGATGTTGTCGTTCATTTATCAGAAAAAAGATTTGACCTTCCATCACCCATTGTCGGTGTAAATAATGTGAATACACAGAAATTTTATGTCCAAAGTTTAAAACAGTATATGGATGGGCTGTTCAAAGAAAAAGCACCTACTATATAATAGATACCAGAACATACGGTCTCCTTTCTTGATGAAAAGACACTGTGTTATAATGAGTATGAAAAGAACAATACAATCACATAAACCAATTATAAATTGTATATAAATAAAAAAGACTAGTGTGCGGCTACACACTAGTCCACGTAACTTAGCAGATTGGATTGTTCATTTATCCTATTTGTTTCTTACAAACAAAACAACCCACATTCTATAGGCATAGGTGGGTTGTTATTTTTTGAGCTTGTCTATTAAAACGACGACGAACGTTAACAATGCAACGAGAAACAGTCCACCCTGCAGTAGCAACGCTATTTCACTCACGTATTATCACCCCCCTCCTACTCGGAGAAGTGATAATTGAACAACCAACCGCACCTTAAGTTACCCTTTGATTTTACCATATTTTCTAATAATTTACGATGAAAACCCGCAAGCGAATAACTTGCGGATTTTTTATACCCTATTAACAGGCAGTAAACAAAATGAAGCAATAAATAAGTGAAACTTTATTTCTCACTATTTTTTTAATGCATATGCATCAGCAATCATTTCACCAACAATTTTATTTTCTTCTTTCTTCTTGTCTTTCAATAATGGGAATAACAATTCTGCCACTTCATACGCTTCTTCTAAATGCGGATATCCTGATAAAACAAACGTATCAATTCCTAACGATTCATATTCTTTTATCCTTTCTGCTACTGTATGCGGATCGCCTACAAGTGCAGTACCTGCCCCACCTCTTACAAGTCCGATACCAGCCCATAAATTAGGGCTTATCTCTAACGACTCTCTCGTACCTTTATTTAAATGTGTCATCCGTTTTTGACCAACCGAATCATATCTTGCAAATGTCTTTTGAGCAAGCTCAATTGTTTCATTATCCACATATTGAATTAAACGTTCGGCCTCTTCCCATGCTTCTTCTTCTGTCTCTCTTACAATTACGTGTAATCTAATGCCAAATCGGACTGTACGCCCCTTCTCTTCTGCAAGTTTTCTTACTTCTTCTACTTTTTCTTTTACTTGCTCTGGCGGCTCTCCCCACGTTAAATATACATTACTATGTTCAGCTGCTACTTCTTTTCCAGCAGCTGATGATCCTCCGAAATATATAGGAGGATATGGCGTTTGAACTGGTGGGAATACAACTTTACTATCTGTAACTTGAATATGTTTTCCTTCTAAAGAGATCGTTTCACCTTGCAATGTCGATTTCCAAACTTTTAAAAATTCATCCGCTGCTTCATACCTTTCATCATGATCAAGATATAATCCATCTCCTTGTAGTTCAACTGGATCTCCTCCAGCTACTACATTAATAAGCAGTCTCCCATCTGAAATTCTATCAAATGTAGATGCCATCCTCGCTGCAACTGTAGGGGACATTAGTCCTGGTCTCACTGCTACTAAAAATTTTAATTTTTCTGTTTCAGCAGCAAGAGCTGAAGCTAACACCCAAGGGTCTTCACATCCTTGACCAGTTGGAAGTAAAACACCCGTATATCCTAAATAATCAGCTGCCGCAGCAACTTGCTTATAATAACCATATTCAGCTGCTCTTCCTCGTTTTGTCGTTCCTAAATATCGACCATCTCCATAAGCCGGAATAAACCATAATAATTCCATGCCTTTACACACCCCTTATTTATTTTGAATCGTATACTAACACATTCTATATAAATTACCCCTAATAATTTATATGTTAATTCCCAGTCTCACCTTTAAAATTATCTCGCCATCTTAAAAACTTCGCTTCTAGTAAACGTACTAGAGAGTCAGAAAACTTCCCAACAAATGCAAAGATAATTATGCCGACAAATACGATATCTGTATTTGAAAATTGCCTTGCATCCATAATCATATAACCAATACCTTCTGTAGATCCCATAAGTTCTGCTACTACTAAACTCACCCATGCAACACCTAACGATAACCTTGCTCCTAGTAAAAGGTTAGGCAATGCAGATGGTAAAATGAGTTTCGTAATTAGTTTTCTTTTGCTAAACTCTAACACTCTCGCTACATCAAATAACTTTGAATCCACACCTCTAATACCTAAAAATGCGTTTACGTATAAAGGAAAAAATGCACCATCTGCAATTAATAACACTTTCGATGTTTCACCAAAACCGAACCATAATACGAAAAGTGGCGCAACAGCTAGATGAGGTACAGTTCTTAACATTTGCACAGATGGATCTAAATATTGCTCACTTCTCGTTGAAAATCCAACAATCGTTCCTAAAATGATTCCTAAGCCCCCACCAATAAAGAAACCAGCCGCAGCCCTGAATACACTAATACTTAAATGGTCGAATAACTCTCCTGTTTTAATAAGCTCTTGGAAAGCTAAAAAAATATCTAATGGTGTTGGTAAAACTGTTTTAGAAACAAGACCGAATACGCCAGCTAACTGCCAAATTATTAATATAATAACCGGTATAGTAATCGCCCTTACTAAAACTTTTACATTTAACTTTCGCACATTCTTAACTCTGTTTTTCTCAATCGTTATACTCGCTGGTTTCATAACAGCTTTCGTATTTTCCACTTTACAAAACCTCTTTTCACTTCGCTTTCAATGCTTTTTCTACGAAAGAATTATCTACAACTTTTTCCGCCTTAATTTCTTTCTTTATAGAACCGAGCTTATATTGAAAATCCGCTGTCTTTTGTTGTTCTGCTATTATTTCCTTCGTTACCGGAACTAAAATTGGTTTGTCGTGATTAAACACTTCTTTTACGATCTCCGCATCTATCTTTTTTACAGAAGTATATACTTTTATTGCTTCATCTAAGTTAGCATCTTGCCATACACGTGCTTTCTCATAAACTTTGAGGAATTTCTCAACTAATTCCGGATGTTCTTTCGCAAATTTTGTTCTCGTAATTAAAAATTCTGGTGAAGAGACATTTAATGTTTCACCGTCTGCAATCACCTTCGCACCTTTATTTAACGTATGTAATGATATGAAAGGGTCCCAAATCGCCCATGCATCTACTGATCCTGATTCAAATGCAGGCTGCGCTTCATCTGGTTGTAATTGAATGACATTTACCTCTTTTGCATCAATCCCTTCTTTATCAAGTGCTCGATACAATAAATTAAAGGCACTACTTCCTTTTGCTACTGCAATTTTTTTACCTTTTAACTCTTTTACACTCGCAATCTTGCTATCTTTTTGAACGAGAATTCCAGTTCCTTTTCTCGCATAACTTGTATTGGCGATTTCGGTAAATCCAATACCTGCTGCTTGCGCTGAAATGACTGGAGAATTCCCTACTTCACCAAAGTCTAATCGGTTTGATGCGATTGCTTCAAAATAAGGAGGTCCACTTTGGAACTCTGTCCATTTCACTTTAACTCCTTCTTTTTTAAACTCCTCTTCAAACCACCCCTTTTTCTTTGCTAGTAATAGCGGGCTTAACCCTTGCTGTATACCAATTTGTATTGTTACATCTTCTTTCTTACTACTTGCTGTACTTTTTTCACATCCTAATAAACATACTGATATAGCTAAAGCAAAAGAAAGAATTTTAAATTTTTTATACATATAAAATCACCCTTTTCCTATATACTTGTTTGAATCAACCCTCCATATTCAAACTGCTGTAATACTTTCGTTCGAAGTTGTTGGAACGATTGAGAAGTTTTATTTCGCGGATAAGGCAAATTATTTTCAATCACTTTATGTATTTTCCCTGGTTTTGCACTCATAATGATGATTCGGTTTGAAAGATATATCGCTTCGTCTATATCATGTGTAACGAATATCATTGTTGTTTTCTTCTGCTCCCAAATATTTAGCAATACTTCTTGTAAATGACTTCGAGTAAAAGCATCCAGCGCTCCAAAAGGTTCATCAAGTAATAATACATTTGGATCTCTTAATAACGCTCTCGCTATCGCAACACGTTGTGACATCCCGCCTGAAATTTCTTTCGGATACGATTTTTCAAAGCCATCTAACCGAACGATTTCAACCCATTCTCTCACCTTATCTTTCACATACTTATCTTTTAACGACAAATCTGCCGCTATATTTTCTTCAACTGTTAACCATGGAAAAAGCCTATGTTCTTGAAAAATAAAACCTTGTTTCTTGCTCGTTTTTAAGATAGGCTCCCCGTCAATAACAACTTCACCTTCAAAATCATTATCTAGACCTGCAACAATTTTTAGTAATGTACTTTTTCCGCACCCACTCGGACCAATTACTGTAACAAAATCCCCTTCCTCTAATTGAAAATTAATATTCTCTAGCACTTGAACCGTACCAGTTTGTTTCAAAAAATATTTTGATACCCCATCAATTGAAACAGTCATTTCTTCCCCTCCTTAAAATGATTCATATAAATGAACAGATTCAGTATTTGTGTAATAAAAAAACCAAAGGCATTTTATCTGTTGATAAAATGCCTTTGGTTTCTCCAATCAGCAATACGTTATGGAATTAAGTACATATTATACAAATATTTCCGATAAGTCAACTAGGTTTTATTAAAACATACATATGATTTGTTTGAACATTTTACTTTTGTTTATTTAAACGACGTTTACTTACTATTTTTTCTGATCTTTAATCCACTGTAACCAATAAGAAAACTCACACGCTAAATGCATTTTATGGGATTTAATTAGACTATTAGGACAAAGGGCTGGGAACTCAACAACTAGACTTACTTCTATCCCTGTATCAGTATCTTTAAATTGATGTCGAACTCCACCAATAGTAGTACCATCTTTCATACGTGCAACACCTGTTGATTGGTATTGATAAGATTTATCTCTCGGTGTTTTCAATCCGGTTTCGTCACCAAAAACAATGAAAAATTGAACTGGAAACGGAGAATTACCAGTAGTTTCGATAACCTCTAATTCATTTTCCCAAAAGGGTCTTAGTACATAGTGATCAGGACAAGCAGATAAATTCACTTTGTTATTTTCACGTGATTGTTCAAGCATCAAACTATCAATTCCATGTATGGCTTCTTCTGCTGTAATCCCATCTAAATAAATACTAGTTTTTGAAAATTTTCGTCTATCGCCAGATAAAAGAGTACAGATACGCATACCTATTGCACTTAATCTAAGTTTTGATTTCAACTTTTCGTACATTTCATTGTATGTATATCGCAACTTTATTTCCGTTAGCTGTTTTATCATGACGTCTGTATCATTTATTTCAGACTCTTTATGTCCTAATATATATAATACTTTTTTTATCCGTTCTCTTTTCCATTTTATAAGTTGCTCTTGTGAAATATTATTTCCATCGATAATAATTTTCATAAACTTTCTCCTTCCTTTTGATTGTATCGTAGTGTAGTTAATACTAAATTAACCATTTCATGTTTTGTATCTAGATTCAACTTTACTTCTGAATGAGCAATACTGCTAAGACCGTATAGAATAAACCCAGAAGCTAATAATGAGTTATCAGTATAAAAAACCCCTATGTTTACTCCCTCTTCAATTACTTGTCTAATTAACGGTTGCATACGTGCGAATAATTTCTGTTCCAGTTGAAAATGTTGTTCCGTCTGAAACGAACTCACATTTTTATAGGGTGCTAACTTTTCAATAAATGTCCAAAATATATCTAGTGAATCTTTCATCTTTTGCATGACAGACCGTTCATTTGAAACAAGTATTTCTTCAATTAACTCCATATTTTTCACAATACAGTCATTTAAAACTTCATCAACAAAATTCTCTTTAGACTTGAAGTAATAATAAAATAAGCCCGTTGCTACACCTGCATGATTCACAACATCTTTTATGCCAAATCCTTTCATACCATTTTTCATATATAGTTCAAAACCAATATCCATTAACTCTTGGCGTCTTACATCTGGTTCTTTTGATATTCTTTTCATACGTCATCTCCTACAATGTTTTCACCACGACTGAATCTGATTCAATCATAAACGACTGAACTTGATTCAGTCAATATTATTTCATAAATTTAAAATCGATTTAATAACTAAGCGACGAAATTTCTACAAAAAAAGAGTAATCTCAAGAGATATGCTACTAACCTTAGATTTATCAAAAAAGTTAGATTATATAACTTGAGACTACTCATTTCCATTCAAAATATTTATGTAATTAAATTTTATTTCCTCCGCACCCTGGCTGTCTCCAAAACTATTGGTGGAAGCTCTTTTTGAATGATTTCTTTTAATTCATAAAGAGCTTTCTTCACATAACCACCTTCGAAATTTCCTAATGGTTCTGGTAATTCATCCTCATCCAATATGAAATATTCTCCATTTGGAAGTACCATAATATCGATGATTAAATCTTCAAAGGAAACCACTTCATCTTTTATTTGTGTGTTTTTTACGATATTAAAATAGGAACCTAAATACTTTCCTTTTATATCTCTCCATACGTATAAATTGTACGGACGATCTCTCCAGTAATATGCGATTGTATAACTCCCTTTTGGGATTGTTAACTTAGTATCATTTGCAGTCATTGTAAATGAATACTGCACCTCGTGAAATAAAACGATACTTTGTGATTGCTTTTCAAGTAATAAGCAATTGTGAGCTACTATTGTTGAGTTATACCGGATTTTTCTTTCTATAATTTCAATTTTCGATGTAAGTAACTTATTCATTATTTTGTTTCCCCTTATGCTAGTTCTATCCTCAATTATATCTATTTATGTAGTGATAAAGAAGTGTATAGTTTTTTATATAATGATTTATACAAGTACATAATAAAAACTCCTTCTTATTTAGAAAGAGTTTTTCACTATCCATGTTTCATATTTTTTCACTTCTAACGGAAACTCATTTGTTTTCATGCAACTAACAGTACTATTACTCATGTTTTAACTTTTCCTTAACCGCATCATAAAATTTTCGTTCTTCATCAACATTTAAGTAAACACGACTTACTGTTTTAGAAAAGCCGTATAACAACTGCGCTTTCACTGGCTCTTTTAATGTTATTTCAAAAGTAGCAGGTTCTTTTATGAACTCCATAACAGTTGCATCCAATACCTGCTTCCCTTCTTTTTCCGTTAGCAATTCACCCTTGTAGAACGCAATATTATCAATTTGTGTAAATGGCATAACAATTTTCTTTCCTAATCCGATTTGAATGATTACTTGTTCTTCTGTTACGACAAGTGGATTTTTGCGAATCGCTTGTATTTCAGCTATAAAATAAATCATCGCGTATACATTTAAAATAAGTAAAATCCATGCTATTACTGGATTCCACTGATGTAGTAAATAATGAAAACCAATGCTTTCAATTGCTGTTGCATGAATAATCATGATATACACACCTATAGCACCAGTCTTTTTATGATATGAGTATACAGATTTACCTGTTGGTACTTTTTCACGCCACGATAAAAACGCATAATAGATTAACTTACACTCTGTTAGAATGACATCTATTAACTTACCTCTTTTCATAGTAGCGTCAAACGCTGCATCAATTGCATAAGAAAAGGAATAATTTTCTCTTCTATATTCTTTATATTTTTTTATTATTTTAGGAAGCACTCTAACAATTTTATAGAGAAGGAATAATTCTAGACCTACAAATGCAATTTCAGCCGCAACAATAATATAAGAGATGAATGAAAAAGCTTGTAAATAATCACTTGGAATAATAAATCTTGCAAAAATATAACCAGCTATTACAACAGGAACTATATATGTTAACGAGTATCTTTTTCGAATAATGAAGAAATACGTGATAATTGGAATGACAAACATGCAATCTAATAATGACCCAAGCACAACTTCTTTCGGCGCAACTGGTACAATTGGAAGGGCATACAATAAATAGTTTGATAGCATAATTAAAGAGACGAGTCCAATCCAAATACCTTTTCGCCTTCGTGATAGTGTAACCTTCATACGTTCACTCCTTTATTTAAAAACCTCATTTAAATGGTCTTTATAAAATGAAATGGCACGTTCAAATTCTTTTACTTCCTCTACTTTCACGACAGTTTCAAGTAATAATTTCATCGCTGATTCGTGATCGTTTACGTTATATTTTGCTAATGATAAAAATACTTTCATCGGAGCGTTCTCTGGAAATTTTTTCACCCCAGCTTCTAATACTGTAATTGCCTTTTCATATTCCCCTATACAACGATATGTACTTCCTAAACCAATATAAGCACCGCAAAGCGATTCGCCATCAAGTCCATTTGCGATTGCCTGCTCATAATACGGAACTGCTTCTGTTTCTAGCCCCATTACATCATGTATCCACGCACACTGATACAGTACTTCTGCATCCTTTGTAAAGTTTGTTAATCCTATAAGCATCTCTTTAGACTGCGCATATTTCTTTTCATTTCTAAGTTTAATAGCTTGCTTTAATAAATGTTCCATAGAATCCACTCCTCACCAATTATTCTGTGTATAGCTCTTGATTGGTATACGCTTCACATTCGTGTAAAAGTAAAATTCCCACCAATTAAAGTTTCGCTTACTTATTACTATGCGGATTCATTCTCATCTAAAAACTTAATTTTAAAAAGCAGTGACACGATTACATAATACCTCTAAGCTTTTGACAATTTCTTTCGCTGTTTCATCTTTCCCATTACACAACTTCCCTTTACCATCCTGTCCAATTACATAATGCACAGCCCCGCGCGAATATAAAGAATGTGGTGAATTCGCAATCATTACATTCGCCCTTGCTTCTTTCATTCTATTTTTTGCTCTTTCAAACAGTTCTTCTTCATTTAAATCACTTTCAAGTTTAAAACCAACAAGTACTGTTTCTGGGTCCCATTCTTTTATTTGTTTTAATACCTTTGGAGCCTTTTGAAAGTGAATAATCGGTGCTATATCACTTGAAATTTTTCCGTTCATATTAAGAACATTACCATCTTGATCACAAATTTTCTCTACAATCCAATCTGATCCAGCCGCTGCCATAATGACTGCATCAACCTTTTCATGTGATATGATACTTTTCATTTTATCTTGTAAATCAACGATTCCTTCAAATGGATGTAATTCTAACCCTCTATGTACATCACTCGGTTTCTCCGCAAAATAACCGTGTAAATATATAACATGTGCCCCTTTAGCTAGAAGTTCTTCTGCGATTATCCTTCCGATTGTACCTTTGGCCATATTCGTATGCCCGCGTACTTGATCCCATTTTTCTAGACAACCACCGCTCGTAATTAATACCTTTTTCCCCTTCATTGTAACCATCCCTTACTAATTTTTCTTACGAAACCATTCTGTTCCAAAGTCAACTATATCACGCTGTTTCATTAGACGACACGTTGCATTTCCTATCTTCCCATTTTTTACAGTTCCTTTTCGCTCAAACTCCACACCAATTTCTACAAACTTCTCAGATTCGTAATCCATTTCAACAAACTCTTTCCACACTCTTTCACCGTTTTCTATAATAGGTGCTCCTACTTGTATTAACTCACATGCACCAGAACGCACCTCGGATAAATGAACAGACGTATTGGAATCATATCCAACACCAATTAATAATACGTACCCGTCTAAATCATATATTTTTCTTAATGGAGATTCTTCTCCAAAGCTCATTGATAACGAATGGTTCATTGTTATTTCTACTGCATGTTTTCCCCATGCAGCAAAACTTCCTAACGGATGATTACTACGTACTACATTCGGATATGTACGAAAACATTCAACTATTTCACCCATTCCCCTTGTTGGGGTTATACGTGAATCAAATGCTGGGACGTTATCTCGGATAATTTGCCACCAGTCTTCCGGTACAGGTGGTCTTGACCAATGTTTCGGATCGGACAAATCCGAAGATTGCGTTGGCATTATTATCGTTCCTTCTTCCGTAACAACTTTCATTAATGCTTCTACTACAGCAACGGCACCACCAGATATCCACCCGATAGAACTTAGTGATGAATGAACGATAATTGTCATTCCTTTTTCGACTCCTAATGCTTTTAAATCTTTTGTTATTGTTTCGATTGTATTTGGAAATTGTGTACTTGCTACTATTTCATTCATTTTCATATTGGTTCCCCCACTAGCCACGTAAATTTAAACTTTTATATAAATATATTATCATATTTTTCTTAATTTTTAACTTAATCATCTTCATTACTACAAAAATATGTATATTATTATACTGAAGCCTCAAAACTCTATTAAAATCGTAGATAATGATGAGCGAGAGTTTTTTTGAAATGAAGAAAAATGTAAATCCTATTTTTTCTAACTATACTCCATATGCATATTTTATACTATTTTTCCATGTAACAATGAAGTCTTTCTATCCCTGGATATTTTTCTCCTAAACTTTTAACTTGAAAACCAATTCTTTTATAAAATTCTACCGCCCCATCGTCTGTCTCCGCTTCTATATAAGTCAATTGATATATCCTTACCACTTCTTTAATCATTTGCAGTGCAATTCCTTTTTGACGATAATCTGGAGCCACTGCTATATGACATATGCGTGCTTTAGTTTCTCCGATTATTTCAATACCTAGACAAGCTTTTTCTTCATATTTGTACAAAGTCCCTTTATTACTTTGATAAAATATTACTGCCTTCTTTAAGCTTATTTCATTTGGACCGACGGCATATTGTAGCACATTTAATATTGAATCTTTCTCAATTTGTTTAACACACTGTAAATTCATACTTTCATCCCTTTCTATGAAAAAAGACTAGCTCTTAATAAAAAGAGCTAATCTCATTACGCCGTTATTTTTTCTTCTTTTTTTACAACGACAGCCACATAACTATGAAGTATCATTCCAATAATAACGAGACTCATACCAATCCAAGATAATGATGATGGGATTGGTGCAGATAACCAGATCAACTCTCCTACTAGCGCAAATAAAACTTCACCAGACTGCGTCGCTTCCACTGTTGCTAATTTTTGCGGATCATCTTTCACAAGATCTGTTGCAAAGAAAAATAATACTGTCGCGATTAACCCAGAGCTAACTGCTACAATAAAACATTGAAAAACTTGGCTATTTGACGGTAATCCGCCTGTTGATACTTCGTAACCAGATAATAAAAACCAAAATGGTAAACTTGCTAATGTCATACCGAGTACTCGCTGAAATACATCTAATTCCCCTTTACAAACTTGCATCATTTTTCTATTTCCAAGAGGATACGCAAATGCTGCAATAAGTACAGGAACTACACATAAAACGGTTTCACGAATACCTAATGAAGAAGCATGTTCTACTTGCATGAGAACGACACCGAATAAAATAATGCCCGACATTACTAATTCCTTCATCGGAAGTTTTTTATGTAGTGGATCCACCGCAAAAAATGGTGTTAACAAAATCCCTGCAACGATTGTAATTTGCCATGTTGATGCAACGAGCCAACCTGGTCCGAACGCTCCAGCAAAACTAAGCGGTGCATAAAAGAGACCAAATCCAACGATACTCCACACTAACCATTCTTTCGGATTGTTTTTCATATATTGAAAGAGTTGCTTTAAGTTCCCTCTATACATAACAATAAGTAATAGCATTGGAACCATAAAATAATACCGTAATGATGCACTCCAAATCCAGCTTCCACCTTCTAAGTCCATTGCCCTGTTTAAAACAAAAGTAAAGGCAAAGAAAAATGATGCCAGTATCCCTATAACAATTGCTTTCATTGTAAAACCCCTTGTATTTAATTTTTTATCTCTATGACATATATTTTAGTATACGCGATGAAAAATCTACATTCAAACTTACATTTCACTTTAGGATGATGAAGGAATTGTAGTAGATTTACATGGGAATAAAGTGCATTGGTATGAAATCGAGGCCATTACATGTCAAAATTTTCAAGGGTCAAAATCTACTTTAATCTCGCCCCACTATACTCACCATGAAAATATACGCATCCGCTATAAAAGATGGCTACCAACTATTGCACATTCAATTTACTGGTTTTCTATTGAGAAACCAAAAGATTATCATAAAAATTTAATGATAGCTTGGGAAGAAAAGCGAACGAATAAAAACAAACGCCTCCTTTAATTATTATTTAGGGGCGTTCGTTCATTCAAAAATTAAAGAATATGTAGTTTATATTCTCTGTATAATTTCTTCAATCGACTTATATGGGCTTGATGATACCGATTATGATCTGCTATATGCCATATTCCCCATCTTATTGTCGCGGTTTCCCCTTTTTCATACAAAACTTCCTCTCTTAAAAGAACAACACCATATGTTCATCATCACTATACACACCATTCATTTTTATAGCCCTTTTTTCAATTCCGTATGTTTTAAATCCCATTGACTCATATAATCGTTTGGCTGGTTCGTTCGTTGACACAACCCCTAAATTCAATTGCTCTAGCTTCATCTCTTTTGCCCTTTCAATTGCTTTACGTATTAAATCACGTGCAAGACCACTTCTTCGATTTTCAGTATCTACATACATTGCAACGATATGTCCTTTATGCTTATATGCGTCTTTTTCTTCTGTTAATAAAGTAACAACCCCAACTAAACGATTTTCATTATTAAAAGCACCAAATGTAAAACTACTGTTGGATGAAAGATTACTAGCAACTCGTTCAAGAGGGTTTTCTTGACGTACTGCTTCTTCATAAGTCGTTATAAATGCTTCTGGATTTACTTGTAGTGCTTGTAAACGCAACTCCCAATATTTTTTTGCATCCGCTTTTGTAAGTAATCGAATCATTTTATTTTCCCCTTTTTAATTTACATAATATTTTTATAGGTTATTAATTTTTGATTCATACTCTTCTTTTAATATACTGTAACGATAGCGATGAATGAGCTTTCCCTGTCTCAATCGATCATTTCTCATTAATCCTTCGCATACAAATCCGGCACTTTCATAACTCTTTTTAGCTTTTGTATTATCTTCATCTACACGTAACCAAATTTTCTCCAATTCAAACTGAGAAAAACCTATTTGTAACATGCTGTTTAGAGCTGCCATTCCAAATCCTTTACCCCAATAGTCTTTATTTCCAATCGCAATTCCTAGTTCAGCATTTTTATTTGTTTTATCAAAATTTTTAAGGTCTACCCATCCAATATGTATACCTGTCTCAGTAACGATTGCCCTTTGTTCATAACCATTTTTTCGGCTTATACAAGCTTCAATCCAGTTTCTCGTATCTCCACGAGTGAACGGAGGATATTGATCTGGTAAAACTAAATGCTTTGTTACATCTCTATCTAATGACCATTGATAGCGATCTTCTACATCATCTAGTGTCAATTCTCTTAATTGAACATATGGTACATTCATTTTTTTCTCCTCTCTTTATTTACCAATAGAAAATCCTTCGAACACTCTTCCACCATACTGTTCTAACGTCTTTTCTATAAAATGAATTAATTCATTTTTCCCTCCCGTTTTATAAAAATGATCAAAAGCGGCTACAAATTTGTTTGCATATTGCTCATCATATCTTTTTAGCACTCTAATAAACCATTTTGAACTCCCAAGCCACTTACCATTTACTCTTAATACATATTCATGTACTAAATCGGCTAATAAATTAGCGATAAACAATTCTTCTTCTCTTTTTGTTGCACCAATAAAGTCATCTAAAGTATCCGTAATAAAATATCGCTTCTGCTTAATCGTTTCTTCGGTCCATTTAGCTGGTCCTTTATGTAGTAAATCATTCGCTTCTTTTTTTAATTTCTCAACAATTTCCTGTTCCCCTTTTAAGGCAATCCCTTCTGAAACTAATTGTGGTAACGACGGCCTCCCTCGATCACAATCCATTTTGAAAAAGGTTTTATATGTTTCGAAATTATGAACAAACACCTCAACAGGCCATCCATTACTATAGAAAGATTCTCTATAGCAAGAAGTTAAACTTTGATCGACTATTACAATGTCAAGGTCAGATGTTTTCGTCGCTTCTCCTCGTGCAACGCTTCCGCCGAGTAAAGCTACATCACAATTCGGAAATTGTAATGTAATTATGTTTTGTGCTGCTTCAATTGGTTTCATAACCGATCCTCTTTTCTTATTTCACTTTCTTTTTTTCAGCTCTTTCTCTCGCTTTTTTTATATAGCTTTCTGCATCTGGTGTTTTACATGATGTTGCACCATGATCAACCTCTATTTTTCCAATTTCACTTGCAATTTCAATCGCTTGTCGCTCTAAGTCTTCATTACGAATTCCTATTGCGATTAAAGCACTATTCATCGCTTCTTTTTTTCTATTTTTTTCATTATGTATATTTTCTTTAATCTCTTCTAAGTACGGAGAGAAGAAATCATCATGTAACGTTTTATTTTTAATCGCTATATTTGCTAATAAAGACCAGCCAGCTCTTCCAATCCATTCATCATTAGACTTTATCCACTCTTCCATTCTTTCTATTGCAATTGGCGAAGTACATATAGATGTCATCAGAACATCCATTAAACAGTAATAATCAACATCCTGAATCCAACTATTAAGCTGTTCTGTCGTTATTTTTTTCGGGTCTAAAATATAAGTTGCTAATGTCATTGCGTCCATATTTTTCGTTTCCCACAATTCAACTGCTAAATCGTGATCTTTTTTTATCTTCTTTTTTAACAATTTTAAATTCGCAAAACTAACTCCAAATAACGGCTCTTTCGCTCCGTGGTTTTTATACGTTTTTCGATTTTGTTCTGTTCCATATTCCTCTAGTTGCTGCATTACTTCCTCAAGTAACATATACCCACCTCTTTATCTTTTATGTTAACTGTATATATGTATGTACGATATATTCTACATTACTTTTTGTTTTTCCTATATTTATTTTTAAAATACGGTATGTGAAATTTCTAAACATTGCACAGCTATACCATCAAAAAACTGTACATGTTAAACATACAGTTTTTTGATGGTATCAATTTTGCGTAGAATAAGATATAAACTACGAAAGAACTTTTAATGGTCCTCTCAATCACCTATTTTTTCAACTGAATTTTTTACATCTGACCACTCTTCTATTGACCCTGCGTCCGGAAAAACTGTAACTACATTAAAATTCGCACCTTTTTCTTTCCCAATTTGTTTAGCTGCTAATAAATTCGCTGCCGCAGAAGTTCCTATTTTTATACCAGTATCTTTGTAAAAACGTGCCATTTCATACAGGGTATCTTCATATGAATAAGTCCATTGTTTTTCTATCAAATTTTCTTCCTGTTCTATGAAATGTTGTTTCCTTCCTAAGCCGAACCCACCTGATCCAGCATATTTCTTTAAATCATTTGGTGGTTGTTCCGAACCATAAGGCAATTCAGCAGGCATTACTAAATGTAGTTCAACATTTTTTGTATAATTCTTTATTGCTGTATAGACTCCCATTAGAGTTCCACCAGTACCAGCAGATGCTACCCATGCATGTATTGGTTTTCCAATCATTTGTGCAATAATTTCTCGCCCTGTACCTTCTATATGACTTACTAGATTTGCATTATTATAATGTTGGAATAAAAAATATAATTCTGGCTTTTGTTTGCTAATCTCTATTGTTTTCTCAATTACTGCGTAGAATCCTTTACATTTATCAACTAAGATTACGTTAGCACCATAACGATCAAGTTCATTTAATAGAGATTTATCGGTTCCAGAACTTAAAACTAACGTGCATTGAATCCCTAAATAATTACAAATACACCCAATTGACCTCGCTAAGCTTCCACCACTATACTCTAAAATATTTTGTTTTTTGTCCGCTTCTTGTAAATATTTATTAATCATTCCAAGTGCTGCCCTATCCTTAATCGATCCTGTAGGGTTATGCCATTCACATTTAGCATAGATAGAAAGATCCTTCGTTTCCTTGCATTCTAATTTCACGAGCGGTGTATTTCCAACATGTTTAGAAAACGCTTCAAAATGGTTTACTATCATACTTTTATACCTCCTTCATAAATTATGTTTACTACATTTGTTCTTAGCCAAAATACTTTCTACATTTTAATAACTCTCTCAATAAAAATTTCTTATATAAAAATCCCTACAAACACTGTAGGGATTTATGTCTAAATCATTTTGTTACACTCTATTTCATATGAAAATAGTTTTCTTATTCAGATGCATTCATAAGCACAATTCTCCAACCGTCTGGATCCTCTATTGTGGTTCCTTTCTCTATCCAATACGGGTTTTCAGGTTCTACCTCATGATAGCCCATATTACTTAATCGATTCACTATCTTTTCAATTTCATCTTTAATAGGCATATAAAAAACTAGTAAATTATCTTTTGTCGGTGCCGGACATGGACTTCCATTAACATGTGTAGTAAACTCCAAATGATACTCTTCATCTGGTAAGCCAAACATAACCCCATCATATCCTTCATGATTGTGAAATTCCCCTATACGTTTTAAACCTAATCCTGTTTCATAAAAACTTATCACTTCTTCAAATTTATCTGTTGGTCTTGCAATTCTAAATTGAACCCAATTCTTCATGCAAATCTCCTCCTTTTCATTTTCCAAAGCTTTATAGTAATTAGTATAGGTTACATATATTCCCTTTAACATCCCTCATTAGTGTGAACTTCCTAAGTTGAAAGACCTATTAGTTAATAAACAATAGGACTTTAGTATAAAATTCATATAAAATTAGTTATATAAATATAGAGATGAATTACAAGCTATTACGTATGAAATAGTTCTCCTTGCAGGGCCTTTATATACCGATCAGCAGATCTTTGTACAGCTTTATTCGCATCTTCCACTACACCATGAAATGCATTATATAGTCGACTAAATTGGATATCTTTTACCTTCTCTGCCATATCTCTAACTTTATTCGCTGGTAATGGAATGAGATTGGGATAACTATACATAAAACTTACCCATTTTCGATCCGAAACTACTTGTATAATATCACCTGATAACAAAATACCTTTCCCTTCATTACCGTCTTTCCAATGTATAACAGTTCCACCCTTAAAATGGCCTCCTAAGCGATGCAATGTAAGTTCTTCCGATAATATCAGATGCTCCCCAGACCAAAATTTAATTTGCTTACTCGGACGAACCACCCACTCTTTATCATCTTCATGAATATAAATAGGTACATTGAATGTTTCCGCCCATTTAACTTGTGTAGAGTAATAATGTGGATGAAAAAGTGCTATTGCTTGAATACCACCTAAATCATATATACGTTGTATCGTTTTATCATCTAAATAACTAATGCAATCCCACATAACATTTAGAGTTTTACTTTGTATTAAAAATGCTGTTTGTCCAATCGCAAATTTAGGTTTAGTAGTAATGCTATACAAACCGCTTTCTTCTTTTATTATTTCGTTTTTGTATAAATTGCTATTTTGCATCGTTTCTAATGTTGTCCATGACTGCCCAATTGGATTAACATATTGTCTTTCCTCATTACAAATTTTACAGCGAGAAGGTGCTTCTTCATTTTCGGGATACTGCACTCCACATGTAGTGCAAATATAATTATCCATATTCCCACTCCTTTTTTCATGTAATTGTTTCTTTACCAATATTTTAATAAAAAACAAAAATATTCGAATCAATAATTGGAACGAAAACGAAGTGATACGAAAGTATGATTTGGTGATTTAAAGTTTAAATAATAAAGTTTAAATTCATCCTATTTTTCAAAACTGCAATTGATATAAAATCTTGCATACTTTTGAGTAAACTTTTTTACACTTGTAAAAAAGTTTTTTTGCATTTCCCTACCTATAATTGCTAATATAGTAGAGTAGAACTTTTATAGAGAGAAGGAAAATTATGCACAATGGAATTCGAATGACAACTTTAGTAAAAAGGGCTATGTTAGTTTGTGCGGGGGTATTATTCACATACGAAGTAGCTTTTGGATCAGTACATACTGCTCTAGCTAGTACAGAGGATGAAGCAAAATCTGTTCAACTTGTAAGTGAGGTTCAAACATCTCTTGCTCCGAAAGAAGCTCCAAAACATTATAACGGGCAAGTTAGAAAAGTCGCTTATTTAACATTTGATGACGGTCCTGGAAAATACACAGCTGAGCTTTTAGATATGTTAAAGAAAGAAAATGCAAAAGCAACATTCTTCCTAATTGGTTCAAACGTAAAAGCTTTCCCTGATCTTGTAAAACGCGAAGATGCTGAAGGTCACTACGTTGGGATGCACAGTATGACTCATAACTACAAGAAACTTTACACTGAAGGTCATTACGTAGATGAAATGAAGGAAGACCAAGGCTTAATCGCTGGTGTTTTAGGTAAATCACCAGTATTAACTCGTCCATCTTACGGCTCTATGCCAGGATTAAACGAAGCTCTTCGCAACAAAGTTGTAGAAAATGGCTTAAAAGTTTGGGATTGGACAATTGATTCTTTAGACTGGAAATATAACAAAATGCAAGTTGATGCTGCATCTGCTAAAATTGTAGAAAACGTGTTACATGGTGCTACAAATCCAACAGAAGTTATTCTTATGCATGATATTCATCCACAATCAGTAAAAGCAGTTCCTGGAATTATTAAAGGACTGAAAGAAAAAGGATATGAATTAGAAGCATATAATGAGAACGAACACTTCCCATTAAACTTCTGGCATGATAATCGTATGTAATGAAAAGACTTGATTTCCTTTAGCTGGGAATCAAGTCTTTTTATCATTTTGGGAATTACTCCTCGTATATTCGACTCAAACTCCCCCTTCTCTAATATCAATAAAAATTCAAAATCACATGTTATACTATAATTTAGTTTAAATAAGTAGGTGCCATATGATCGTATATACAGTACAAACTGAAGAAGCATGGAAACAATTTAAGAAACTTGGTTATTTAGAAGGTAATAAAGAATTCATCGATCCAGACGATGTATATTCATATGACTGGATGGTGCGCGTCGCTAAAACAAGATTGCCTCATTACGAAGGTAACTATCCTATTTGGGTCTGGGAAGCAAATAATTACCCAAATCGAAATCATAAAGCTTGGGGTAGAACAAATTCAAAAATGGTAATTTTAACACTAGATGTACCGAAAGAATGGGTACTATGGAGCTATTTTGACTATTGGTGCTGTGCTATGACTGATGGATCAACATATTTACATACAAAAAATAAGTGTACTTTAGATGAATGGTATACATATATGGATAAAGAATACGGGATAACATTTGATTTCGACTATTTATTATCTCATCCTGATTGGTGTCTAGGTAAAGAGGATTCGTTAGAAAAACAAGGTGTTATCGGCAAAATACCCCTTTCCTTCGTGAAAAAAGTAAGACGTTTTCGTGCTAAGACAGATAAGTCTATTAGTAAAATCCGAAGTGATAACTGGGATAATAGAAAAGAAAACCGCATTAAAAAGATGAATCGAAAATTAAGAAAGCGAAACGATAAACAAAAAAGAATACAAAAGCGACTTATACGAAATTAAAACATATATCAAAATACAGTAAGAAATTATGGATTGAATATACAAATTCAATCCTATTTTTTATATTATCAACACTTTAGCACATATTACTCTTAAGGAGTGATATGTATATGGATTTTCTTTCAGCCGAATATTTGTCCGCCCTACTTGCCATCATTGTAATTGATTTAGTGTTAGCCGGTGATAATGCCATTGTAATTGGATTAGCAGCAAGAAGATTACCGAAAGATCAGCAAAAGAAAGTTATTATATGGGGAACTATCGGGGCAATCGCGATTAGAGCCCTCGCTACCTTAGTTGTTGTTTGGTTGTTAAAAATACCAGGGCTACTTCTAATTGGTGGTGTACTCCTTATATGGATTGCTTATAAATTAATTGCTGAAGGCAAAGATCATGATATTAAGGCCGAAGAAGGATTTTGGTCTGCTATTAAAACCATTATTATTGCTGATGCGTTAATGGGCATCGATAATGTACTCGCTGTTGCAGGAGCTGCCCATGGTAACTTTTCTTTAGTAATCATCGGATTATTAGTGTCTATTCCAGTAGTCGTATGGGGCAGTACATTGATTTTAAAATGGGTAGATCGTTTTCCTGTCATCATTACGATTGGAGCAGCCGTTTTAGCTTATACTGCCGCGAAAATGATTGTAGATGAGAAATGGTTCGCTGGATTTTTCGAAAGTAACCCTTTGGTTAAATGGGCATTTATCATTATTATCATCATCGGCGTAGTTTTCTTCGGAAAGGCTAAACAAAAAGCAACAGCTGGTTCTGTCTCATAATGATGGTATATTTACAAATAAAAGGCGCTATTCATATGAATAGCGCCTTTTATTATTTATTTAGCTTCCCCTTCCGGAGTCGTTTTTACCTTCGTTTTGTTTTTATCGCGGTTGTTATAGTTATACTTCGAACGATCTACTGGAGTGAATCCTTCCGGTGTGTAGAATCGTAATAAGTCACCATTCACGACTTGGTCAGAGTATTTTAGTGAGTTTTGAACCATTTGTTCATTTTTCTTTATTTCATCTGTAAATTCTACAGGTTTTCCAGTAGTTGTATCATAGTATTTGCCGTTTAGTGCAGTAACTGTTGGGCTTACGTAGTTACCGTTACGGAACGCAACGACTTGTTTATGATCTGGTGATAATAAATCAGAACCGAATTGAACATAATTCTTTGTATCTGTACCTAGTAAGTGTAATAGCGTTGGAAGAACGTCAATTTCACCACCGTATTGATGTTGTACGCCACCTTTCACTCCTGGTACACGAACGATTAATGGTACACGTTGTAACTGTGCATTTTCAAATGAGTTCATTTCTTTACCCATTACTTTTGACATTGCTGCGTTATGATTATCTGAAATACCGTAATGGTCTCCGTACATAACAATAATTGAGTTATCATATAAACCAGATTGTTTCAAGTAATCGATGAAGCCTTTTACAGATTCATCTAAATAGCGTGCTGTTTGGAAGTACGTATCTACTGATGAATCACCTGTTGTTGCTGGTTCAATCGTTGCTTCTGCCTTATCGATTGGATAAGGGAAATGGTTCGATAACGTAATAAACTTCGTATAGAACGGTTGTTTCAACGTTTGTAATAACGGAATAGATTCATTAAAGAACGGTTTATCTTTTAACCCGTAGTTTACTACGTCTTTTTCATTCATATCGTAGTATGACGCATCAAAGAATTTATTAAAACCAAATGATTTATAAATATCGTCACGGTTCCAGAATGTTTTGTAGTTACCGTGGAATACTGCTGATGTGTATCCTTGTTGTCCTAAAATAGCTGGTGCTGATTGATACGTATTATGAGATTTCGTTGTAAAGACAGAACCTTGCGGTAAACCAAACATTGAATTCTCTAACATAAACTCCGCATCAGATGTTTTCCCTTGTCCTGTTTGATGGAAGAAGTTATCAAAATAAAGTGTATTCGCATCTTTTGTAAATGAGTTTAAGAACGGTGTAACTTCTTGACCATTTAATTTGTAATCAATTAAGAAGTTTTGGAATGACTCTAAATGAATGTAAATTACGTTCATTCCCTTTCCTTTACCGAAATACTCAGGATTTGGACTTGCATAAGTTGATGTTAAATAATTTCGTACTTCTGTCATATTATCGCCATCAGCTAATGCTCGTTCTGTCGATGCTTTCGCACTTTGAATTCCATCATAAATTGTGTAGTTGTATGCACCTAAATATTTCACAATATAATTACGGTCAAACGTTCTTGTTAATAATTCAGGACGGTCAGACTCTGCAAGACCTAAGTTAACACTGAATAATAAAATACCTGCTACAAATACTAGAGATAATTTATGCTTCGCAACACGAATTGGTTTTGGATTTGCAAATTTTGTTGCGACTAACACAATTAATATAATCGTGTCTAAGAAGTATAATGGATCATAAAGATGTAGCAACGCAAGAATACTACCACCTAAATCTCCAAAGTTATTCGTTTGTGTTAATGTCGGGAACGTAATAAAGTCACTGAAAAAGCGATAGTATACTACGTTTGCGTATAAAAGAATCGACAATAACAAATTAATGATAATTAACCAAATATAAGATCGTTTCCCTTTTGCAAATAATGCAAGTCCTAAAAATAGAACTGCTGAACTAAGCGGGTTAAAAAACAGCAAGAATTTTTGAATTGTGTTTGAAATTCCTAAATTGAATTCCGTTACATAAGCTGCATATGTTTTGAGCCACAATAAAATAACGGCAAACAGAAAGAATCCAAAATGATTGCTTAACACACTTTTGCTCTTTAATAAGAACTGTTTCATTTCTCCACCTCTTTTGATCATCCAAGGCTTATTTTTTTATAAGTCTGTCTCTCTATTCAAATTTTCTTCTTCAAATAGATTATCTTTATTTAACTATATGAAGAATATTAGTAATTATAATTTGAAGCTAGTATTTATTCAACTATTTCTTTCTAGACATTTTGACCTTGGTTTCTATTTAACAAAATAAATTTGTAACATTTCCTGTTTTCTCCCAAGATTCATCCCCTAATTATGACACCCCATACTATATACCTTTATAAACTCATTCGCAAACTATTCTATCTCCAAATTTGGTACATATTTCACATGACAAAATAATACGATTTGATTATATTACTCCACTTACATTTCCCTTCTTCAACTAACTCTTTAAATCTTAAAGTCATTACATCCCTTCATACATGAAAAAATTCTCCTGTTCATTAATATTATATTTGAATAATTATTCATTTGACCGACCAGCGATGTTACGTTTTCTCGACAAAAAAACTCGCTCTAAAAAGAGCGAGTTTTTTCATTATATATTATTGACCTTTGTACATTGCATCTACTTGTTTTTGAAGTTCCTCATTTTCTAAGAACTCATCATAAGTAGCCTCTTTATCGATTACACCGTTTGGTGTTACTTCGATAATGCGGTTTGCAATTGTTTGCACGAACTGATGGTCATGAGATGTGAATAAGATTGTACCTTTGAATGCAATTAAACCGTTATTTAATGCTGTGATTGACTCAAGGTCTAAGTGGTTCGTTGGATCGTCAAGTGTGATTACGTTCGCACCACTTAACATCATTTTAGATAACATACAACGAACTTTTTCGCCTCCAGATAATACAGAAACGTTCTTCTTAACTTCTTCACCTGAGAATAACATACGGCCTAAGAAACCACGTAAGAAGCTTTCAGACTCATCTTGTGGAGAGAATTGACGTAACCATTCAACTAAGTTGTAATCACTGTTCTCAAAGTACTTAGAGTTATCTCTTGGGAAGTAAGATTGAGAGGTTGTAACACCCCATTTGAATGAACCGCTATCCGGCTCCATTTCACCCATAAGAATTTTAAATAATGTTGTCATCGCAATATCGTTACGGCCGATAAATGCAACTTTATCACCTTTATTTAAAGTGAAGTACACATTATCTAACACTTTTTCACCATCAATTGTTTTAGAAAGACCTTCAACAGTTAATAAGTCATTTCCTACTTCACGCTCAGGTGTGAAGCCAACGAATGGGTAACGACGTGATGACGGTCTAATATCATCTAATGTAATTTTGTCTAATAATTTTTTACGAGAAGTTGCTTGTTTCGCTTTAGAAGCGTTTGAACTAAAGCGTGCAATGAAGTTTTGTAACTCTTTTACTTTCTCTTCTTTTTTCTTATTAGCATCTTGTGTTAATTTTAAAGCTAATTGGCTTGACTCATACCAGAAGTCATAGTTACCAACATAAAGTTGAATTTTACCGAAATCAAGGTCAGCCATGTGCGTACATACTTTATTTAAGAAGTGACGGTCATGGGATACTACGATAACTGTGTTTTCAAAGTTCATTAAGAAGTTTTCTAACCATTGAATCGCTTTTAAGTCCAAATGGTTGGTAGGCTCATCTAATAATAGAATGTCAGGTTGACCGAATAAAGCTTGAGCAAGTAATACTTTTACTTTCTCTGCCCCAGTTAATTCTGACAATTTCTTATCATGAAGATCTTCACCAATACCTAAACCTTTAAGAAGAATTGCAGCTTCTGACTCAGCTTCCCAACCGTTAAGCTCAGCGAACTCACCTTCAAGTTCAGCAGCGCGCATTCCATCTTCATCACTAAAGTCTTCTTTCATGTAAATAGCATTTTTCTCTTGCATTACTTTGTAAAGTTGCGTGTGACCCATAATTACTGTTTCTAATACTGGGAACTCTTCATATTCGAAGTGGTTCTGTTTTAATACTGCTAGACGCTCACCTGGCGTAATATGTATGTCACCTGTTGATGGTTCAATTTCTCCAGATAAAATCTTTAGGAATGTAGATTTACCAGCACCGTTTGCTCCGATTAAACCGTAGCAGTTACCTGGCGTGAATTTTATGTTAACATCTTCAAATAATTTGCGATCCGCGAAACGCAAACTAACGTTACTTACTGTAATCATTTGTGTCCTCCTACTAATACCGCTTATTTCAGCGTTTTCTCACCGATTGTCTTAAAAAATCGCATATTACGACTCAATTATTGTAGACTATAGCTATTATATAGTAGAAGCTGGATGAATAGCAACGGTTGATTGCTATTCCTTTCTTTCCAAACTCGAATAAAACCTTTGTTTTTAATTAGATTAAAGTTACATACACGTTTTAAAGAGGATTCATTTTGAAAAAACATTTATAATTGGAGCATTATGTTTATCAATTGAAATAACACAATAATTTGTATGTATTTCGCATTATAAATAGCAAACTAAAACGCTCAGAAAATATTCTGAGCGTTTTCATTTCCTTCTCCAACTAAAGCACCAGGTAGTGTAAAAAGCTATTTCACCATTTGTATTGTTAACTTATCTTTTAACATTGACCTATATGAGTCAATTTCATATTTTGTATTATTGATTTTTTCTTTTTTCATTTTTAACATATCGAATATTTCTAACTCTAAATTCCTTCTAGCTTCAAGAACTTTTATCGCTCCTTCTACCCCTGAATGGTTATGTTCTTTCCCATAGCCTTGGTTCGTATAATAGTCGACAATTCCTGTGGACCATTCTGGATTTCTTTCTTTTAATGCCTTCCTAAATGAAAATTCAAGATCATCTTGTTCTACATAGAATAACATTGGATTTAAATTCTCTATGATTTTTGCAACTTTCATTACATAATTTATTATTTTTTCTTTTTGTTCACCGTATTTAATCATCCCAATTGTTAATGGATTTTGTATGAAACAACATTCAAAAATATAAACCTTATTATCTTCTAGAGCAATTTCAGCAAAGTCATTCCATTTGTCAGCAATTAATTCAACATTTTTATCGAATGGTAATTCATATATATCGTTTTTAAAAATATCATTACATAATTGGTCCGAAAACTGGTCACCAAACTCATTTTTTATCTTTCTGTATGGTAATAAATAATTGCTTCCTTTTTTTAAAACTCTTTTAAGAAGCACTTCTTTAAAATCTCCACTGTTAGATACTAATCTATCGAATTCAAATTTATTAAAACAAGATACACCATCATAGTCGGCGGGGTGATTCAAATTCCCCTCTAAAAATAGTTCAACTTCAATTATATTTTGGCTTAGAATTTCATTTATTAGCTTTGCAGTGGTCGATTTTCCGAATCCAGGTAAACCTTCTACTATTATTAGTTTTGTATTCATATTTATAAATCCCTTCCTTCAAAGTATTTAACCAAGATTTAAAAAATTACTTACTCCACTGCAATCACTCCTTCAAAATACGATATTCAACATTTCCTTTGAAAAATCCTTCTTAAAGTAACCTGACCGTTCGTTTAAGAACATTTTTTCACAATCTCTATCATTATTTTAACATAAATTTCCATTTAACTTTAAAAAAAGATAGTCCACCATTATTTGAGTGAACTATATAAAAAAGGATGCTAAATCATATGTGATTTAGCATTCCTAATTTGTATGTTATTTTATAATTTATCTCCTATAACTGAACCAGTTACTTTTAAAAAAGGCTTCTTTTATTTTCTTATACTTAATTTCTTTGCATAATCCTTCATTTTACTCGTTAAACCTATTAAAGCAGGTAACAATATTGGCATCACAATGATAGCTAATAGGAACAACGCAACGCCAACTACGGATGCTACTTGTATAAGCGTTAATACACCTGAAGGGATTAATGCAGCAAATGTACCACCTAAAATAAGTGCCGCTGATAATACGACTCCTCCGATATGACGAGAAGCAGTTACAATTTTCGTCGCTGGGTCCCCTTCTAACTCATTGTATCTCATCATTACAAAAATACTATAATCCACTCCTAAAGCGACAATCATTATGAAACTAAAGAATGGAACATTCCAGCTTAATGAATCTACATGTAAAATATGCGTACTAATTTGTTCACTTATCCCTAATGATGCAAAGTAAGCTAATAGTAACGATCCAATAATAAAGATGGTGTTTAATAATGAACGTGTAATCACAATTAATACAATCGCGATTCCAATTAACATAATTGTAGCTGTACGTAAGAAATCTTGCCCAGTTACTTCTTTTAAATCAACGTTTCTAGCTGTCGTTCCTCCGATTGCTGTTTTCGCATGATTTAATTCCGACCCCTTCAAAGTACCATCTATTGTGTTATTGATTTCTTGAATAATTGGCATCGCTTCTTTTGAATACGGATTTACGTCTAAAATGATTGTCATTTTAGCAGTCTTTCTATCATGTGACATGTACGTATTCAAAGCTTTTTGGAAATCTTCTCCCTCCAAAACTTCTTTTGGAATATAGAATTTCTCAGAGCTTTTTGATTCGTTCAGTTCTCCTAAATATTTCTGAGCATCCCCTAGGCCATTACTTACCTTTTCAAGGCCTTCTGTACTTTTAGTTAGTCCGGATTGTAATTGACCCATCTGTTCTTGCAAGTCTTTCAGTCCGGTTAATAGCTGACCTTGCCCATCGTTTATTTTCGTTAATCCGGTTTGTAACTCAGATGACTTGTTCGCAATTTGTTTTGAACCTGAAGCACCTTCATTTAATCCATTTTTAAGATCAGCTGCTCCTTTTTGTAACTTAGTAACTCCATTGTTCATTTCTTTTAAGCCATTATCCACTTTCAATAACGATTGATTCGCTTCTTTAAATGATCCCATCGCCGCATTATGCTGCGCTTTCAATTTATTTAATTCATTTGAAAGCCCACCTAATTGCTTTTGAGCCTCTTTAGCAATTCCTATCGTCTGCAGAATGTTAGGATCATTTGCTAATTCTGGTTTCGTTTGAATGAAATTGGTCATTAACATTTCAATTTGTTCATAACCTTTCTTCGCACCGTCAATCGCTTGAGAAATACTTCCGAAGTATTGATCGTAAGAACTTAAACCTTTTTCTAACTGTGTATAGCCAGCATGAAGTTGTGAAGTTGCTTGAGATAATACACTTATATTTTCATTTACTGAAGTTAACCCACTCTCAATTTGCCGCGCACCTTGTGCTCCGTCATTTATGCCATTGGATAGTTGATTTAAAGCTGTTCCTAATGCTGATACACCACTTTTCGCTTCATTTGTTCCATCAATTAACTTTTGAACGTTCGCAAGACTATTTGAGTCCTTATTACCCATCTTATCTTTCGCAGTAGTTAATCCATCATTAATTTCCTTTATACCACCATTGGCATCTCCTAAACCTGTATTTAGTTCACCCGCTTGTTTATTTATATATAGTTCTTTAATCCTATCACCAGTTGGACGTGTCGGTGAATATACTTCTGAAACACCTTTTACTTTCAAAATCTTATCAGTTAGTTCATCTAAAGTTTGAAGCGAACTCGCCTCATCTAACTTGTTATTCGATTGAATGACTAACGTACTTGGTGAAGAAAAACCAGGTGGAAAATGTTCTTCTATTACGTTAATCCCCATTTTCGACTCATATTTATTGTCTACTTCAAATAAATCGTTGTAATTAAGTGTATTAGAATACTTTAATATGAAAGGAATTGATATCACGAATACAATAATTAAAGCTACAAATGGTCTCACTACTGAGTTTTTCGCAAAGAATCCCCATAGACGACTGTCTTCATGACCTTTAAATGTTTTAACGGGATAAAACATCCCTTTTCCTAAAAGCACCATAAAAAACGGATTTAACGTAGTTAATACTAGTAATAAAACTGCGACACCAATTGCTACCGCTGAAGTAGATTGATATAGTTTAAAACTCGCTAAAGCAAGAGATGCAAAACCAATTAGTACTGCTATCCCGCTATATAAAACGGTTTTCCCTGCCGATTTAAATGTTTCTTTCGTAGCCAAAAATGCGTTTTCTTGTTTACTTAATTCTTCTTTAAATCTCGTAAATAATAAAATGTTATAGTCTGTTCCAACCCCAAACAGGACAACAACGACAAACACTTGTGTAAAGTTAGAAAATGGAAAATTAAATTGATCTACTAAATGAGCAATAATCCCCATTGAAACTAAATATGATACCCCAACAGTAAGAAGAGAAACAATTGGAACAATAGGTGAACGGAATACAATGATTAATATTACAAGAATGAAAATGATTGAAATAACTTCAGTCTTTTTCACTCCCTCTTGAGAAGATGTAAGGAAATCTCCTGCTATTAAATCACTTCCTGTTAAGTACGTTGTTACCCCTTTCGTTTTCACTTTATTATGAAGGTTATTTGTAACTTTCGATATTTCACCATGCTTTTTATCTATCGATATTTGCGTTAAAATAGTCGTATTATCTTTAGAAACTAATTGTTTCTCTAATTCTTTATTATCTAAATGTGAAACAACTTCTTTAATTCCTAATTGTTCTTTTTCATTTTGCAAAGCGTTGATTGTTTTTATTATTTCCTCTTTTTGCTCAGTCGTTAAAGCTGTTTTACTGTCACTATTAAAAACAACTATAATGTCATACTTTTCTGTCCCGTCTTTATCCATTTCTTTTATCATTTTGTCAGCAATACTACTTTGTTCTGTATTAGGAATCGTAATGTGCCCGTTTTCTTTCACTAATTTATCCATATTAGGCATCGTTACGATCATTGTAATGGTAATAACTATCCATAATAGAAAAGATAAACTTCTCCAATTTTTCAGCTTGCTCATTTGCATCATCTCCCGCGATTAAAATTTACGTTAGTTACGGAATGAATATTCATTCCTATTATTCTATTACATTATTTGTAAACTCTATTAAACTAGTCTTTCCGGAATGAATATTCATTCCTTTAGTTGCACAAATACCCTCTCCTACTCTCATTTTTTAATTCTATTTAGGAATGAATATTCATTCCTGTCCTTATAAAGCTATAGAATCAAATGATTCTAATAGCGTTCCAAGAGCTTTCTTCCAATTCTTTTACTAACTCTTTCGAGTATTCTAATTGCCCTGTTGCAATTACTTTCGTTAATTTTTCTAACGGTTGATATACAATAATAATTAAAGCAACTGGAGGCAATGGACGAAGCAAACCTTTTGCGATTCCATCTTCAATAATATTCATAAAGAAGCCTATAAAATCGTCAAATATTTTCTTACTCTGCTCATCAAGAAAATAACTATCACAGTGAGAATTTGTAAATAAAAAAGCATCCACATTGTTTCTCGCAAATTCAAATAAACGGTTATACGTATGACTAAACTGTTCACGAATATTTGCTTCAACAGGAAAATCCGTTTTTATCATTTCAGAAAGCTGTAACATACTTTTTGAAAATAATGAGTTAACAAGCGCCTCTTTATTTTCAAAATAGCGATAAATAGTACCCGCACCGACATTTGCTTTTTCAGCGATCATTGGAATTGTCGTACCATCGTAACCACGCTCTGCAAAAAGTTGCATCGCAGCATCAAAAATATCCTCTTGTTTGTTTTTAGCCATTTTTTCCACCTCTATTTTCAGGAATGAAAATTCATTCCGTTTTTAATTATAAATTACAGGGAATAAAAGTCAAGTGCGTGACAACGTATAGTTGCGATTCTATTCTCTTGTATGTGAATAAAATTATATCAGCGATTTTCAGGATATATCAACTTACCGACAAAAATTAATACAATGAGATGGAGCTATCCCAAAATTTTGTTCGAAACAACTCCATCTTATATGCAAATTAAAAGAAATCATAAATAAACGACTTGCGCACTGGTACTACATTCTCAAATGCCCGTATTTCCTCTTCGCTTCCGCTAATTAATTCTAATTCATTTAGTTCTAATGGGCGTTTGTATCCAAGCAGTATTGTAGATAGTGCATTTATATCTAGGTTGATCCCTTTATCCATTGGTTCTTCTATAATTGCTATTTCATAATTTGCAAGTCTCACCGATACATTATTCCACGGTGCAAATGAATCTGTAATATGTAAAATGACTTCTTGTTGTACATTGTTCCAGTTTAACTCATACTGTTTTAAGAACTGCTCTACATCTACAATTCTTCCCATAAAATATGGTTTTATTTCTGTTTTCACACGTGGTTCTTGCAATGTATATAACAACTGTTCGTTTTCACTTACTGTCATTTCAAGCTCTTTAATCATAGAATCATGCTGGCAAATAAAATTCCATAGACCATTTCGTGCTTCATTATGCAGTGGAAGAAATTCATCTACTGTCATTTTATAGTTTTCTATTTTATATAACATATAGCCGGCTGCAGTTTTATTTTCATCGTAATAAATTGCTAATGTTAAATCCTCATAAACAGCTTGTAACCACCATTTTTCATTGCGAACTAGCATACCAGAAAAACGTTCTGCAAATGTTTCATAAAGCTTCTCGACCTCTTCTGGGTGATTTTCTTTATTGAAACGTTTCACAGTACCATTCACTTGTTTTTTCATAACTAAATCACTCTTTGTCAAATGACATACGAGAAGATTCGCACAAAGTTCCCAGCCGTATTTACGGTAAAATGTAACAGCAAATGGGTGTAACATAGAGACTGTAAAGCCATCTTTTTTCATTGTTTGAAGTGAATGTTGAAGTAGCTCTTTTACATACCCACTTCTTCTGTACTCTGGATACGTCGCTACTCCTGCAACGCCACCCATTTTAAATTTTTCTTTACCTATGTAAATATGAAACGGGATGAGGTGTAGTTTTGCAGCTAAGTCCTCACCTTCCATAATACCGTATACTTCATGACTTTCCTTCATTTTTGTAAGTTGTTGCTGCATTCGTTCTTCTTCTACTTTATATTGAAAAGCGTATTCTGATAAGCGTAGTGCTTCTCTAAATTTATCTTCTTTTAATCGTATAACGTTCATATGTTTCTCCCCCCTCCTTTATTTGAATTGTACCATAATTTAAAATATTACAGTGCGGTGAATGAAATTATAATGACTTAACGACACAAATTCAATATAAAAAAGCAGATACATCCTGTATCTGCTTCTCATTACTTTATTTAGCTAACTTTTGAAGTTCTTCGAAGAATGTAGGATATGATACACCTACTGCTTCTGCATCTTCAATAATTGTTTTTCCTTCTGCTAGGCAGCCAGCAATTGCAAGCATCATTCCAATACGGTGATCACCATAACTATTTACTGTATTGCCTTTTAGAGCTGATTTTCCGTAAATGATCATACCGTCATCAGTTGCTTCTATTCGAGCTCCTAGTTTCGTTAACTCAGCAACGACTGTATCAATACGGTTTGTTTCTTTTACTTTTAATTCGTGTGCATCTTTAATTACTGTAATTCCTTCTGCTTGCGTTGCCGCTAATGCGATTACAGGAATCTCATCGATTAATCTAGGGATAATATCTCCGCCAATTTCAATTCCTTTTAATGAAGATGTTTCGATTGTAATATTTGCAGCTGGTTCTGATGCCCCTTCGTTAATTAGGTCTACAGTGAACGTAGCACCCATTTTTTCTAAAACATCAATAATACCTGTACGGGTTGGATTCATTCCTACATTTTGTAATACTAGTTTACTATTTGGGATGATTGCACCTGCTACTAAGAAAAATGCTGCTGATGATACGTCACCGGGCACTTGAATGTCTGTTGCTGTTAATTTTTGTCCACCTGACAGCTTCACTGTTTTCCCTTCGCGAGTTACTTTAACACCAAATGCTTCGAGCATTCTTTCCGTATGGTCGCGTGAAATATGTGGTTCTGTAACAGCTGTTACACCTTCTGCACGAAGACCTGCAAGTAAAATAGCTGACTTTACTTGTGCACTTGCAACAGGAGAAATATATTCAATTGCTTTTAAATCTCCGCCACGTATTGTTAACGGTGTAAATGTTCCTTCTTCTCGGCCGTCTATGTTTGCGCCCATTTGTTTTAATGGGTTTGTTACACGCTTCATCGGTCTTTTTGCGATAGATTCATCACCTTGTACGCAAGAGAAAAATGGTGTGTTAGCTAATATACCTGACATTAATCGGATTGTTGTACCAGAATTACCAACATCTAATACAGCTTTCGGTTCTTGTAAACCTTCTAATCCTTTACCAACTACAGTAACCTCATCACCGTTTTGCGTAATTTCTACTCCCATTTCTTTAAAACATGAAATCGTACTTAAACAGTCTGCACCGGGCAAGAAACCTTTAATTGTTGTTTTCCCTTCTGCAATAGAACCGAACATAACAGCACGGTGTGAAATGGATTTATCACCTGGGATTGTAATATTGCCATTCAATCCGTTATTAACAGGTTGTATTGTTCTTTCTTTCACGTTTTTCACCTTCTCATTTAAATTGTTTCATAAGTTTGGTATTCTTCTTCTCCAAGCGCTAGTTTTGCTTTCATACGATCTTCTTCCCTTTGGAAGCTAATACGTAATACCCCAAGCAGTCCTTCACGCGCTTCTAATATTTGCAAGTTCGTAATACTAATTTCCTCGCGCGCCAAAATACTCGTAATATGAGCCAATGCCCCCACCTTATCTAATACATCGACGTATAAGTCGTGATAGGCAGGAATTGCCCCTCTCTTTCTTACTGGTAAAGAATCACGGTATTCTTTCGCATCTGCAAAATAGTTTTGAATCTCGCATGCATCTCCGGTAGAAACTGTTTTATATAAATCTTCCATTTCAGAGATCCACTCTTTTAATAATACCATTAAATGCTCACGATTTTGCTTTACAATATCACTCCACATTTTCGGACTACTAGATGCGATACGTGTAATGTCTTTAAACCCTCCAGCAGCTAGCTGATGAATGAGCGGATTATCTCCTGCATGTTTCTCTACTTGCTTCACTAAACCTGCTGCGATAAGGTGCGGGAAATGACTAACGATCCCTGTTACATAATCATGTTCTTCTGTATTTAAAACAAGGAAATGTGATCCCGTTCCTTTTAACCAATCTTTTAACTCTTCCACATGTTCATTTGGCACATGATGCATCGGTGTTAAAATGTAAAATGCATTTTCAAATAAATGCGCTTTTGCACTTTCAACTCCCGTTTTATGAGAACCTGCCATTGGATGTCCACCAATGAAAGATACTTCCTTTGAAAATAAAGTTTCTGCTTCATTCATAATCGTGCCTTTTGTACTACCAACATCAGTCACTATAACATCTTCTCGTAAACGGAATGACGCAAGTTTGTGTAATAGCTTCTTCGTTTCTTCAACTGGAGAAGCAAAAACAATTAAATGTGCCTTTTCACATGCAAGCTGTAAATCAACTGCTATTTCATCTACTACGTGTAATTCTTTTGCACGCTCTACTTGTTCTTGAAATATATCATAACCTGTTATCGTTACATCGTGCTCTTTCTTAATTGCTAATGCGAGAGAGCCTCCGATTAAACCAGTTCCAATTAATACTACCTTTTTACGCATTTTCCTCATCTCGAGACTTTCTTTTTTTATTTTCAAAGTGTTGTTGTAACACTGAAATCACCCCTTCATTTTGCTCCCTTGTTCCGACTGTAATACGGATACCATTCGGGAACGGACGAATAATAAATCCTGCGTGTGCACAAGCTTCATAAATCTCTCCAGCATTCTCAACTGGCAAGAAGATGAAATTTGTTTGCGATGGATAAAATGGAATATCATTTTCCCTACAAAAGCTCTCGTATTGTTGTAATCCTTCTGTATTCACACGAACTATTTCTTCAATAAACTCGTCATCACCAAAAGCAATCGTCGCTGCTTTTTGCGCTAATGAAGATACGTTAAATGGCAAACGAACGACATTTAATTTTTCGATTAACTCTTCCTGTCCAACCGCATATCCAACGCGGAAAGAAGCTAATCCGTACGCTTTAGAAAATGTTCTAAGTACAAGAATATTTTTATGTTTTTCTAAAAGCGGTAATGTCTCTGGGAAATCTTTTGCTGTTACGTATTCATAGTACGCTTCATCAATGACAATTAACGTATTTTCACTAATACCTTCAATGAATTGAGTCAATTTTCGGTCATTCACATATGTGCCTGTTGGATTGTTCGGGTTACAAATCCATACAATTTTTGTATCGTTATCTACTACTGAAGAAATTTCTTCTAAGTCGTATACACCGTTATTTAACGCAATTTCCTTCACTTCGCAACCTTCTATAATGGCATGATGACGATACTGTGGGAATGTTGCACCTGCTGTTACAATGTTATCTCCCGCTCGTAATACGGCGCGGCTTATTATTTGAATGATTTCATCTAAACCACTACCACAAAGTACTTGTTCCATTTTCACATGTAACTTATCTGCGATTGTTTGACGGAGCGTTGTAGCACCTCCGTCAGGATATAAAGCATGTTCCAACCACGATTTTTGCAACTCATCTAAAACACGTGACGAACAGCCGAATGGATTTTCATTCGATGCTAATTTCACAAACGAATGATCTCCGTACACTTCTTTCATTTGTTCTGGTGATTTACCTGGTTTATATGGTTGTAATGATGATAGTTGATCCTTTACTTGCACGTTAAACCCACCTTTTTATTAAAATTCTTTTGCGTAGTTATTGTGTTGCATAATGTTTTGTTTTAATAATTCCATACGATCTTTTCCAAATTGTTCGACTAGTGCATCTGCAAGTTCCCATGCCACAACAGATTCAGCTACTACACCCGCCGCTGGTACTGCGCAACTATCAGATCTTTCAATACTCGCTTGGAATGCTTCTTTCGTATCAATATCAACGCTTGCTAACGGTTTGTATAAAGTAGGAATTGGCTTCATCACGCCTCTTACGATAATTGGCATACCTGTTGTCATACCGCCTTCTAAACCGCCGGCATTATTCGTTCTTCTCGTGTATCCTTTTTCTTCATCCCACAGAATTTCATCATGCACTTTGCTTCCTGGTTGTCGTGCCGCTTCAAAACCTACGCCGATTTCAGCACCTTTAAATGCATTTATACTCATAATTGCACCAGCAAGTTTTGCATCTAATTTACGATCGTAATGGACGTAACTACCGACGCCAATCGGCATACCTTCTGCAATGACTTCCACAATACCACCGATTGAATCTCCACTACTTTTTGCGTTGTCAATCGCATTCATCATTTCTTGCTCTACTTCTTTATCTAAACATCGAACTGGTGAGTTTTCAGTAATTGTTTGAATTTCTTCAATTGATAAGTTTGAAATATGTTTTGCTTTTACTCCACCAATTTCAAGAACATGTCCTGCAATTTCCACGCCTAATTCGCTTAAAATTTGTTTTGCAACTGCACCAGCAGCTACACGAACTGTCGTTTCTCTTGCAGATGACCGCTCTAATACGTTTCTTATATCACGATGACCATATTTAATTGCTCCATTTAAATCTGCATGTCCGGGACGTGGTTTTGTAATTGTACGTTTCATGTCTTTACTTTCTTTTTCCGAAATTGGCTCTGCACCCATTACTTTCGTCCAATGTTTGAAATCATCATTTTTTACAATTAACGTAATCGGTGATCCAAGTGTCATCCCGTGACGAACACCACTTACAATTTCAACTGTATCTGTTTCAATTTGCATACGTCTTCCGCGTCCATGACCTTTTTGTCTTCTTAATAATTCTTTATTAATATGTTCCGCCGTAAGTGTCAAACCTGCTGGTACACCTTCTAAAATAACTGTTAACTGCGGTCCATGTGATTCTCCAGCTGTAATGTATCTCATTTCTCTTGCCCCTTTACTATTTTTTTGTACAAAAAAGTCCCTACTGAGCGCTCAGTAGGGACGATGTTTATCGCGGTACCACCCTAGTTGTAGACTTCTTTCGTCTACCTCTCTTCTTCTTTAACGATCGTTTGACCGTCTTCCCCTCCAAAAGTTGTCGGGAAAGATGCTCCAAGGCTGTAATTCATGCTTACCTTTGTACTGATTCACACCGACCATCAGCTCTCTTTAACAGTGAGATAAGCACTACTGTTTCCTCTTCAACGCATATATGATATGGAATTAAGATAATTTATTTTTGAAACCTTTTAACTCATCCATGAATCTATGGAATTCTGGAATGTCCATTTGTTGTGCAGAATCTGATAATGCAACTGCTGGATCTGGATGAACTTCAGCCATTACTGCATCTGCGCCAATTGCAAGTGCCGCTTTCGCTGTTGGTAATAATAAATCTCTGCGTCCAGTTGAATGTGTTACATCAACGATAACTGGTAAATGTGTTTCTTTCTTTAAAATTGGTACTGCAGAAATGTCTAATGTGTTACGTGTTGCTCTTTCGTATGTGCGGATACCGCGCTCACAAAGAATAATTTGATCGTTACCTTGCGCAATAATGTATTCCGCTGCGTTAATGAACTCATCAATTGTTGCTGCTAATCCACGTTTTAATAATACTGGTTTGTTAACTTTACCTACAGCTCGTAATAAATCGAAGTTTTGCATGTTACGTGCGCCAACTTGAATTACATCAACGTAGTCTAATGCCATTTCAACATCGTTCGGATTTAAAATTTCACTAATAATTGCTAAGTCAAACTCGTCTGCTACTTGACGTAAAATTTGAAGTCCTTCTACTCCTAAACCTTGGAAATCATATGGAGAAGTTCTCGGTTTGAATGCACCACCGCGCATTAATTTTAAGCCTTGGTCTTTCATCGCTTGCCCTACTTGACGAACTTGTTCTAAACTTTCTACTGCACAAGGTCCCATGATGAACGTTTGTGTTCCGTTTCCAATCAATTCACCTTTTACATCAACGATTGTATTTTCTTGTTTCTTTTTACGTGATACTAGTAACGCTTTACGGTTATCATCTTCTTGTAACTCTAAGCTTGCTTTGAAAATCGTTTTGAAAATATGTTGAACTGTTGATGTTTCGAATGGTCCTTCGTTATGCTCTGCGATCATATCAAGTACTTCACGCTCACGTACTGGATCAAAGCGTTTCGTGCCTTGTACTTGCTTTTGCTCTCCAATTTTTTGAACAATTTCACCACGTTTGTTTAAAAGGTGTAATAGTTGTAAATTAATTTCATCTACCTGTTTACGTAATTGATCTAATTCATGATTTGCCATTTGGAAATCCTCCTCTAATGTTTTAAAAGTATAGTAAGAGAATAAAAAATTCTCTATTTTCTGAACTGACTAATTATACAAATTTATAGTGGAATCGATACCTCTTCTTATTTTAAACTAATAATTCGTACACAGACATAAACTACTAGTTAAAAATCCACTTTTTTGTACAAAAAAGCCCTACTGATCCAATCAGTAGGGACGATATTTATCGCGGTACCACCCTAGTTGTAGACTTCTTTCGTCTACCTCTCTTCATTGTTAACGATCATCTGACCGTCTTTCCCTTCATAAAGACAATACTATCTTTACTACGAAAAAGATGCTCTAGGACTGTAATTCGCTCTTGTTTATGTACTGGTTCGCACCAACCACCAGCTCTCTGTTACAGGGAAACAACAACTACTGCTTTTCCTTTCAATGCATGACTATTTAATTTTCAAGTTGGACCACTAAAATACAAAAAGTCCCTACTGAATAAATCAGTAGGGACGATATTTATCGCGGTACCACCCTAGTTGTAGACTAACTTTCCGTCTACCTCTCTTCACTGTTAACGATCAATTGACCGCTTTTTCCTCATAAAGAAAAACTATCTTTATTACGAAAAAGATGCTCCAAGACTGTAATTCATGATTATCCCTGTACTGGTTCACACCAACCACCAGCTCTCTGTTACAGTAAGACTAACCACTACTGTGATCTCTTCATTGCACTTTGTTTATTCAAATGTTTTTGAAATTGAATAAGTATGATTCGTATTATAGAACGCTTTTCAAAACACTGTCAACAACTTTTTATATATTTTTTTAAATTCCACTTTCGTCCTATAATTCTTTTTGTAAATCACCCATTACAATTCCTATGCGAATTATTTCATTTTCTAGTAAATGTAAAACATATTCCTCTACTTTATACTGAACTAATAATTCTTTTATTTGTATGATTTCTTTTTCGAATAACACGGCTTCGTGACATGTTTGTAGTAAAATAAAAAACACATTTGCAAACATTTCTTTATGCGCTTTCATACTTTCTTTTTTATGAAGCATTTCAATCAATAACCGCTTCATTTCCTCACCTGTACATTTACCATGTACACTTGAAAATGTACGAGACATAATACATAATCCTTTTTCTAATATTTCATCCATGTATAAAATAATACGTAAAAGCATTACATATTCTCTCGCAGTTATCTCACCCATTTTTGGTCGTTCTCGCAAAAATACACTGAGCCAAGCTGTCCAAAATTTTTGTTGTTCTTTTACGCTTAATGTTTTGACGTAATAGCATAAAAACTGCATAAACTTAATTTTATTTTCTTCATTTTCTAGTATGAGTAACGGGTATAACCAATCTGTTTTTTGCTCCCAATATAGTACACATTTAATAAATACAAAGCTAAGCCACTTCAAGAAAGCTTCTCTCGTATGCGGATGTAATACTTCCAAATGTTCTACCGCATACTTAATAAATCGCTTCATTTCTGTAAATAAAGGTAAATTTATTTGCGTGTAACATAAGCCGGCCCATGCATATTCCGTAATCTCATTTTGTTTTTTTAAATCTAAGTATGGTAACAAATATTTTCGGCACCATTGTTTTTCAATATGATATAGAAATGTAATATCTGCTATTAAACGAGCAAACATAAAGTTTGTTCGTTCCGAATTAACTCTTACTTGTTCTTCAAATAAAAATAAATATTCATATACATTACGATCGTATAAATGATCATATGATAACAACTTTAATAATACAGCTGTCATTTTTCCAACTGGATGCTGAATTGATTCATTGTAAAAATCTTGTTTCCCAAGCTTAAAGTCTGTATCACTCTTCATAACTTGAGGAAACACTGAAAAAGCAAATCGTTTTACAACACGTATACTATTCTCTTCTAACTCTTCTAGTCGATTACTAATTTCATATAGAAAACTACTAATTAACCAATGAAAAGCAGTATTTCTAACAAATTTCTGCAATAGCGGAATAATTTTTTGGATTTGATCATTTGTCAATCCTCGATTATTTCGCCATTCTCTAATACAAACAAACCATACTTCATTACTTATTTCTTGCACTCCTACTAATTGGTATGCAAATGAAATACTCCACTCTGTGTTTAATTTACATGCTTTTGATAACATCTCTAAAAAATGGCGTTGTTCCAAAACACGATCTTGCGAAAATTGCTGAACTTGCTTCATAATTTCAACATCTTTCAGTTGCAATAATCCGTCAGCAGTTACATTACAAGTAATACTTTGCTCTGTATCCTCTTTCTTTTGTACACTGTATCGTTCGGAATGAAAATGAGGATGCTTTTGCTTCATTAACTCATACCCATTTGCCGTAGATGGACTATTTGAATCACACTTGAATAATAAGTCTAATACGAGACATGCATCAAATACCCTCTCTTCTGTAAGATGCTTTATTACAGTTCGAGTGACTTCTTCTTTTGTTTTTTCTAAACAATGTGCATAATGCCTTTTTAAAAGTTGAAAAACTTCGTGTTTATAAGTGAAATCTAAAAGAAGTCCTTCATGTAACAACCATTTCATTTTGTCATCTACACGAACAAAAATATTTTTATTCATCGCATCAATTGCAATTTGCTTTTGAAGTACACTATTTGCTTCTATCATTTCTGTAATATAATAATCCGCTTTTTTCTCATTGTTTTCGCATAAATAAGTTAGACACTCTTTTACAATTCGTATTAAAAATACAAGATCATTTTGATGAAACTCTTTCTCTATATTTTCCTTATTTCTTTTTTTCAGTGCCGTTTGTCTTAACGACAACATTCTCAATTTTTCTAATCCAATCATCATAATTGGAACAGCATAATAAGCGATATAAGGCCTCATCTTTTCGTTCCAAATTTGCTCCACATGAGAGAATGTAGATACTGGTAAGCGACTCGATTCCTCGAGTTCTATTGATTCTTGCGTATCATTTCCCCATTTTCTTACACGTTTTAACTTCAGTTTTCCGTCTAAAATAAAAGTTAGTATCAATAAGGCAATTTCCTTATGCTCAGGAAAAGAACATTTTTGCAGTAACTTAGAAATCTTTTCTATAGAGCTACTATCTTTTTCAGCTGTTTCTAATAAAAGGAGTGTCCACCTTGCAAACAACAACGGGTCCATCTTACTCTTCGTTTCGGTTAAGTAGTTACAAATTGTTCTCCATAATAACGGTGATATTTTAGAATAGTTTTTATAAATTAATTGAAATAATTCTTTCTGATGACTAAAAAGAAATTGTTCGACTAACCATTCTGCAAGTAATTCATCTACTTCATTATAGTTTGGCGTAAGCATAAACAAATTTTGTAATTTACCTTCTACTTCTAACCATTCGACCCATTCATAATCATGAGCAAATTCCACAAAGTAACGAACTGTTTCAATTTTTTTAATTGATTGCTTTATGTATGATAATTGTTCCTGTTCTACTGACGGGGGAACCGTTACAATATCCCGAATACGCATTCTTTTCGTAATATAATTATCACCCATTAATTCCGCCCAGCGTTTTACCGCTTTTACGAGAGATTGATGATTATTTACTTTATTCGGATACACAATTGGTCTTATCCCTAAATGTTCCCAGTGGTACGTATTTTCTCCTTGTGCGACAAAAGCAAATCGTCTTGTACTTGGTGGTAAACCAGTTGCTAAATATTTCATTACTGGGTCATTATGACTATATCCAACGAATAAAACGGTGTAATTTGAGAATAGATCAACTAAAAATCTTCTTGCCCACCCTTCTGTTAAGTAAGCCCTTCCAAAATCACCGTCTGTTAAAATTAAAGCCTCTTTCTCCTGTTCTACATTACCATGTATGTAAGCAAGACCTTTAAAAGCTCTCCCAGTCGGTAAAGCTGGAGCGTAATAAACATTGATATCTCTATTTATTTCTTTAATTGCAGTTGTAAAATGTTGATCAAAATTTGTTGTTACAATGCGGATATCTGTATCTAAAGGAAATAACCTTGGAATTGCATAATGCAATGGATTCGGTTTTGATTTCTCTATATGAACGAGATCTCTTGCGACTTGATGTACATCTTTTGTTTTCGCAATTTTACCAAGATAATAATCATGTGGCTCTGTTATTTCACGTTTTTCGACATATAACGTTTTTGCAATTTCATCAACTAAATCATCAAAATTCGGTAAGTTTGATTTCCCTTTCATAGAAACTCCCGCTCCAACAAATAACACTAACTTTCCTTGCTCAAGGTGATCAATTAACTCATCTGGAATTTCTACTTCTGAAGTAATCCACATTTTGGATTCCCCCTTACCTAAAAATGTCATACACTCTCATTTTACTATAACATTTTTTCATTGTTTTTATAATATTTAGACTAAATTCCGAACATGAAAAAGTTTTATGTAAATAAATCCGTTACAATGTATGAACTCCAGAATTTATTGAAAAACTATGTATAAATCGGAGGTGTAAATTTTGAATGATTTCACAGTAGTGCTTATCAAGTTTATATCGTGCATTATTGCATTTAGCATTGGGCTTGCTTTATTTTTCCCTGCAACGTTTGTTCAAATTATTTCATTCAGTCTCTTTGTTACAATCGTATCCTACATGTTCGTTGATAAAATTATTTTAAATCGAATTGGCAATACTGGTGCCATTATGTCGGATTTCTTATTAACATATTTAAGCGTATGGATTTTCGGTAATATTTTATTAGACAACTATATGCAAATTGCATGGGGCAGTATCCTTTCTGCCATCGTCTTCACTTTATCTGAAGTAATCGTTCATCGCTTCTCTAACTCTCATACAAGGCACAACAATGATAACATTCGTATTAATCGCCGCTTTGCATATGGTACAGAGTTTGCTGAAGAACAAAATATATTGGATAAAGATAAGAAAAAGTAACGTTTTAATGCAGGAGCGCCCTTTTTAATTATGTGGTGCTCCTTTTTTGTATTTTTTCATTATGGTACGTGAAATTATATAAGTGATTATTTCAAAATACCGACTTACTAACAATATTTGACGCTATTTTTTCTAATAAAAAACTGCCTCTTATTTAGAGGCAGCCACTTTTAAGTCTTTTACTGCAACAACATCCGCAAACGCTCCCAATACTGCGTTATGATGTTTCACAATATCTTCAGCACGTAACACTTCTGTATTAAATGTACTATGCGCATCACTCACTAACGTTACTTTATACCCTTCACTACATGCTCTGCGCGTTGTCGTATCTACACAATACTCTGTTTGCATTCCCGAAAGAATAACGTGTTCAATTCCTTTCTCTTGTAACACTTCGCTTAAGTTTGTATTATGGAATGAATCTGGAGTCGTCTTTTCAACTATATTATCTCCTTCTTGCGGAGCGATGGCCGCATGGATTCGCCATCCATCCGTACCTTTTTCTAACGGATGGTCTTTAGGACCGTTATGTTGGATATAAATAACTGGAATATCATTTGAACGACATTCCCTAATAAGCTCTTGCAATGTTTGTAAAAACTTTCCCCCATTATGTACTGGCATTCCAGCTGTATACATACCCGCTTGCACATCAATTACGATTAATGCTTTTTTCATTTCACACATCCCCCTTTATTTGTATAAGCCATTATTATTGTTTATATTCCATCATCCAACAATCTTCTAATTTCCCCTCATGCAACTCATGTTCCTTTAAAATCTTTACTTTTTTAAATCCACTTTTTTCATAACACTTTATTGCTCGTTCATTATTTACTTTCGGATCCATTGCAATTGCTTCTGCTCCCATTTCACCCATAATATATGTAATTGCTGCCTGAACGAGTTTTGTTCCAATTCCCTTTCCCCAATAGGCTGATTCACCGATAAATTGGTCCATACCCCATACATTTTGCGATTCTTTATAGCCATATAACGCTTTCCACTCTGAATCCACTGGGTACATTTGTATGTAACCAATCGGAATGGTATCAAATTCTATTAAACATCTTTTTTCATTACTGTTTGGACTATGTATAAAATGATCAAGCACCTTTTCTACAGATTGCGGATTATCTCGTCCTTCGTAATACCGCAGAACTGCTGGGTCCGTTAACCATTTAGAAATGATAGATGCATCATCTTCCATTACGTATCTAATCAATAAACCTTCTTTTTGAAAAAGCATATTATACCTCTATTATTTCTTTATATTTTTTCTTGCTGTTACATCTTTCATTGCACCTACTAATGCATATGGTAGTTGCTGTAAATACGTTAAATTGCGGGATTGTATAGAGTGTGAACCATTCAGTGAAAAATTGAGAATTTAATATTCTATTAAAAAACTCTCCGCCTGGCCTAAAGTTTGGCGCCCACGCAGTGATTTCACACAAAATAAAGTGAAACTTTAATCAGTGGGGGTTTTGTTCATCCCCCACTGATTATTAGTTGAACCAATCGGGCTTTTACGGGCAGTTGATCCCCCACCTAACTTCTTCGCTTTCGCTGAATTTTGAGGTGGGGGTCTTACTGCCCTTTAATGCGGGGTAAACAGTAACTGAACAATAAAAAATGCCCCTAGATAACGAAACCAAGTCCGTTTCCATATAGGTTGTGCATTTTTTAATATATCTCCCATCTTACCCCCCCTTAAATATCCATCATATTAATTATACACTTTCCTCACTTTATTTGTTAAAATTTTCTATATAATTAATGCTGTTGGGGGAAAATACATTATGTCTAATCCTATACTTACATCCACTTTAATCATTCTTAGAGGAAACTCCTCAAGTGGTAAAACAACGATTGCAAAACAACTACAAGAACATTTCGGACAAGGAACACTTTTAGTATCACAGGATGTTGTACGTAGAGATATGCTTAGAGTACACGACACAATGGGTAATTTATCACATGATTTACTATTTAAAATTACGAAGTACGGAAAAGGAAAATGTGAATTTGTTATTTTAGAAGGTATATTGAACAGTCATAGGTATGGTGAGATGTTAAAAGAATTAATTCGTTATTTTGATGAAAATGCATTTGCATATTACTTTGATTTATCATTAGAGGAAACTATTAGACGACATAACACAAGAGACAAACGACATGAATTTGGTGAGGATTCCCTACAAAAATGGTATAATCCGCACGATACTATTAAGGTTGCCAGAGAAACTATTTTTACAGATAACTTTACGCAAAAAGATATATTTGATGCGATTCTTAATGATGTTGCGATACAAAAACAAGACTAATATAATATGTTAGTCTTGTTATGTACTTTGTGTTTCCGTTTTTATAATTGAACAATCTTTACATAAATAATAGTATATATTCATTTCCCCAAACTGGAAATCAACTACTGAAATAAGTTCACGTTCCTCAATATCTTGTGTAATTGTAGCAACATACTTCATCTCTTTAGAACAAGTTGGACACGCCAAATGCTCTGGAAGATCCGCATATAATGGTGCCCCTAATAATCTACATACATATTCAGAACCGAACAAGTCAAAAGCTTCCCAGTAACTATCTTCATCTGTAGGTATATCTTCATTTTTCATATTTATAAGCTTTACCGTTGTTTTTGGTAATGAAACTGGTAACTTATCTTCCTCTTCCATTATCCATTCTTCTGTATTTTGCTGCTTTATGATTTGAACTGTTTTACCTCCATCACTTAACTGAAAATATTGCGGTTCCCACACCATCGCACAGTTCAAGCATGAAACGAATGGTAAAATATTTAGTTCATTACTTTTAAGTTCAGCAAGTCTCCCATCTTTTAAATCAAAACAGAGAATTTGATGCATCTTCTCACCGCATAACTTACATACTGGCAAATTACAATCTTGACCGCCAAAGTAATGATTATATGAACCTCTTCCTTCAATTACTCTATACCCTTTCCGCTCATTACAATGTGCGCCATATAATTCTATTGTCATATTCTATCCTCGCCTTTTATAAGAATGATTCACAAAATGATAATAATTAAGACTAAAAAACATCGTCTTCCTGAATAGTTTCCATAATAAATTCTTTTAAACTCGGAGATATTTCTTCCATTTCGTCATCCGCGTGATACCAAATATATATTTTATCATCCATTTTTCCATTATTTATTTTAAAGCACAATTTATCCCCTGAACCATCGTCACCAATTATGATAAGATTTTCTGGTATAGACTCATCTCTCATGTCAATATTTTGTCTAACAATATCATCCCCAGTTTTCGTTACATTTCTATTATCTTTAATCGGATATAGTATCCATTTCCCTATTTCAGCATTATTAACTAATTTAATAAGATCCCTATATTGATTTGGGAAAGCAGCACCTAGCTTTTCTTCCGTTTCTTTTATTTGCAACTCCAATACACCTTGTTTCTTTGTTTCAATATATTCTCTTACTTCTTTCATGAAATACACCTATCCTTTGAACTTAATTACACTATTATGAGTGAAAGTGTTTAGTAAACGATTTGATCCGATTTATATATTTCATTATACGTTAACCCTTCGTTTTCAACATACTATTCTTCTCTACTTCTCAATAACCTTCTGTTCTACTTCCTTACCTCATTCTTAATAGTTTTTCTAAACATGAGACAATTTTTATGTTTTATTACAGGTTTATTAATAAGTCATTTAAAAATCCTATTATCCTTCTACTAAAAAAATAAAAGCCAGCCTCAATAAAGAGAACTGACTTCTATTTGGATAATTATTGTTATTATAAAATTTTCACTTTAACAGTTTGTCTTCCCCAATTCATAGCTTTACTTTTTGAACCCATTAAAACATCAATACGATTACCTTTAATTGCACTTCCAGTATCACCAGCGATCGCTTCTCCATAGCCTTCTACCCATACTTTAGATCCTAATGGGATTACTTTCGGGTCAACTGCGATAATTCTCATATTCGGATTTGCCGTTAAATCATGCCCCATCGCAGTTAAAACGCGTCCACCATATGTACCATTTTCACTTGGATCAGCAGTATACGCTGTCGCTACTACCGTTAATTCACGTTTAGCAGACTGTATGTTGTTTTTAGATGCTTCTTTCGCTCTCTCTTCTTCTTTAGCCTTTGCTATTTCTCTTGCTTTCTCTTCTTCTTTAGCTTTTGCTATTTCTCTTGCTTTCTCTTCTTCTTTAGCTTTTACTATTTCTCTTGCTTTCTCTTCTTCTTTAGCTTTTGCTATTTCTTGCGCTTTTTCTTCTTCTTTAGCCTTTGCTATTTCTTGCACTTTCTCTTCTTCTTTAACTTTTACTTCTTCTTTGATTTTTGCCTCTTCTTTAGGCTTTACTATTTCTTGCGCTTTTTCTTCTTCTTTAACTTTTACTTCTTCTTTGACTTTTGCCTCTTCTTTAGGTTTTACTATTTCTTGCGCTTTCCCTTCTTCTTTAGGTTTTACTATTTCTTGCGCTTTCGGTTCTTCTTTAACTTTTACTACTTTTGCCTCTTCTTTAGGCTTTACTATTTCTTGTGCTTTCGTTGTTTCTTTCGCTTTTGCTACTTTCTGCGTCTTTACTTCTTTCTTTTCTTTAACTGATTTTTGTACTTTCGCTACTTGCTTCGTTTTCTCTTCAGTTTTCTTTTCAGTTGGTGCTGTACTTGATAGGAAAGAAACGTTTGCATAAGCAGTTTTTCCTTTATACTCAAATTGCAACCATCCGTCTTTTACTTGATGCGTTGATTCAATTACATCATCTTTTTTTAGTCTACCAAGAATTTCTGAATCTGTGTTTGCTTCAGTACGTACATTTAACAAATTCGCCGTTACATGATATACATCTTTTGTAAACTCCGAACTTACAAACACTTCTTTACCATCCAACTCAATTTTTGACCAGCCATCTTCGGTATTTATGACTTTTAACTCTTGCCCATTCTTTACTTTTTCCACCACTTTTGATTCTGTAGTCGGTTTTTCACGTACGTTAAGTACATCTGCTGTTACGATTGTTTCTGCGGTAGCAGTTGTGGTAAACGCTCCCAATCCAAAAACAGTTGCTGTTGCTGCGCCAATTACTTTTTTCATATTAGCCTCCATTAAATTTTTTTGAATTTTATCAAATGCCTCCGTAAAATTGTATAATTTTACATAATATCAAAACATTTGCAACAGTATATTAATATTGTTTAATATACTGTTATTAAAACTCCTTACTCCAATACTATCAAATTCTCATTTCTAATTCTATATATTATAAATCTCCTTATCTTTTATAAAAGCTCCATGCCCTTCTTCACACTAAATAGTTGTGGCAATTCCCGCCAAAAATAAACTTACGATTGCTAAAATTTGAGTAGCGACAATAGCCCCTCTTAAATGAAACTTATAATCTTTATATCCTTTCATACCTTCCGTACTAGGAATCACAACAAACCTTGGAGTAATCCAGCAAAAAATTAGCCAATCAATTATAAGTAAATCTACTAAATTGAAAATCATTAAAATACCAAAAGTGTGTAAATAGGCATCCATATACATTAACTTTTCATGCTTATGTAGTATATATGTAGAAACGAAAGGAGTACCGAAAAGAATAGTATTATATACAATATTAAAATAAATGGTTTGCTTTTTTTCATGAATCGATTTTGGAAAAACTACTTTTTGAATATCTTTCGGATAATCAGTTAACGAAAGTCGAGGATTATAATATAAGGACCCTAAAATCATTACGGATAGTACAATAGACATGATGACACCAACGTACATCATTTGCTCAAATTGATTCATATGCTTCATTCACCCTTTTCTGTAATTACTATGATGGTCATTCACTTAATTACATATTGTATGTACGTACATAATCAAAAATTAACAACTAGCTTTAATAGCGAAGCAAAATTGTTGCAATGCAAATGCAAATTTAATACAGTGGAAGCCTAATTGATACAGATAGGATTGGTGAAACCTATGAAAATTGAACATATTGCAATTTGGGTAAATGACTTAGAATGTATGCGTGATTTTTATATGAAATACTTTAATGGTAAAGCAAACTCTTTATATCATAATAAAACGAAACAATTTGAATCTTATTTTATTACGTTCGAATCTGGAGCAAGACTTGAACTTATGCGTAAAAAAGGGATTGAAAATAAGCCTAATTTAAACATAACTGGCTATACTCATATGGCTTTTTCTGTCGGTAGTGAAGAACGTGTGAATGAACTAACAAAGGTGATAAAAGATGCTGGTTATCCTTTATTAAATGGACCACGTTTTACTGGAGATGGCTATTATGAAAGTGTAATAGGCGATCCAGAAGGCAATCAAATAGAAATTACGATTTAACTTACCCTTTTCCACCACCTCCGTATTTTTCCACAGATTAGGCGGTGCTGTTGTTGAAGTGCCAAATGAGGCAACTGCTTACTTTTACCGAAAAGCACTATCAAACATGCCAATATTCGCTACTTGGGAACAGCCAGAAGGTGCTGGTGGAAGTATTCGATGGGTTGAAGACTTCCGCTTAGCAATGCTTCCATTTACAAAAGGTGTCTATGTTAATACTCCTGACCTATCCATTAAAAATTGGCCAGATGCATACTTCAGTTGCAACTTTGACCGATTAATGGAAGTAAAAGCGGAATACTTTGCGAAAAATGTCTTTAACTTTCCGCAAAGTATTCCGCTTTTTTAAACTATATATTCCACCTAATATATCAAAATATAAAACATCCATTTTTTTATGGGTGTTTTACAAAAAGAGTTTACATAATATAATTATTAGTTGCTTCTTTTACTAAATATCTATTCAGCAATCGAAAGTAACACTTTCTCAAGGTCTTTTTTAGATAACATACTTTCGTTTATATAGCCATTCTTTTAATTGTAATTCATCCAAAGCTCCGTTCCCCTCTCATAATCCTTCACACTATATTCGCTCGTTTTTCACAAAAGGTTCATTTTACATGAAAATTTATTTATTACAATAAAAATATAAGGTATATTTTTATGAAAAGGAGGAATTCAATAATGAATACAGAGGATAAAATTCACGCTGAAAAAGTGTTAAAAAATCTATTCATCGGATCACAAGTTGATGGATTACAATTTGGTATTTCTCCAGGCGCTATAAAGATTCATTTCACAAACTTTCACGACTCAGTTGATTATGACGGACAATTATATATCAATATCGAATCCAAATGGTGTTTATTTAATAAACCTCAAAAAAGCTACCCATTAAATGAAGATGAATTTGAAGTTTATTCTGAGAAAGAAGAATATGAAAGAATATGTAAGATAAGAAGACAAAAAGTTACCGATATACAACTTGGCTTAGAAAGCCCTCATTTAATTATTACATTAGAGAGTGGACAAATTATTTTTTTAAATGGTTTTCATGATTATTATGAATGTTGGCAAGCTGGTGTCCTATGTGAGCAATGGCTTGTAGTCGCTGCACCTGGGAATGAAATCGCCACTTGGGCTCCCGATGAGTTTACCGATAAGTAAACTGTCTTCACGAAGAAGAAACGAAGATATTTTATGAAGTACTATACTAATGAACTACATAATCATTTCTATTACACGTAAACAAAATGACGATTTTACTTTAATAGAACTCACTTTATTAAAGTTGAAAGGATGATAATGATGGCATGTGTCCATGATTTTGGAATAATTGACGATTTTACTTCTCAAAAAAATTACGAAGATTATACACCAGAGAAATATCATTGTATATCTGTTGATGATGATATTATCAGTAGTTTAAATCAAAATTTATCAATTATGAAAACCTACTTCCATACAGTCAAAAATCAGAAATACGGTTTAGCTTATTGTGGTATTACAATTATCCCGCCTGAATCATTAGCAATTTTCTATGAAACAGTTACATCCTCAAAGTTCTTCAGAAAATCTGATGAGCTGAATGAGTTAGCTTCAAAAATTGTACAAGCTGTAGCAGAACAGAAGTACATGATCCATTATGGGGTTTAAATGTAATTCAAAAAATGCTTAGGATTTCTCCGAAGCATTTTTTGTATGTTACTAATACATTTATTCCTTAACCATTTAGTCAATTCTTGAGCCTATGGCCCCATCTTTTACAAGTGAGGGCGCCCCTATTAATCTAAATAAGCGTCTCATTTCCAATCTTCCAGCTAAACCATCTCCCGTGTCCTTCTGTTTCTCCAACCGTTTCACGATATTCGTTTCCGTTAATATAATAATCAATATGAAGGTCACGATCCCACATGTTGTTATACAGGTGGAATACATCACGTTTTGCTCCAATTTCTTGTATTTGTTTTTCTAACTTATGTTTTACTTGTTCTGGTATTTGATTTGCAACATGTGTATGGAAAATACAAATAATAGCTTCTTCACTTATTTGTTCAATAATAGATGATAATAGCTCTACACCGTCTCCTTCTATTAATTGGACAGATTCATTTTTCACTAAAGATGCAGCTTGATCAAACATCTCAAGCCTTTCTTTATGTTCTGGCCAAATTAAAGCACGTAACCATAAATAATCTTCCTCATTATGTAAATCATTCACATGTAAGTCCAGTCCAATTCTTTCTACGACAGATGGGCTTTCTTTTAGAAAATGCGGCACATTTTCCCCTCTTATTTCAGAAGTTACATGCACATTTGAATTTATATTTCCGTACATTTCATCCGTCCCGTACGAATAACTATATTGGTCCCAGAACAGTTGCAACCCAGAACTTGTCCCAATTTCAATTAACGCTAACGGCTTCTTCACTTTGTTAAATATGTAGCAGAAACTTGGGTATAAGTATGCGCACCGTCTTACTTCATTTGTTTGAACGAGTTTCGTTTGTAACAAAGTAATGATTTCTTCTCGGTACTCTTTACAGAAATCTTTAAAATGATTAAAAGCTTTATCTAAATTTGTATCAGCATTTTCAACTAAACTACTATAATACGTTTTTAAATGATGTTCTTTCCCTGCTAGCAATAAATAATGTACTGCACCTAATAGTAAGTTTGGGACTGGTTGACCTACCTGAGCATAGGACGATAGTGTAAGTACTTCCTCATCTTCAGCAATTTTCATTGATAAATATTCATATAAATCACTTGACCCTTTACATTCCTTTATTGAAAAGTTTCGAAATAAGTTTGAAATTTGTTCTTTTGTACACATTAGAGTCCCTCCTTTTTATTTTTCAGAATAATCTTACCATTATAGAAAGAATAATCCTATAAAAAGGTACTCGATTTAGTCACTTAAGGATACGTAAGCTTTTTCGAGATAATTTCAAACTGTAATTTTTTTCTATTTATCACCTTAAAAGAGCTTGTTAAATAAGATTTTTAGCGAATAAAACGTTAAATAGTTTAAAATTATCAGATAACACTAGATATTTTAGTCTATTAATTATTATAATAGAGTATGAGATGGTTATATAATTGAGACAAAAAAGGTATACACCTAGGTGGGGCCTAGGCGGTGTTTCTCTTTTACGGCTTAGACATAGAAAACACCTACACTTTTTTGCCAATATAGGGGATGGAGAGATTATCATGAGCAACATGCAGCAAAAAACAGACGTTATCTTAATTGGTGCAGGAATTATGAGTGCAACGTTAGGCTCATTACTAAAAGAATTAGCACCAGAATGGGAAATTAAAGTTTTTGAAAAACTCGCAAGTGCCGGGGAAGAAAGCTCTAACGAATGGAATAATGCAGGTACAGGGCATTCTGCGCTATGCGAACTGAACTATACTTCCGAAAAAGCTGACGGATCTATAGATATTAGTAAGGCTGTAAAAGTGAATGAGCAATTCCAGCTTTCAAGACAATTTTGGGCATATCTTGTAAAGAGCAAATTAATTCGTAATCCACAAGATTTTATTATGCCACTACCTCATATGAGTTTAGTACAAGGGGAAAAAAATGTTGAGTTTCTAAAAAACCGTTTTGAAGCGCTTTCAAAAAATCCACTGTTTCAAGGAATGGAATTTTCTGATGCTCCTGAAACATTAAAAAAATGGCTTCCACTCATTATGGAAGGCCGCACATCTAATGAACCGATGGCGGCAACGAAGATTGACTCTGGAACAGATGTTAACTTCGGTGCATTAACACGTATGTTGTTTGATTACTTAAAAACAAAAAATGTCGAGCTAAACTACAAGCATAGTGTCGAAAATATTAAGCGCACGAAAAATGGTTTGTGGGAAGTAAAAGTACACGATATGAATAGTGGTAAAATTGAGCATCATACTGCTAAATTCGTCTTTATTGGCGGCGGTGGCGGTAGCCTACCTCTACTTCAAAAGACTGGTATCCCTGAATCAAAACATATCGGTGGATTCCCGGTAAGTGGACTATTTATGGTATGTAAAAACCAAAAAGTTGTAGAGCAACATCATGCGAAAGTGTACGGTAAAGCTAAGGTTGGTGCTCCGCCAATGTCTGTACCTCATCTAGATACGAGATATATAGACAATAAAAAAGCTTTACTGTTTGGACCATTCGCAGGCTTCTCACCTAAATTCTTAAAAACAGGTTCAAATCTTGACTTAATCGGTTCTGTAAAACCGAATAACGTCTTAACGATGTTAGCCGCTGGTGTAAAAGAAATGGGACTTACAAAATACTTAATTCAGCAAGTTATGTTATCACATGAAAAACGTATGGAAGAATTACGCGAATTCATTCCGAACGCGAAAAGTGAAGATTGGGATATTGTAGTTGCTGGGCAACGTGTACAAGTAATTAAAGATACTGATGCTGGTGGTAAAGGGACACTTCAATTTGGTACAGAAGTAGTAAGTGCAGCTGACGGCTCAATCGCCGCATTACTAGGCGCATCACCAGGTGCTTCTACTGCTGTTCACGTCATGCTTGAAGTATTAGAAAAATGTTTCCCAAGCCGCATGGTAGAATGGGAAGAAAAAATAAAAGAAATGATTCCTTCATATGGCATTTCACTAACTGAAAATCCAAGATTGTTCCAAGATCTTCACACTTCTACTGGTCGTACACTTGGATTAAACGAAAAAGAAACTGTTCATAATTAATGAAGAAATAAAAAAACGTCCGATATATTCGGACGTTTTTTTGTCTACTAAAAATTATACTTATCAATATTGTCTTTCGTAAATACAACTCGTTCTGGTAATACGATAATTCCATTCCCTTCTGCCTCATAATCATATCCTTGAATGGAGTTTGGCTCTACCTTCACTTTTCCAATTCCTTTTACTTCGAAGCTATCCCCTACTTTTAACTTCTTCCCTTTTACAACAATTTCATTTGCTACATACGTTGCGAGAGCACCTTGTTGTTTTACATCCCATAAACCAAATTGTGCTACTGTTCCTCGTTTTACGTAATCACGCATAACGTTTGGTGTAGAGAAGCCAGTTACGACAACCTTTTTATCCATTTTTAAATTTTCAGCTGCTTGTGCCATTGCCGGAAGTGCCGTTGCATCTGGACAAATGACTGCATTAATATCAGGATACGTTTTTAAAATATTCTCTCCTACTGACAAAGACTTTTGCGCATTATTTTCACCGTACTGCGTCGTTACAATTTCCCAGTTCGGATATTTCTTTTTAATAATTTCTTTCGCTTTCGTTACCCATTGGTTTTGATCCGTTACTGTCGGGCTAGAATAAAAGAAGGCTACTTTTCCTTTATCTCCAATTTGCTTTGAAGTCATTTCTATTAATAAATTAGCAAGTTGGTCTGGTGTTCCTTGGCTTATATAAAAAGAACGATCTTTCGGATTCACATCAGAATCCCATGTTAACACCGTCATCCCTTTTTTCTTAGCACGTTGCAGTGATTGCGATAACCCATCCACTGACGTAGATGAAACCATAATCGCATCATAGTTTTGATTAATGAAATTGTTTATATATTTAACTTGCCCTGAAACACTCGCTTCAGACGGTCCATCATACTTCACTTGCACGCCTAACTTATCTCCCATCTCTTTTGCCCCTTCTCCACCCGATGTGAAGAAACCAACTCCTGTTAATTTCGGAATAAATGCAAATTTCACATCATCAACCTTTTTCTTATCTGCCGTTTGGCTAGAACACGCAATTAAACCGATTAAACAAATACATACAATCAATACAATCCCCAGTTTTCTCTTCATGACATTTCCCCCTTATGCAAATTCTTTCTTTTCTCCGCTAAGAATTGATGTAATTTGAAATGTCTCATAATAACTGAAAGAATAAGGATAATACCTATTACTACATTGGATTGTTCATTTGTTAAACCCGTCATTTGCAAGCCATACTGCATGAGCCCAATGAAAATACTCGCCAGTACAGTACCAATAATGCTTCCTTTTCCGCCTGTAATAAGTGTACCGCCTAATACGACTGCTGTAATGATTGGTAAAATTGTTTCACTTCCCATATCAGCACGTGCGGAACCAAAATATGCGGTTAAGAAAGCACCTCCTAATCCACCTCCTAACCCGGAAAGTATGTAAGCGATAATGACTACTTTTTTCGTTTTAATCCCGGTGTATTTTGCTGTATTTTCGTTCGCACCTGTTAATTTTACATGGCGCCCGTATATAGTTCGGTGAAATAATACAGTACATAAAACTGTTAATACGATCAGTAGCCATAATAAATTCGGTATTCCTATAAAACTACCGTTTGCCAGTTGTACAAATGTGTCAGGTAAACCGCTTATTCCTTCGTACCCAGAAGCACCTGCCCCTCCTGAAATGACGAGGGCAATTCCCCCGTATAAAAACATCGTTCCGAGTGTAACGACGAGTGGTTCTACATCCGTCATTTTTATAATGAGTCCGTTTAAAGCACCTGCTAAACAACTAATTATTAGGGCGATTATAACAGCAAACAAAATAGGTATTCCGTTCATCCAAAGTACACCGATTAAGATTGAAGTGAGCCCCATTATTGAGCCGATCGATACATCAATTCCTCCTGTTACTATAACAAAAGTCATTGGTATCGCCGCAATTGCGATAAATAGGAAATCATTTGTACTAAAAAGGAGATTACTAATATTTAAGAAATCACTATTTATTAAACTAAAAAGGATGAATTCTACAAGAAGTAATACAATTAGAACCCCTTCCCATCTATATACATACTTCATAGATTCATCCTCCTTTCTGCCTTCCACTTTTTCATAACACTATCTAATATGATGATAAGTAATAATAAAAAACCTGAAATAGCATTATTCCAAAATGCTGGTATTTTTAAAAAGACGAGTGAGCTACTTATTGTTTCTAAAAATAACGCTCCTAATGCAGCTCCAAATAAAGATCCTGTTCCTCCTTTTAAATGAATTCCTCCTAGTACAGCGGCTGCGATTACTTGTAATTCTAATCCTGTACCTGTTTGATTTGGCACGAAACCGATATTCATAACAAATATGCAACCAGCGAGCGCAGCGCTTATGCCTGAAATCATAAACGCATATATCTTCACTTTATTTACAGGTATACCAATAAGCCTCGCGCCATCTTCATTATCACCTACCGCATAAAAGTATCTTCCCAATGGCACTTTTCTTAAAAAGAAGTATAGTAGTAGTAAAATAATAAGAACGAACCATACAGTTATAGGTAAACCAAGAATGATGATAGATGACAGCTGCTTAAAATCGTTTGGAATATCTTCAATCCACTTCCCGCCTGTGAAAATTAACATTGTACCTCTAATAATTCCTAACATGCCTAATGTCATAATAATGGCTGGTACCCGAAACTTCGCAACTCCAATACCATTTACGAAACCGATAATGGCTCCAAGTATAATAGCTACAAATATCGACAAGAATGCACTATACCCATTCGTTAACATCATTCCGCAAACTGCTGCACTTAGCCCCATGCTTGAACCAACTGATACATCTATATTTTTCGTAAATAAGACGAACGATTGACCGATTGCTAGCACGACTAAAATAACGCTTGATTTCATCAGTAAAGATAACGAGTTAAATTGAATAAAACTAGGGTTTATCATTCCTACAATAGCTATATAAATTAGTAGTAACAGTATGATAGACGTTTCATGCATTTTTAACATATGTTTCATTCCGCTACACCTCCGTATGCAAGGCGTGTAACTTCATTCACACTCAGTTGTTCTTTTTCCATATGAGAAACAAATCGCCCATTTCTCATTACATATACACGGTTTACTAATTGGACAATTTCTTCAACATCTGAAGAGATTAATAAAATTGCGAGTCCTTCCCTTTTCATTTTTTTTATCGTCTCATACACTTCAAGCCTTGCTTTCGCATCAATTCCGCGAGTCGGCTCATCAAGAATAATAATTTTAGGATTACATGCAAGATACTTCGCAAGCACGACCTTCTGCTGATTACCTCCTGATAAAGATGCCAGTTCTTTATTCATATTCTGTACAACAATTCGGAACTGTTCTATAAACGAATTAACTAAAGCGCTTTCTTTTTCTTGATTTATAAAAAAGCGATTATTTTGATATAAACTTGCTGCTGCAATATTTTCTTTAACAGAAGCAATTGAGAAAATTCCATTCCTCGCCCTATCCTCTGGCACATAAACTAGTCCTTCGTCTAGCCTTTTATGCAAAGAACACGTATCAATTGATTTTCCACCCAATAAGATAGACCCTGATTTTATAGTTTTCAATCCAAATATCGCTTCTGCTAATTCCGTTCTGCCAGATCCTATAATGCCAGCAACACCTACAACCTCACCCGCATGTACAGTGAATGATATATTTTCGAATGCGTGACCATTTATATCAACCACTTCTAATATTTTTTTCGTCTTTGCTGTCTCTTGAACTACTTCTATTTTCTCTTTCTGTTTATATCCTTTTGGCAATAGTCCCTCCATCAGCATGTCATATGTATAGTCACATACATCACCTTGGCTTACAACCATTCCATCACGTAGTATTGCTACTTTGTTGGCAATTTCAAAGATTTCTGGAAAACGATGCGTAATATAAATCATCCCAATTCCTTTTTCTTGTAAACTTTTCATCAACACAAAAAGACTCTTAATTTCGTGTGTTGTTAATGTCGATGTTGGCTCATCTAGAATAAGAATCTCAGCTTCTCTTATTAATCCTCTAACGATTTCTACTAACTGTTGTTGCGCAATCGATAATGTTCCTCCTAGTTTATTAAGGTCAATATCCCATCCTAAGCTGCTAATCAATTGCTGAATCTGTACTTTTAGTTTCTTTTTCTTTTCTTTTAACCCGATACATATATTTTCTTCAATAGTCATATGCGGAAAAATGAGTGGTTCTTGCGGTATTAAATAAATACCTTTTCGGTGTGCTTCTGATGGATTTGAAAACTGTTGCTTCCTTCCTTTTACATACATCTCTCCATCATCATACGAATATAACCCCGTTAATATTTTCATTAATGTTGATTTCCCGGCGCCATTTCCCCCCACTAAAGCGTATATATCTCCGCGCTCTACTTGTAAGTTCACTTCTTTTAATACAAGTTGATTTAAAAACGCCTTACTCATTTTCTTTACTTGTAATAAAGGTACGTTCTCCACATGATGTCACCTGCCTTTATCCAGAACATTTTTTGAGAAAATGATTATTTGTTCTACTTGTTTTGTAGCATTGTATATTCCTTTTTTTATATCTAGAACACTTTTTTCTACGTACTATTAATCGTTTCAACTGGAATAAACAAAATATATGGTACATATGTTTAAGCTGTGGTCAATTGTTGAAAGGGATGAAGAGTATGACTCAGCTGAACTTTGAAGAAAATTTATTAACTAAAGTAGCTTGGTACTATTATAAAGACCAATTAACACAACAGGAGATCGCGTCACTTCTTCATATTTCAAGAAATAAAGTCGTCCGGTTATTAGATAAAGCGCGGAGTGAAGGTATCGTTACATTTCACGTAAAAGGGACTGGTTTGCACTGTTTAAGTATTGAGCGTGACCTAATGAAAAAATTCCACTTAAAAGATGCTTTTATTATCCCTACCCCAGTAAACAATTATCACGCTTCTCTCGGAAAAGCTGCTGCACAATATTTAGAAACTCATCTCCAGCAAGGCGATTTACTCGGTATTGGCTGGGGAGAAACAATTAGCAAAATGCTAGAAAACATTCATTTTGAAAGTTCTATCAACCTTTCAATCGTAACGCTCACAGGCGGGGTAAATCACTATCTCCCGAGAAAACAAAACTATTTACACTACATGCAAGGCGAACTTCACATTATCCCTACGCCGTTTCTAGCGTCTACAACCGAAATGGCACAAAGTATTCTATCAGAACCGAGTGTAAAAGATATGCTTCAAGTCGCTTCACTTGCTCATACGGCTGTTGTCGGTATTGGGGGATTATCTCAAGACGCTACGATTGTAAAAGAAGAAAAATTAACACTACGTGAGATGACATATATTCGTAGTCAAAACGGTGCTGGCGATATTTTAGGACAGTTTTATAATACAAATGGCGATTTATTAGAACTCTCGCATCACAATCGTCTAATTGGCACGCCCCTCTCTATTTTGCGCAATATGAAGCATGTCGTCGGTGTTGCTGGAGGTACTGAAAAGATAGATGCAATTTATGGTGCCTTAAAAGGAAAGTTTATTCATTCATTAATTACCGATGAGGAAACTGCCCTCTCCTTATTACGAAAGGATGGTGATTGTTAATGTCCCATTTATTAGCTTTCGATGCTGGTACAGGGAGCATTCGAGCAGTTCTTTTTGATTTACATGGTAATCAAATTGCAGTAAGTCAAAAAGAATGGATTCACAAATCTGACCTTCGTTATCCAGGCTCTATGAACTTTGATGTAGTAGAAAATTGGAAGCTAGTACAAGAATGTACGAAAGAGGTGCTTCAAAAAAACAACACTCCTGCCTCTTCTATTCTTGCTATTAGCGCTACAAGTATGCGAGAAGGATTTGTTTTATATGATCAAGATGGGCAAGAAATATGGGCGTGTGCAAATGTTGATGGGCGCGCATCCGTCGAAGTTAGTGAATTAAAAGAAATTCGGTCACATCTTGAAAAAGATTTATATACAAAGTCTGGTCAAACTTTTTCATTAGGTGCTTTACCACGCCTACTCTGGATAAAAAAACATGAACCCGACGTCTATAATAATATTCACTCTTTTACAATGTTAAACGATTGGATTTTATATAAACTAAGCGGCGTACTACAAATTGATCCCTCAAACGGATGCACGTCAGGTATTTTTGACTTACAAAATAGAGTGTGGGATAACGATGTCGCTAAGGAGTGCGGTCTATCTTTGCCATTTTCACCAACAGTAAATGAAGCTGGTACAGTAATTGGCAACGTTACAAAAGAGTGTGCAGCATTAACTGGATTACGTGAAGGGATTCCTGTCGTCGCCGGGGGTGGAGATGCTCAAATGGCATCGCTCGGAACAGGAATCGTGAAACCAAATCAAACGTTAATATGCGGGGGTAGCTTTTGGCAACAAGAAGTGAATGTTACTGAGCCAATAACAGATCCACATGCTGCGATTCGAGTAAATTGTCACGTCGTTCCGAACCTATGGCAATATGAAACAATCGCCTTTTTCCCAGGTCTCGTTATGCGCTGGTTTCGAGACGCTTTTTGCCAAGAAGAAAAGAAACTTGCTGATAAACTCGGTGTAGATGCTTATGAATTACTAGAAGAACAAGCGAAAGACGTACCTGTCGGTTCATATGGTATTATCCCTACTTTTTCAAACGTTATGAACTACATTTCTTGGCGTCATGCCGCACCTTCATTCTTAAATTTAAGTTTAGACGCTGACAAATGCGGAAAAAAGGAAATGTTCCGTGCTATTGAAGAAAATGCGGCCTTCGTTACACTTGGAAACTTAAAACTAATTGAAAATCTTACTGGTACATTCCCTTCTGAAGTCATTTTTGCTGGCGGTGCCGCTAAAGGGAAACTATGGCCACAAATTCTATCAGACGTACTCGGCATTCCTGTAAAAGTACCAGTTGTGAAAGAAGCAGCTGCTTTAGGAACTGCAATTGCTGCTGGAGTTGGCGCTGGCATATATTCATCTATGGAAGAGACTGCCGAACAATTTGTACAGTGGGAAAATACATTTGAACCAATCACTGAAAATCACGAGCTATACAAAGAATTCTATGAAACATGGAAAATCGTATATAGCAGTCAGCTCGCTTTAGCTGATAAAGGACTTACAACACATATGTGGATTGCACCTGGTGCAGTGTAACTCATTACATAAAGGAGTGAACTGTATGTTAAAAGCGAATGAAAATGATTTCTCCTATCGCTTCGGTGATAGCGGGCCGAAATATTTAATACAAGGCCCGAATATTGATCTTGGTCTTGTTGTCATTCAGCCTGGGCAAGAATTTCAAAATCATTACCATACAACGTGTGAAGAAGTTTTTTATGCGTTAGAAGGTGAAATAGACTTCTATGTAAATAACGAAAGAGTTCCGATTAAACAAGGTGATGTCCTGCAAGTTCGCCCTCATGAATCTCACTATCTGATTAACCATTCTGACAAACCTTTTAAAGCTGTTTTTATAAAGTCACCACATTTACCAAATAAAGATACGGTACAAACGGAAAATCCAACATTAACGAAGGAGTGATTTTGAATGACTTGGGGATTTAAAAATCGATTAAATACAATTTTACCTGATGGTAGAGCGGTTATGTTAGCAATAGATCACGGCTACTTTTTAGGGCCAATTCACGGGCTAGAACAACCACTTGAAACAGTTAAAAACTTACTTCCGTATACAGACTCCCTCTTTTTAACACGCGGTGTACTTAGTTCCTGCATTCCCGAAAACTGCAGCACACCGATGGTTATGCGTGTATCTGGTGGCGCTACTGTCGTCGGTAAAGATTTAGCGAATGAAACAATTGTTACACCTGTAAAAGAAGCAGTGAAGCAAAACGCAATTGGCGTTGGCGTTTCTGTTTTTGTCGGATCAGACTATGAAACACAAACTGTTACAAATCTCGCAAATGTAGTTTCTGAAGCTCATGATTACGGCCTACCAGTACTCGGCATTACCGCAGTCGCAAAGGAATTACAAAAACGTGAAGCTCGCTTTCTAGCACTTGCTTCCCGCGTATGTGTTGAAATGGGTGCTGATATTATTAAAACGTATTACTGCGAAGGATTCGAAAAAATAACGAGCACATGCCCTGCCCCAGTCGTCATCGCGGGCGGCCCAAAACTAGATTCAATTGAAGACGCATTAAACATTACGTACAATGCGCTGCAAGAAGGCGCAATTGGAGTAGACATGGGCCGAAACATATGGCAATCCGAGCACCCAGCTGCGATGATCCAAGCAATACATGGCATTGTGAAAAATGGATTGAATGTGAAAGAGGCACTTGAACTTTATGATGATGTGAAGAATTAATGTGAAAAGACAGACTATTTATTAGTCTGTCTTTTTTACTTTACAGTGAAACTTTCATAATCCGTCTTCTAATATGATACATACTTAAATTTTATACACCTTCAAATGATTACTCTTGATGATTACTATTAAGCTTTGAAACTTTCTTATCTTCTCTATAATCAAGATAAGACACTGGATTCATTTTCATAACACTTAAATATGTAAGGCAAGATATTTAAGCGTTCCGTCTAAGACTATGCTTAATAAGTCTAATATTTTTTCTATATCCTAGAACGTTTTTTAAATGAATGAAAGTTTTTCTATCATTCCCATCCCCCCAGTAATAAAAAAGAGGATACATGATTACTTCTACAACATGTATCCTCTACTTATATATTACGACTGTTGATAAGCCGATTTCGATGATTTCACATAATAAACCGCATGATCCACATTAATAATATGATCTGGTTTTGGTTTACCGCGGCCCGCTCTATGTCCAGCTAAGTGTTCTTCACTTGTTTCCCAGTTTTTCCATGCTTCTTCAGATTCCCAGCGAATCATTACGACCACTTCTTCGTCTCCTCGTCTTACTTTTTTCACAAGAACACTCAAGTCGATAAAGCCTTCAAATTTTTCAATTATACCTTCTCCAGTAAAACGTTCTACAACTATATTTGATGTACCTTCTTTTACTGTAAATGTTTTCGTTTCGATAAACATATATCCCACTCCTTCTTTGTAATACGAATACTACTATTCTTCCATTATAATTGATTATGATAATTATTTTCAATTGTAAAGTTTTAATTTTTTGAATTATGCTGATTTCTTTTCTATCGCCTCATCTAAAAATTTGAAATATGGAAGTAACATTCCTATTAAAGAGGTGACACATATAATTGCACCGATGATTAAATATAACGCTCTTACTCCCCACATTTCACTCAATATTCCCCCTACTAACACACCTAGCGGCATAGTGGATCGTATGAAAAATAATCGTACTGAAAATACTTGCCCTATCATATTGTTCGGAACTGATTGTTGACATATCGTTGTGTTATGAACATTGAAAAATGCAATACAAATCCCTGCTATTACTTCAATTATTATTGCAATGATAATACTATGATTGAATCCTAATGAAATGTATGTGAGTCCCCCTATAAACAATCCTCCAAGCATAAGTATACGCCGGCTTTTATATGTTACTTTTCCGACTAATACTGAGCCAATTACGTAGCCAAGTGGAAAACCTGCCATGAAATAACCGTACTCTGCATATCCCGCTGACAGCTCGTCTTTTATATAAGGAAGATTTGTGACCATCGTTACCCCTACTCCAAACTGCACGAAAGTAAGAAATATACCGAGCCAAACGATGATTGGTTTTGTGAAAAAATATGTAAAACCGTGAAAAAACTGTTCTAGCCACGTTTTCCGAATAGGTTGCGACGTTCTATTTTCTTTTATATAAAATAAGAAAGTGCCACTAACAAATAAACATATGCATACGAAAGATAATGTAAGTTCTGTTCCAATCAAATGAATGACTACTCCGCCTAATACTGGCGCAAGAAACATCATAAGGCGAGTCATTCCATCAATGTACGCATTTGCATCTTGAAGTTGTTCTTTCCCTACAATGCTCGGTGTAATTGCTTGACTTGCAGGTGTATAAAGTGGTGTAATAAGTCCCACTACAATTTGAACAACATAAATGTGCCAAACTTCTATACTACCCGAAACTAGCATCACCAAAGGTAATAAAAATACGGACGCTCGTATCCATTGTGAAAATATCATAATCCACTTCCGGCTCCATTTATCAATAAATGGGCCACTTATTAATTGCAATATGAGTGATGGGATGAAATATAATAACCACATACTACTTAAAGCCATTTCTGATCCTGTTAACTCATATACTAGAATTGAATTACATAACGTTCCGAAAGCCCCTCCTAATTCAGAGATTGCACTACCAATCCACATAAAAAAGAACGAACGATTTTTCAATATACTCTTCATTATAGCTCACCAACTTTTCTCTTAAATTCCTCCCTTTATGTACATTCTTGTTGCATATTATCTATTCAAAAATGCTTCTAATTCTTTCGCTAACGACTGCACTGCTTTCTTCCTTAATACATACTTTCCATCATGTATATCAACTAACTTCGCTGCACGTAACAATTTCAAATGATGGTGTACTGTCGATTTACCAAGCTGCAATCTTTCCGTTATTTCCTGTAATGTACGTTCTTTTTTAAACAACATTTTTACAATTCGCAATCTCGCCTCATCCCCAAGAGCCTTATGTTTTTGAACTAAAAAATAATTCGGTTCATACGGATCTTCAGGATGAATGCTTTCATTCGCAACTGGATAATGAAATACTTTCGTATCATCAATATCTGCTTCAATATTCCACGGTCTGTACGTCATTTGCGGAATAAGAAGTACGTGATGAACACTTGGCTCTGGCATATAGTTCACGCCACCAGTCGCCCACTCGACAAACTCTTCCGGCTTCATCTTTTTATTCATTTCATTTTTTGCTTCATAATCTCGTTTTAATATAGAAAGTATTTCTTCTTCCTCACTCTTAATTACACTCTCATACCAACCTGTCATTACAGCGATTAAATGAGATTTCAGCACTTGTACATCTACATCACATATAAAGCGAATGTACGTAGAGAAAAACTGATGATCATGTGTTAATTCCTTTAGTTCATGTATTGCAGTTCCATCTCTACTTGCGGCTAAACGTCTTTTTTTCTCATATTTCTCCCCTAAAAACGGTAAACATATATACTTCAAATCTTCTTCTGAAAGTGAATCGATTTTAACATGAAACTGTGATACATCCTGTATGTCTTCTTCATACAACAACTGAAGCAATGCTTTCCACGTATTATTTTCTTCGACAAATTGTAAGTGCTCTCTCATTTCTTCTGTTAATGATTTCTTAATTTCTTCCCATTCATTTTGACTCTTTTCAAGTGTATCAATTAACCTCTTATGAGTAATTGCTGCAATGCCAAGCGCACATTCGAAAAGTATCGAATATTTCACTTGAACATTATAAGTTTCCCTCTTTCTACTCGTTATGTGATAGACCTCCATTTTTATCCCCTCCTTGTTTGCTATATATCAAATTCTATTTTTATCGAATTTAACCTTCTATATTTTTAGAATTATTTTGCGACTTCAAAAAAACTCTAATCAATGAGCAAATAGAGAAAGGTTTATACTCTTTTTCATTCTGACTCAATTAAAGCCTTGATTATTAAGTATCATATTAAAAAGAAGTTTTTTAATGGCTCTTGTTATAAGTTGTCTTTCACCCTCTTGTGCAACTATAGAAAAGGTTTATTGAAGAGAAAAGAGAATTGGTTTTATTAAGAAAAATGAACAGGAGGCTATACGAATGGGAAGAAAAGAAATGTTGCAAAATGGAGTCCAACAAGTTTTTTACGAAGAAGAATGGTACCCACCAATATCAGAAGCGTTAAAGAATCTTACGGCTGAACAAGTATGTTGGCAACCAGAAGGTGCTGCCAGTAATACGATTTGGGAAAATGTGAACCATTTATTAATCTTTAAAGAACGCCTACTTTCCCGCTTACATGAAGACGACACATTTGTTGCTCCACAAAATAATGATGAGACGTTTATCCAAGGTGGACCTAATGATGATGCCGCTTGGCAGCAAACCGTAAAGCGAACGCTTCAAGTACATGATGCCTTACAATCTTCATTAACCGCCCTTCAAGAAGCAGAACTAGATCAACTAAGTCCTTCTCTACCAGTTTGGCAACAATATATGAATATCCTTTTGCATGATGCTTATCATACAGGACAAATTATACAGCTTCGGAAACTTCAAGGTTCATGGCCAACTCACCGTTCTTATTTATAAAGTGAAATTTTAATCAGCTCTTACCAATCGGGATTTTGCGGGCAGCCCATCCCCACCTCACTTCTTTGCTTTCCTTGAATTTTGAGGTAAAAATCTTACTGCCCGTTAATCCGGGATAAACGATGTTTAAAATCGCATACGTTTAATATCCAACAAAACAATTGAAAACAGCTAATTGTTCGATAATTACTGCGATTTCTCAAAATAAAGCAAATTAAAATACATTGATTCCTAACATAACTTACATGCTTCATAACTTCTAATCATAATCCAAATTTGGAAGAATAGATGCTTTTTTATATACAAATAATAACTCTCAAGGAGTTGTTGACATGTATTTCATATTGAATATGTTAGGGATTTTCGTTGTCATATTAATCATTTTCTTATGTTCGCCTAATAAAAAACATATAAAATGGAGACCAATTGTAATTCTCATCCTATTGGAGCTTTTTATTACGTGGTTTATGTTAGGCACAAAGCTCGGCAGTATTATCATTAATAAAATTGCGTCATTTTTCAGTTGGCTACTAGCATGTGCGAATGAAGGTATTCGATTTGCATTTCCTTCAGCTATGGAAAGTCAGCACATTGATTTCTTCTTTAGTGCGTTACTTCCTATCATTTTTGTTATTACTTTTTTCGATATTCTTTCTTATTTCGGAATCTTAACTTGGATTATTGATAAAGTAGGTGCAGTTATTTCAAAGATTTCTCGTTTACCAAAGTTAGAAAGTTTCTTTTCGATTCAAATGATGTTTTTAGGAAACACCGAAGCACTTGCGGTTGTTCGTGATCAATTATCTGTTTTAAAAGAAAATCGATTATTAACTTTTGGAATTATGAGTATGAGTAGCGTTAGCGGATCCATTCTTGGTGCTTATTTATCAATGGTTCCAGCAACATATATTTTTAGCGCAATCCCATTAAACTGTATTAACGCATTAATTTTAGCCAATGTATTAAATCCTGTGGAAGTTTCGAAAGAAGAAGACGTTGTTTACACACCTTCAAAACATGAAAAAAAGGATTTCTTTTCTACTATTTCAAACAGTATGTTAGTTGGGATGAATATGGTTATCGTTATTTTAGCTATGGTAATTGGTTATGTAGCTTTAACAGCATGTTTAAATGGGATTTTAGGATTTTTTGTAACGGGGTTAACAATTCAAAAAATCTTCTCCATTATCTTTAGTCCTTTTGCATTTTTACTCGGTTTATCAGGCAGTGATGCTATGTATGTAGCTGAATTAATGGGGATCAAAATAACGACGAATGAATTTGTTGCAATGATGGATTTAAAATCAAACTTAAAGTCGCTACAACCGCATACGGTTGCGGTTGCAACGACATTTCTAGCTTCTTTTGCTAACTTTAGTACAGTAGGTATGATTTACGGAACTTACAATTCATTATTTGGCGGAGAAAAATCATCAGTCATCGGTAAAAATGTTTGGAAGCTTCTTGTTAGCGGGATGGCTGTTTCTTTATTAAGTGCTATGCTCGTTGGGCTATTTGTATGGTAATTAATTTTTATAATAAAAGACACCCAAGCCAATTGAGTGTCTTTTATTATTATTTTCGAATTTGTCCATTTCCACGAATCACATATTTTGTAGAAGTTAATGCTGGAAGCCCCATTGGTCCTCTTACGTGTAACTTTTGTGTACTGATACCAATTTCCGCTCCGAATCCAAATTCGGATCCATCTGTAAAACGAGTCGATGCATTATGATAAAGTGCCGCGGCATCTACAGAAGTAAAAAACTTGCTGACGTTTTCCTCGTTTTCAGTAATAATTGCTTCAGAATGCATAGATCCATACGTATTTATATGATGAATCGCTTCTTCAACAGTGGAAACCACTTTCACTGCTAGTGTGAGAGATAAAAACTCAGTTTCCCAGTCTTCTTCTGTCGCAAGTAAGATAGAAGAATCAATCGCCACTGCTTTATTATCACCACGTAGCTCCACTCCTCTTTCATTCAAGGAAGAAAACAACTCGCTACCATATTGCTCTGCCCAATTCTCATGAAGTACAATCGTCTCAATTGCATTACATACAGATGGACGCTGTGTTTTTGCATTTATAATAATATTAAACGCCATTTGTTTTTCTGCTGTTTCATCAATGAATATATGACAATTTCCCGCACCTGTTTCAAGTACTGGAACAGACGCTTCTCTCACTACTGTATCAATTAATTGTTTACCGCCTCTTGGTATAAGAACATCCAAGTACTCGTTCAATGTAAACAACTGTTTTGCACTATCTCTCGTTGTATCTTCTATGAGCTGTACACTTTCTGAAGGCAAGCTAGTTTGCTTAAGCGCCCGGTGAATAACGCTAACGATGGCTTTGTTAGAATGGATAGCAGAAGAACTACCACGTAGTATTACTGCGTTTCCTGTTTTTAAACAAATTGTAGCAGCATCAACAGTTACATTCGGTCTTGCCTCATAAATCATCCCGACAACACCAAGTGGTACGCGCATCTCCTGAATAGATAGTCCATTTGGCCTTTCCCATGCACTTACACATTCTCCTACAGGATCACGTAATTCAATTAGCTGCTTAATCCCCTCTGTCATATCAATAATACGATTTTCAGTTAGCAGAAGACGATCAAGGAGTGAATCAGAAAATCCTTTTGCCTTACCTTCTTCAATATCCCTCTTGTTTTCTTCTAAAATATAAGCTGTTTCTAATATTAACTGATCAGCTATTGCGGAAAGTGCTTCGTTTTTTTGCTCTGTAGATTTAAGCACAAGCTCTCTAGCAACCTCTTTTGCTTTTATCCCCTTTGCCAACACTTCATTCATTTTTATTTCCTCCTTTTTAAAGTGAAACCCAATGATCCCTATGGATGACTTCATAACTATGTCTCTCGCCTCTTACTTGAATATCTTGGCTTTGCATACCTTTTACATCTATTAGTTCCTCTGCACTATATGTGCATTGTCCTTTTCCTATTACGCGCCCTTGTTGCGTTACAACCTCTACAACTTCACCCACTTGGAAAAATCCTGATACATTCGTAACACCAGCTGGAAGTAAACTCTTACCATGCTGAATGATGGCAGTAGCTGCCCCAGCATCTACTTCAATTTGTCCGCTAACAAGCGAATGTAAGGCAATCCATTGCTTGTTCATCTTCATTTCTTTTTGAGGAGCATTACCAACATACGTTCCATCACCCTTACCCTTCAAAACATCTACAAACTTTTCCTGTCCACGTCCTGTTCCGATAAATACACTCACACCAAGAGAGAGCGCTGTCTTTGCAGCGTCGATTTTTGATTTCATACCGCCAGTCCCAAGTTTTGAGCCAGCATCTCCTGCAAGAGAAGAAATTTCTTCCGTAACTTCAGGAAGAAAATAATATTTTTTTGCATCCGCATTTTTCTGAGGATTTTTGTCATATAACCCGTTCACATCCGTAAAGATCATAAGCATATCCGCCGAAACAAGCCCGCTTACTAAAGCTGACAGCATATCATTATCACCGAACGTCAGCTCCTCTAAAGAGATGGAATCATTTTCATTAATAATTGGAAGAGCGGAGCGGTTTAATAATTCTCCTAACGTAGCGTAAGCATTACTATATTGTTCTTTTCTAGAAAAATCACTTCTCGTCAGCAAAAGTTGCGCAGTAACGATGCCATATTTACGGAATTCCTCCGTGTACGCCTGCATTAACAAACTTTGTCCGACAGCTGCTGCAGCCTGTTTCCCTTTAATCGTTACAGGTCTGCTAGGATATCCTAGCGCTGAAAAACCTGCAGCGACGGCTCCAGATGTAATTAACACAACCTCGTGCCCATCTTCTTTCAACCGAGCCAATGCGGCAACGTGATCTGAAAGCTGTTCTGTAGAGATGCCTCCGTGACTATCTGCCAAGGAACTACTCCCAATCTTTACAACAACTCGTTGTTTTTTCACTTTTTTATCCCCCAAGTCTAAAATCAAAGTTTTTTATAAATTACACTTCATTCACTTTGTAACTATATCTATTCTCATCAATGCTGCAATGAGGTATTTAAGAGCAAAATAAAAATGACCGCTTCGCCCTTAATAAAATAAAAAGGACGAAACGGTCATTGTTCCGCGGTACCACCTTAATTGATATACATAGATATCCACTTGGTGCCTATAACGCAGGCGAACGCCTAAACTTTCATTTAAGACTCAGGGATAGGTTCGATATATTCTATACGAGGAATCTTTCAGCCGGTGAATTCCACTCTCTTTCGCAAGAAGACATATGTACTAATTCCCTTCAACGATTTTCAATCTAATTTTTTTATATTATGCGATATAGTTCGATTAGGTGTCAAGAGGTATTTTTAAAAATAAATAGAGCCGCAAGTTATTTGTATGAAATTATCGCCCTACTGAATGAAAATACAAAATGATATAAGTTTAACTCATATTCATAAACATAAAACCTTACATTATAGTGTATATATTTACATAATGTCGAATATAATTAATTTTTATCTTTTAGTGTTGCAAAAAGGAATATATTCTCTTAGAATGTTTCTTTATATTGCACAGGGATGTTATTCTTATTCTAAGAAAATAATATCAAACCGATATAATTGATTATAAAAGGAGCAAGATTGAGTTATTATGGATAAACAAATTGGATTCATCGGTTGCGGAAATATGGGAATGGCTATGATTGGCGGAATGATAAACAAAAATATAGTGTCTTCAAATCAAATTATTTGTTCAGATTTAAACACTGCTAATTTAAAAAATGCTAGTGAAAAATATGGACTAACTACAACTACCGACAACAATGAAGTAGCGAAAAATGCTGATATTTTAATTTTATCAATCAAACCAGACCTATACGCGTCAATAATTAATGAAATAAAAGAAGTAATCAAAAACGATGCTATCATCGTAACGATCGCTGCTGGGAAAAGTATTGAAAGTACTGAAAATGCCTTTAATAAAAAAGTAAAGGTTGTAAGAGTAATGCCTAATACTCCTGCTCTTGTTGGAGAGGGAATGTCTGCATTATGCCCTAATGAAATGGTGACAGAAAAAGATTTAGAAGATGTACTAAACATTTTCAATAGTTTTGGTCAAACAGAGATCGTAAGTGAAAAATTAATGGATGTTGTAACATCTGTAAGTGGTTCTTCACCAGCTTATGTATATATGATTATAGAAGCGATGGCAGATGCTGCTGTACTAGATGGTATGCCAAGAAATCAAGCATATAAATTCGCTGCTCAAGCTGTGTTAGGCTCTGCAAAAATGGTACTAGAAACAGGAATACATCCAGGTGAATTGAAAGATATGGTTTGTTCTCCTGGCGGAACGACAATAGAAGCTGTAGCAACATTAGAGGAAAAAGGACTGAGAACAGCGATTATTTCAGCTATGCAGCGTTGTACGCAAAAATCTGTTGAACTATCTGGTCAAACTAAAAAGTAAAACTGTAAAAGAGATCGCGTTAGCTATGAATTCATATGAATTTAATTAGAAATTCACTACATGATAAACGGCCAAACTCATATATACTTGAGTTTGGCCGTTTCAGTTTTAATTATATTAAAATAATTTCATTCAAATCTTCTTTACAGATTCTGTTTTATCCCTTACCTATTCCCTACTATGATTGTGTAATTTTATTAGAAACTAATAATTTTTCAATGCATTTCGGTAACATATCTAATAGCGTTTCAAATGCATAGTTTACATCTAGACGTTCTGTCCATTGATGTGCATCTTTTCCTACCGGCCCCATATTTAATACTGGAACATCAAACTCTTCTAATTCCTGAAGCGGAATTGAATAACCTTTATCCCATAATGGCATATTGTCTACAAGCGAACTCATTGAATCCAGTGGATACTGCAAGCCTACATAACTTAAATCTGAAATCCCCCCAAAATAATTTTGGTTTTCAAATGTAATTTTATGATTGTAGTGTGCATACTTTTCCATTTCTACAACTACCTCTTTTATTAAAGGATTGTTACGTGAACTCACAGCTGGATAGTACGGCGGAGCGAAGAAAAGTACAATCATCGGTGCCTTTTCTTTACATAAAATCGCTAATTTATCTACTAAATCAATCGTTACCGCACGATCATCTTTATCTCCTCTATTTTTTATAATATTAGATTGAATATGATTTATTTTTTCTCGTCCATGTTGCTCAATTGCATATGTGATAAGCTCTTCATAAGTTAATACATTTACTTTGAGATTAGGTGGTATAAATGGATTATATTTAGAAAAACGATATGCATGTTTTTCATACGACTCTTCTATTTTCTCTGCTACTTTCGTTACTTTTTGACGTAACAATGAAACTACATCTGTCATTGATTTTTCTAATAAAAACAAATTAAATAATGTAACTGCACGATGCGGAATTTGTACAGAATAATCCTCTTTTAAGTCCCTTTGAAGTAAGTTAGTTGGCGGAGGACTCGCTTCCCCTTCTACAATATCACAAAGGTCTGTGTTTAACTCTAATTCTGCTGTTATTAATGAAGCCATATAACTCCCATTTAACCCTGCAAAAGGTTCACCTACATGTGTCTCTTTTCCGTAGCAAAGAAAACCAGGTAACACTTTACCAATAGAGCCAGTGTAAATATACTTATTTTGGTCACCAGGATGTCTTGAAAACATAGGCTCTGAGTTTAAGACCGTTTTATAATCTAAGTTATGCTCTCTTGCTAAATCTAACAGTCTCGGAACAGCGGCCCTCATCCCTACAGAATTTACTTCTTCATCTGGTACAGCCAATAAAAGAACATTCCCATCAAATCTTTCTTCGCAAGCTTGCTCGATCATTGCCATTTGTAATGCGAGGCCGCATTTCATATCCATTGTTCCTCTACCAAACAGCCATTCTCCATGTTCTATATCTTCACGTACATGGTCTGGAAGTTCATCTTTATGAGAATAAAACATAGATGTTAACTTTTTAGGATTAAATGCATCTTCTTTCCACATTCCGTAATCTTGTACATCTACAACATCAAAGTGACTTACTAGAATTACAGTATTTTTTGTACTATCGCTTTTCTTTACTAGTGCTGTAACAAAATATCGTCCGTCCCCTGTCGGATTTTTTTGCAAATGGTGCGGGTTTTGTTTGAAATACTGTAAGTCAGATAATTGTTCCACAACAAAGTCTGGCAATATTACTTCAGCTTCTGAACCGGTAATACTAGGAATTTCAACAAGACTGCTTAATAATTGAATCAATTGTTCTTTTGATTGCCACTTTGACATATAAATCCCCCTATTTTCCGCATTATGAAAACTAATTCCAGTATATGAATAAAAAATGACGACAGCTATCAAAATTATAGTTCTGATGTACTGCCGATTTTTATTGATATTTCATGAGCCGCTTGTTTTACCTTGCTAATAAGAAAAGATAGTCGATCATCATTAATACGATGACTAATTAACCCAACACTTAATGCTCCTACTACTTTATGATTAAATCCAATAATAGGTGCAGCTACTGAAGCTGTCCCTTCTGTTTTTTCACCATAACTGACCGCATATCCTTCATTTTTTATTTGCTTTATTTGATTAAGAAGAATTTGCTTTTGTTCTGGTAATGAAGGAAGTAAATACTCTACAATATGTTCCATTTCATTCGTTTTCATATTGGCAAGCATCGTTTTATTTGCAGCACCAATTGAAAGTGGAATTTGTTCCCCTAAGTTATCAATAACTCGAATTTTTAAAGGACTATCAATTCTTTCAATGATAATAGAATGTGTTCCGTTTGGAATATTCAAATAGACACTTTCTTCCACTTCAGAAGCCAAACGTTTCATCACTTCTCTTGCAACAGATCTATAGTCTACCTTCTCCAATTGACGCAACCCTATTTCCATCCACATTGGTCCAATTTTGTACTGTTTTGTCTCTGTAATTTGTGTAACTAACCCATGCTCCATTAGAGAGTTAAGTAATCTATGTACTGTACTAACCGGGAGATGTGTTCCATCAGCTATATCAGAAATAGCCCAATACTCTTTTTCATTTGTAGAATTCAATAATTTAATAATACTTATCGCTCGATCAATGGACTGTACCATAACTCGCCTCAACTTTACTCGTAATATGTTAGTACGCTTAATTAACTATCAATTTAGCAAACATTCGAAATAAAATCAATCTATTTATTTAATTTTCTAACAATAAAAACATATCACTAACAAAGAATTGAAAACGCAAACAAAAAAATATTGACTTTTCTTTTTAATTATCTGAAAATTAAAACAAGATTTCACATCACGGAATACATTCCATAATACGGAAAAACATCAAACGTTATTCTATCAACTACGAAAGTGAGGAAAACAATGGCGCAAGTAAGCAATACAAACAATGAATTAAAACGCACGATGAAAAGTAGACACTTATTCATGATTGCACTCGGTGGTGTGATTGGAACCGGGTTATTTAACGGATCTGGCTTTATTATAAGTCAGGCTGGACCTGGTGGATCCGTACTTGCCTTTATTGCTGGTGGATTATTAATGTATTTCGTTATGCTATGTCTTGGTGAACTTGCTGTAGCCATGCCTGTTTCAGGTTCTTTTCAGGAATATGCTACTAAATTCATCAATCCTGCAACTGGCTTTACAATCGGATGGTTGTATTGGTTAAGCTGGGCGAATACGACCGGTCTTGAATTTACAACTGCCGGTATTACAATGCAGCGCTGGTTTCCTGATATTCCTGTTTGGGTTTGGTGTTTAATATTTGGCGTTACCATCTTCACTATTAACGCATTATCTGCTCGTAGTTATGCAGAAACAGAATTTTGGTTTTCAAGTATAAAAGTATCTGCCATTATAGCTTTTATAATTCTTGGTGGCGCCGCTATGTTCGGTTTTATTGATTTAAAAGGCGATGAACCAGCTCCACTTCTTTCAAATTTCGTAAATCATGGTGGTTTATTTCCGAATGGACTTGCAGCTATTCTATTAACAATGGTTACAGTCAATTATTCCTTCCAAGGTACAGAGCTTGTTGGAATCGCAGCAGGTGAAAGTGAAGATCCAGCAAAAACTTTACCTCGTTCTATTAGAAATATTATATGGCGCACAATGTTTTTCTTCGTCTTAGCAATCTTTGTTCTTGTTGCTTTAATTCCTTGGGAAGAAGCTGGATTAACAAAGAGTCCATTCGTTGCTGTTTTTGATAATATCGGTATTCCATATGCAGCTGATATTATGAACTTTGTTATTCTTACTGCTGTTCTTTCTGTCGCAAACTCAGGACTATACGCTGCTACTCGAATGCTTTGGTCTTTATCAAAAAACGAAATGGCTCCAGCATTTTTAAAGAAATTATCATCACGTGGGATTCCTCTCAACGCTTTAATCATGACAATAGCTATTTCTGCTTTTTCTCTTTTGACAAGTGTAGTAGCTGCTGAAACTGTTTACTTGTGGCTCATTTCAATTTCCGGAGTCATTACCATTATTGTTTGGATGTCAATTTGTGTTTCTCAATTCTTTTTCCGCAAACATTATGTAGCAGACGGCGGAAAATTAGAAGACTTAAAATTTAAAACGCCACTTTATCCACTCGTACCAATTCTTGGTTTTGGATTGTATGGCATTATATTAATCAGTCTTATTTTTATCCCAGAACAACGACTTGGAATCTATTGCACTGTCCCATTTATCATCTTTTGCTACACTTACTATCACTTTAAAGTTAAGAAAAGAAATTCTACTAACACTCATAGTGAAACTAAAATTAGCGAGACTTCGTAATATTTGACTATACATAAAAAACTACACATGGCGTTTCACTTCATGTGTGGTCTTTTTTCATCATTTTAATATGATTTCATCTGAATTTAATGAATATATCCCCTTTCCTACAAAAGTAGTAGAGTGTTCATTTAAACACTTACTACCTCAGTGGGATTTATCACATTCCAATTTCAATATAATAGTAAATAGGTATATCGGATATAGATGTACATTACTAGGCTTATACATATTTCAACTTTAGAATTATATTCACTATTCAATTGGTAGTTACCAATAAAGAAAGAAAGGAATGATCATAATAATACAGAACATATACGAAACTCATTTACATGTAAGAAATTTAGAGAAGGCAATAAATTTCTATCAAAACAAGCTAGGATTAACGTTAGCAAGAAAACTCTCCAAAAGAAGAGTGGCTTTCTTTTGGGTCGGAGAAAATAAACAACAAATGCTTGGACTATGGGAAGTACATAACATTGAAGACTTTGAGCCGAGACATTTTGCTTTTGGTGTAAATTTAGAGTTTTTAATGACTTCTAAAGCGTGGTTAGAAGAACGTGGAATAGCAGTGATAGGAAGTCAAGGAAAAGGAAATCAAGAGCCAATTGTCCAAAGGTGGATGCCTGCTGCAAGTGTATACTTTCTAGATTGTGATGGAAACAAATTAGAATTCATTTCTATGTTACATGCGAATCCAGATGAATTAGAATATGCGTCCTATTTAAGTGTATGGAATGCGGAACACCAAGAAAAATGAATGGAATTTTCGTTCAAGTCTTTTCTTATTTTTGGATATAATGTTGTACGATCCCCCCTTTTACTATGAATTTGTTAACATAATGCATTTACTGTCATCTTATATTTGTACTTACGTACGAGCAATTCCTAATCTGCTTCAATTACAATTTGAATTATGTAAATTTTCCTCTTATCTGGTCTGGCATCTACTCTTTAAACACAAACTCCCCTTAAATCGAAAATGATTAAGGGGAGTTTTATATACGATGCAATTATAGTTCAGATTTCACTCGAACAGAAACATTATTTTTAATTATATTTTTGACATCTTTAAAGCTAACAAAATTGTTACTTTTCTCATCCCAAAGACGGAAACGTAGTGATTGTAAGCTTGTAGCAAGCGTAATCGTTGGTACATTTTTTAACGGAAGCGTATTATTGTGTGCCTCTTCTAGTTTATAGTTAGGTACCCTTGGGCTTAAATGGTGAACATGATGGAATCCAATATTACCAGTTAAGAATTGCAAAATTTTAGGAAGCTTATAAAAAGAACTTCCTTCCACTGCCGCTTTCACATATTCCCAATCTTTATCCTCTTCAAAATAAGAATCTTCAAATGTGTGCTGTACGTAAAACAGCCAAATCCCTACTGAACCTGCTATTAAGAATATAGTACCATGTACTAACAGAAACGATTGCCACCCAATTGCCCAGCAAAGTATAGCTACTACAGCAACAATTATAATATTCGTCAAATAAGTATTCATACGTTCTTTCTGCCTTGCACCTTTTCGATTAAATCTATTTTTAAGCAAGAAAACATAAATCGGACCTAATCCAAACATAACGAATGGATTGCGATATAAGCGATATGCTAAACGAAGTCTAAATGGTGCAGCTACATATTCATCAACTGTAAGCGTCCAAATATCCCCTGTACCCCTCTTATCCAAATTACCACTCGTAGCGTGGTGAATAGAATGTTCATGCCCCCACTGATCAAATGGGAATAATGTTAAAACACCCATACACGTTCCAACTATTCTATTTGCACGTCGACTTTTAAAGAACGAATAATGGGTGCAATCATGAAAAATAATGAAAATTCTTGTCATAAATCCAGCGGCTAACAGTGCTGGAACTAATGTTAACCAATAAGAAACTGACAAACTTTTATAAGCAAGGTACCATAAAATAATAAATGGCACGATTGTGTTGATCAGTTGCCAAACACTTTTTTTAATCGTTGATTTTTCAAAAGGAGCAACTTGTTTTTTTAAATTTTTAGTATTTTCTAAGGTCATTGTTCTAATTCCTTTCCTTTTTGTTGCTAATTCATATTATAGCACACTATTAGTATCAGGTGTTAAAAGTAGCTATAATAAATATTATATACTATGAAAATCTCTTTTTTCTTACTCATTACTTACAAATTACTTACGCCCAAAATAGCTTCTATAATTGGACAGGCGGAGTATTTTATTTATAAAAGAAACTTCGAATTTTTCCAATAAGTACATAAAAAAACAGCAAGTTTTTTCACAAGAAGAAAAAAGCTGCGATAAGTCAGTTTCACCGACTTATCGCAGCTCCTCTTCGTTTTACCTTATTTTATCGATGAAGCCACACTGCACCTGCAGACTTGTCTTCAGCTTGGCCTACCACTTCAAACTTCAGTCCTAGTTTCGGTAACTTACGTCCTGCATCAGGAATAATGCTGTTGATGTATTGCTTAGAATCATCAAATTTTGCCACTCCTGGTAATCCTTTATAATCGAAGATACCGCGAGTTGGTGAATTTACTTTCCATGCTGGTGTTTGATCAAATGAGAATGCCGCATCGGCAATTTGGTAACGCGTACTGCTCTTCACAGTAGGTTGTCCGTTTAATGTCCCTACAATTGCCTCTGGATGAGAATCTACTACTCCTAAGAACCCTTCACCTGGATGAACGCCTACCCAGTTATCTGTAAAGCTTTGATCCGCATACCATACAACCATTCCTGTATTAAATACTGGGCCACGTGCATGTTGTAACGCAGTGTCAGAACCAGCGTAATTTCTCCACTCTACATAGTAATTATGTTTTTTCTGTTCAAATCCGTTAGACACAGTAAAGCCTTTTAACGTCATTGCTGGCTGACCTTCTGCATCATCAGAGAAAACAACTTTTCCATCTACAGTTAATGCTGCATTATCTAATGCAAACCCTTTATAAGCTACTGCAATATCTGTTAAGTACTCAAATTGCAGTTTTACTTTTTTTCCTTTGAATTGGCTTAAATCGTATGATTTATCAACCCACTTACCATCAGTTGTATCCGCGCCGCCTTTTACATCTTTTTCGCCCATTCTATCAATGCGTGTCTTCGTTCCATCTTCTGCAATCGCATATACGTCAAGGAAATCATACTTCGCTTCAAGTTCGTAAAATGCCTTATAATCGAACTTAGCATCCTTTGCATTTGTTAAGTCAAATACTGGTGTCTCAAGTGTTGTATGAATGTCATTTCCTTTTGTACTGTAATAGAACTTCTTACCAAACGCTGATTCGATATTTTTTATATCTTTGTCCGGCAAGTTAACACGAACGATTCCAGGTCGTTTAGATTTTGTAGTACTTTGATCTACATATGTCGCAACACCGATTCCTTTGCTAAGTTTGTCATAATCTACTTCAAGGATATTCGCCCAGTTCCCCTTCATATTCTTTTGGAAAAATTCTTTATTTTGTGGTGAGAAACTCGTTGGCTCTGTTCCTGCAATTTTTCCAGCCCAGCTACCACCACTCATAATAGACCATGACTCAACAGGTTCACCTTGTCCTGAGTACTTTGTATCATATTCATCTGGTAAGCCTAAATCATGGCCATACTCATGTGCAAACACACCAACTGCCCCGTCTTCAGGCTCGATTGTATAATCATATGCAGCCATCTTTCCGCCCCAGTTCGAAACAGAAGATTTCGTGCCATCAATTGCATATGGTTTTGAACCTAGTTTTGAACGATGTGACCAAATCGCATCATCTTTCAATTTACCGCCGCCAGCTTCTTGACCAACGCCAGCATGTACAACCATTAAATGATCAATAATGCCATCTGGCTCATTTTTATTTCCATCACCATCTTGATCGTATTGATCAAATTGGTCATAGTCTGCTAAATTGATTCCTTTTGCTACCGCTGCTTTTAATGCTTCTTTCACAAAATCTTTTGGTCCTAAAGGCCCCTTGTTATCATGCCCAGTACCCGCATCAGCACCATAATCTGATGCTTTTCCTGGAACAGTAAGCCATTCTGTTACAGTCCCATCAACTGTGTAGCTACCACCAGATTGTTCTTCATAATATTGCTTAAATGTGTTAATCTTCGATCCATCAAATAAAGTAAATGGTTCATCACCAAATAACATTTTTTGATAATGTTCACGATTAAAGTCTTTAGAATACATGTATCCTGGCTCTTGATCAATATTGTTATGCTTAAAATCGCTAAATTCTACAAGTAAAACAAGTACTTTATCTTTTCGAACAGCTCCATTGTATTCTTCTTGCTTCGCTGATGTAGTAGGTACTTTTCCATTTAATTTCCTAGGGTTCAATGCTGCACCTTGTCCAGCTACTGGGCCTACTTCAGGCTGCTGCGCCTGTTCATTTTCCTTCATTTTTGCATCTTTTACTTTTTTCATAAAATCAGAAGCTTCTTGCGTAAGACTATCTCCTGTTAAAATTTCTTTCCCAGGGTTTTCCCCTTTCTTTTTCTCAACATATTTTTCGACAGCCTTTGACGTCTCAGCTTGCGATGCAGATTGATCAATTACCCCCCGTTGTTTTAGCGCTTCAGCCAAGCGCTCCTCCGGTATTAAGTGCTCATCTATTGGTAGAGATGATGTTGGTGTCTCAGCATATGCTGCGTGACCTCCAAAAGCAAACGTACTACTTAGTACTGCTGCTGTTGTTAATACCGCTAATGGTTTTAATTTCTTTTTCTTTTTCAATGTATTTCCTCCCCAGTGTCTGCAAATTATCGTTTTTCGCCGATAATAACATAATATTCGTTATAATACGAATATTCAATCTTTTTCAACAAATAAAATGTTGAGAAATATTTTTTATGCAGGGTGAAATACATACGATAGAAAAACAAACTCACCTATAAATAACAGTGAACTTTTTTAGTAAAAATAAGAATTAAATATTCTCTATACTATTTAATCTATGGGTTACCATATTACTCACTAATCTCATTATTACAAGCTAATAGTGGTTCGTACATCATTATAGCGTGATTCTCTGTTACATATTGATCTTCTATTAACTGTTTCTGTAGATTATATACTTTACGTTGAATCACATTATGTCGTATATAACCGCCCCAGTATGCAGGTTGAATTGAGTGTTCTTTCTCATACACTTCATATTGATAAAGTTGCGGATAGACTGTTCTCCATTCACCAACTAAATGTTCATCTGTCATATAAAGGTGAAGTTGATACGGTTGATCCGTTTCATTTTTAATTTGTAAATCCAAATAGTTATAGGAACAAGTTGCCCCACTCCCAAACGGTTGAGTTCGCCTAGAATCAGGAAAGACATCAAAGCTATGACGATATCGTTCGGTTACTGTCAGTGGTGTATGTAGAGTCATCCAATATATTAAATTTGAAAGCTGACAAAGACCTCCTCCAATACCTGATTGAAAAGATCCGTAGTGTAATACCATACCTTCTACATACCCTTTTTTCCTCGTTGGCTTACCTATTAAACGCCAGTAAGAAAATGTTTCTCCCGGTCTAATGACGATACCATTTAGTTTTTTAACAGCAATTTTCAAATTAACAACCTTATTCTGTTGATACCACATATCTACATCTTTGAGCTTACGAAGTAATATTGTTTGGTGCTGAATTGCTGTACAAGGTAGCTTTTCTTGTTGGAACCTTTTTGCATATGTTTTTCCGTCTGCTAACCACTGAATGTGCCTCTTTGTAGAGTAATACCACTTACCTAGCATAATGCGATACTTAGACCGCTGTTTAGGACGTAAGTGCACTATATTCATTTTATTCCCTCTCTCTTTCTTCAACTAAATTCTAATATATTTCTAATTCAATAAATTACAGTTTTCTTAACTGCATAATAATTTCCGCAAAAAAATAATAAATTTACTCTAGTGGAGATTTTATTTTGATGATTGCTTTATAATTATATAAAACTGAGCTTCAATACAATAAATTGAAATAAACACATTATAAATATAACGGATAACCTTAAATAAAAAATAATGAACATTAAAGAAATTCTAAAGTATTAATATATTTTTCGTAAATATTAATTGATAACCCATTAGACTTTACTATATGTATAACTTCTTATTCTACAAAACGAAATTTTTTAATGTAAGAAAAAACTATACTTTCCCTTTAACATTGATACCAGTCTCATATGGAAAACTTTACAAAACAATCCGAACCCTTATATTTAGAATAAACACAAAAAATTGCCACCAGTTAGCTTAACTGGTTGGCAATTTTTTAACTAGAATGCTTTACAAATAGTTGAATTGCTTCTTCTGGTACATAGCACTTTCCATTACTCTCTACAATAATACTTCCTAATTCATACCCTTTACCATTGATACGAATTATATTTTTGTTACCAAATAATTGTGCTTCTACTTTATTATGTTTTACTACGAGTAACGGGTTTGCTCCTTCGGTTTTGTCGGCTGTTACAGTTGCACCGATTTTCTTAAAGGCTTGTTCACTCTCTAAAAATATTTTATTCGTTACTTCTTCTAAGTTAAAGCCCATCGCTTTCGCCATCGTCTTCGCAATGTCTGTATTTTGGATTAAGCCTTCTGGTTTTTGAGGTCCATAAGAATGTAAGAATACATCCTCACCTGTATGTCCTCCTGTCGTAAAGCCGATATTTGCACGATTAGCCAATAATGTAGTAAGAATTCGTCCTACATCCATTTTCTTTTTTGCCGCTTTTAATTTTTCTTTTTCATCATGAGTTAGATTATCCAAACCGTATAGTTTAGCTACATCTTCTACATTTGATAAATCAGATTTCAGTTTATTTATAGTTCCTTCAAGTGTCATTTTCGCCTTTTTCAATGAATCAATGTATGCAGAAACCGGTGTAGTATTGTATCCTTTTGTCGTATTTCTATTCCCTATAGAGATACCGCTGTTACCATGATCAGTTAAAGCTATGAGCATCGTATCCCCATCTTTCTTCGCAAATTGTAACGCCTTTGCTACCGCTTCATCAAATGCCAATACATCACTAATCATCCCAATTGGATCATTAGCATGGGCTGCCCAATCAGGCTTACTACCTTCTATGAATAAAAAGAAGCCATCTTTATCTTTTGATAATGTTTGAATTGCTTTTTCTGTCATTTGAGAAAGTGTTGGTTGTTCTGGGTTTGTTGCTATACGATCCATATCAAACGCAAGAGCATGATGTGAGAAAGAGCCCCAAATTTTATTAGATTTGGAGTTCAATAACGCATCTTTCGTTTCAACGAAATCGTATCCTTTGTCTTGAATCACCTTCACTAAATTTTCACCATCTTTTCGGATTCCATTACTTTGCATAGGTAGCAGCGCTGCTTTTCCCCCGCCTAATACGACATCTATATTTTGATATACTTGCTGCTTCGCAATTACGTCAAATTGCTTGCGATTGACATGGTGAGCCGAGAATCCCGCCGGAGTAGCATGCTGAATTTCAGATGTAGCAACAATTCCAGTTGCACGACCAGTACGTTTTGCACCTTCTAATACGTTTGCGACCGGCCGTAACTTGTCCTCTTCTTTTATTGGCTCTAAGCTAGGCGAACTTACAATAGAAGGTAATACACCTACATACCCTGAATTTGATTTATTTCCAGTTGCTAATGCTGTTGCTGCTGGCGCTGAGTCTGTAATAGCTGATTCCGCCGAAAACGTACGAACTCCTCCTGTTACAATTTGATCTAACGTAAGCGGTGCCCCTTTATACCAGCGAGCCAATGTTGTCGCCGTTGAACTCGTTCCGTCCATAACCATCATAATTATATTTTTAGGCTGGTGTTCTATTTTTTTCACCTTAGCTTTGGCCGCATGATAATTCATCATACTTTCCGTACTTAATACGCTTACTATTATAGCTGCCACTAATAGTAACTTTTTCATCTTCACACCATAATTCAACATGATTGTTCCTCCATAAACTTTGCATTCATTTAAATACACACTATTTCCTTTTCCATACCAAAACCTACATATGTTTTATTAGTTCCCAATTCTCATAAAGCTAACAATAGTTACTTTCCCTTTCTTTCCTTTATTAAATATCGGTATGTATCATCTATCTTATAAAAAAGATTTAACATCCTTTTCATTAATTACTTGTTTAACAATAAATCCTCGATCAAAAGAAATAAAAATTTATTGTTAAACAATAAATTTCGTGTTAAATTAATAAGATATTAAATAAATGAGGTGCTTTTTATGAAACAAGGATCCACACTCTTTTTAAAGACCGTTGTGATTCTGATTGGAATCCCCGTTCTTGCTATGTGCATTTTTTTAGTCCCTAAAATAGGAGCTTTCGCTGCAGAATTATATCCAGATATTGCATATATTAAATATCTTGTATTTATCAATTTATATGCAACAGCAATACCTTATTACTTCGCACTGTACCAAACATTTAAGCTTTTAAACTATATTGATAAAAATAACGCATTCTCAGAGTTATCTGTTCAAGCGTTAAAAAATATTAAGTACAGCGCATTGGCAATTAGTGTATTATATGTATTAGGTATGCCACTTTTCTATCTCGTGGCAGAGAGAGATGACGCCCCTGGCATTATTATTATCGGAATGATTATGATTTTTGCTTCAATGGTAATCGCGGTCTTTGCTGCCGTTCTCCAAAGACTATTAAAAGATGCTATAGATATAAAATCAGAAAATGATTTAACGGTCTGAGGTGAATAATATGGCAATTATTATTAATATTGATGTAATGTTAGCGAAAAGAAAAATGAGTGTAACAGAGCTTTCGGAGAAGGTTGGAATTACAATGGCTAACCTTTCTATCTTGAAAAATGGAAAAGCAAAAGCAGTCCGTTTTTCAACTTTAGAAGCAATATGTAAAGCATTAGAATGCCAACCGGGGGATATTTTAGAATATCAACCTGAAGATACTGAGTAAAAAGAGTCCTTCATACGAGAAGGACTCTTTTTATTACACATTACGGTGCAAAACTAATTTGACCAGTAAACAATAGGATAATTGCTATGATCCAAAATATAAAAAATGATGAGGACAGTATTAATGAAAGAATAGCAATTCCCTTCTTCTCTGTTCTTTTCGTCATTGTGATTATTGAAAGTATGATACCTACACCTGTCAGGGCAATTGTAATATAATCTCCAACTATATTACCTGCATTGGCTATCCTTGTTGGCGTTATAAAAACGAATAGAAAACACAAAATGCCGATGAGTAAAGATACATAGCTTATTATACTGTACTTCTTTTTAGGAACTATTTCAGTTTTCATACTAACCCCACCCCTTCTATATAGCTATGAATTCATATTAACATGAATAACCATAATTTGGTTAAAATATAAAAAAGATAAAGTAGACGCTATCACTTTATCTTTCGGTTTATTTCCATCTAACAATTAACCTGGCTACTTCCTTAATAAAGATGGACGATCATTCTTTAACCTCTAGTAATTATTATATACAGAAAATAAAGTGAAACTTTAATCAGTGGAGGTTTTGTTCACCCTTCACTGATTATTAGTTGAACCAATCAGGCTACCCGTTAATGCGGAATAAAATGAAAGAGTTCTAAAAAATAAAGACTGTACCTTTAAAATGAAAGATTCAGTCTTTATTAATAACTTTTTTTATAAAGAAAACTCTCTATCACTCACTATCTTAAAAAACTCCGAGTAATGTGATAAAGAATAATCTGCTACATCACAATCACCTTGAAACATACATGTTGAAATACCTAATTCTTTTGCAGGTAATAAATCTAATTCTCTATCTCCAATAGCTAAATCAATATTATGTTTTTTATGTAAATGATTATAAGCTAAAGAGTTGGGCTTTCGTGGAAAGCCATCGTCAATTGTAACCATATCTACAAAGTACTTTTCCCAGCCGTAATATTTAAAAATGTCCATAACCCCTGCCCTATGTTTATGGGTCATAATCACATTTTTATCTGCAAATTTCAAAACCTCTTCGACACCTGCAAAAGGTTTCATATCTTTTGGCGTGAATTTCCCCTTCAAAACTTTAATCTTTTCTTCCTGCTCACATGAAATATTATAATACTGAATTGCATGAGAGTATGATATTTTTAAGTTTTTGTATATTTCTTGTTTTTCTACTGAATCACCTAATATTTCAGAAAGCATCATTGTATATGCAGGATACGTATCAAATAACGTCCCATCAAAATCCCATAAAATATTCATTCTATTCACCTTCTATTTTCAAATCATTCAATGACTAAATCCGCCCTATCCCTCGGCAATTCCGTTTTTAAGTAATAATCCTCTGCTTTCCAATACCTATTTTCAAACTTTGAAAGGTTTTTCTGCGTTTTTTCACTCTCACGTAGAAACCTTGTCTCTCTTGGACAGTCCAAATAGACCATATAATGAAAAAAATCTCTCCATTCTTTTCGCTGCAGAAAAACTCCTTCAATAACAATTACGCCTACAATAGGAATCTGTACTTTTTCCATTTCACATATATCTGTTTCTTCATGAAAGAAAGGTAATTTCAATTTTGTTTCATGTTGTAGCTTTTGAAAAAATTTCCGCCTTAGCCATTCAATGTCCCATTGTAAATAATAATACTCATACCATTCTTCATATCCAGTATGATATCGTTTATTACGCTCCACTATATGATCATCAATATGGAAAATACGAAACGGAATGCCTTCTTGTTTCATATTTTCTTTTAAATTGGCTACGAATGTTGTTTTTCCAGATCGACTTAAACCATCTATACCTAAAATGAATCTATTTTCCCTATGCTTCTTCATAATCGTTATAAGTTCGTTTGTACTCATTACTTCTTCCACTCTTCTTTTAATAAAGAATATAAAATGGTATCATGAGCAACTCCATTTTGAATCATATGTTTTCGAAGTAATCCTTCTTCTTGAAATCCTGCTTTTATTAATAATTTTTGAGAAGCTTTATTTTCTACATATACAACCGCTGCGATTCTTATTAGTTGCAGTATTTCAAATCCGTAAGCTAAAATTGCTTGTAATGCTTCCAATGCATATCCTTGTCCCCAATATGTATCATCTAATTCATAACCAATTTCAGCTCGTTTATGATGATTATTAATTAAATGAAATCCGCACGTTCCGATTAATTGGCCCGTCCCTTTTTTCTCGATTCCCCAGCGAAATACACTGCCCTCTTCATAACGATTTTTGAACGTTTGAATCATTGTTTTCGCTTGCTCAATATTTTGGAAAGAATCCATTCCGAAATAACGTATAACTGATTCTTTCGAAAAATATTGGAACATCGTTTCTGCATCTAATAATGTAAGTTCTCTTAAGAATAAACGTTCTGTTTCTAGTTTCGGAAATCCCATTTCTCTTTCTCCCTCTATTCTAATGAACTGCAAATTTCAATATAATTTCCATCTGGATCAGCAATGTAGGCAATTGTTTGTCCCCACGGTTTTACAATTGGCTCCACTAAAATTTTAATACCTTGCTCTCTAAATTGCTCAATCGTTTCTTGTACATTCTCAACAACGAATCCTAACTCGAAATGAGAAGACTGTAATTCACCTTCTGTAAGCGGTAGTCCTGTTAATTCTTTCACATCTTGCCGCGTATTCATCGCTAAAATGGTAGTTCCAGTATTAAATTCAATATATGTGCCGTGCTCTGCTTTTATAGGTAACTGTAAAATATCTTTATAGAACTTTAAACATTCCTCAAACTTTTCTACATATAAAATGATGTACTTCATTTTCAAATTCATTTTACATCCCCCTTTGTATCTATCCCTAAAATTTCGACAAAAGTCTCATAAAACCTTGTTCCTTGTAGTAATGAGCAAAAAAAATGAGGCCGATTTCTCGGCCCCCCAGCTTATTGGCATAAAACAGGAGATTTGGTTTGGACATAACCAGTTCGTACTTTTATTATATTTTATTTTTTCTGAATTTTAAATACATTAAACACCTATTTATATTGAGAAAGTTTTTTGCTTGCATAAAATTAAAGATTTTAAGAAATGATACAAATGGAGGTGTATACATATGGAACCAATGCTATGTCCAAGTTGTAAAACGAACCGTACTCGCTTTAATATTCTTGAGCAACAAGTAAAACCAGTCAAAATAAATCCACAAACTGGTCAAGTGGAAGAAGAATACACAAATGAAACGATGAATGCTTTTCATATGGCCTATCAAGGACCTACATACCGTGTCCAATGTGCTGTATGCGGACTTGTTGAAAACCCTGAACAATTTATTAAACCTGCGCAAAATCAGTCTTTCTAATAAAAACATGATTATCCCTTGTAGAAATAGATTTTTCTATAAGGGATTTTTTCGTTTAATACGTTAATTAAAAATGTATTTCTTCCTTATTATATGTTAAAATCCACACCATTTTAGTAATATTTACATAAGGGAGGTGAAACAAATGATTTTAAATAAAAAGATAATGCTTCCATCAACATTTCTACTATTAACTTGTCACATAATCCTCTTTTACTTTTGGATTTCCGATTGGAAGAAAATCTCAACTTCTTACGGTTTAGCTATATGGATACTTTCTACTATTTGTGGTCTTTTACTTTATTTCCTTTATAAAAAACAAAAATCTAATAAAGTGATATTCATTGCTAGTTCGTTATTATTAATTACTTCTTCATTTATGATTTTTTTAGATATTGTTACTGGTATCATCTTTGTAACTGTTAGTTCTATGCCTTAAATATATAATGTTTTATTATATAAAAAATAGTCAACAAAATAGAATTACATAAAAATTAAAGAAGATAATGATGTCATTGTTCATTGTCATCATTATCTTCTTCTAGGGTCTAATCTTTATTATAATATTTCACTTTTCAATTTCTTGATTTTCCAAAAAATCCTCATGAAGAAATAAGCATACATACAACCTACAAGCCCTGTCATAACTTTCGCCCAAATTGGCACTCTTGATTCTGTTGAACTTAAAAATACGCTATACATTGAGGGTAATATAGTTATTGAAATCAATGCGAAAAATTGTAATAATTCCTTCATTTTTTGTACCTTCGTGTCCTTCTCTGAATATATGTCAGGTAACTCAATTCCCTTCTCTACTTCCTTACAAAAATAATTCCATCTTGTAAAACTTGTGACACGTTTCCAACCAGACATTTCATATATTTCAAAGTACTCCTGTTGTTTTTCTTTTGAATCCCTATAAACCAATCTAAAATCCGCTTTATATATTACATCTTTCGGTTCTGTTTTCTTAAACGTATACAACAAATTATATCTTTGTAACGCCCAACCTTTTTGATGCATTTTCCGTAAAAAAGCTTCTTCTTTTTCTAAACTCCATGCCATGAAAAATTTAAATACCTTCTTTGTCTCCATCTCTCATTCACTCCCCTAATATACTATTTCCATTCCTTACAGATCTCTGTAATCTGTTATACTCGAGCTCTAACACTTCTCTCCCAAACGGCGTTAACTCATAGCACTTCTTTCTGTCTGTAGAGGCAGCTTCAACAATTAACTTCTCTTTTAGTAATTTCGTCGTATTTCCATATAAAGTACCAGGGCCGAGCTTTACTTCCCCATTTGTCATCTCTTCTACCATTTGCATAATTCCGTAGCCATGCAACGGCTTCACGAGTGACAATAATATGTAATATGTCGCCTCAGTTAACGGAATATATTTTTGCGCCTTCGCATTCATTATAACTACCTCCGATACATCGTTTTATGATATATCGATTCACGATACATCGTATATCGATATTGTATAATTATATTCCAAAATATGCAAGAGTAATTTAATAATTAAATATCCATTTCTTTGAATTAAAAAATCATACCAATTTTCTGAATAATTTGTTAAAATATAGAAATATTAGCTCTTTTATAATGAAAGGAATGGTACATATGATAAATAAATTGAAAGAAAACATCGGATCTGTGTTTGTTGGTAAAGAAAATGTTATTGATCTACTGCTCGTTTCACTTCTTGCTGATGGACATGTACTACTCGAAGACGTGCCTGGTACTGGGAAAACGTTACTGGCGAAAACCATTTCAAAAAGTATTGGTGGTAGTTTTTCTCGCGTTCAATTTACCCCTGATGTACTTCCAAGTGATGTAACAGGTATTGAATACTTCAACCCAAAAACAAGCGAATTCGAATTAAGAATTGGACCAGTTATGACAAACATTTTGCTAGCAGATGAAATTAACCGTACAATGCCGAGAACGCAGTCGAGTTTGTTAGAAGCGATGGAAGAACGACAAGTGACGCTGGAGAAGCAGTCAACTCCTCTTCCGAAACCGTTCTTTGTTATTGCGACGCAAAACCCAATTGAATCACAAGGGACTTTCCCTCTTCCAGATGCACAGCTTGATCGCTTTTTAATGACGATTTCAATCGGTTATCCAACTCCTAAAGATGAGTTACAAATGATGCGACGTTTTCGGAACGATTTACCATTAGAAAGTGTCACATCTGTCATCTCATTAGAAGATATTTTAGAAGCTCAAAAACGAGTAAAAGAAATATTTGTTTCGGAACCGTTAGAACATTACATTATTAAACTTGCTCATGCTACAAGAAATCATGATTATATCGCTAACGGTGTAAGCCCACGTGCCACATTAGCTTTAGTACGTGCTGTTCAAGCTTTAGCCTTTTTACGCGGGAGAGAATATTGCACACCAGAAGATATACAATTGTTAGTTCCTTCTGTTTGGAATCACCGTATCGTCTTATCAATGGAAGGTGCCCTGCGTACGACAAAGAATGATATTATGCAAAGTATTTTAAAAGAAGTTGACGTACCTGTGGAGATTGAACAAGCATGAATGGACAGCGTGTTGTAACTGTGCCTTTATTTTTTCAACTCCATATTATTCAACTAACCGTTCCAATCGCATTACTTTTCACATTCTTTTTCCCGCAACGAATGCTTATGTTTCTCTTTTTCTTCTATTATTTATTTGCGATTTTTATTTATAAATATGTCGCTTTCATAGAGAAGAAGTTTCAAATCATAAATGAGAAACAAACTACACGGATTTTTCCTGAGGAATCTGGACAGTTTTTTATTCATTTAAAAAATGGATCCAGCATACCGATCGTTAATGGTGTTTGTTACTTTCATTTAAATTCGTCCCTTATACCGCATAAAGAGCAAGGCATTGAACAAATATCAAAAACGTTATTCTCTTTCCCATTTTCACAACCTGCACATTCGACACAAAAATGGGGGTTAACATTAACCGCCACGAAGCGTGGTGTGTTTCAAATTGAACAATTTGAATGTGTATTAAAAGATCCATTTCATCTATTAACTGTACATTTACCTGTTTTTGATAAATTAAGGACTGAAATTATTGTGTATCCTTCTCCTAAAGAAGTAGCAGGTTTGCAAGAACTTCAGCAACTTTTGAATGGATCTTATCGAACGAATTTTTCTTTTTACAATGATGAAACATCTATTATCGGTGTAAAGCGATATGAGCGTGAGTCTTTCCGCTCTATTCATTGGAAGGCATCTGCTAAAATGCAACAATTACAGGCGAAGCAATATGAACCTGTAAAAAATTATAGTTGGACGATTTGTCTTTCTTTAGCTGCCGATCGTGGATTTGGTTGGAAAGATAATGTAGAAGAACTTATTTCATATGCAACATACATTTTCCAGTATGCAACGAAGCACCACATTCCGTTTGAATTGTTTATTAGTGTATTAGCAGAAGGCGGTGCATTACATGTACCGTTAAATGAAGGACAAACACAATATGCAAAAGCTTTAGAAGAATTAGCCCGTATTTCAGATGATAGTACGTTACTTCCGAAACAAGGATTCCTTCATTATGTAAAGAGAAAAAGAGAACGATCGTCTACAATGATATACATTGGTTTAAAAAGAAATGAACTCCCTCTTCTCTCGCAGCCAACGTTTCTCATTACTAGTGAAGGGATGGTGGAACCAGTTGAAAACTTGGCTATATCACATTCATGATTTCATTCTGCTCCTTCTACTTTCATTATTAACAGAAAGAGATGAACTAATTAGTATTGCAATATTTTTAACAACAGGCTATATTGGAGTATTTCTTATTCATAAATTTATGCAGAAAAAAACAACAGGATTTGTAATACTTTTAGTTCTTCAAATCGTTCTTTTCTCTTTATTTTTACCTTTTTCTCTATTTGGCACAATCATATTACCACTATTTTTCTTTATCGTACATGTGGTCGGACCTGGATATCCAGTTCAAAAATCTTTAGGTGGTATTGTATGGTTTGTCGTTTCAGCTATATTTTATGCACCCTTTCCACCGTTGTGGAAACTATTAATGTTAGCCTTGCATCTTATGATTACATTTTGGTTAACCGGGGCAAATCGCAAACAACAACTATTACGTTTTTCTTCTATCATTACGATTGGCTTAATGAGTATATTAATTGTTCATGTATTTCCTTTCATTCGACTTATTTTTGGTTTTATAACGGAAGTAGTCGCATTAGGCGTCGGCTATGCTTTAATGCCATTAATTAAAGCAGCGGAATTAAAAGATACTGAAGATGTTTGGGCAAATAAAGGACATCTCTTAAAACCAAAAATTGAAGACGGAAAAAAAATTCCTGATTTTGATCCAATACTCATAAATAGCACTACAATAATAGTCTGTACAGCTATCGCTATTTACGTCGTTTGGAAAATAGTAAAAAAACGAAAACATTTAAGTTTACCAAATATGCCCGCCTTCGAATCTACTATCATTACTGATAAAGAAGGAATGAGCCAAAATCGTTTTAAACGAAATAAACCGCCACATAACGAAATTCGGAAGGAAATTTTCAAGCTAGAGAGTAAGTTAACCCCTCCTTTAAATAGAAAACGGGGAGAAACTGTTGAGGCTTGGCTAGAAAGAATAAACGATGAAGAAGATGTAAATATTCAAAGTGATATTATTATAGATGCTTATAATACGGTGCGTTATTCAAATAGTGCAAACACTGTACTTCTACATGAATTTAAGGAAGAGATTCATAAGCTTTATGCATATCAAAAAAGTTTGAAGAAACGAAAGAAATAACGTAACAAAAAGACTCCTATATTCATAGGAGTCTTTTTGTACTTCTACGTTGCTTTTTAAATGGAAGCATTCTTCCCTGCTTCAATTTCTAATGACTCTTCATGCCACCAAAGTGTTTCTTCAGGGTCTTCTTTAGCGATTTGGTGTGCTTCTTTTTTCGTTTCTACTGTAGGATATGAACCTTTTAGCGCACGCCCTGAAGTTGTAACGAATAGTACACTAAATACAACTAATCCAATAATACTTACACCTGCTAAATAAAATGCCGGTGCGAGCGGGTTACCAGTTGCATGAACTAAGTATGAACATACAAGCGGTGTTGTTCCACCGAATATCGATACAGAAATATTAAATGAGATCGAAAGTGCTCGATAACGTACATCAGTGAAAAAGAGTGATGGTAATAATGAAGGTAATGTTCCTTCATATACACTTAAGAAGAAACCTAGTACGAAAATACCTGCAAATATAGCTGCAATATGTCCGTTACCTATTAGTAAAAATGCTGGAATTGCAAATACAGTTAAACCAAGTAAACCAATTTGCACAACGCGTTTATTACCAATTTTATCACTTAATTTACCGAAATATAGTGCTAGTGGAATCATAAGTGCCATCGTAATAGAAATAATTAATAAACCTGTTGTTTCTTCGACTTTAAGTACTTGAGTTAGATAAGAAGGAATATACGAAAGAATCATATAATTTGTAATATTAAAGAAGGCGACAATTACTGTGCTTAATAAGAAGTCTTTTTTGTGATATTTAATAATATCCATGAATGAAAATTGTTCATTGTCTTCAGATTCCTCTTGTGCTTTTTCCATCTCTTCAAAGATTGGAGATTCATCTAGATGACGGCGTAAGTATAAACCGACCAAACCAATTGGTGCAGCTATTAAGAACGGAATACGCCATCCCCAGCTGAGCATTTGCTCATCTGTTAACAATAACGTCAAAATGGTAACAATTACCGATGCAGCAATGTAACCTGAGAGTGTTCCAATTTCAAGACCACTACCGAGTATACCACGCTTTTTATCTGGAGAAGATTCTGCGATATAAACCATTGCACCTGAATATTCGCCGCCTGTAGAGAAGCCTTGAATCATTCGGGCAACTAAAAGTAGTATTGGTGCCCATACACCAATTTGTTCATAGGTTGGTAGTAATGCGATGAATAATGTAGAAAGTGCCATTAAAATAATAGTAGTACTTAACACGATTTTTCGGCCGTACTTATCTCCTATTCTACCAAAGAATACACCTCCGATTGGTCGAACGAGAAAGGCTGCTGCAAATGTACCGAATGTAAGTACAAGTTGCAATCCACTATTATCAACACCTGAGAAGAATAATTGACTTAAAATTACCGCTAAATACGCGTATAATCCGAAGTCAAACCACTCCATTGCGTTCCCTATACCAGTAGCAATTACTGCTTTCCTGGCTTGTTTAGGATTGACAATATTAACGTCTTGCGGCTCAAAATTTAAATCATTATTTTGTTGCATATAATAAAACAGCTCCTTATTTAATTTAACTTCTTTAAGCACACCTTCTCTTATTGAATAAAATTAATTCGAAGCACTTAAGGAAAAGCAACGTATCCTTATCTGTTATTATTATTTCACATAATTAATTATTTGTCCAATTAAATGCTCTTTTTATATAAAATTACACCCTATTTAACTTGTTATAAAATGACGTTTAGCTTATATAATACATACCTTTACACTACAAATGAAACTTTAATTTATTTATATTTATAACGTTTCTATAATTGCTTCCTTTAACCTGGAAATCAGTAACTTTTACTAAAGATTTGCATATATTTAAAAAGTGAACTCATTAGCTCGAATTTTGTCTTATTACATTCAACTATAGTATTATTATAGATTTAAAGGAGGCTATTTTATGTTGGAAATAATGCTTTTACTTGCTACTGTTTCTTTTCTCTTAATTATTTCTGGATTTTTCATTACCTTAAAGCAATATAAAGAAATAAAAAATATAAAGACTATATTAACTACCAAAAAAGAAAATGAGAAAACTCCATCCGAAAACTCAATCCCTATGCAATTAGACCTTAGCGTTCTCAATAATTTACTCGCTTCTGGAATAAATAAAGGTTCGAATTCAAGTAATGAAAATTTTAAATCTGATAAAACTAAATAGTCGTTACGTATATAATAAAATATATATCTCCTATTTTATCTAACCTTATTAATAACTACCTCTGATTAAAAAGGAGACTACTTATGTGTAAAAATCCGATTTCTATTATTATTCGTATACAGCATAACATAAGAGTTTTACCTGAAATTTTGAAAGCCTGTGAACAACTACAGCCTTTAGAAATCATCCTTACTATTAACGGATGTATCGATGATTCCATTGATACTGCACAATCTTACAATTGTGAAATTATCACATTAGAAGAACCGATAGAATCAAATAATTGTTATGTAATTGGTGCCAAAAAAGCAAAGGGTAAGTACCTCTTATTTTTAGATGCAAATTACATTATTCACCCTTCCTTACTTATACCATTTCTTCAACCATTACTAGACGAATCAGCTGACGTAGTATTAAACAATTTAGATGATTTTTTTTATCAAAAGCAAAAGCCCACTATAGAAATGATTTGGCAGCAAGTTACGAATCATTTTTTTCATCGTCCAGATTTACATGTTAACTCATTATTATTTCCTCCCTATGCAATAACAAAAGAAACTCTTGAAGCAATTACTCCAGAAAGTTTATTAAATCCGATACTGGCACAAATGAAAATTATTAAAAATAAATTTCGCATTAGCAATCATTTTAAAATTTCTATACCGCAAATTCCCTCCTTCCCCTCAAAACAACTCATTCGTTACCACCTAGAAGCAATTGAAAATTGGGTAAATATATTACAAGATCCAAGAGGAAACTATACTGATAATAATCGAAGACGGGATATTATTTTAGAACTTCAAAACGGCGAACAAAGAGCTATACCTAAAATAATTACAGGTAAAGAGTTTTATTCAAATACTTATGGAAATAAACAATTATCCATCATTATCCCTGTTCAAAATGAAGAAAAAACGATAGAATCTATCATTTTTGAGGTGCAGAAATTAAAACCTTTAGAAATCATCATTATTGTTAATGGATCAACAGATACAACAGAGGAATTGGCGAAGAATTGCGGTGCAACAGTTATTACTTACAAAGAAGCACTCGGCATTGATACCGGACGTGCCGTTGGTGCATATTTTGCAAAAGGTGATATATTATTATTTATTGATGGTGATTTCTTAATTCCTAGTTCTGATTTATTACCATTTGTACAATCTGTTCAAAATGGAACCGATTTAGCTTTAAATAAATTAGAGCACTACTACATGTATCGTCTTCCTTATACTATCGTGACTGCATGTAAGTATGCTGTTAATTTAGCATGTAATCGAAAAGATTTAGGTATGGGATCCACAATTGCTGTCCCTCATGCTTTTAGTCGAAAATGCATTGATATAATTGGGTTTGATTCACTTCTTTCACCAACCTTAAGTCAAGTTAAAACAATTTTAGCAGGCTTGCATATACAAAAAGCCCATTCTGTCGACGTTGACAAGATAAATCGAGTTCGACCCAAAAAACACTTCTCTGAGGAAGGCTACCTTTCATTAGCAACACAGCAAATCATTGGTGATCATATAGAGGCAATTTCTTACCTCCTCGAACAAAAAGGAGACACTGAATGCTTTTAATTGTATATTCTTACCACCAAATAATATATAAATTCAATTTAAATATATAGCAAAATAAAAAAGATGGTTTGTAACCATCTTTTTTATTTTTACATTAGTTCAAAAGAAAAAGTAGAAAGCAGGCTTTTCATTTCTTGATTTTCTTAGGAAGTTTGAAAAGAGAGGCTTGTTAATGAAGATACAACACTTAAATCATCGTTTAGTGTAATTGAGAAACATGCAACCAATGGTAAAGTAATTACAATTGATCCACTAGGACTAATTACAATTGTAGGACTTGTCCCACATGCCCCCCCACAATCCACTACAGCGTCAATTCCACTACCAGGGGTAATTGTAATTTTAAGACATACATCAAAACAAACATTATTCGTAGTACATGCCATAACTCTCCCTCCTTTCTCTTAACAATATATGCAGTTAGTTAAATTCGGACACGACTCTCTTACTAAATTTTATAAATTAGATGTTATTTCACTATTAGTTCCATAAAAAATTAACGTTTTATTAAACTATCTAAATCAACTAAAAAACTCAAATCATCCTTTACTGAAATAGAAACACATGCAATAAACGGTATTACATTAAAATTAGATGAACATTCATCATTGCACCTTACGAATATTTCTGCCCCACCATTTGGATTGACTTTAGTTTCTAAACAAATATTAAAACAACTTTTATTGATGCAAGACAAGATATTTCCTCCTTTCTTATATCTAATATCAATTTATTCACAAATAATAATATTGTTACAACTTTATTCACTCTTTACTTTCCATACATAAAATAAAAAAGATAAAAGCTCCTTCATATATATAAAGAAGCCTTTACCTTTTGGTTACTTGTTCATTTATTATCAGTCAGTGAAACATGCTCTTCACTTGTACCTAAGCTAAAAATAATAAAAATTTTTGATTTCAGTTTCATTGCAATACTAAATATCGTCAAGTTGCATAAATGAAATGTTTAGGTTACTCATTCAATAGACAAATTTACCTTTTAAAATAAGTCTTTAAAATCCTTGTTCTTCAATAAATACGAAAATCCTTCTAAATGATCCCCAGTAATTCTTAATACAGCTGGTGGATGTCCTATCGTGGCAAAATGCTCTTGTGGCCGAATACGATTAGGTTTCATTACATCTACAAAATGGACACATTCAACTTTATATCCTTCTAATATTGCCTTTACTTGCGCAACACACGATGTGTGAAGTGTATCCCAGCCGATTCCCTCTAAACATTTTCTACTAATAGCATGAGGAACAGCAATTGTGGATCCCACCCCTAAATCTTTACGGTTACAGGCAATATTCAACATATATTTATATAAATTTACAATGTATAAAGGAAATCTAAGATTTAAATTTAAATCATTTAAAGCTATATCAACACCATCTGTAACAGCCTGTGTTAACGGATGAAGATCTTTTGCTGGAATAGCAAAATCAGCATCAATAAAGAGAAGTATATCCCCTGTGGCTTCTTGTGCACCAATTGCCCGTCCTACATCATGCCCTAATCTTTCTTCATAAACAATTACTGTAGCTCCTAATTGCTTAGCAATTGCTTCTGTTTGATCTGTTGATCCATTAATGACAACAATTATTTCTTTCGGTTCAATTTTTCTTGCCTCAAGAATAACTTCTTTAATCGTTGTTTCTTCATTTTGTGCTGGTATAATAATAGATAACTGTTTTCCATTATAAATAGAGGAATTCATTCCCCATCCTTTATGAAAACGTGAATAATTCTTCTGTTTTTTTAGTTGCTCTATAACTTCTCTTTTTCTTCCTCCATCTGTATAATTACCTCTATCATCTTTTCCTTGTAACCAACTCTCTAAAGCTTTTACATTCTCATTAATCTCACGTACTTCTAACTTAGTTAGTTTATTTCTATAAAAAGAGGTATGATTTGCATTTAAAGAGGTTTTAGTGATTGCTGAAGAAGTGTGTACTCGCCACCCTTTCTCAATAAGAGTTACTTGGGACAGAATAGGGTTCTGCAAGATATCATATCCAATGTCTTCAATTGCTTTTTTAGTAATAGCATATGGCATAGATAACATCGAATCATATTTTAAATCCATACGCCCCAATACATCGTTTACTATTTTTCTATACACCATAGCAATGCTTGGCCATTCTACTCTCATCTTTTCAAAACAAACCGAGTCTATATTATTTAAAATTACATCCTGTTCCTTTTTTAGTAGCGGTTCTATAAATCGTTCTAATTCTACCGAAAAAATAACATCTTCTCCATTTAAAAATAAGACTACATCACCATTGGCGACTTTTGCCCCATGAACTGGTGCTTTCCATTTACTTTTCTCTTCAATCACAACAACGTTACTTTCAACAAATGTTGGTATAGATTGTATCGCACTCATTCTATCATCAGCTACAATAATAATTTCTAGTGGTTTTATATGCTGCACTTTATTTAAAATTTGATTCAATTTTGATTTATCTTCTCCTAAAACTATAACGACTGATAGGTCCACTTCTTTTTGTTCTTCTTTTATAGTCTGATTAGGTTTTACTTTTTTTATATATTCAATTGTTTCACTCTTACCTACAGCTGCATGCCCTGCTTTTTTATCAAAATATAAGTCAATTATAATTTGATTTACTTCCGTGTCTTTATCAAGTTGCTCTAATTCGGAAATAAATGGTAGCAAATGATTTTGAACATCAAATTCACACGCGAAATTTTGCAAAAAATAAATATTCGGTACATATTTAATGTGATTAAAAAATTTCACAACATTAATTCTTTCGCCAAATTTCTCTTCAACTTCTTCTCTTGATAAATTTGGATAAGACAAATCGAAAACTAGATTTATTGGTACAGGTATCCATTTTAATAAATTTGTTTGAGGATTATTAATGAAAGCTGTGGAGCCCTTAACGAATCCAGCTAAAATTAAAGACATAAATCCTCCCCCAGAACTGCCATAAAACAACACATTTTTCGAATCAACTTTTAACTTTACAAATACTATTTCTAAAATATTTGCTATATCTTGTAAATAAAATCTATTTAACTCTCCCTGTCCCCAACCTAAAGATAATTTTCCAAGATATAACGTAGGGTCATTATAATATATAACAGTATCTTCAAATTCATCCATCCAAGAATGTCGATGAAAAATAGGTGGACCAATTGGCTGTTCTTGAAACCCACCTGCTCCGGATCCAAAAACAATAGTGTTAGAAGCATCGGGCTTAATACGAATTAAAAATTCATACGTTACTTTATCCCAATCAACCTTGAGTATAAATGGTTCTGTAATTTGAAAATCCATTTGCCATAATTGTTCATATGAAATGTTAATTATTTTATACTGGTCTAACAGTTTAATCACCCTTTCCATCCATTTCGAGTTGTTCTATCAAGTAAGAGAGAGCTTCAACGTGATCACCAATTATTCTTAATACTGCTGGAGGATGCCCATTGTGACTTACATTTTCCTTTAAACGAATTCTATTCGGTTTTACAACATCAACATAATGAACACATTCTACCCTATATCCTTGTAATATAGCTTTTACTTGTGCAAGACTAGGGCATAGTAAAGTTTCCCACCCTATTGCATCTAAACATGATCTACTCATAGCATGTGGAATTGCTACTAATGAGCCATTGCTTAATTCTGGACGATTATATGCTAAATTAAGCATATATTTTACGACGTCTACGACATAAAACGGAGGGTGTAACATCGGATTCAAATCATTTAATGCTATGTCTACACCAGCTGAAACTGCTTTTGTAAAATGATGCAAATTACTTCCTGAAACACTAAAATCACCATCAATAAATAAAAGAATATCTCCTGTAGCTTCAAGCGCTCCAATAGCACGTCCAACATTATGACCAAGTCGTTCGTTATATTCAATAATAGTAACACCAAGTCTTTTAGCAATATTAGCCGTTTGATCTGTCGAACCATTTACAACGACGATGATTTCTAGTGGTTCTATTTTTCTCGCCTCAAGTATTACTTGTTCTATAGTCTCTTCTTCATTTTGTACTGGTATAATGACAGAAAGTTGCTTCCCATCATAAATTGAAGAATGCATTCCCCACCCTTGATGATAGGAAGGGTATCGCTTACATTCACCTAGTTTTTGAACAATATCTCTTCTTTTTCCTGCATCAGTAAACCCTACTCTTCTTCCTTTTTTCTCTATCCATTTAGCTATACCGCGTAAATATCTTTCTACTTTCTCTTTTTCATTTTTGGATAACTCTTTTTTTATTAAATATCCTCCTTCCTCTATAGTCTCATCTTTAGATAACGTATTGATTGCATATTGATCGTTAATCCGCCACCCTTGATTCACAATCTTCATATGAGATAGAACGATATCTTCCATATAATTAAAGCCGATATTTTCCACTACTTCCTTCGTAAGCGCATATGGTAACGAAAGTATTGAATTGCTTTTTAAATCTGGTCGACTTAAAATTTCATTTAACATTTTTCTCCATACAATATCCATATTTGGACATTTACCTATTTCTATCAATTTATCTATTTTATTTAAAACTACATCGGCTTGATTTGTAACAATTGGCTCAATAAATCTCTGCATTTCATTTGTGGATAATGAAAAATTGCCATCTAAAAATAATAAAACTTCTCCTTTTGCTGCCTTTATACAAGCTCCATATCCATCATAATGCTTACTATATTTGTCCATAAAAACAATATGACATTTATGTTTCTTTGCTATTTCATACAAATTACTTCTATCGTTAGGAACGAAAATTATAATTTCAAGAGGATTTAGCTTCCATATAGATTGAATTGACTCTTCTAATATTTGCTCTCTTTCACTGTACAAAATAATAACCGTTAACGATTTCATTACACGCCCCCTTTACACATCATGTGACATAAAATGTTAATTATTGCCATTTCCTATGAATTTGCTACTTTATTAACATATTCAAAAGTGAATTATACTGTGTGAAAACAAACGTCTATTTTTGAAAATATAATCTCTACACTTGTATCCCTCCTCTTATCGTTGTCTGTTACAACTCTCACCATTTAAAAATAAAAAAAGTCCTAATTTCTTTAGGACTCTTTTACACTAATTTATAAATATCATTAATTTTATATACAACCTTTTTCCATGTTATACCTCTATCCGTTGTAGTAAATATTTCTTTTTTATTACAAGCCCAACCTTTACGCCGATTAAAAAAATGTAAACAAAATACATTTTTCAACAATGGATTACTTGATACCTTTATCCATTTTGCTCCTTTTTTTATTATTTGATATACACTTCCATGTTCACTATTTATAACCCAGCCATAATAGGAACTAAAAAAAGAAACAGCCGCTTTACTAGTATTTATTGTTTTATTTGAAATATGCCACGAATTCCCCTTATCAAATGAGTAATTCATTAAAAATACATCATTATTCATTTTAGTTGGTATTACTAACAAGTTATTTTTATAGATTGCTTTATAAGCCATAGAAGTCTCATTATTACTTCCTTCAAGACTTGGAATATCTTTTATAGGCTGCCAACTTGCCCCACCATCTATTGTTTTAAATACCGCTGATGTTTCATATTGTTTGTGTAATGAAATAAATCCAACTAACTCGTTTATAAATGTTATTCCTGAAATACTATCACTAATACTTATATTTTTAATTACTTTCCATACTCTCCCTTTCATTTTCATATAGTATAAATTATGTTCAAATTTATTTGATGCAAGCTTTCTAGACAATACAATCCATATACTATCCATATTCGCGGCATGCAATTGTACTTGAACATCCGTCGATTTCTCCCACTCTTCTTCAATTGGTAATATAAACTCACTCCATTTTTCCCCTCTATTAACTGTATAAAATATAGCGGGTAATAAATCATCATTCTTTTTTGTTAAACCATATGCCCAAGAGCTTCGAGCATTTATTGGATATCCAAATATTACAATTGAATTTAGAGGGTTAACAACATCCCATTCTACTCCTCCGTTTCGAGTATATAAGATGGCTTGCTTTTTATTTGTATATTGAATACCAGCCCACCCAAATCTATCAGTTCGCATTTGTAAAGAAGTAAATTGAATATCATTATTTTCCAATATATCACCTCATTCTTATCATATATATATTCGTATGCTATTATTTTCAAAACGTTCTATCATTAGTTATTTAAACCACCCGCTTTATCTACTATCTTTATACTTACTTTCCCTTTTCTTCACCACTCAAATATAACGAAATTCCTTCTATTTTTCCGTTATCATATACAAACGACTGTATTTTACAAAATTCAACTATAAAAAATGCACCCCAATTGTAAACTATCCCCAACAATTAGAGTGCACTTTATATAAAATATAGCTTTAATTTTTAAGCACTTACTACAGCAGCAACTTTATCTAAACAAATAATAAACTGATTCATAAATGCGTCAATTTCCTCTTTCGTAATAATATACGGCGGAAGTAATCGAATAATATTCCCTTTTGTTACATCGACTAACATTCCTTTATTCATTAGCTCAACCTGTAATTTCTTCACATTTTCATTCGTATCATTCAGACTAATTCCAAACATCATGCCAGCATGACGCACTTCCTGTATATAATAAGAATTTTCTTTCTGAATGTCTTGCAGTTTGTCATTCAAATATAGTGACGTTTCATAAGCTTCTTGCATTAACCCCTCATCAAGTAATGTATTTAATACCGTTAAACCTAAAGCTGTTCCCATTGATGAATGAGCAAACGTTGTCCCGTGATCTCCTGGTGAAAATACATCACATAACTTTTCACCTACAATAATTCCTCCTAGCGGTATCCCGCCTCCTGCTCCTTTACCAATTTGAATAATGTCCGGTGTGATATTAAAATTTTGATAAGCAAATAGTTTTCCCGTTCGACCCATACCACTTTGAACTTCATCAACGACAAGAAGTACATTATATTTTTCACATAAATTTTGAACACCATGCAAATATTTACTTGATAAAGGATAAATTCCCCCACTTCCTAAAACAGGCTCTAGCATAATCGCAATTGGTTTTTCTTTAATAATGGTCTCCTCTAATTGGTCTATATTCTCACTCTCTACTTCGTATACAGGAATAGATGTTTTAGGGAAATTTTGATATACCTTTTCTTGTCTCGTAAAATGTAGTGCTCCTAACGTCCTCCCGTGAAAACTATCTTTTAACACAACTACTCCGTCACGCTCCTCATTCGCAATAGATCTATATTTATCAATTAATTTTAATGTCGTTTCTGTCGCTTCCGTACCAGAGTTTGTAAAAAAGACTTTTCCGCTTTTTAAAGTACACCCTACTAATTTCTTTGCATACTCAATTGCAACTGGGTTTAAGAAATGAAACGGTAAATGCAACGATTTCACAACTTGCTCCATTGTCGTTTGTACAATTTTAGGATGATTGTATCCTAGTACATTTACTCCTACGCCAGAAAATAAATCTAAATACTCTTTACCATCTACATCATATAGTTTACATCCTTCTCCTCTTTCCATTGCAACCTCTGTCCGACAATATGTAGACATCATATATTCTTTATCTAATTGAAACCAATCCGACATGTTAAATTCCTCCTAGTTATTTTTCCTTTTTTAACGTTTATTCTCTATATAATCGTTTATAAATTAAGTTTTAAGATTGAAATTTTAATAGTGGTTTTCTTCCACATTTTTTATTAAAACGTGTGCTTTCTCTTCCCGATATTCATTTTTCCATAATTTCTTCTATTTCAACAGGTCCACTACATATGTGTTTTTTTCATCTAGCGGTATGTTACTGCTTTGAACTTTGTATGTCATACATAATCGAGACTATAAAATCATATTTAGTAACAATCGACGAAAAAATTTGGAGGCTATATCGATGAATGAAAAATATGATAAACATAGGAAAGAATTATTAGAAGAAGACTTTAATAAACATCGAGAACTTACTGAACCAGCTAAATTTCACTCTCAAACAGTTGGTTCACGTGGACCTGTACTAGAGCAAGATAGTGTACTGCATGAGTCATTACAACAATTTATTCATGAAAAAATTTTAGAAAGACCTGTTCATGTAAAAGGATTTGGTGCGTTCGGTTATTTTCAAACGATATATTCGATGTCTGAACATACTAAATTAAGTTTTTTACAAAATTCTAATGAGAAAGTTCCTGTTATGGTTCGATTTTCGTTAGCTGTTAGTACGAAAGGAACACCGGATACTGCTAGAAATGTACGCGGTTTTTCCACAAAATTTTATTCAAAAGAAGGCATTTTTGACCTTTTATGTAATCACATTCCTGTTTTTTCTGTCCGTGATCCAATGCGTTTCCCTGAAACGATTCAAGCATTATTGCCTTCACCTAAAAATAACTTAATAGACCCTAATAGATTTTGGAGTTTTGTCGCTAAAGCACCTGAATCTATTCATTTTGTTGTCCGTTTATACTCTAATAATGGTACGGCCAAAAGTCTTCGCCACATTCCAGGACATAGTGTTAATACATATGTATGGAGAAATGCGGAAGGTAATCGAAAGTATGTAAAGTATCATTGGTACCCATTTGAAGGTGTACAGTACATTACTAGTAAAGAAGCAATTAAATTAGCTGCTGAAAATCCTGATTATAGCGGGAAAGATTTATATGATGCTATTGAAAATGGTAAACCAGTGGAGTATGGTTTATACGTCCAGCTCATGGATCCGAAAGATGAAGCGCACCTTTCTTATGATCCTTTAGATGACACAAAAGTATGGGATGAACAGACGTATCCTCTCATACCAGTCGGGAAAATGGTATTAAATAAAAATCCTGAAAATTTTATGGAACAAGTAGAAAAGGTCGCATTCTCTCCTTCTAATTTACTGGATGGTGCAGAACTATCAGATGATAAAATGCTGCAAGGGCGCGCTAACATTTACAGTGATTCACAAAGAAGAAGAATTGGTCCAGAATTTCGCAAATTAACGATTAACCAGCAGCAAGATTGGACACCTGCTAATCAAATTACAACCGGTGAAGGAAGGTACGTTGAAGGTAAACTTGAAAGAACTTCTATAATGAAACAGGATGACTTTACGCAGGCTGGTGAATTTTATACGAAGTTACAGCCAATAGAAAAAGAACATCTCGCTGAAAACTTAGCTAGTGATTTGAAAGTTATATCCGATGATATTAGGGAGATCGTTTTGGGGTATTTCAATCAAGTATCAACTGATTTGAAAACAAGCATTGAGACAAAAATGAAAGAGCATTAAGAAGATTAAAACATGCTTTACGAATGAGAATTCAAATCTATATTAATTATTTTCTTGTCAAAATCCAATGAGGTTATTTAATTTGAAAATATAAAGCCAACATATCCCTGTTCTATAATTAGAACAGGGATATGTTGGCTTAGTTTAATGTTTAACATTACATACTTTATTTCGCTAAAAAATGCGATAAGTAGCCTTTCAAAACAAACTATAGTAAACTATTTTACTTGTACCGTATAATTCCCTGTTCCACCACCATACTTATATACACTTAAGTAATATTTCCCTGGCTTTGCATTATAATTTCCAAGCAATTTGTTTCCATCACGTTTTGTTGCATAAGCTACATAATTATTTAAATCTGATTCAGAATATAATACCCAGTTCAGTCCAAGATTTTGTTCGTTCGTAACAGAAATTTGTAAATCTTTTTGATCCTTTACATCAATAACAAATTTATCCCCCTGATCTTGATCGCTCAAGGTTCCTCTTAACAAAATATTCAAAGATAGTGGGTTTGCTGTTTCAAATGAATTATTTGGTTCTTTTTCTACAGCCGTACCTTCTTCCGTATTCACTCCGCTAAACACAACATCATATTCAAATTGCCCAGCATTATTTACACGGTAATTTACAAAATAAGCAGTCAATGTTTTATATCCAGTCCACTCTTTTCCTGAAAGACGTTTCAACATATCATTTGTTGCTTCATTCATCACTTTCCAGTCCTCAACTTCTCCTTTAGCCACACTTCCTGTATATGTTCCCTGTAGTGTAAATGTATTAAAGAATTGTGATTTATTCTTTGTTACTTTCACATCTTTTAATTTCGCTTCATTCGTAATATCTGAAGTAACGTCCGAAAGCGATTTTGGATCATGTTGAGTTAAATACTCATCTGATACTTGTGGAATCGTATACTTATCACGATTATCAATAAGCATTTGCATATAAGATTGATATTCTTCATTTAACTTATTATCTTTGCTTAATGTAGCACGGTATGCATCGTAACTTGAAACATCATTTGCGCGAATTAAATCATGTACTTTATCGAACATTTCTGGGCGCTTATTATACATATATGATTGCAGCGCAAACGAATAATTATAAAAATCCCACGTTCCATATTTCGCATTTAATGTTTGTGATGCTGTATAACGTTTTGCAGGATCATTAGATAACCCGCCAATTATACTTTTTCGCGGTACTACACTATCTAATCGCGTTGCACCTGCAAAGAACTCTGCATTCCCTTCTTCAAACCATGTTAAACGTTCATTTTGATACATTTCCCCTTGGCCCCATAATCCCTGAACTTCGTACCTTCCCTGTAAATAGTGCGTAAATTCATGGCGGAACAATTCTTCCAGACTATAAATACTTTGCTCTGGTGTACGTTCATATGTAAAGAAAGTTCCTGTCCCTTCAATATAAATCCCACCATTATTCGTTTCATATCCGTACAGTTGACGATTAAATTGATACTCATCTGGGCTATTATAAATAACCATCGTTAACACATCATCAGCATGTCCACTTTCAAGTGGTTTATCGCTACCAACTGTACGATAAAATTGAGAACGCACCTCTTTTGCCGCCCAGTATAGACGTTTAATTTTCTCTTCGCTAACTTTATCCCCAGCTTTAAAGACAATTGCTCCATCATCAAACGTATACGTTTTCGGTAAATATTTCTTTTTACCTTCTTCTCGAATTTGATCTAAATTTACAGTTTTTCCATTCGCATCTATTCCTCCATAATTTGTAGTAATTTGTTCTGCCGCAACAAAGTATTGCTCTCCTAAATATGGGTAAATTCGCATTGCATCTGTAACAACTTGTTGTCCTTTTGTCGGCGTGCTATGAAGCTTGCCCAATCGGCCAGCATAATAAATTCCATTATTAATTAACCATCCGTTTTTATTTGTTACTGTACCAAGTAGTGCAAAACGATTTACTTCATTAATAAAGTTATCGATATTCCGAAACCACATCGTATCTTTTGGCTCTTTTCCAGTCGTGTACATATCCGTCTGAATATCAAAGTCAATTCCCTTCATCAACTCATATATAGCGTCTCCTTTTGTTCGGTCTTCAATGAAAGTTGCAAGATTATCGTTATATTGTTTAAAAATTTCACCTGCATATAAAACCGTTTCAACATCTGCTGATGCATTTCCAATTAATTTTCCATATGATGCAATTATTTTATTTTGTTCTGATGTACCAAGTTTGAAATTTGGATTTTTTGCAATTGTTTTTAAAGCTGGTAAACACTTATCATGGTAGCTACGCTCATTTAGTTTGCTTAATTCATCATGGTAAAAACCTAAATAAAATGCTGCACGTAGAGCTTCTACTAATGTTTCAATCCCTTTCGAATCATCTTTCGTATAAGCTTGTCCTTGTTCTGCTAGTTTATTAATAATTGCTTGCATTCGGCTATCATCTTGATAGAATTTAAGACTATCACTATTAAACTGAAATAATTCCGGAATTTGATACCATTTAATTGTCACAAGAAGATCAGTTAATTGTTTATTATTTAATTGATTTAACTCAGCCATTGAATACTTTTTTTCTTCAGCTAACGATTTAATATTATCGGTTGGTGCTAGTGGACGCTGTGATAAATCCGCTAATTTTAACCGTTTTGTAAAAGATGCATTTTCTTGTACTTTTGAAGGGTGCGCCAATTCATCAACAGATTTCTGTATTCCTACCGGCTCCATTTGTAATACGTTCTTCACATTTTTCTCTTTTGTCTCTGCTTGAATTTGCAAACCATTACACGTTATTGTCACTAATCCAACACCAAGAATCCACTTAGAAATTTTCGAATATTTAACCATCCCATTGCCCCCTAATAATTTAAAAGAAAATTCAGAATTTTAAAACCAAAAAAACCACTTATTTGTATGTATTTACAGTTCCGCTATAAATACAATTATGATTAATAATGCAATAGTAGCTTGTTTTATACTATTACGAGTACAGATTCCTTACATACAATCTCCCTTCCTTACATGTAATACAAGCAAAAACCGTGCCAATCATATTTCTTATGAATAGCCAACATTCTTTTATAAATACTGTAGAATAAAATATACATAGGTGGTTCGGCAATGTATAAATCATTTGACACAAAATCTAATGTTTATGAAGAACAAATTCATTGAATATTATAAGTTCATTAGCCAGTAAATAATCCCCAATTATTAAATCTCTCAAAAAAAGGTAAACAAACATATTCCATAAAGCTAATATGTTCGTTTACCTTTTTCTATTTCACATCAACAGCAAAATATCGTTGAATAAAAACAGTATGAATAAGTATTTTGTTATTCATTTCTCTTTTTCATATAATCTTTTTCACATTGCAACAGCTTGAATTTCACTTTTTTCCCTTTCTTCTTTTTCGTTTTTATAACGAGCCATTCCCCTTTTTCAACGTCTAGTTTTAGGCGTTTCATTACATTGATATTATCTTTTTCTTTATAAAGTAAAAATGCTTCTTGTGCCCTCACAAATAAGCTGGGCTGTTCGCTAAATCCACCACTATCATAAATTTTAGTTAGCGAATTATAATAAGAATCATTTTCCTTTCCACCATACATCAAATGAGCAGCCTCCAGATCTCTTTTACTTACTTCCCAAAAACTATGTTCATCAATATTTAAATTAAATGTGGATTTAATGTCCTGTATTATATTCTTCACATGCTTTTCATCTCTAACTTTTCTTTCTTCGAGACAATCCGAAGATAATTCTGGTGCATCTGATTGGGAATGTACAACGTGTTGTATCGATACACACAGAATAAATACGCTTAAAATGTAAAATATTTTTTTCATATTTACATATCACCTCAAATGATTTAGATACTATATCATTTGAGGCTTACAATATTCTTATGCTAATAATGAGAAAGATCCTATAAAATTTTTATAGGATCTTTCCTTTTAATATTGCTTTATCAAATTCACGGGCGGGGCAACTACCTTACTACTTTTCACATCATATAATCCTATAGGTGTTACTCGTATAAAAGGCAAGTGCGTCGCAGAAAAGAATAAAATTGTAAATGCTGGATCATCATACGCGTAGCCACGCTCTTGTAGTAATTTCACCATCTGTTTCTCTTCCTGTATTAATTCACTCATTTTTAAATTAGACATACTCCCGAGCAATGGTAATGCTATTTCGTGTAGTACTTCATTCTTTTCAGCTATTACCATTCCCCCGCCAAGCTCTTTTACTCTACGAAAAGCTGTAAGCATATCTTCTTTTCTTTTTCCGATAAGAATGATGTCACCTGTACCAGAATAAGAGCTAGCAAGCCCACCCAGTTCTTTCGCAAAACCTTTCACAGCTATATTCACTTGCCAACTGCCATCACGAGCAATCACCATAAGGAAACATTCATCATGATCTGTGGATAATTCATCACAGTCTATATTGATTTCACTAGTATATGGTTTTGTAATAACGTTATTTAATAAGTGTATCCCCGTTTTATTAGAGAAAATCATATCCTCTTTTTCTATTGACCAATCTAATGATAATGGAGTTACTTTATATCTACTCCAGTCTATAAGTAATGCTTCATGTGTATTTACACCGTCACGCTTCACCCATTTCCCCTTTGCAAGGACACTGATTGGTACTGGGTTTTCTTTACTTTCTAAAATATTGATATTAGCAATTCTACCTGTCGCAATCGAACCATGTACATGTTCCATATTATAATAACGAGCAATATTATAACTTGCCATATCGTATGCATCTATTACTGGCACTCCTTGCTCTATTGCTATTTCTATCAACCGATTTGTCATTCCGTTTTCATAAAAGGATGGATGTGAACCGTCTGTTGTAAAAATGAATCTATCAAATTGTTTCACACCTAATTCCAGCAATTCTTTCAGTAAAACTTCTAAATCCGGTCGGATGGAAGAATTTCTAAGAGAAACAGTGTAACCTTGCATAAGACGAGTTAACGCTTCTTGACCTGTCATCGCTTCATGATCACAATCTGTACCTAACAGTTTTAACTTCGCTAAAGTCGTTTCAGATGCTCCTGGGAAATGTCCTTCTACTTTTTTCTGCAATTGCTTCGTTTCCTGCACCCAATTTAACATTTCATCATCGCCATGTAATAGTTTTGGCCATGCTGTTAGCTCGCCGCCTTGAAGAACCGCTTCATGCTGCAGCCACTCTATTATTTCTTCACGATTAAACAAAGATTCCCTGTTTTGCAATTCAGTTTGTCCATCAAAACGGCACCACCAATACATACTTGCTGGAATCTTTTTGAATTCATCTAATAAACGAAATGCTTCTTCACGCTTTAATGTGAAAAATAAAGTTAAATTATCATTAATAAAAGTTGTTGTCCCAAACTGCATCGCATAATTCGCTAACGTCTCTGGGTTATACAACTGATACGGATGTGCATGCGGTTCTATGTAACTGGGTACGACATACTTTCCTTCGCAATCAACAACTTCACACTCCATTAATTGCTCTGGCAGCTGCTCCCCTACGTATACAATTCGATCATTATATATCCAAATGTTCGCTGTCATCCACTCGCGCATATAGGAATTTAAATATGTTGCATTCTTTAATAATATGTGTGTGCTTCTCTTACCATCTAGTACTTCAACATGTTCTCGTAATTGTTTATTACTCCATTTATAATGATTTTCCTCCATTGTATTCAACTCCAAATCAACTCATAATTATTTTGATTAAAACGAGAAATATTTAACTAACTAAAGTATTTTCCATTCATAACTCCCAAATTGGCGCCCCTATATCCTTCATTATATGGAACAATTTCAAAAATAACAATTTTCAGAACTATATACATACCTCTTTTATCCAAAATAAAAAGAATGTCATGTAACTGACATCCTTTTTTATTTTGTCGTAAGCATTAAGATTGATTTTCACTTTGGAATACACTTGATGTCATATCATAAATGCAACTACTGTCCATAGTTGCGAACTTAAAAAAGCACCTCTTTTAAATACAACTATAACAAAATTCTATTCATTTTCTTTTCATCTATTTATTAAATTCAATTTGCATCATTTTATTAAACTGCGGAACAATATCGACCCCACCTATAGAGTTGAGACTGATAGCCAATGTATGTTTGCCTCCAATTACTCCCCCAGCAAAAGTTGTAAATCCAGGAATTCCTCCTCCATGCCCCCAAACTGAAACACCGTTTGGAAGTTTAGTCTCATAGATTCCAAGACCGTATGCGTCACCAACGCCTTTTCCTTCTATAGGAACTGTAGTAAGCATTTCTTTTAGCTCGCGTTCTTTCAGTAACTTACCACCGAGTAAAGATGAAAAGAACTTATTTAAATCATCCGCATTAGAAATCATATCTCCAGCTGCATTAGCTAAACTCGGATTATAATACGTAATGTCTTTCAACTCGCCTGTTCCTTCCATTTTCACATATCCACGAGCATGATTCTTTCCTGGGATGACGGGTGAATTTCCTGGTAAAAACGTATTTGATAGGTCCAAAGGTTCAATAATTCGCTTTTCGATTTCTTCCGCATAACTATTTCCAGTTATTTTTTCAATAAGCATTCCTAGTATTACGTATCCTGTGTTTGAATACGACCAGCTTTTACCTGGCGAAAAATCCGGAGGCAGCGCAAGTCCTATTTTCACTATTTCTTCTGCTGTATACGTTTTTTTCGAATTCATTATGTCAGCATCTTTTGACTTTAAATATTCAGCTATACCACTCGTATGATTCAAAAGTTGGCGTATCGTAATTTGATTACCATCATACCCATTTCCTTGCACGAGACCTGGTAGCCACTTTTCAATTGGATCGTCAAGTTGTAAGCGATTTTCTCCTACTAATTGAAGCACAGTCGTCGCAGTAAACGTCTTCGTCACACTACCAATCCGAAAGCGATAATCCGAATTCACCGGTTTCTTTGTACTTAAGTCCGCCACGCCAGCAGTAAAACTACTAGTTTTTCCGTTGTTAGACGCCTTAGCTAATATTCCTACAGCACCAAGCTGTACTGTTTCCTGCATTACTTGTTTCCAGCCATTACGATTCTTTTGATCATGTACTTGTGACGAACTAGAAATATTTTGAGTTGACTCTGCAGTCACAGTAAAACCAGGTGTGAATAGAACAGTACCCGCTAATAAAACTGCAAAACTTGCTAACTTAATTGAATTACATTTTTTCATAAGGCTTTCTCTCCTCCATTAATATCGAATTGATTCAAGCTATACTTTCATCCTATATGATAAATCTCTCTTTTTTCTTATCCATTCCTTACGAAATACTTACGTTTAAATTTAAATACGGTAAACTGAGGAAGAGTTATGCATGCAAATAAAAAGAGAACATGTTTTCATTTTTTATGTAAACATGTTCTCTTAAACATTTAAAATTCTATATCAACTTTTCATCCTATTCTTTACACAACTAATTTATATTCCTTTTTACCAGCCCGCACTAGCATTCATACCATTTCCAATAATAGAAAGTAATAGCGGCCATAATACTGGTCCCAATGTAAGAAATACATTTAGAAGTATGAGCATTCTATATCCAACGGTGAAATTGTGATTTTTACGATTAACAAATACTAAACTGATTAATGATATTATAGTTGTTAAAAATAATACTAACATTAGCAACCAATACCACACCATTAAACTAAGACTCCACGGTGTTAATAGCTCATGTATGATACAAAATGAGATTCCTAATACAGCAAAACTAAAACTAGTCACCGATGTTTTTATAAGCCATTTATTTATTTTTTTATCGTATGTATTTTTACAATATAAATCTATTAAAGTATATAAAGATAAATATGCCATTAATACACCTATCCAAGACAATAACCAGTCTCCGTCTCCTTTGAATAATACGTACAGTAACCAACACATACCTACTGCTGAAAAAACAAAGGAAATAAGTATGCTTTTTAATACCGATTTCATTACATTTTCACATCCTTAAAAAATCAAAAATTAATTATAATTTATAAAAATTAAGTATAGGTTAACATGTAATGAAGTATAAGTAAATAAAGTTAATTTACAGTTAATTTCATTTTCTTAGTTGAAGGCAGTTTTATATATGAAAATGATTCATGATAATCAAATTTCTCTACAAAAAATAAAGGTGGATATTTACGTATCCACCTTCCCATCTCCCTCTACCCACTTCATTATTTTTTCCACATCTAACTCCGTATACGTCTTTTCTCCATAACGAACAGACTCATATAACGAAGTAATATTTCTCGTTCTACAAATTCTTTTTAACCACTGTTGTATCGTTTCATAGGATTTTCTCTGTTCATGAAATGGTAATGTTCTTTCCCATTCAACTAACGTTTTTCTTATCGTATCTGTCGGTAACGGCTGTTCTAACTGATGAATGACTTTTTCATTCTTTATGCTTCTTACCGCAGTTTGCTTTGTGATCGATTCTTTCTCCTGTACTATTTCTGTTTTCGTCAATTTTTTCCTAATATACTTGTAGATGGCATATATAATTGATATTGCGATTATCACATAAAAAACTATAGTAATCCATACATTTGAAAGAATAGAAAGCACGTCACTCCATAGACTTTCTCTTTCGAAAGGTTGAAATTTTCTACCCGTTTTCGTTCTTATACCTGTATCTTTTACTTCTTCATATTCATCTTCATCTATTTTGGAATCATCAAAATTTTCACCTATACTAGTAAAGTCATAATTTCTTTCTGATATTGTCTTAGTCTTACTGAAAAAACGCTCTTTTACTATGTCTTGTACATACACAACACCTTGTGATAACGTTATCGCACTAATCGCAAAGAAAAGTATGATTAAAGTTCTTACACTCCATAACTTCACTTTCATATGCCGCTTTTTATTCCCCATGACATAAGCCCCTTCTTATTCTTTCATTACAATCCATTTATTCGTTCTACTGTATTTCTTTGGTGAAGTACCAATAATTAAAGGAACCGCATCCAGTTCCTTTCGACGAAAGCCTGCTGTGTAAAAGTAAGAAGAAGATATAGGCGTATCTTGGTCTGATATCGAGGCAAGTACCCTTAATACATTTTGCAAATGTTTCCGATTATCCCCATTTTTTATATGTAGCAAACCGTTATCTTTTACACTATTGATCCATACTTCAAACGAACAGTTTTGCATAAGAAGTTGTTTGCATATACCTGCTGTTAATTCAATTAGTTCCTCTATATCATTTCGCAAAGAAACACCACTTTTATTTTGCAAGTTGAGATAAATCGCGTATTTATCACATTGTGTTCGCTCATACTTTTTCGCAATTATCGTCCCTGTTTTCGCTGTTGCACTCCAGTGGATGGAACGAAAATCTTCATTTTCATAAGACTTTACTCCCATTACTTTCGTTTCATCATATAAGAGTGAAGACATCGCTTTTCGAAATCCTCGTGACCATTCTTGTAATTCAGGAACTTGTATTTTCGGAACAGCTGGTAAGACTAAATAAGAGGGCGTATCAACTTGTTTATATGTTATATGGTTCGTTATAAATCCAAAGAGATCAGTAATAACAATTTCAACTTCTTCCCATTTTGCGATGCCTCTTTTTAACGCTACAGCTTGCAAATCAAATGAAACTGACTCCCTTCCTTTTAAATTAAAATTCATATAATAATTTGAACCTGTACTATGATTTTTGTTTATTTCATCATGATTCCAAGTTAGCTTATTTTCACATTTAAATCTAAATACGATATTAAGAATAGGAAATATCGACTTGTTTGAAATTTTCATTTTGCACATATTCGTTTCACCTATAAAAACATTCGAATTCCCTTGACTGTATTCCCATTCAACACGAGATACTTTACGTATATATACATGCATAGCACCTATTAAAATTACATATAAAAATACGAGAGATAAAAACAGTAGATTACTTGAAAATACACTTAAAATAACGGCTACAACTGACATAACCCCCATTACGAAAGGCTCCGCTAAAGGTGTATACACAAGCTGTTGATTCATCGTACATTCTCCACTGGCACACTAATCGTATGAAGAATTTCTTTCATAATTTGTTCTTTCGTCGTTTTCATCTCTCCCTCAATCGTTAACGTTAAACGATGAGCACAAACTGATGCAGCGAGCGTCTTAATATCATCTGGCGTACAGTAATCTCTTTCATTTAATATTGCCCGTGCTTGAATTGCTCTCATAAATGCCAACGTTCCCCGAGGGCTTACACCAATTTCAATTAACTCATGGTTACGAGTTGCTTCAATAATTTCAAGGAGATAATCTTGCACATCATTCCCTACTAACACTTCTCTTGCACGCTTTTGCATCGTAATAATTTCTTCACTTGAAATAATAGAATGTAACGTTTCTAATGGATCATTCATTTGAAGCCGATTCATCATTTCCTTTTCAGCTTCTCTCGTAGGATAACCTTGGCGTATTGTGAGTAAAAACCGGTCTAACTGAGCATCTGGTAAAGGAAATGTGCCCGCTGATTCGAGTGGATTTTGCGTTGCTATAACTAAAAAAGGGTCTGGTAATGAATGTGTCTGTTTCGCAATTGTAACAGTACGCTCTTCCATAACCTCAAGTAACGAAGATTGTGTTCTCGGTACAGCTCGATTAATTTCATCCACTAATACGATATTTGCAAAAATGGGTCCTAACCTCGTTTTAAAATCCGATTCCTTCACATCAAAATATTCAAGGCCAATAACATCTCCAGGCAAAGTATCCGCTGTAAATTGTATTCTTTGAAATTTAGCGTCCACACTTTTAGCCAAACTTTTCGCTAATGTTGTTTTTCCTGTCCCAGGTACATCCTCTAATAAGATGTGTCCTCTTGCTATAAGAGCTATAGCTGCCAGTTCTATCGATTCATCTTTTCCTATAATAACCTTCGAAATATTATTAGTAATTTTCTTTAATGTACTCATATATTATCTACCACCTTTTAATTATCTAAAAATTAAGAATATATTTTTTCCAAATTATAACATGTAATTCGAAGATGAAATAGAGTGAAAATGAATCTTTTATTTTTTCTTCATTGCACGCAAAAAAGCACCTATTGTCGTATATTGACAATGAGGTGCTTAACTCAATCCAACAGCCTTCTTTCCCTCTAATTTTTAGTAACAATACATCCTTTTTACTCCCACGCATACATTGTTTTCAATTAACTAGTAAAATGCATTCTAATATTACATATAATAAAAACCATTTCGATTTGTTCGTTATAGAACTTCCTCTACATCGACACTCTCTATCTTCACTTCATACATATTTGGGATGTTTGCTTCTTTTGGTACCCATGCATAATAATTTTGATCATTCTCTAAAATAAATTGAATTAACTTTGTTTCTGATCCATTCCAGAAATTTTTAAGATTATCAATGTAGTCCTCTAAATCTTCTTTATAGTCCAATTGTAATATATAATCTCTTACCGTCAGGGCAAACACAATTAAACTTCCTAATAGATTTTTTTGCTCATTTTCTTCTTCATACTCTTGTGGTAAGAACCACACTTGACCTATTCCTATCGTTTTTTTGTATTTTTCATAAAAACTACTATCATTCATATTCTCATAATCATGTATTAATTCATTGACCAATGAATGCCATTTTGGCGGAATCATGTTTTCCAATGCAGGATTATGTTCAATTCCTTCTACTATATCCTCGATTTCTTCTGTCTCATCTTCATAGTGATATTCACCTAGGTCTATATGCTTGAATTTCATTTCATTTTTATAATGTGCCAAATCATATGGATAATGATTATTATCTTTTAAACTTGTATCATCAAGTCCGAGTATCTTTACTATTGCAGCTGTCTCAAAGCTCCAGTACCCCACATATCCAGGTTCTTTGTGCGCATTTTTCCATTCATAATCATAATGGCCTTTAAACCATTCTTTCTCCATGTACGTTTGTAATCTTTTAGATGCTTCTTTTTTATCTGTTTGTGCAAGTTCTATAATCTCTCTCGTTTTTGCATATGGATTTTCTTTATAATATCTATTCGTCACTTTTGTGTATCCGATATCACTAGCGCATAAGAGGAAATCGATTACTGCGTCGTTCATATTTTCCTTCTCAACTAGCTTGGCTAAACTTACAAGATTCTTTTTATCTGTTTCTAATAAAATCCCTAGAGATATCATCCAAATTAGATTTAAATATCCAACTTCATTTTCCCCTATATGCCTCAAATCAATAAGAGCTTTGTCAAAATCTCCTTCTATTGTATGGATAGCTTCTCCTAGGGAATATTTTGCGTTAATATCCTCTAACTCATAATTAAAATTTAATAGATACCTTCCTTCTATAAGACTTTTATTATCTTTAGCCTTTCTTTGAATACCATTCCTTTCATCTTCTTCAAAACTTTTAATCTCCTCTCTATTTTCCTCAATAAACTCTTTATTATATTCTATTCCTTCTCTACATTTTTCTTCTATACATAAAGGATCTCTCATACTATTCAATTCCTCCTAGTTCCTTAAATTATGGCCATTCTCCAATTATGTCTCCCTTTGCATCTATTCTAAATGTTTTCACATTTCCACTACTATCAACCTTTGATAACACTCTCTCAACTTCCTGATCTTGTAATGCTTTCGTAATCTTTGATGCTAATTTTGCATCTCCATCAACTGCCTTCAATATTCTACTTTTTCGGGTCTTCGCACCATTCAACCAATCATTTGACATTTGTCGTCCATCTTTAGTTTTCCCCAATTGTGAACTACCAAACTTAGCTTCATCTATAACGTATTTGATCTTTGATTCTGCATTTGCATTTTCGTATAATCCATCAATCCCTTTTACTATTTTATCATTTATGCCTGATGATGCACTTTTTCCGACTGGCTTTAAATCAAATCCAGCTTCTTTTAAACTTTGATTATTCAATAAATTGTCACTAGATTTTATTTCACCATAGTTCCCTTTTTGCTTATTTGTAGCTGTTTTTGCATCAAAATTATCTACATTTGTATTTTTGTTACTGCTAGGTTTACCGTTAGCCGCACCCCCACCAGAAGACTGGATTTTTTGAATAGTATCCTTAGTATTTTGAATCGATTTATTCCAAACAAATCCACCATGTACAAAAAGACTTGCCCCAGTAGCTGTTGCTGCTATATCTAATGGAATAACAATTGGTGATGCTAACCCACCAGTTCCTACTTCTGCCACGATAGTTAAGAAATTAGATCCGCCTATGAGCGAGATACCTTCAAACATTTCTAGAATGGACCCGGCTATTTAATAATATTGCCCTGTTTTTTTTAATGTTTTTTGACATTGAAAAACAAACTATATACCTGCAATTGAAGCCTATGTGCATATTCTGTTAGCTTTAATTCATAAAAATAATTTTGATAAATTTATAGCTTACCTTTCAATTAAAAAAGCACTTATTGTCTCAAATAGACAACCAAGTGCTTTAAGTTCATATGTTTTTAAGTAGCATAAATTTGTAAATTTTTGCCCATTCCAAGTCTTTAATATTCGTCGTACAGTAAAATGTCATCTCGCCTAAGCTCGTAATTCTTTTTCTATTCTCTCATTGCACACAGTACTCCACGATGGTACAACCATCATGATCTATGAATTTCAAGAAAGTATCATTATATCCCATGGTTCTATAATTAAGCACACCAACTATTCCTTTAATTTAAGGATTTTCTATATAACTTTCTGCAATATCAATATCATTTGTCATTTCTAATTCTGGAAATTTTCCATCTAATTTTCTTAAGCAATTAATTAGTTCTTTACTTTGTATAATTTCTACTATATCTTCCAAAACTTCACTTATCCAATATAACTCTTCTTTACTACAGTTCTCTAAATATCTTATAGTATTTTCCTCATTTTCTGAGAGAACTTCTATTATTTCATTCCAACTTTTTTGTATCCCATAGTCATCATTCAAATTTAATTTTTTTCTTTCATTTAATATAACTTCCATTTTATTTGCTATATCCATATTAATCCTCCAAACTCTATCTACGGTTGTTTAGTCGCATCTGGAAACCATGATTGATTGGAACCTGTTCTTTTTGCTTTCACCTTGTGTCCAGGCACATTACCTACCCTAACACCGTTTTCGTATACTTTATTTATATTATAATCTACATTATTTTTTTCCAAAAATTCAATATTACTTTGTCCATGTCCTCCACCCTTCATTTTTGAAATATCTCCTGTTTTAGGATGTGTTGTAAAGTCACCTACATTTGAATGTTTAATGCTACTTTCGGGTATATTAACCTTGTTAGCCCGACTAGTTCCATTACTGAATCCACCCGTACCCTTACCACCTTCTTTAGACTTCGCAAACTTATAATAAGCTTCTATTAATTCGCCTTGAGGTATTTTGGTTACAATAGTTCCACCAACACTAGAGAGTGCATAGGAAGCCTCTCTCTTAAATGATTGTAACATTTCAAGCGTAGGCTTCAATTCTTTTGCTAGTTTTACTGCATTAGCAAATGTACTTACTCCACTTGATGCTTTTGCTCCTTTTGTGATATGGCCTACTTTATTTAGTGCCCTATCGCCTAATATTGTGGTAGCTACTTGTGTTAATCCATAGGTAGTCAATTCTGTACGACTCTCTGCATCTCCCTCTATCATATCTCGTTTTATTTTATTTGAAAATGCATGCCACATATTTTTTGCAGTTTCATCCAAATGGAAAAGTGCATAGGTTACATTAATAAAAGTTCCTATGTCCATATTACTTAAAGCTATTGCGGACTCGATTTCATCACCAATAGCTTTCCCCGATCCTCTTTGAATAGCTTCCCACATCTTTTTCGCTGTTTCAAACGTGCCAACTATACTGTCTGTCGCATCGTCCCAAGCATTTCTAACCGGAGATTTCTTCTCAATTATGTTATTTGTTTCTATATCATTAATTGACTGATCATTTTTTCGAGCTGTTTCTTCTATAATCCCCTGAATCGAACTCACCCAATCCATATTCAACCCTTGTGTACTAAACGTACCACTCACAGGACTAAATCCTTTCCCACTTTGCACTTCAGCGAGTCCGGCTGTGATGCTAGCTGCTAATTGGAGAGCGGTGCTGTAGTTGTTGCTGGATGAATGATTGAATTCATATAAATGCTCTAGTTTTTCTTCCAGTTTTTTTCTCATTGTACCTAATACCGTTACAATTGCACCTACTCCGGGCATTGGTGTAAGTACTTCTATTGCTTCTATACTTGTAATCGATTGATTAATTCCCCTTATTTGTTCTCTTATTTCTTGTTCAATCACATCTGTCGAAGCAACTTTCGCTTGGAACTCATTTGGAAATGCTTCGTTTTGGCGAATTAATTCTTCACATAAGCATATAATTCCTTGCGCTAATGGCCGAAATGTTTGGACAAGGTAGGATTTTGCACTACTGTATGTTTGTCCTTGTAATACTGTGTCTATCGCAAAGGCATCAATAGATTGAATGACTTGTTCCATACTTTGAATCGTAGCATTACATATAGCGTTCATACTTTGAGTTTGACTTTGTACTTCTCCCAAATACATGTTTAAACTCATGTATTGGCCTCCCTTTGTAGTTGCTGCTGTTCATAGGAAAGGTCGTTTTCTTTCTCACTGAGATGCCGTTTTTCTTTAAGCAACGTCTCTTTTTCATTTTCTAATTCGAATGTAAGTTTTCTTTCATACTGTCCGATTTCTTGCCGCATATTCGTAAAAAGGTGAAACACTTCTTTGTCGCCGTGCCAAGTTTCTAGTATTCGGTTAAATAAACGATTACTTCTATTTTTCCATTCATGAAAACTAGCCTCAGCTCGTTCTTGATTTTGCAGCGCGATTCGGTTTTCATTTTGTTCTTCAAATATAATTCGTAATTTTTGATTACATTGATTGATTCTCGTTTCAATTCCTTGACTCATCTTTTCCCCCTACCTTTTCCCCTTTACGTAGGTTGTTACATTATTGAAAAGTCTTTTGAAGTCCTGTATCCATTTTCTCAAATTCATTTGCTACGGAATGGATATTATCAATTGTTTGTTGAAAAGCAGTACAAAATTGTTTCGTGATCTGTAAATTTTGTTGATTTGCTTCTTGTGCCTTGAAGTTCACAGATAGTGTAGTACGCGTTGCCTTATTTATAGAGCGACTAGTAGCACTTTTCATTCTATCTGAAGCATTTCTCATTTTCGTTGCAAGTTGCGTTGCCGTATGCAAATTACTTTGAAATTCTCCCATTACTTGCTCCTCTCTACCTTTTATTTACAAGAAAATTATACCACGGAAAAATATCCCAATAAACCGAATGTTCGAATTTAACATACAATTCAGCACTGTTACTGAGGATACGAGCAACGCTTATCTATCAACATAACTGAGTCCAAAATGGATTCTACTTATACAAAAAAGATGACTTCAGCCATATGCTAAAGTCATCTTTTTCTACCTTATTATTTTACTAACTCTCCATTATAAGCTTTTATATCAAGAGGAGCAGTTAAAAATTGTGCTGCTTTACTAACGAAAGATGTGAAGTGTTCACTCGTATTATGGCTCGCAACTGCTGCTTCATCTTTCCATACTTCTACCATCGTATAAACACTTTCTTTTTCTGTATCTTTATATAAGTCATAAGATACATTGCCACTTTCTTCTCTTGAACCATGAATGAGTGGCTGAATTTCTTCTAAAAATGCTTGTTGTTTTGCTGGGTCTACTTGAAATATTGCGTGAATAATAATCATGGTGCTTCCCCTCTCATCTTTCACTTATTGAAGTTCTTTTATAAAATTATTTCCACTCTGCAACTTTTTCAATTGGAAGACGTACTGATTGGTAACCACTGTCTGCAGCTTTCCCGATTGAAATTAACATAACTGGTACGTAGCTTTCTTTATCTAGTCCAAATGCTTCTGCGATTTGATCTTTCTCAAATCCACCAATTGGACAAGTGTCATAACCGTGCGCACGAGCTGCTAGCATAAATTGCATTGCTACAAGACCACCGTCAATTAATACCGTATCTTTCATTACTTCTGGTGTAACCATAGAGAAGTAAGCTGAAAGTTTTTTCATTTGATCTTCTTTTACTTCTGCTGGCATAAGTCCACGCTCTACTGCTGTACCGTAAATTTCTTCTGCGTTATCAAAGTTGTTTAAATCACCAAATAAAGCAATCATTGCTGAAGACGTTTCTACTTGAGATTGATTGAATTTCGCAAGTGGCGCAAGTGTTGCTTTCGCTTCGTCACTTTCAATCACTACGAATCTCCATGGTTGCATGTTTACTGAAGATGGTGCAAGTGTTGCTTCTGTAAGAATTTCTGTCATTTCTTCTTTGCTAATTTTCACTGAAGGGTCGTACTTACGAATTGAACGACGTCCTGTTAAAATTTCGTTAAAATCATTTGTTTTTACTGAGTTAGTCATAGTTGTATTCTCCCTTTTTTATAATTCTTTTATATTTTCTTGAATGTGATTTAACATATTTAAAAGATTATCGCGTTCTTCCTCACTTAATCCTTTAAATGCAGATGCTGCAAAACGTTCTTTTTCTTCTTGAAACGCCTGAATTTTATTTCGCCCCTCTTCAGTAAGAGAAACTAACGTAATTCTGTTATCATCTGGATTTTTACGTCTTACAATCATTTCATTGGCCTCAAGCTGCTTTAAATGCCTTGTTATCGCAGCATTATCAATATTCACTTCTTGCTGAAGTGCTTTTTGACTAATTTCACCTACTTCAAATAATTGAAGTATAAGCTCTAATCGAGACTGGCTCATACCCGTACACCCTTCAAATTTCGAACTTACTTCTTTATTTAGAAAGTGTAATTTATATAAAATAATCGCTTCTTTTGAGCATGAACTTGTCAAATTAACCCTCCTTTACAATCAAAATAAAAACATTTGATGTATCAATAGTTGATATGTCAATTAATATAATCTATATCGATTTAGAATGCAAGCATTTTGTTTTCATTTTATTTTTTCCAAATTAAGGCGCTTTGTAGCGTTACAAATAATGTTAATTGCACTATAATAATACTAATTTAAAGAACTGGAGAGTGATTGATAATGCGGCAATATACAAATAGAAATGAGGAATTGAAAATGGAAAATGAAATGAGGATATTCACAAATGACAACAATAAATATAGGGATTGTCGCGCACGTAGACGCTGGCAAGACGAGTTTGACTGAGCGTATTCTTTATGAAACGAATGTGATTAAAGAAATTGGCCGAGTAGATAGTGGTAATACACAAACTGACTCAATGGAATTAGAAAGACAACGCGGAATTACGATTAAAGCATCTGTCGTTTCTTTCTTTATTGATGCTGTAAAAGTAAATGTCATTGATACACCTGGACACGCTGATTTTATCGCTGAAGTGGAGCGATCATTCCGCGTTCTAGACGGTTCGATTTTAGTTATCTCTGCCGTTGAAGGTGTGCAAGCACAAACAAAAATTTTAATGCGAACATTACAGAAACTAAACATACCGACTATTTTATTCGTTAATAAAATTGATCGTAGTGGCGCAAACAATGAAAAAGTTATGAAACAAATAAAAGAGGTTCTTTCAAATGAAGCATTCCCCTTCTATTCTGTTCTAAACGAAGGAACGAAAGAAGCCCGGATCATTGAATACAAATCATATGACGATTGTATGGAACTGTTAGCACCATTTAATGAATCATTACTTGAATCATATGTAAATAACGAAATAATACCGGACGCACTATTAAGAGAAAAACTAGAACAGCAAATACAGCAAGCGAATGTGTATCCAATCTTTTTCGGTTCAGCAATGACTGGTATGGGCGTAACAGAACTTCTTGAAAAACTTCCGGCTCTCATTCCAGCTCTTACATCGGCACAAGAGGAACCATTATCCGGTGTTGTTTTTAAAATTGAACGTGAACCTTCTGGAGAAAAGGTTGCTTATATAAGAGTTTTTTCAGGTAGCTTACATGTTAGAAAATATGTTGATATACAGCGCGATGAGTCTCTACCACATAGGGAAAAGATTAAAAAAATGTGCATGTTTCATAACGGAAATGCTGTTCAAACTTCTACCGTTCCTAGTGGCGAATTTTGCAAAGTGTGGGGACTGAATGATATAAAAATTGGTGATATTATCGGTGAACGTACGGATTATATAAAAGATATTCACTTTGCCGAACCACAAATGGAAGCAGCGATTGATGCGGTACCTAAAGAGCGAATTCATGATTTATACGCTGCACTTATGGAACTCTGTGAAGAAGATTCACTCATTAAAGTGTGGAAAGATGATGTTCATAATGAACTTTATATTCGCCTTTTCGGTGAAGTACAAAAAGAGGTTATCGAAACAACACTTTATGAGAAATATAACTTACAGGTTACTTTCTCAAATACGCGAGTTGTATGTATTGAAAAGCCAATTGGCATTGGGAATTCCGTTGAAGTCATGGGTGAAAAAGCGAATCCATTTTACGCAACAATTGGTTTTAAAATTGAACGTGGTGAACTTAACTCTGGCATAACGTATAAATTAGGTGTTGAGCTTGGTTCATTGCCTTTAGCATTTCATAAAGCAATTGAAGATACAGTATTTCAAACGTTAAAACAAGGTTTATATGGTTGGGAAGTTACAGATGTTATGGTCACGTTAACACATACTGATTATGCTAGTCCTGTTACAACAGCGAGTGACTTTAGAAATTTAACACCGATCGTATTAATGGATGCTTTAAAGCAAGCTGAAACATATGTATATGAACCAGTAAATAAGTTTGAATTAACTGTACCGGAGCAGGCAATTAGTACCGCAATGTATAAGCTCGCTGCCGTTCCAGCAACTTTTGCAGAGCCTATATTATATAATGATTCTTACCAATTAACAGGATCATTACCTGTTGCGAAAACAGAGAATTTTAAACGCATGCTTCATTCATTTACAGAAGGAGAAGGCATATTTACAACGAAGCCAGCTGGTTTCACAAAGCTTATGGCTCCCTTCCCTACTCGAAAACGTGTTGATTATAATCCGCTGAACCGGAAAGATTATTTGCTTCATGTGTTGAAGGCTTATTAAAGTAAAAGAGGTGCAATTCGCACCTCTCTTGCATGTATTAATAGGTTAGTTTGTCCTAACAACTTCTTTAAGTTTTCCTATTATTTTCGCTATAGCCTCAATTGAATTTTCCGTTTCATATCCCCCAACATTTACAGAATGATTTACGTTTTTAACAACATCAATCGTTAAATTTGTTTTATGTAACTGATCAATTTGATCTGCATTGTATTGGTGATCTTTATCCCCAATAACTAAAAACCCTTCGTGATTACTATGCAAGATAGAATCAAAAATCGTATCAAACGTCAGTAACGGTGTCAGTAATATCATTTTCGACTGTAAAAACTCTTCTCTCTTCATTAAATCATTCGCAATTGGAATTGTTCCGAGTGACTTCCCTAAAAATATAGTATCGTTGTATTGCTCAGCTTTTAATACTTCCTTCATTACAGGATTCATATCATCCATCATTATTTTTGTTACTTCTTCCATTGGTTTATTCATTACTTGTTCGTCGTAAGAATAATGAATATGTACAACATCAATTTTCTGTTCAAGCATAAGCATCGTCGCGTAATAAAATAACGGCTTATCATAATTGTATCCTGAACCTGAAAACATAAAGCAAACGGTACTAGAACCTTTTTCGATATGTGTGTAATAAATTACTTTGTCATTTATATGTATCTCTTTTTTAATCCCCTTCATCCTTTTCTCCTCCGAATACATTTAATCTTGTAAAATGATATGTTCTGTATGAACTGCTATATTCTTTACTTTCTCTTTTATAAATGCAGGCTGTAAATTATATGCATGTAACTCTTCTACCGGCACCCACTTAAACAAATATGTTCTATCCTCTTCTTCCAAAATATATTGATCCGCTCCATTTGCAGGTAATTCATGTAGCTCTACTTCATAATAAAAACTAATCTCATGAAACTTTTGCTCAGAAAGTGTAAAGAAATTTTCTACTGACCATATTAATCTCTTCCCTTTAATAGGAGCAGCTAGTTCTTCTGCAAGTTCCCGTTGTAACGCATCCTCACTGTTTTCTAACATTTTCACTCTTCCGCCCGGTACGTACCAAAAATCTTCACCGTCACCTTGCAGAATAAGTATTTTATTATCCTGTTTACAAATTGCTCCGACTCGGTAATTAAAACATGTTTCCTCAACTTTAAACGTAAGATCCATCCGTAACGCCCCCTTATATAAATATCGAATTATTACAAAACAATTATGTAATTACTGTACAAATAAGGTTACTAAATTTATCCACTCCATTCAATGGTTTTTGAATTTTCTAAACTATTATTTTTCATCATTACAAGTGTATATACATATGTTACAATCATATTGCACACTAGAAAACATTATGGGGGTACGGATGGAAACGTTATTAATCCAGCAAACTGAGAAATCAAATAAGTTTTGGAAAATCGTTGTGAAAGAAAAAGACTATGTTGTGTTTTACGGAAAAATTGGCACAGCTGGCAGTGTGAAAGCGAAAGAGTTTGAAACAGAAGAAGAATGTATGAATGAAGCTAATAAACTAGTTGCTTCCAAACGTAAAAAAGGATATACAGACCCGTTGCCTGGGGAAGATTACATAAAAGAAAAAACGATAACCGAAGAAGAATTTTGGGAGCTACTTCATCGTGCAAAAACGAAAGGTGAGGACCAAGAAGAACAAATAGAATGGCTTACTTCTCACCTTGCTAAACGTACAGTACATGAAATTGTAGCTTTTGATACGCATATGCATCGCCTTTTGAAAGACTCCTATACCTCCCGTTTATGGGCAGCAGCCTATATTATTATGGGTGGCTGTTCAGATGATACTTTCGATTACTTCCGCGGATGGTTATTATATCAAGGAAAAGAGACATACGAAGCTTGTATTGAAGATCCAGAACGATTAATTCCTGTATTAGAAAATTTGAGTCAGTATGACGTCCCAGAGATTGAAGAACTTACTCTATATTTCGGGCAAGAAGTTTACATGGAGAAGACTGGGGATGAAGATGATACTTACTTTACACTATACCATGTCTTAACAAATGAAGAGTTTGAGGAAGTTGATATCGAGTTAGATTGGGATGAAGACGATGAGGAAGGTTTAAAAAAGATGTTTCCTAAGCTATGGGAGATGTACGGAGAAGAACCAATTGAGTGGTAGATTAATTATTCGTGAAAAAGTGCCTTGTTTCTTTAGTAACAAGGCACTTTTTTTGATACTATATTTAAATTATTATCTTTCCACTCTCCCACCACTCCATAAAAGTCTTTAAAGAAGGAGCAACCCACGTTCTACTATCATTTTCATGGTTCCATACATATATATCATCTCTTTGTACTTTTCCATTCAAAATGGAATAGCGAAACAAATCACCATTTCCCCCATCAGTAAAAAATAATAAACAGTCAAAAGGCATGTATAAATCCTTAAAATCAACTATATTTCTCATATTCATATTTTCAGTTTTAATTTTTGAAGCAGACCATATAAAGTCGCCGTATTCACCTTCTATACCGTTTGTTTCCTGTAATAATTGATATAAATCATTCGGTAACTCCACATGTATACATTGTTGTATATCAGTAAGTTCATCCTTCGTAGCTGGGTTTTTCAAGCTTAAATTTGATGAGATACTGTGAATGGTGTCTTTCCACATCACCTTTTCCTCCTTATGTGCAATCAAGCATATTCAAAGAACTCCGCTAAATTTATTGATACCATCTTTCTAACAATTTCTTCTCCCTCTCGCCTGAAATACCTGCTTTTAATTCCCATTCGTCTGTGCTCTTCATCCACTCATACACGTCTGTAACTGTCTCTTCTATTCTTCTAAAAGTAAGCCCTTCTTTCACAGCATTCTCGACACTAATAGAAAACCCGCCTTTCCACGGCTTCGTCTCACCATCTAATGGAAAAGTTTCCGGAATCCATAAAGGCATCTCTGTCCAAGGCTCTACTTTTTGTTTCTTCATAAATGACTCATCTACCCAAATGAATGCAGCATCACTATTCGTAACCTTTTTACACGTATTTAATAGCTCTTCCATCGTCAATTTATCATTTGGACCTGTTATATTAAATGTTCCTGCTTTATTATTTTCTGCCATGTTTAGTCCCCAGTTTGCGACATCTTTGATATCAACTAATTGCACTGGACGATCTTTTCTTCCTGGAACTAACACTTCTCCTCCTTTTGCTACACGCTGAATCCAGTATGGAAGTCGATCTGTATAATCGAACATTCCTGAAAGAAGTCCTGCTCTTACGTGTAAAACACGCCCCGGCCAAAACTTCTCTGCTTCTTTTTCACATAATACTTTCAGCGCACCATAATGCTCATAAGGAGATATTTCACCATTCTCTACAGCCTTTATTTGCTCTTCCATTGGTTCAGGTTGTAATATATAGTCTTCTTTTATGCCATGCGGAATCCAATCTTTATATACGGAAAGACTTGAGATGAATATATAATGTTTTATATTATCTTTTAAGACATCTCCAATATTCCGAATGTGATGCGGAGAAAACCCACATGTATCCACGACGACATCCCATTTTCGATTTTCTAAGCTTGATACATCACCATTTCTGTCACCGATCAGCTGCTCCACTTCAGGAAAAACTTCTTTGTTTGTTCCGCGGTTAAATAATGTAACTTCATGCCCTCTGTTCAAAGCCTCTTCTACCACAGCTCTTCCCAAAAATCGTGTACCACCTAGTATTAACATTTTCATGGTTCTCCCCCATTCATCATTAAAAATCGTTTCTTTTGTTAAACGAATTTCTATCATAAAAAGTTACGGGGGGGATTTTTTATTTTACTTTAATCCTACAAATAAAAAGGATCCATCTTGAAAAATTAATCAATACGGATTCTTAAATTAGATATAATTGTTAAATTACTAACTCCGCACAACTTCCCCATCAACTAACTCAATAATTCTATTACACTTATTCGCTACTTCTATATCATGGGTTACAATAATAATTGTTCGTCCTTCTTCATTCAGTTGTAATAACAAATTCATAATTTCTTCTCCTGTTTTTCTATCTAAATTCCCGGTCGGTTCGTCAGCCAATATTAATTCTGGTTCACCTACTAACGCTCTTGCAATTGCGACTCGCTGCTGTTGTCCACCTGATAGCTCGTCAGGTGTTTTATGCATATGTTCTTTTAAACCTACTTTTTCTAAATAGAACTTCGCCTTATTTTTTCTTTCCCGTTGCTTTAACTTTCTATATGTGAGTGGTAGCACTACATTATCTAGTACAGTATGTTCTTTTAACAATGCAAAATATTGAAAAATAAATCCGATCATTTCATTTCTTGTCCTATGAACTTTATTTGCTCTAATTTCAGTTAATGATTTTCCATTTAACGTATATTCACCCTCATTTGGCATATCAATTAGCCCGATAACATTTAGTAATGTACTCTTCCCTGAGCCTGATCGCCCCATTACCGCTATAATTTCGCCCTTATTTATCGTTAAATTTATACCGTTTAACGCGAACGTATTATGGTTCTTGTTACTATACACCTTCTTAATGTCTTTCAATTCAATTAAACTCATTATTCCATCCCACCTATTAATGTTTTCGGTTCAAGCTTTCTAATATATAAGAAGACAATTACATTCGAGACAATGATGATCATTAATAAGAAAAGAAATACTAAAAATAATATAGGCATATCCAATTTAAAGTCTAATACCGTTGCTGTTTTTATATCCTTTGACATTTGCAATAGAGCCCCATATCTCCATGAAAAGTAAACTAGTGACATCCCTAAGCCAACTATTGCTACAATAATGTTTTCTAAAACAATTTGAATAAACATTCCAAATTTACTTTCACCAAAAGCTATTTTTATACCAAATTCCCGCTTTCTCATCAAGATAGAAATAATAGTCGTTACTACAATTCCGACGATTGAGAATAAAACAAATAAGATTCCGACTATAAGTTGAGGTATTTCAGAATAGCTATCAAGAGTAACCCCTTCATTTATTTCATTACCTAAACTTTTCAAATAAAACGTACCATCGTTTCCTTTAAGTTGAATTGATTCTTCTAGTTTCTTTACATCTGCATCTTTTCGTAAATATAAAACTGTACTTTGATGTAGTCTTAAAAACATCGCTTCATATTTTTCGTATCTATTAGATGACATAGGCATTATCATTGCATAATCCAACTTCAAATATGCGTTCAACGGATTATTATTATTTACGATAAATTTATTCTCCGGCAAAAATCCTATAATTGTATATTGATTATTAATTGTATCCCCAACTTGAAAATATTTCTTAAAGTAAGAACCCATTAAAACTTTTGTTTTCTCTTCACTATTTTTTTTAAAATCTTCATGTAAGAAACCTTCTTCAGATTTTAAAGGTAAATGTAACATTTTATAGTAATTTTCATCCACAAAAATTGTTTTAATAGTAGGTCTGTCATCGCGAAACGTTTTATGTTTCAAATCAGTAATCATACTGGTTTGAAGTGGTCTATTACTTGATTCTATTTCAATAACTCTCTGTTCATATGTACCATACGAAATCACATCTTTATTTTGTTGAATCGTTTTATAAACTTCTTGAATTTGTTCTTTATTAAATTTTTTGCTTTGTAACCTATCTGCCGTCGTTTCAAAATTAATTAAATATGTTTTATCCACATTTAATACTGAGCTGGATTTATCGTTTAGATGGTGTAAGTTATAAAATACATTAATTGAACTCGTTATAGTTGCTAATCCAAATGTAATCTGTATTAGAAGAAGTACCGAAAATAGAAATCTCTTTTTTAATGCTAGGAACGCACTTTTTATTCTCATCATTTTTACTCCTTTAATGCTTTAGCAGGTTCACTTTTAAGCACATATACAAATGGTATTACAGAGAGGATAAAAGCTATAGTAAGTGAAAAAAATACACACATTACAATATGAGTAGACTGTAAACTAATGCTATAACTTGTAAACTCTACAATATTTTCACTCAAAGTGCTAAAAATCCATTGTATGCATATTACACAGGTTGATGCAGCGATTGCACATAAAAATAATTGACCAAATATAAAAATAAAAAGATTTACATTACTTGCTCCCAAAGCCTTCCTTAACGACAGGCTCTTTTTCTTCGTATAAATCCAATAATAACTGACTATTATACTGGTAATGAAAGCTATACATAAAAGCCTATATGGAAAACTGAGTAACTCTTCTACGGCTTCACTAGAGTTTTTTTCTTTCTCATAGTTCTCTTTTTCACTAATCACTTTGGCATTTATATCTTTATTGTGCTGCTTTAAATGCTGTATGAAAGTTTCTATCTCTTCTTTAGGGTTTTCATTAGAACGAACGATCATTTGGAATGTCTTTTCATTTTGTATCTTTTGTTTCACTTCATCTGGCATGTCATATAAAGAGACATAAATTTTCATATCATACTCATATTCGGTATTCACTCCTGCTACGCCTTTAACTGTATATTCCTTATTAAATAGTTTTATTGTTTCCGTATTTTTATAAATTTTCTTCCCCACTATTACACTATTTTCTTCATGTTGCTCCACCTGAGAACCTTTTAGCAATGGTGGAGACCAATTTTTATTAATGAGACCATTCATTGTTATCCGCCCGATATCTGGAATAGTAATACGAATATCATTTGTAATAACACTAGCATTTTTAAAATCAGATTCTACTAACGTCTGAAATTGTTTGAAATTGAATTCCCCCATATTAGTAAGTTGAACGGAATAGTAATAATTAAAATAACCATTTTTACTATCATAAAATCTCTCATCATAATAATCTTTCGTCGACATTGCGATAAGTATCGGCCATATTGTCAATACAAACGCAATAAATAACATAATGAATATCGCTTTGTTCACCACTATTTCTTTTAATACTAGATTCATATATCCTCCTTATTTTAAAAACCGTGAAAAAAGTATATATCCTTTTTCACGGTTTTTGTTGATTTTTATTTAATTACCATTTCCTTATAGGCGAACGCACTATCATCCCCTACGACTGACCATTCATGAGTCGAATAACCACCATTCACTTTCCCTTTGGATGGAAGAAAAACATCTATACGATCTGTAATTCGTGCATCATCCACTTCTTCTTTTTTAAAAGAGCCATCACTAAATTTAGCTGTTACAGTCATTTTGTACATAAGAGGTTCATTTGATTTTGCAGTGTAGGCAGTTGCCGTAGCTTTTGATCCGGCTCCTGACCAACTTGCTCTATTATCCCAACTGATCGAAGCAAATGAAACGGAAGAAACCATACCTAATAAAGAAGCAGTTAGTCCTGTAACAGCTAAAGTTTTTTGAAGTAAGCTTTTCATATCTCCTTAATCTCCCCTTTTAAAATATTCACTTAAATATTTAAGTATTTTTAGGCCTTGTCCTCATTATACATAAAGAAAATAATGAAATATCAAAAAAACCTAATATTTACATTTATTAACAATAAACTTACATTCCCCCTAACTTTCCGTCATTAAACAAAAAGTTATTATTAAACTCGAAAAACCATCCCACCTGTATTTGGAATAACCTCAGAAGCAACCATCCTCACCGTTCTTTCTCTGGTACGCAACAATTCATATTCCGACCTTCGCCCATTTCACAATATAAATAAACACCCTCTACTTCTCGTAACCAACATAAGTAACCATATTGATTTGGGATCATTTCTGTCGATACTTTTAGCCATGATTTTGATAGAATTTCTTTTCCTTCACTCATCGTATTGGGAATTTCCTCTTATACTGTTTACGATATGATAAAGTACCCGTAGGACTTTAGTCCGGCTTTAGACGTGGGAGAAAAGTATCTTGGTTTCGATATGGAAATCGACTCACTATGTAATAGTTTTTAAATGCGTGGGAGAAAACTGCTGAATCTGCAAAAATATAATGGTAACTTATGTTAGTAATCGTCATATCCGAGCGATATGTAATAAGATTTGTTTCCCTTTCTCGTTTTAATCGATTTACATACCCAGATAACGGTTCATCTACTATTCCTTTAAACATTCTATAAACATGATACTTCGAAAATTCTGCTACATCCGCTAACTCTTCAATTGAAAGTGAATCATTTATGCGTAATTCTATATAACTCTGCATTTTATAAATGCGTCGTAATTACCCACTTCCCCTTTGTTTACTTTCCATATTTTTACCTCCTCCCAACAAAAAGAACCCTCCTAGAACACTTTTAGGAGGGTTCTTTTTTCCAATATGATAACTATTTTAAGTACAAGCTACACCTTACTTTTACTTACTAGAATCATTTTCCTTGTTTTATGAACTTTATTAGCTCTAGTTTCAGTTAATGATTTTCCATTTAACGTATATTCATCCTCATTTGGCAAATCAATTAACCCTATAACATTTAATAGCGTACTTTTCCCCGAGCCTGATCGACCCATTATCGCTATCATTTCGCCCTTATTTATCGTTAAATTTATACCGTTTAACGCAAACGTATTGTGATTCTTATCACTATACACCTTCTTAATATCTTTTAGTTCAATTAACCCCATTATTCCATCCCACCTATTAATGTTTTCGATTCAAGCTTTCTAATAAATAAGAAGACAATGAGATTTGAAATAATGATGCTCACTAATAAGAATAGGAATACAAATAATAAAATAGGCATATTTAAATTTATTTCGCGTACAGACACCATATCAAAGTCCTTCGAAGCTTGTAGATGAGCCTCATATCTCCATAAAAAATAGACTACGGATAAAAACATACCAACTATCGCAATACATATGTTTTCTAATACAATTTGAATGAACATCCCAAACTTACTTTCTCCAAGGACCATCTTAATACCAAATTTCCTCTGTCTCATTATGATGGAAACAATTGTCGTTACGACAATTCCCGCTATTATAAATAACATAAATAGACTTCCTACTATAAGATCGATATTTTCCGTATCAATACTACTAGTAACGGCTTCATTTATTTCTTCTCCTAAATTTTTTAAGTATAACGTAACGTCACTTCCCTTCAGTTGAATCATTTCTTGTAGTTTGATTACATCGGCATCTTTTTTTAAATTCATAATTGTACTATAGTGTAATCTTGAAAACATTATTTCATAATGTTCATATCTATCAATTGGCATGGGTGATAACATAGCCTTGTCTAATTTCTGGTATATATTCGCTCCGTTACCATCTATAATGAATTTATTTTCCGGTAAAAATCCAATAATCGTATATTGATTATTGATTGTATCCCCTATTTGAAAATATTTCTTAAAGTAAGCACCTACCAAAACATTCGTTTTATCTTCACTATTTTTTTGGAAGTCTTGATACGAAAAGCCTGTTCCAGTTTTTATAGGTACATTCAGTAATTTATAATAATGTTCATCTATTGTAATTATACGAATAGTAGGGTTTTTATCGCGAAAAGTTTTATTTTTCAATTCGTCTAACATACTTTCCTGGAGCGGTCGATTGCTTGATTCTAGTTCGATTATGCTCTGTTCGTATGTACCATACGAAATCACGTCTTTATTTTGCTGCATTTTTTTATAAACTTCTTCGATTTGCCCTTTATTAAATTGATCTGCCTTCAACCTATCAGTAGTCATCTCATCATAAGTGATAAAATATGTACTTTCTAAATCTAGCAACGAGTTGGTACTGTTTCCAAGATAGTAAAAATTATAAAGTGTATTAATTGAAAGGGTTATTGCCGCTAATCCAAACGTGAATTGTATTAAGAGAAATATGGAAATGAACAATCTATTTTTCAGGGCCATAAGAGCACTTTTTAGTCTCATCTTATTTACTCATTTAACGCTTTAGCAGGTTCAATTTTAAGTATTTTGAAAAATGGTATTACAGCGGTAATGAACGAAATAAACAAGGAAATTACTACACTCATCACAACTTTGAAAACATCTATATGAATAGTAAAACCCATTACATGTACTATGCTTTTATTCATTGTACTTAAAATCCACTGCATACATATCGCACAAATGGCTGCAGCAATTGCGCATATGAATAATTGGCTAAATATAAATACAAATAAATTCAAATTGCTCGCTCCCAGCGCTTTTCTTAAGGAAACACTCTTCCTCTTCGTATAAACCCAAAAATAACTCGCAATTATACAGTTCATTACAGCAATAAAAAGTAGTTTGTACGGAAGAGTAAGTTGTGCTCTCATAGCTTTACTCGAGCTTTTTTCGTTCTCATAATTCTCGTTTTCATTTATCACTTTCGCATTTGTATCAGTTCTATTTTGCTTAACATACCGAATAAATGTATCTATTTCTTGTTTAGGATTTTCGTTAGACCTTACTATCATTTCAAATGTATTTTCATTTTGCATACGTCGCTTTATCTCATCAGGCATGTCACTTAAGCCGACAAAAACATTGTAGTTATATGCGTATCCGGTATTCGCAGCGCTCACGCCTTTAACTCTATATTCTCTACTAAACAGTTTTATTGTTTCAGATTCTTTATAAATGCTCTTTCCAACAATTACACTATTTTCTTCCCCATTTTCCATACGAGAACCTTTTATTAAAGGCGGAGACCAATTTTTATTTATAAGACCAACCATCGTTACTTCACCTATGCCTGGCAGTCTGGTTCTCATATCATTTGTAATAACACTTGAATTCTTAAAACTAGTTTCTGTTAACTCTTGAATTGCTTTAAAATCCAATTCCCCAAAACTAGTAAGCTGAATAGCATAGTAATATTTAAAATAACCATTTTTATACTCATAAAATTTTTCATCGTAATAATCTCGAATCGACATCGCTATAAGTATGGGCAGAATTGTTAAAGTAAATCCAATAAATAACATAATGAATATTTTTCTGTTCACTGCTATTTCTTTTAATATTAGATTCATATACCCTCCAAACGTCAAAAAGATAAATATTCTTTTTGACAAATTCCATATAAACGCTGTACTTATCAAAAAAACTTAAAATATTATTCTGTTTCCTTAAGCCATCAAGAAACGCACATTAGCTTTTAATTAGTTTTTCATTCACACTTCATCCCCTTTCTTTAAAAGATTTTTAGTATGCGGCTTCATTATACATAGAAAAATAAAGGTTAAAATCAAGCCTTCGAAATCTTAACATTTTTTTACGCTATATTTATTTTCCAGTTAACCTAATGACATTAAGTTATTTTCCCATCTCCCTTTCTATGTAAAATGCCATATATAAAGGCGGTATGAGATCCCATACCGCCTTTATATCTTATAATTTAATTGTTTTGTATGTAAGGAAGAATATATTCCACAATCAATTCCCATCTATCCCGTGCATTCGGCATAATTTCAGAAGCAATTACTACAACCAAATCCTGCTTCGGAATACAACAAATCATATTCCCACCATCACCCATTGCACAATACGAATAGACACCCTCTTCTTCTCGTAACCACCATAAGTAACCATATTGTTTTTGGTTCATTTCTGTCGATTCTTTTATCCATGATTTTGATAGAACTTGTTTTCCATTATGAATACCTTCATTCAAATACATCTGTCCAAACTTAGCCATATCCCTAACCGTTAACGTTACTCCCCAGCCGCCCGTCGAAATACCATTTGGATCGTGAACCCATCCTTTCACATCTTTTCCGAATAAGTCATCGAATCCAAATGCTTTCATATTGTAGTTTGGAATTTCGCTCATGCCCAGTGGTTGAAATAAGTACTCATTCGCAAATTCACGTGCACTTTTCCCTGTTGCATTCGTAATAATCGCTGATAGTACATGCGCTCCTGCAGATGAGTATTTAAAAGATCCAATTTCTCCGCCGTTTCCTATCCTATTTAACGTATATTGTATCCAATCTTGTTGTGTACATAGTTCTTCTAACGGTTCCTGCCAGTCTACGAATGGATGTGGAGCTGTCATCGTTAGAAGATGGCTTACTGTTACTTCAGATGAATTAACGTTATATTCCGGGAAAAATTCTATTACTCTTTGATCAACGCTTTTTATATAGCCCTTATCTATACATATCCCAATTAGCGCAGAGATTATCGTTTTTGTGACTGACGCTATGTGAAATGCATCATCTGGACCGTAACCGTTATAATATTTTTCAAAAATAACATTACCTTTCTGCACTACTAACATACCATTCATATTTTCATATTCTTCTTTTATAATCTGATCTAACTTTTCAGCAGTTTTCATTATTCCTTCCCCTTTAACCTATAATTAAAAAGGTTCGATAGGTACATATATTTCAACTATATGTTTATGCTTTGGATGCTGCTTTGGATCATTTTTATATACTTCAAAAGGATACGAATCTCTCGGTTTATATCCGCTATTTGGAAGCCACTCACCGTATATAAAGTCCCATGCTCCTTTATATTCATCTTGGCATATTTCAAAATGTCCTACTGCATACTTTCCAGAAGGTATTACCATTATTCCAACGTCGTTCGTTTCTACTGTGGATTCATCTGAAATTGTTATACATAAACTTGTTCTTAAATGATAGTCCTCAGTAAATTCATGATGATCGTGGTAAATGGTTAATACTTTCGTATCCTCAAATACATGATAGTTTTGCTTAGCTGCGTAATGAAATAATTTCTCTATCATTTTCGGAAAAGCTATAGTTAACTCTTCATATGTACCGATATGTCTTATGTATGCGACGTTTATATTGTCTGCTGTTACAATTTCAACATTTCCTCGAACCTTCTTACATTCATTGTATTGAGGAATTCCCCTTACGTCTTTGCAATTCTTGCTATTGTCGTTTCGATATTGAGATGGACTTACGCCGTAATAATTTTTAAATGTTCGGGAGAAAACTGCTGAATCTGTGAATCCGAAGTGATATGCAATATCTGTAATCGTCATATCTGTCCGATATGTAAGTAGATGTGTGGCCCTTTCTAACTTCAATCGGTTTACATACCGTGATAATGACTCGTTTACTATCCCCTTAAAAATCCGATGAAAATGAAACTTTGAAAATCCTGCTACATCCGCTAACTCTTCAATTGAAAGTGAATCATTTATGTTTGATTCTATATAATCTTGCACTTTATAAATGCGTCGTAAGTATTCATTTCTACTTTGTTTACTCTCCATATTTCTAGCTCCTCACAACAAAAAGGCTAACTTTTCGCTAGCCTACTTTTACACATGTTTCAAAAATAAAACTCTACTCCCGCCGTTCCTATCATAATTTGTATGTACCGATACACCCTCTATCTCATCATCCCCAGCCTCAATTTGAAAGCCAATCTCCCTATGAAACTGTATCGATTTTTTATTAACTGGTGACGTGATTGCTTTTACAACTTTACGGTTATTTGCACGTGCGACATCAAAGAAATACGAATACAATGTCGATGCAATTCCTCTTCTTCTATACTTCGGATTGACACCGATAAAATGAACGTACGCTTCCTCTTTATGCGTTTGTGAGAAGAATCCGCATAAGAAACCTAACGTTTCTCCCTCTTCTTCAATAATAAAACTCGTTTCTTGAAAGTGAATGAAGAACAATTTTGGCAACATGGCAGCCATGTCTCTCCCGCCCCACCAATCATTTAAAACAGAATGAATCTTTACATAATCTTCCCCTTGGATGTTTCTTACTCGCATATGTTTCTCCCTCTCACTCACTTCATTTTTTCATAAATTTTAATGACTGTTTCTACTAATAGGATGAATACCCATATCCCGCAAAATACGAGAACTGACTGAAATATAGAACCTAGCATAACAATACTTATTAAACCTAATTCTGATCCTGAAATGGACATTTCATCAAACCCCAGGTTATGTATAAATGGACCAGTTGAAAAAGCCATTAAAATAGATCCTATTAAATAAATCACACTCATTATTTTGAATATTTTTATAGAAAGATACGAAGTTTGTTTTTCTTCCACTTGTGATAATTCGATTTCTCCACTCGCAATTCCTTTTTGTAAACAGTCCTCACATAGAAATTCTTCCTTAATTTTTTTACCACCGTGCAATGTACCTGTAATTTCTTTACAGCGCGAACACTTTCGATTTATCATTTTGTTATCACTCCAATCTCGTAAGATTATACTTATACAATTCTATTTTCACCTTATTATTCCTTTTGTGTATTTTATAGAGAGGTGACGTGTTTTATGATATCTAAACTTATTTTTGGTTATAAAAAGCCTACTGAGCAATATGTATTACGGCCTAGTTGTTATGCAATTATTTTTAACTCAACTTCTTCAAACATTGCTATTATCCAAAAAGGAGACCGTTATTTTTTACCTGGTGGCGGTATGGAAGGTACCGAAACAAAAGATGAATGCTTACATCGTGAACTACTAGAGGAATTAGGATGGGCAATTGAAATTAATCAATATATCGGTAATGCAATGCGATATTTTTATGCGGAAAAAGAAGATACATATTATTTAAACGATGGATTTTTTTATATTGCGAACATGGTGCAGACACAAACTGAAAACTGTGAGGAAGATCATGTTTTGCGGTGGATGTCTCCTTTACTTGCTGTAGAGCTTCTCATTCATGATCATCAAAAATGGGCTGTTGAACAAGCGCTTTTATTACAAAAACCAAAAGGATCTCCTTCTATATGAAAGAGATCCTTTTTATTGTTAACTTACTTTTTTCAAATTGAGAGCTGGCTTTTGAATTCCACCCTTTTTTACAACATATAAGCCGATAAAGATTATAAGTCCGCCAACGAGTTGCATCATGTTGATTTGCTCTCCGATAGTTACTGCCGCGAAGATAACTGCGAACAATGGTACAAGATACATATAAACCATTACTTTCGTTGAGCCTATTTTACTAATACCGACATACCACATTGCAAGTCCGAAGATTGTCGCGAAGACGATTGAATATGCTAGAGACCCCCAGCTTGGCATGTCTACTGGCCACGTTAATGTATTTACGTTGAATAAACAATATACAACGAGAGGTACAATCCCAATTAAAGTTGACCAAGATGTGACTCTCATTGCGGAATATTTTGTTATAAGAGGTTGCGCTAATATTGGGTACCATCCCCACGCAATCGCTGCGACTAATCCAATTATGTTTCCGAGCCACGCATATTCGTAAGTAGCTCCTCCTGTATGCCCTGTTAATAAAACGAATGCTGCACCAACAAAGGCCACTATTGAACCAATTTGTACTTTCATCGAAAAACGTTCTTGTTTGTGCAATACTGCTAATATCCCTGTAAAAATAGGTGACATTGCAATTAATAATGAGGCGTTTGTTGCTGAAGTATATTTCACAGATAGCATAAACATCGTTTGATACATTGTTGTACCAACGATACCGACTGCTACTAATCGTAACCAATCTTTTCTTTCAATTCGTAATGAGCGTTCCATTAAAAATGTAATAAGTAATAATACCGGTGATGCTACTAAAAAGCGTAAACTATTAAATTGAATGGATGACATATATGCCACACCATACTTTCCAATTGTATAATTTGCTCCCCATACTAACGCTACTGATACTAGGAGCCATTCCATTTGCCATCTTTTCATCCGAATCTCCCCTTCCATATTTAGCATAGTAAAATTGGCTGGATATATCACCGTCCAATTGGCTGTTTTTTTACCCAGCCAATTTGCTATACTGGATATATATAAGAGATACGGAGGCATTTTTTATGGAATGGAAGCTAGATAGCGATAGTAAAATCCCTATTTATCAGCAAGTTGTTGACTTTATTGAGAAACGCATTACATACGGGGAACTTCCTCCAGGTAGCTTCCTACCTTCCGAACGGAAATTAGCTACACAGTTAAATGTAAACCGTAGTACGGTAACGACTGCTTATAATGAATTACGTGCTATGGGAATTGTAGAAAGTACGACTGGTAAAGGAACACGCGTGAGTACACATATGTGGGGCGTTTCTCCGACATTAACGCCGAACTGGAGGAATTTCGTAGAAGGTGGTACATTTTTACCAAACTTACCGTTACTTCGTCATATTCGAGCGGAAGTACAACAAAATGAAAATATTATTGATTTTGCAAACGGAGAACTCGGTTGTAACCTCTATCCTCACGATCAACTACAAACGATTTTACGAGAACAACCGTTAACGCACTCATTAAGTTACGATCATCCGCAAGGCTATCTCCCGCTAAGACAAGCGGTCGTAAAATATATGAAAGAATATTTAAAAGTTGAAGCGACTGAACAATCGATTATGATTACATCTGGTGCACAGCAAGCACTTCACCTTATCGTGCAATGTTTATTAAATCCAGGTGATGCTGTTGCTTTCGAAAGTCCTTCACACTGTTATTCCCTGCCTCTATTCCAATCAGCAGGTATTCGTATTTTCCCATTACCTGTTGATGAACACGGCATTAACCCAGATGATGTACAGGAGTTATATAGAAAGCACCGCATTAAAATGATTTTTTTAAATCCAAATTTCCAAAACCCTACGGGGACGATGCTTCATCCAAACCGTAGAAAAAAACTATTATCACTTTGTGCAGACTTACGAATTGCGATTGTGGAAGATGATCCGTCTAGTTTACTTACGCTAGAAAAGAAACAACCTTGCCCTACTTTAAAATCAATAGATGAAAATGGGACAGTCATTTATGTACATTCCTTATCTAAAATGATTGCACCAGGTTTACGAGTCGGCTGGTTTGTCGCCCCGCAGTCTGTAGTAGAAAGGTTATCCGACGCAAGACACCAAATGGAATTAGGTATGAGTATTTTCCCGCAGTGGCTTATGCAGCAATTTTTCGAAACTGTGCCATTTCAGTCTCATATCGTACCGTTACGAAAACAATTAGCGGAAAAAAGAGACGTTATCGTCCACGCTCTAAACGAGCAACTTCACGATAAAATCTCTTTTTCAAACCCGACCGGTGGTATTTACATATGGGGAAAATTAAAAGAACCGATAAACGAAAAACAACTTATTATGCAAAGTTTAAAACAAGAAATTGCTTTTATGCCAGGGAGTATTTTCGGCGCGAAAGATGGTTATATTCGTTTATCTTATGGAAAAGTAGATATTGATCAAATTGAGGAAGGTATTTCTCGTTTGCGGGAGGCTATTTTGGTTTGTGAAAAATAACGTGAGATAAAGCTTTCTCGTTTGACAAAAGAAAAATCTACCATTATTATCAACACGAACCTAGTTATAGGAGTGATAAAAATGAAAATTTACGTTGATGCAGATGCTTGTCCTGTAAAAGATGTAATTATTTTTGAAGCTACGAATGCGGAAATTCCTGTTACACTCGTTACTAGTTTTTCTCATTATTCTAATGCAGAGCAGCCGAAAGGTGTGGAAACAATATATGTTGATTCCGGAGCAGATGCTGCTGATTACCGAATTATGCAGTTAGCAAAAAAAGAAGATTTAATCGTAACACAAGATTACGGTCTTGCTTCGCTCGCTTTAGCAAAAGGCTGTATCGTTCTACACCATAAAGGCTATAAGTATTCGAATGATAACATTGAACAATTGTTACAAACACGATATTTAAGTGCAATGGTTCGAAAAAGTGGTAAACGTACAAAGGGACCGAAACCATTTACAGCAGAAGATAAAGAGAAATTTAGAGAGCTCTTTAAAAGTATGATCGCACTTTAAAAATGAATCGTCTATTTGCAAGGAAAACTTCGCAAAACAAAGAAGAGAATATCGTAATGAACATTCTCTTCTTGAGGTTTACCCGTTTAAAATGAAGGTAAATTATCTAAGTTATTTTCTTTTATTCCATCCGGTTCACTACGTATAATATCTCTACCATACTTATGAAATACGTCCACATGAGCTAACTTCCCTGATTTTGCTTCATTAAGAGCAGTCATATAATCTAACTCTCTCCCGCTACTTGTTTTAAACGCTATTAAATCTCCATCATCATTTTTACGAACGGCAACTATTTGTTCTGCTCCTGAATTGACTTCATGGCCTACTTCAAATTGAGCTTGCTCTTCCCCTTGATGTAAATAATCATTATATACTTTTTCAAAGTCTTCTTTGTCCATTAAACTCACCTCCAACACATTTTATTAGTATGGTTGGGAGGTAGTGGTTTTATGTACTTTTCTCTTAGAAAAACGTATTTTTAATACCTACGCAACCCTTTCAAAGTCTCCAATATATCATCTGTAAAGGCTGTGCTACCCTCTGTCTCTAAAACTCTAAAATATAAACTTCTTAAGAAAGCTCTAATATTTTGTACTAAAATATCATATTGAGGATGCGGGATGTCTTCAACAATTGCTATACTATGTAACCAGTTGCTCCACTCTTCTTCAGTTAAAAGATTTTGGTTACGTAACGACATAATTGGTGCTACTAATCTCTCATCCTCAAAGTGAATGTATACATAGTCATGTAAGCGTACCTTCTGACGAACGGCAGCTAGTATTGCATATGAGAACTCACGATTTTGGATTGTACGCGCTAAAGCATCAAGCGCATCTGCTGCATGTGCAGTAGAGTGTGCCCAGCCTTTTCCTTCTACGTAGCCCCTTACATCTTCTTCTAAATATACATATTCCAACACTTGTTCTGCCACACTGTACAATTGTTCTTCCGATAACAACGGTTCTCTTTCATGAACAGATAAAATAAGTGGTGGAATTAATACGGAGAATGCACGTTTAAATACAGAGTCTGTTCCCTTTTCACCAATTTTATAAAATAAATAATCAGGACTAATTGCTTGTAGCATTAACCCTCGTAATTCTTTTTGTCTAAACACATCATTTGTAATCCATGTATGAAGCGTACTATAAATTAAATCATCACGTAATTCAGCATCTGGTGATCCGATATAATCTAGCATCCACTGCGCATACGGATATGCATCTACGTCTTCTGGTACAGCATAATTATTATTTTTAATTTGTAGTAGTTCTTCTTTTAGTTCTAGTACTTCTGTCATTTTTTTATCCCCTTTAAATTTCTCTTCCTAAATTATTCCCTATTAGTATCATAAAATTAAACCCATTCTTAACGCAATATAAAATGGAATCATTAATTATCTTCACTATGTAACAGTTCTTCCAATGTTGCTTTAACTTCTTCTTCTAATTCATTAATCGTTCCGCTATAAAGTGTTCCTATGCTACTACTTTTTCGATATCCTTGGTAATAATACCAAAGCGAAATAGTACAGACTTCCCATGATTTTGAAGCATCATATTCAAAATTAATTTCTGATCTATATTCATACTCTAAACAATTCTTAGATGTTAGTTCTTCTAATTCATCACCGTCTATATCTCTTTTAATTGACAGCTTCAAATTTAATTTACCATTTTGCGCAAAACGTTCTTCATATATTTTTTGATACTTACTGCAAATGTCTTCACTTATACTCTCTAGTTCCATTATTTTTTGTTTTAACTGTTCATTTATCTGTTCATTTTTGATTTCTAAATATTGTCCATCCTTCTCTTCATTCACTTTATTATTTTTTTGAAACCATCTAAACAAATGTTCATTCCCCCTATATAAACTGTATTAATGTCTTTTAAATAGAACTACTGGATCATCAAATTTACTATTTTCAAATAAAACATCTGCAAGTTCTTTCGGATTATGCTCATCTATATACAACTTACAGGCCGCATGATATCTGTTCAAAAACATCTTCTCTGCTTCTTCATAACTTCCAAAAGCTTCAGTTTCCCGCTTAGCACCACGTTTTCTCGCAATCTCAAAATTTGTATCTACAAAGATTTTGTAATCAAATAAATACGCAACGTCTTTTTTCAATAGAAACGTTCCATCTACTATGAATATCATATTTTGCGTGGCCAATAGCGGCTCATTATGTACAGACATATCCGTTATTAAGTTATGAGAAATCGTTTCATACTGTAAATTCCCGTTAGGTCCTAAAGGCATTAATAATCTTTCTTTGAAAGCTGTATAATCGTGTGCATCTTCATAATACCCTCTTGCAGATTCTTTTCCTTTTGCATAGCGAATCACTCTTGGATTATGAAAATCATCAATGCTGGCGCGTGTTACTGGTAGTCCTCGTTTTTTTATTTCTTCCGCTAGTTCGTTTGCAAATGTTGTTTTTCCTGATGCTGTAATACCACTTACTCCAACTCTTGTTGGATAGGTTAAGTTTAGCTTTACAATATGATCTGCAATTTCTTTGATTCGTTGTTTTCGGTTCATGATATCTCCCTTTATAATTAGTTTACATAATATAATTATAAGTAACAATTCATGTCACTATTTGTCGGTAAATCGATATCCTTTGTCGAATCGTTGATATATCGAAAAAATCGTTGATATATTTTAAGTTATGATAGATATATTTGAAAAATCGTTGATATATTATTAGCTTACTTCCCCTTAAACCCCCGATATAAGGCCGTCCGTAACTCTTGCTTATACTCTTCAATTTCTGGCATTTCGAGTTCTTCTGCTAATCTGATAGCTAATTCAATATCATACGGTACTCGTACAAGTTGAATAGAAAAGCTCGCCGCTTCTTTTTCATTATATGTTCCTTCAAATATTAAATAGGAAGCTTGCGTTATTTCAAGTGGGTTTCCTACGCTACCGGCATTACATAACGTTTTCCCTCTGAAATTTTGAACGAACGCTTGGTGAACATCGCCGTAACAAACGACATCTGGTTTTCTTTCTCCTTCTATATTTTCTGTCAGATCACTATTTTCGAACATACTAATACGTTCTTCTCTTGAAGCGTGTGGTTGAATTCTTTCATATAAACTTCTCGGTGAAGCGTGAAACATACGAATGAGTTTGCCACTCATAAAAAATTCGATTGAAAATGGTAAACTTCTTAAATAATCATTTTGTTCTTCCGATAATTGTTTTTGATGCCATTTTAATGCTTCAAATTCAGTCGGCTTTGTAATAAAATCATCCCAGTTTCCCATTACGACTACTTCACATTCTTTACGAATGATTTCAATTGCTTCACTGGAATGAGGTCCTTTTCCTACTAAATCTCCAAGGCAAATAATGCGCTCGATTCCTCTTAATTTAATATCATTCAACACGGATTCTAATGCTTGAATATTACCGTGAATATCTGAAATTACTGCTATTTTATCCATATAAATTACTCCTTTATTTATTAAATTCGCTTGATTGATACCATTTTGGAATATAGGATGAAAAATCATTATGATCTTCTAAAATTCCATTTAATCTTTCCTTCATATCATCTAATAAATATGGTGTGCTTCGGTTTGTCCATACGATATCAGCCGGGAATATCATTGCTGCATATAATGAGTACAGTTTCCAAAAATGTAGATCAGGTTCTCCTCCGCAATAACCGTGAACTTGTCCAACCGCAAATGGTTTGCTTATTCTTGTAGTAAAAATCGCTACATTATAAAAATCGTGTATTGGATCGCCAAAATCATATCCACCAAAATCGATAACGATAAACTCCTTATTATGAATCATACTATTTGCTGGATGGAAGTCATCATGTAAAAATCTTATTGGACGATTTTTCAATAAATCTTTATGATTTTCTACAAAGTTTAATACTGGCTTCAAATCCAGAAAATTCACCTCGTAATCTGTTAGTGCCTCTATGTATCTTTCGTATTTATTCCATCTAGATGTTTCCCATTTATTACTTGCACTTTCTCTTTCAATTGAGTGAATCCTCTTTAATACTTCCCCTGCTTTTCTTCCTGCATTATACTGTTCTTCCACCGATAACTTCGTTAAACCTTCTTCACCATTTATACCTTGGGTCCATTCAAATACTTGAACACATTTATTTAATTTCTCAAGTATTATGAAATGAATTAACTTGGGTGTTGGAATATGTAATGACTCTAATTGTTTCATATACGTATATTCTTCTTGTTTACGTTCAAAATGAACAGTATCACATACTTTTACAAAATAAGTTTCTTGATTCTTTAATTCAATTTTATACTTCTCTTCATGTGAAAAACCTTTTGAAATAGCTGTACACTTTGCAATACGAGGCCATTCTAGTATTCTCTCTATCTCTCTAAGCATTTCTTCCAAAGCATTCACCTCTATCAATATATGTACAAACTACCTAGCACTTCATGCTCTCGTTTATTTCCACCTTTAAACTCTACTGCAAATGGATATTCGCCATGATTCTTTATGTATTCTTGCACTAGGCTTTCTCCAACCGGTTCACAAAACTGTACTTGAATATCTCCAAACGATACACTTTGACAATCAGCATTCCATTTTTCATTTTTTACGACCGAACTTACAGTTAGCCCCATTACTTCTTCCCATTTCCGCACTGTTTCTCGAACGTTTTTCACTGCGTAATGAATCGTATCCAGTTGTTGTACTTTGTTTTTATGTTCAGTGATTGTTCCTATTTTCCGTAAATCATTTCTTCTTTCTTCGTCCGTTTCATTCCACTGTATAAAGAAAGGTAATTTCGGTCCGCTCTCTTCTTGCTTAACGAATAACATTTTCCATTCTAAAAGTCGGCCATCTTTTCTCATGCGTTTCCCTTCAAATGGCCCTATCGTATGTAAGCCGTACTTATTAAAGTTAACTACTAGCTCCTCAATTGCATCTGTTCGGATTGCGATTTGTAGCATTCCTTCTCCATTTTGTAGTTTCACCACTGTTTCTTGTACTAATGGATTTTCTGCTTCTTTCGCTTTTTCTTCATGTTGAACTGCTAAAAATTCTATATATGATAAATCAAAATAACTTAAACTATTCCAAGTACCCCAAGTAATATGCTCTCCGCCTAGTGCAGTATGAAATCCCAGTTCCTGCATTTTTTTTGCCGCTTCCTCCGGTGTACTATGAACTGCGTGAACGAGATGATCAAATCGTAACATGTCTTTCTCCCCTTTCTCTCCATCCTTTTATTGTATATTTTATTTTTCTTTCATTCAATTCAAAAAACTTAAAAACCTAGTTGATTTATATGATTAATATGTATTATAATGAAACAAATTTCAATATTGCTGATTGGAAAAACCAAAGGCACTTTTCTCACACGGGAAAAGTGCCTTTTTCATTTATTATTACAGGGGGATTTTTTATGCAGAAATTAATTGTCTTTGCTATTATCGGATTTTTCGCTCAATTGATCGATGGAGCACTTGGAATGGCGTATGGGGTAACGTCTTCCTCTTTATTATTAATGTTTGGTATTGCACCAGCTGTTGCATCTGCATCAGTTCATTTAGCTGAAGTCGTCACAACTGCAGCTTCCGGCGCATCTCATATCAAATTTGGAAACGTTGATAAATATACAGTTTCCAGGCTTACATTACCTGGGGCAATCGGTGCATTTGTTGGGGCATGTTTTTTAAGTAATTTGCCTGGAGATGTAATTAAACCGTACATTTCCGTGTTTTTATTTACTTTAGGGGTTTATATTTTATTACGATTCATCATTCAAAAACAGATTGTTACTTCAAATAAACGTATGTCAGCTAAACAACTTGTGCCGCTTGGCTTATTCGCTGGATTTGTTGATTCAACTGGTGGCGGTGGCTGGGGACCGATTACGACACCTGTTCTTCTAGCAAGAGGAAATGAAGCGAGAAAAGTTATTGGATCTGTAGATACGAGTGAATTTCCTGTTTCATTAGCTGCAACAATTGGCTTCTTCATCTCACTTGGCTGGGAACAAGTAAGCTGGGTTTGGGTATTTGCGTTAATGCTTGGCGGTATTGTCGCTGCACCAATTGCTGCATGGTTAGTTCGCATCGTTCCAGCACATTTACTTGGCGTATTAGTTGGCGGTCTTATTATCTTCACAAATATTCGTACACTGCTTACTACATTTAAAGTGGATCCAACTATTATTTCACTTTCTTACGTTGCAGTTGGTCTTGTCGTTATTATTTCTATTTTCATTGCTGTTCGAAATCATTCCAATCGACCTAACGCATCAACGGCTGAGTATCCGAATGATCAGAAGCAAATGCTACCATAACTATAAAAATACCGCCCAATTTAGAGCGGTATTTTTTATTTTTTTATTTTTTTATTTTCCAATTAATCATCGTTTCTGTAGCATTTACTCTCTTCATATGTAACTTTTCTAAAACACGCATCGAACTATAATTATCTAGGAGTGTCTCTGCAATTATTGTTTCTACCTCTCCTGTTTTGAAAGCCCAATCGATTAGTTCTCTTACAGCTTCTGTTGCATAGCCCTGATTCCAATATTTCTCAATAAATCCATAACCGATTTCTACTGTTTGATTCTCATTTGGTTTCCCCTTAAACCCAATATCACCTAAAACGATATCATCTTCTTTCCGAAGAACATACCACGCCCCCCATGATAATAAAGCCGCATCTTGTTTTATATTCTCTACATGCCCCACAATATGCGGACCGCTATTATATCCTTGCTCGTTAGCGACTTGAATCCTCTCTTCTGTACACGGCACTAGATAGAGCCTTTCTGTTTCTAATTTCATTTTGATTTCCCCTTTTTGCTTAAACGTTACTTTAATTATAACAAATAATATGACCTTATCATGAATGTCGAATTATATTTTTCTGAATTTTCTTTTAATTTAAAGGATTTTTCAATATTTTTTGCGAAACATTTGTATAACAATTTTTTCTTTGCTTATTGCTACATAATAGTTGGTTCGGGTGGAGTTTTGCAAGCGTTTCCTATACAATAACCAATATTTTTTGATTTTTTCCTACAAAATATCTTGCAATATATTCAGAAATTCATTACAATTGCCATATATTAAAAATCTTAGCAATATATAAATCCTCATCAATCCGATGAGGTAGAGGTTGCGACTTTTAATAGTAAAACGGACGAGACACAGAGAATGTCAGCTGACTCCGTTTGAAAGGAAAAGTTGCCGAAGTTTATATTTCTTCTCTGGAAATATGAGCTGGGGCTGTCTCCGAAAGGAACAGAACTGTCACATTTACAAAATTACCGTGTAAATGTGGGGTGCTATCTTAACGGAAGGGTATGATGGGGTGGTTATTTGTGAAACGTTCCGCCAAATTCCTTTGGCGGTTTTTTGTATTTTTCTCCCCCGCTCCTTCCTAACCTACAAGAAAAGGAGTGTTGAACATGAATAGCGCAACAAATCAATCTACCTCTAAAACGCAAACTACACAAGGAAAAGGTGAATTAAGACGCGGTCTAAAATCAAGGCACCTTACGATGATTTCTCTCGGTGGTACAATTGGTACCGGACTATTTCTTGCCAGCGGTGGTGTCATCCATTCAGCTGGACCTGGCGGCGCATTAATTGCATACGCCGCAATTGGAATTATGGTTTACTTTTTAATGACAAGCTTAGCTGAACTCGCAGCTTACATGCCTGTTACTGGATCTTTTAGCACGTACGCAACAAAATTTGTTGATCCATCACTTGGCTTTGCACTTGGATGGAACTATTGGTATAACTGGGCAATTACTATCGCTGCTGAACTAGCGGCTGTAACATTAATTATGAAATTTTGGTTTCCAGATACTCCTTCCCTCATTTGGAGCGGATTATGTTTAGCTATTATTTTCCTTTTAAACTACTTATCTGTTAAAGGATTTGGTGAATCTGAATATTGGTTCGCACTTATTAAAGTAGCTACAATTATTATCTTTTTAATTGTCGGGTTTATGATGATTTTCGGAATTATGGGCGGCGAAACTGTTGGATTTAAAAACTTCACTGTTGCAGATGCACCATTTAATGGCGGCATCATGGCAATTATCGGTGTATTTATGGCAGCTGGTTTCTCATTCCAAGGTACTGAATTATTAGGTGTAGCTGCTGGTGAAACATCTGATCCAGAGCGTAATATTCCGAAAGCAATTCGCTCAATCTTTTGGCGTATCCTTTTATTCTATATCCTTGCGATTCTCGTTATCGGTTTATTAATTCCTTATACAACTGAAAGTCTTGCCGCAAGTGATGTAACAGTAAGTCCATTTACACTTATTTTTGAAAAAGCGGGCGTTGCCTTCGCTGCTTCTGTTATGAACGCTGTTATTTTAACGGCAGTACTATCTGCTGGTAACTCTGGTATGTATGCATCAACTCGTATGCTTTGGGATTTAGCTCGCCAAGGGAAAGCACCAAAGTTTCTTGGTAAATTAGATAGCCGCGGCGTACCTGTTAACGCATTAATCGTAACATCGATTGTCGGTAGTATCGCTTTTATTGCTTCTTTATTCGGTGACGGTGTTGTATACATTTGGTTATTAAATGCATCAGGAATGTCTGGCTTTATCGCATGGGTTGGAATCGCAATTAGTCATTACCGTTTCCGTAAAGCATATATCGCACAAGGAAAAGATTTAAATGACTTACCTTATAGAGCAAAATGGTTCCCATTCGGACCAATCTTCGCATTTGCACTTTGCGTCATCGTAATTTTAGGTCAAAACTACGGCGCATTTATGGGTGAATCAATCGATTGGAACGGCGTACTCGTTTCTTACATCGGTTTACCACTCTTCTTAGTACTATGGTTAGGATATAAATTTACGAAAAAAACAAAAGTGATTCCACTTGATAAATGTGAACTAAAATAAAGTGAAACGAGCAAACAAATTTGTTTGCTCGTTTTTTGTTGCAAACCTCTTTGTTTCCCTATTGCCCCTGTTTTTGCAATAATAAAGGAAATATAAATAAAGGTTGGGATACAATGAACATTCGTATTACTGATGAAGCAAAAGCAGCTATACATAGATTAGAACGTGAAGACAAAAAGATCATTCGCATTAGAGGAACAATGACAAACTCTTGTAGTATTTTCGTTGATGTCGATTTAATTTGGGATACATATGTTGCAGATGATGTTGTATATGAAGATGCAGACCTTATCGTACAAATGGATTCATTTACGAAAGACTACACTGGTGATACAGTGAAGCTTGATTATAAGACGACAGGTTTTAGTATTACGACTCCGAGTGAGACTTTGGTTTATGGATTGTCGATTAAAAAATAAAAATTGTTTTCATTTGACCACCGAGGTGAAAAAATGGGTAAATATGTTCCGTTAAAATTTTTATTTAATGAAGAATTAGCAGAAAAAATAGCTGATTCTATTTGTAAACACGATCCTTGTTTCTCTAAAAGCATCTTTGTAGATTCTGTAGCTTGTAAAGTTGAAAATTTAGAGTTAAAACAGCGTATTGAAGTAATTGCAGATGAATTACACAATGCTTTACAAAAAGATTTTAATGCCGCAATACATATATTACTGAAAACGTTAGGCCCAGAAAATACAACAGAAGTAGGCACGTTTACAAATGGATATATGTACATGCCTATCGCAAAATACGTTGAAAAATATGGACTTAACGACTTTGAAACCTCATTCAACGCCATGTATGAAATAACGAAAAGAAATACTGCTGAATATGCCATTCGGCCTTTTCTTGAAACATATCATGAAGACACACTAAATATATTACAACAGTGGATTCATGACGAAAACAGCCACATTAGAAGATTAGTTTCTGAAGGTACAAGACCAAGGCTTCCTTGGGCTAAAAAAATAGGAGCTCTAAAAGGTGATTTTCAGTACAATTTACAACTTCTTGAACCATTAATGAATGACCCTTCTAAATATGTTCAAAAATCTGTAGCCAATCATATTAACGATATTACGAAAGAAGATAAAGAACTCGTTTTTCAGTGGTTACAGCAATTACGTGATAAACAGCATCCTATTAATCCTTGGATTATAAAACATGGGTTAAGAACGGTAATAAAAAGTGGTACTTTACCAAAAGATTTTTCTTTTTAATTATTTTAAACAAAACCGCTTATGCTTCAAAAATGAAGCATAAGCGGTTTTCCTTTTGAATACAGAAATAACAAACGTAAAAAGCACTTTAAATTTCTTCTTTATATCAGTATTTTACTAGCTCTTCTATGTTATTACTTTCCTTAATTTTTTCGGATGATAGCCAGAGTGAATAACTTGTTCCATCCTTGTTCCTTAAAAATATGTTAAATTCCTTATTATATAGTTCTTCTTTAAGAATAGTGACTACCTTTCTCAAATCCTCTATTACATATGGATCATTTCTATATTTTATCTCACTGTCATTGAAAACTAATGTCAATTCATACTCTAGACAATTGCCGTCTTTCGGGTGTGGACAAGTAATATCCTCAATTACAAAACGATTATTTTGAATTTCATTTAACCTTACGCCTACTTTTGTTTCAGTTTGAATCAAATATGTCCAATAACCGCTTACTGTGTTTTTCATTGTTAAAAGAAGTTCTTCTTTCGTTATAGCTTTTTGCACATTTTGAAAAGGGAAACCTATAGATTTACCATTATGATCTTCAATTTCAATTTTTGTTATCTTTCTATTACTCTTCTGAATGAATTGGATTAGAGCATATAAACGATCTAATTCTTTTGATTGGAATTGACTGTAATCAATCTTGTCACTCGTTTTTAAAGTTAATAATAACGTATCCGTTGGTTTCTCCTCTATATCATCATCCACTATATATTGAAAAACATTTTTATTTTCAGGTTCCACGTAACCTAATTTTTTAATTTCTTCTAGCATTGGTTTAAATTTCTTATATTCCTCATATGTTTTTTTTCCGTATTGATATTCATCACCTTTTATTCTTGAGTATACTAAGCCATCAACCTCTACTCTAAATTGAATATTTTTATTGTTTTTCGCTTGAACAGTATGGTATGTATGCCCCATATTCCCTTCGTGTATAGCACCCCAATCTGTTACAATCACATCAATTCCGTGCTTTTTTTTCACATATTTTTTCACCTGATCTTCATCTTCATAATTACAACCACTTAAACATAAGAAACATAACAATAGTAACATTACATTTTTTATTCTTTTCATATAGCACCTTGCCCTCTTTTCACATAAACAAAATATTCCATATATAAAGAATACTAAATCGCTGAATGTTTTCAAAGAATTAAAATATTTTTACACTCAGTTTATATATTTTTTTCTTTTATTAATGGCTCTATTAAATTTTAATATTGATAATCGAATATAATAAAAGGAAACCTAAATTTAAGGTTTCCCATTTTTACCAACAATTTAAATTTTAATAAATATTTTTTATCCAAGTAATAATTCGTAGTACCTGAACCGACTCAAACCAAGTAATGAAAAACAGGACAACAAAGAAAGAGATAAGTGATATGAATTTTAAGCTTCCATCTTCACGTCTAGCGATCGCTATAATACTCAGAACCACTCCAATTAAAAATGTAATATACCCTAATAGGATAATAGGCTCAGAATAGCTATCTATTATCCTATTTAATCCAAATAATAATAGTCCAAAAGTCATCAAGGTTATTGAAAATACACTAAATTTTTTCATAATTCAACCTCCAATATAATTTTACTATTTTATGGAGAGAATAGTTTTTTATGCGTATGAATGAACAACTACACTATAAAAATAGATAACTCAATTTATTTTTTCATTAAACAACTGCCTTCTTCTATTCCTTCAAAGGATTTCCACTCAATTATCCCGAATATATAAATAACCATTCTCACAAGGAGCGAATTTATATGAATCTATTCGAACACGAAACGTAAAACCGCTTCTCTTTCATAAGAGGTCCTCCCTTTTTCTTTTCTCATCATATCATTTACTTACAAAATAGGAGGATACAATTATGAAACGTGATCCATTATTTTTAACTTTATTAGAAAGTGCTAATACAAATTTTAGCGGTTGGGATTTTTCTTTTATTTCAGAAACCGGTCGAATGAAGAGTGAGCCTTTATCGTGGTCATATGGCAGTACAGCTTTCCAGCTTATGCAGCATGCAGAATCAATGCTCGATATGGGGACTGGCGGCGGAGAGTTTTTATCTATGTTACAACCGTTCCCGTCAACTATTTATGCTACTGAGGGCTACGCTCCAAACGTGCCAATTGCTCGAAAGAAATTAGAGCCTTTAGGGGTTATTGTTGTAGAGGTGAACGATGATACTGCATTGCCATTTCAAGATGGTCAGTTTAATCTAATCCTAAACCAACATGAATCATATGCTGCTTCTGAAGTAAAAAGAATTCTTTCTCCAAATGGAACATTTCTTACACAACAAGTTGGCGGTCTCGATTGTGCGGAACTTAATGACCAATTTGACACACCACTAAATAGTGAATTTGCAAGTTGGTCGCTTGAAGCGGCATGTAATGAACTACAGGAAAACGGATTTACTATCTTAGAAGCAAAAGAAGAATTCCCTTTCCAACGATTTTATGATATTGGCGCTATCGTCTATTATTTAAAAGCAATTCCATGGCAAATTTCTGATTTTACTGTCAAAAGGTATTATGAGGAATTATATCGTATACATGAAATCATCTTACAAAAAGATTATTTTGATGTGAAGCAACATCGGTTTATCATTAAGGCGATTCGTGACTAACGGAAAGGAGGCGGCAAAGCCACCTCTTTTTTGTTCCGTTTACGTATGTTCTCTACTCTTTCACCATAAGAAAAGTTATATCATACATATTACAATTCTGACCAATGAATTGTATTTCTGAAGCATATAATCACCTCGCATATATAATGAGAGTAAAAACGTGATTTTTCACTATCCTCTTCTATTGAGAAACAAGTTGTTTTTCATATCGCTTGTTCGCATCATCTTCTGTCAAACATGCAGTTGTGTAATTAATAATATTCCGGTTATCGTACGTGAATATATGTTTTAACTTATTTTCTTCTGTTAATACTGTCGGTAAGTATTTTGGTAAATTGCTAACTACACCTCTATTATCACCATCTAATATCCAATCAATTTCTTTCCATTCTAATAATCCTTCAGCCGTACGAAATGGTGTATTCATCTGCATGCCATCTGGCAGATCAGCAACGAACACATACATTCCTTCACTAGCCTGGGGCTCATCTTTACCTTTAAAACCAACAGTCCCTTTATACGTTACACTTGAAAGTTCTATACCCGTTTCCTCAAACGTTTCTCTAATTATTCCTTCGTATGGCGTTTCATTCTCTTATATTTTTCCTCCAACACCATTCCACATCCCCATATTCGGCTTTTTATTTCTATTTAATAGCAATATTTTATCACTTTTTCTAATAAAGCAAATTGTGTATTTGTACATACGATTATTTCCTTTCATTTTCCACATGAGTTATTTGGCTTATTTTCAAGTAAAAACACTCGCCTTACAATTCCTTACTACATAATATATAGTACAACTTTCATGCGTAAACACTTTACGTCAAACGAGAGAATCCTTTTTAGAAAGGAGAATTTAAAATCGATAATATAAGCAATGAATTTCTAAACCAATATTACAACAGCCTCGTGTGGTTAAACGATACACACTGGTTCGGGGTTCCAATCTGTAAACTTCCCTCTGATCTCTTTTTGTATCAAGAAATTATTTATGAATTAAAGCCCGATTTAATTATTGAATGCGGGACTTTTCACGGTGGTAGTGCACTGTATTTAGCTTCTATGTTAGATTTAATTGGAAAAGGTCACGTACTTACTATCGATATAACTCCGCAGCCAAATCGGCCATCACATAATCGGATTACGTATTTAACAGCATCTTCTGTTTCTGTGCAGGCCATCCAAACAATTGTAAGCATGCGCAAACCTGATGATGTGGTTTTAGTTATTTTAGATTCTGATCATAGTAAAGAACATGTCTCCAAAGAACTATTACTATATAAATCTATCGTCACTACTGGCAGTTATATGATTGTAGAAGATACCTCCATTAATGGAAATCCGCTTCTTCCCGATTGGGGTCCTGGCCCGATGGAAGCTGTGGATGAGTTTTTAACTAAAAATAATAACTTCATAATCGACGAGTCTAAACATAAATTTTTCATATCATTTAATCCAAAAGGTTTTTTAAAGAAAATAAAGTGAAACTTTAATAAGTGGGGTTTTGCTCATCCCCCACTTATTCTATCATTTTCATTTTTGAAAAAGGATAATATACAAATTCCACCTTGCCTATTATGTTATCTTCTTCAATATATCCTAAGCCATTTCGACTATCTCTACTTACTTCGCGGTTATCTCCCATTACAAATAACTTATTTGGCGGAATTTTTGTCTTTTGAAAATTATAAAATACTTGTGTGTTGTTAAATAAATCTTTGTTTGTATATGGTTCTTCTTGCTTTTTATCGTTCACATATACCTTTCCGTTCGTTATGTTAATTACATCACCAGGAAGCCCTATTACACGTTTCACATAATATTTCGATTCATCCTCTTCTTTTATAATGACAATTTCTCCGTGTTGTAAATTAGAAAGACGTACTACCGCTTTATTTACAAATACGTAGTCTTCTTCATATAAAGTCGGCTGCATCGATTCCCCTTCCACCTTACATAAAGTAAAAGAATGGTAGCCTATGACTATCACCAATATAAATAGTATGTACTTTCCCCAGCCTCTCTTAATCTCCTTTTTCATATCCATTCCCACCTTATAAAGCGCTTTTTAACTCAAAAAATATATCACTGCACAATATGTTTCCATGCAGTGATACTATTTTTACTGTGCCTTGTTCGGTTGTTCTACTGGAATTGAATTTGCATTTGATCTATTTGTTTTTAATTCAAAATACGCATCCAAAATCTCTTTACCAATCGCAGAATTAATTCCTGATTTATCATCATTCACCCATGGTACAACAACTGAAAAAGCTACTTCCGGATCAGCATCATATGGTGCATAACCGGCAAGAGTTAAATTATAACATTTTTTTCGGTTGTTGTTCTCATCTCTTCCAATATCACTTTCTCCACCATATACTGTCTCAGCTGTTCCTGTTTTTCCCGCTGGTTTATATGGTAGACCTTTAAACGTTCCGGTACCTGTTCCGTCAGCTTCTTGAAAAACTCTTCTAAATCCTTCTTTTACATGATTAATGTACGAAGTGTCCATATCCACTCTATTTAATACAACTGGTTCAATCGACCGAACGACTTTTCCTACATCCTCTGGTCTATTCGGTTGCTCTCTAACTTCTTGTACAATTTGTGGTTTCATTCGGTAACCGCCATTTGCAATGGTTGAAATATATTGCGCAAGCTGAAGCGGCGTATATGTATCATACTGTCCAATCGCGTAATCAAGTAAAAATCCGGGTATGTTATCAGTTCTACCTATTTGACCGATTGATTCATTTGGCAGGTCAATACCAGTCGACACACCTAGGCCAAATTGTCTAAAATAGTAGCGCATTTTATTAAATGTTTCTTGTTTAATGTCCAATGGATTGTTTGGGACATAATTAATGCCTGCCATTTTTAAAGCTGTATTAAACATATAAACGTTCGATGACACTTGCAAAGCTCTTAAATCATCAATATCTCCAAATTCTTTCCACGATTTCTTCGGCTTAGAACTTCCTTTAAAATACATTGGCGCATCAAAGAAATGTGTATACGGCTTAATCGCTTCTGTTTGATATCCAGTTAATAAAGTAGCCCCTTTTACAGTTGACCCTAACTCATAAGAACTTGTCATCGTTCCTAAGGCATAATCTTCTATTTGCATCCCGCCATCTTTATTTACAATTTTCTTTCCTGCCATTGATAAAATTTGACCGTTTTTCGGATTCATCATTACTACGAACGCACGATCCATCATCGGCTCTGCAGCATGAAAGGCTCGTAAATTCTTTTCAAGGCTTCCCTCTACTCTTTTCTGTAAATCCATATCGACTGTTAACATCAAGTTATTTCCACTTTTTCCTTCAGTCACTTTTTCTGTTCGAACAATCTTCCCTGTTTTATCCATAATATTTTTAGACTGTTCTTTCGTTCCATGTAGTGCATCTTCGTATTGTTTTTCGATGTAACTTTTACCAATACGGTCGTTTCGATTATAATCACGAACTAAATAATAATCTAATTGTTCTCTTGGCAACCCCTCATTTTCATTAGAAACGCTACCTAGTATAGAGCGCAGTATTTTATCATTTGGGTATTCACGTTCCCAATCTACTGTTGTATCTACCCCTGGTAAACTTGCCAACCTTTCACTAACGACAGCATATTCATTTTGACTTACATCTTTTTTAACGATTTGCGGCGTCATTTTATATCCCGCATTCATTTTGCTTTTAATTACTAATACTTCTATATCTTCCTTTGAAAGCTCATTTAATTCTTCTTGTGTAATTCTTTCCCGGCGCAGTTCTTCTACTTTTTTATCTAACTCTTTTCCTTCTATTTCTTGCTTTCTAAATTTACTCTCATCTTCTTTCGTTACTTTCGCTGCTGCCCGCTTTTCATTTAACTGCATCCAAAAATCTTTCTTATCTGTCTCTGTTAACTTATCAATGTCCTCTTGCGACATTTCAATTAGTTTGGCTAAATCTCTTGCTACTTGTAAAACTTCTTTCGAGTCTACTCCTCTCATTTTCGTATATGTAACGGTTCGCAATGGTTTATTATTTACAATAACGTGACCTTGCCGATCAAACATTTTCCCTCTAGGAACGGGAGTGCTTACCGTTACATCTTCCTTTTTATTTACTTCATTTCTATACGTTTCTCCATCAATGATTTGTACTTTACCTAATTGAATTATAATAGCTGAAAATAAAAGAAAGACAATAAAAAATAGTACATTTAACCGAAATGGAATATGAGTCTTTTTCTTTTTCGATTGTTTTTTCTGCTCCTTTTTCTGTCTCATTTCGCTCCCTCGCTTCATTCTATTAACATTTCTACGCAAAATCATTATGTATCAAATTTATTTATATGATATATATAGAATTTTATATTAATTATAAAAGAAATAAAAGATTTAATTTTCAGTTTTTTGTTTTTACATCCTATTTATTACCATTCCCTTAATGCACAATAACATGAATATTATTCTAAAAGAAAAATGGGGCAAATTGATTTTTATAAATTATAGAGATGTTGTTACTACATTATCAAAATGTTTTCATATGGCTTAAAACAGCGATAACTCAAATAAAAAACTGAGGCAGATACCTCAGTTTTTTCGATAACTTATTTCATTGAAGATAACCCTTCAACAAACTCACCAATCTTATTTTGAAAAACAAAATCAAAGTTATATTCCTGTCCTGTTAACTCTTCATTTACTAAAATAGTTGTTGCTCCTACTTCCCTCTTTGCGATTTCCGGGAATGAAGCGACAGGTTGTACTTTTAATGACGTTCCCATAACGAGAAGTACACCTGTTTCATATAAACGTTTCATCGCATTTTGATATTGCGGCAGTGTATCTCCGTATAAAACAACATCTGGATTTAAAATGAAATTACACTTCTCACAACGCGGTACTTCATGATCAATCATATACTGTAAATCATAGCCTGATTTACATTTTGGACAATGTGCTGTTTGAAGTGTTCCATGTAAATCGATGACATGCTTACTGCCACCTAATTGATGTAAACCGTCAATATTTTGCGTTAAAATCGTAATATCTTTCCCTTGTTCTTCTAGCTCAGCTAAAAAGCGATGGCCACGATTTGGTTTATATTGATGGAACGTATTAATTTGAAAGATTTCTTTATAATGCTTCCAAAATTCTTTCGGACTTCGGTTATAGTACCCTCTTGATAAGTACATCTCCACATTCGCATCAGCATACAATCCATTTGCTGAACGAAAATCTGGAATACCACTTTCCGTACTTGCACCAGCGCCTGTTAATACTGTAATTTTCTTCGCTTTTTCTAAAATTGAACGTACTTCTTCAAATTGTTGCACAAAAATCACCTCTATGTATTTTCCTATTCTTATTATACCAGTTGTTTACAGGAGGTGTTGTACAATTCATTTTACTTAATGCGTTGCGCCCCCAACCTCTACAATATCTACCTTAACTGTCGTCGTTACTTCGATTGCCAATTCTATCCCCTTACGAATAGTAGAAAGTGACATACTCGGTTGCCCTGGATAATTACTCGCTTGTTCTGGTAAAAACGGAATATGAATGAATCCGCCTTTTATTTTCTTATCATGTTTCTCTAGTTCATGCATAAGTCCATAGAATAAGTGATTACAAACGAATGTGCCTGCCGTCTGTGAAACAGATGACGGTATACCCTCTTCGCGAAGTTTTTTTACGATTGCTTTCATCGGAAGTGTAGACCAATACGCAATCGCTCCTTCTTCTACAACCGGTACATCTACCGGCTGATTCCCTTCATTGTCAGCGATTCTTGCATCATCAATATTAATTGCGATACGTTCTATCGTAATATCTGGTCTGCCCCCAGCTTGTCCAATGCATATAATAATTTCCGGCGCTAGTTCTTCTATATACTCTTTTAATACGCTTATTGATTTATGAAATACAGTTGGTACTTGTTTGCTTATTATCTTGTATTCTCCAATTGTTTTTTCATGCAAACCTTTTGCTACCTCCCAAGCTGGATTGATATTTTCTCCGCCGAACGGATCAAACCCTGTTAATAATACTGTTTTCATAGTTTTATCCTGGTTTAAAATTCTTATAAAAATCTATAAATTGTTGGCGAACCAAGTCAAATGCCAACTACCGAAAAGGAATTTCACCTTTTTCCTGTCCGTAAGGGTTGTGACCTTTTCATCCACCTATTGTGAAAGAATGACGGCAGGTTCCTGTTAGGAACGATCTGTTCTTGCATACTACCATTCATCCAAGTCAGTAGTATGCAAGAGGTTATAAGAAATAAACCAGTCCCCCCCCTTCTCATTTAAATTTTAAATATGAATTGTTGATTGCTCATATAAACAGTTTTGTGAAGAATGCTCCACAATTTCCAATTGTGATATTCTTTCCACGTTTGAATTGTTTGTAACCATTTTTTATATACTTTTTTCGTATTCTTTTTACTTTCTTCCATGGAAGCAACAAGAATACGCAGTTTTGTTGTAATTTGGTTTTTTAATAATAATATAATCTCTTGTGGTAATTGTTCTTGCAATTCCAATCCACGTCTTGCAATCGTGAATGCGGCTGCTTCATGAACACTAATACCGAAATTTTTACTGTATTTTAATTTTCCAATCACACTTGTATAAGCGGGGTTTACTGTTTTAACAGAAAATCCGTTACGAAGAGACATACGAATTAAACTGTTCAACATCTTTTTATACGTAAATTGATGGAAATTACGATTACTGTATTTATCAGTATCATGAGATTGTTGAAACTTTAAATCTTCTAAAACAATTCCACCTACATTGTTTTCCAATAACCATGTTTTAATTTGTTGTACGATTTGTCCAATTATCGTTGCGCGTTTATTTGTTAAAAACGCATTCAGATTGTGTAGATAAAAATTTTTTGAACCTTTAAAATTACCTTGTTTTGTACATAAACTAACTGCAATACGGTCCGGATTTACATCAATTCCTGCAATTACATCTGATTGTGGTGTTTCCTTCAAATCTAGTACACGACCTATTTGTGTTTCATCAAACGTAATATTTACATAAAATTCATTTTGTTTACGAATGATTTCTACACTATATTTTTGATGCTCTATAATCGGTTTTCCTTTTGGATTTACACCGATTCGCTTTCCCATAACGACATTTGTGATTTGATGATAAAAATGATATGGAATGATAATCGGAACTTTGATTCGTGGGCTTTTTGTTTTTCCATTTGTTCGTCCTAATGGATTTGCAATTTCTAACCATCCTTGCCCACAGTCATCAACTGTAATGCGCATGTTCAAATTCCCTTTTTTGCTTTTATCTCCACGAGAATATAATTGTCGTGTCCGCAAATCTTTCCATTCTTGATTGGATATCTTGTTTTTCATTCTTTCATAGAAATTTTTCCGCCCACCAAAAATAATAGGAGGTAATGTTTTATTTTTAATATGTTTTGCATACGTTTCAATTCTTTGTTCTAATTTTTGTTTTCGTTTTCTTAAGCCAATTAAACAAGTTTCTAATGCAACTTGTTTAGGTCTTTTTTTGCCGCGTTCATAATCATCTATTTTTTGTAACGTCTTTTCTAACTTTTTTTGATTGTTTTCTAGGTAAACAGGAAGAAGTTCTTTTTGAGAGAAAAGGATCGATTGCGCTTGTAAAATCGCATCTTCACAAAAACGTTTATTTAACAAATATTTAGGTTGTAGTTTTTTTATCAATTCTTTCTCGTTTTCGCCCTCAATCAAACGATTAAAACTATATCGTTTTGCACTTTCGAACGTACGGATTAAAGTAATTAAATCTTCCGTTTGTTCTTTTGTAATAGAATTGATTTTACAAGTACGTGTTGTTTTCATCCTTTCCCCCCTTTTCATCACCTGAAAATATTATAGGTTGAATTCTGTAAAATATAAAACCTGTAATTGTAAATTTTTATAGTTTTTTATAGATTCTCATTTACTGTTATTACCTCCTAATTAGAAACGATATACTAGGCCGTACATAATAAACATATTTATGATAAAAATTGAAAGAGCAATTGGTACTTGCGCTTTAATAACCGCATTTTTATCCTTTAGCTCTAAAAGCATCGCAGGTACGATATTAAAGTTTGCTGCCATTGGTGTAAGCAGCGTTCCGCAATATCCAGCAAACATACCGAGCGCTGCCATAATTGCTGGGTTTCCGCCGTGCATTTGAACTATTAAAGGTAATCCAATTCCGCCAGTAATAACAGCAAACGCTGCGAATGCATTTCCCATTACGACTGTAAATAGCATCATGCCTAAACAGTACGCCATAACGGCAACGAACGGATACTCTGTCGGTAGCACTTGTCCGACTAAGTCTGAAACAACTTGTCCAACGCCAGACTTCGCGAATATACCGCCAAGTGCTGCTAACATTTGTGGTAAAATTACCGCCCAGCCAACAGCTTGTAATAGTCTGCTTCCTTCTTGTACAGGTGTTGTTATTTTTGATTTTGTAATACGCATCGCCGCAACAAATGCAAGTAATGCACCAAACGCTAGTGCAACTAATGTTACTTTATCTGGATCAACAAGAGAGACATTTCCCCATTTAATTTTCCCTAAGGTCAACGTACCGATAATTGTAAAAATAGGAATTAATAGTGCAGGCATAAAAATTTTATTTTTTAATTTCTCAGCATGTTTCATACGTTCTTGTACTGGAACTTCTTTTTCCTCTGATTTTGTTACTTTATTTAGCGAGGCTAAAACGACCATAGCGAGCACGATACAGCCAACGTAAAACGAAGGAATTACATTTCCAAATAAAAATGTAACTGCAAACAATGCCCAAAATAAACTAGAACCGAATCTGTTTGGATGTTCACGATCGAATGCGATACGAACAGCGATAAAAGCAACGATTATCCCTAATGCATAATAGATTGTATCCATTGTGATGATGTTCATATTAAATTGCCTCCTTCTCTTCTTTTCCTTCTGCCTTCATTGTTTTCTCTATATATTTATCAAACCTTCTAAATCTAATCCAGCTTACAATAAGTGCAGATATTGCTGTCGGAATGCCCCAAAGTGCCATATCCCATACTCCGACATGCATACCTACTGAATCGAAGAATCCTTTCATTAATAAAATAGCTCCAGTTGCGATGAAAATATCTTCTCCGAAAAACCAAGCTGTATTTTCAGCAGCTGCTGCGTTTGCTTTAATCTTTTCTCTTAATTTTTCAGGAAGTTTACCGTATTTACCTTGCGCGGCCCCTTCTGCCATCGGTGCAACGAGCGGCCTTACTGTTTGCGCATGCCCACCAATATTAAGCCCTAGTGCTGCTGACGATTCTCTTATCGTAAAATATGACATTAATACTCTTCCAGTTGTTGCTCCTTTTGATTTCGTTATAAGTGCTTCGGCTCTTTCTTTTAAACCGTAACGCTCTAAAATTCCGATTACCGGTAAAGTTAATATAATTGGCATAGACATATATCTATTCTCTATGAAAAATTTACCGAACATGCTGATCACATCATAAAAACTTAATCCTGAAACCATACCAGTAACAATACCTGCAACCATAACTACTAAAAGTGTATTTAATCTAAATAAAAAGCCCACTGCAACAAGTAGTATTCCGATTAATTTAATCATTTCTAGCACTTCCCCCTATTTTTTATTTCGGTGCACAAATAGAAATACCATTGAGTTTGAATGTTCTGTATATTTTTTCTGCAAATTGTACTGCTTTTTCCCCATCACCGTGTAAACAAATCGTCTGCGCCTGAACTGCTACTTTCTCACCATTCACCGAATTTACATAGCCTTCTTTCACCATTTGAAGTACTTGCTTTATCGCTTCGTCTTCATCTTTTATAAGCGCATTTTCTTCTGTACGGCTCGTTAATGTACTATCTTGCTTATATGTACGATCCGCAAAAGCCTCTTGTACAAGAGTTACTTTGTATTTTTCTGCAGCCTGTATAAACGCCCCGCTATTTGCTAATCCATAAAGTAATAGACTTGGATTTATATGATAAATTGCCTTTGCAATTGCATCTGCAATTTCCGGATTAGTTGCCGCCATATTATATAGAGCTCCGTGCGGTTTCACATGATGCATCTTCCCTCCAGCCACTTTTACAAACCCTTCTAATGCGCCGATTTGATATAAAACATAATCGTATACTTCACTTGCTGAAACATTCATGTTTCTTCTACCGAATCCAATTAAATCAGGAAATCCAGGATGCGCCCCTATTGCTACGTTATGCTCCAAAGCTTTTTCAACAGTTTGACGCATAATAGACGGATCACCCGCATGAAAACCGCAAGCAACGTTTATAGAGGAAACGAACGGAAGAATTTCATCATCATTCCCCATTTTATAAGCGCCAAAACTTTCTCCTAAATCACAGTTTAAATCGATTGTAGTCATAATGTATTCCTCCTAATTTTAGCTTCGTAAAGCGATGAATTTCTTTAATAGATTCCTATTTACTTCTTGTTCTATGTACAATTGTTCCGCTTCTTCAAGCGTAATTTTCTCAAAAGAAACATAGTCCCCCGGCTTTAGCTGGGCAAGAAGAGGTAAATCTACTGAAATGATATTTCCCATTCTCGGATAGCCACCTGTCGTTTGCCTATCTGCCATTAATATAATCGGCTGTCCACCATTAGGAACTTGAATGGTTCCAAATGTAACAGGACTCGATAAAATCTCTTTTTCTTCAATCCTATTTAAAACTTCTCCCTCAACCCTATAGCCCATACGGTCAGCATAATTAGATACCTTATACTCTTTCGTAAAAAATGCCTTTCTACTTTCTTCTGTAAATTGATCGTATTCAAAGTCAGCTATGACACGAAGCTTAGGATGTTTCTTATACTTTGGTAGTACACTGTTGCTAATTGCCCATTTCGTTTTTATACGCTCATCTTTTTGTAAGTCTTGTATGAAACGATTCGCCATTTCTGGTTGTGCACCAATTTGGAAGTAGTCACCCTTTTTCAGCATTCTTCCTTCTATACCACCAATCGCAGCACGTATGTACGTACTTTTGCTTCCCATTGTACGCTCAATATGTATTCCACCCGCAAAGGTCACATACGCTCTGCAACCACTTTTCACTTTTCCAAAACAAAGCATACTACCTTCTTCCGCTAAAATTGGACGCCATAACGGGATACGCTCTCCATTCAATAACGGTTCCATATCTGCTCCGCCAATCGCAAGTAAAGTCGTTTTCTTTATTAACAATTTAGGTCCCATAATCGTCATTTCGAGTCCCGCTTCATTCTCTTCATTACCAACTAACATATTGATCATCCGAAGCGCACTTTGATCCATTGCACCGCCAACGGGTACACCGTATTGTTGATAATGAGATCGCCCTAAATCTTGGACTGTTGTAAACATTCCCGCATGCAAAACTTCTACATCCATTCTTTAACCTCCTCAAGTGATACGTACTCTTCCTTCGTTATTGGAATAAATCGTAAATACATACCACTTTGAATATATGTTGGTATTTCTTCTTCCGGATTAAATAATGAAATAGGAGTTCGGCCGATAATATTCCATCCTCCTGGTGTTTCAAGCGGATATATACCTGTTTGATTTCCGCCAATACCTACTGAACCAGGAGAGATTTGTAACCGTGGTGTTTCTTTTCTAGGTGTTTCTAATTCTTTTGAAAGTCCTCCTAAATACGGAAATCCTGGTGTAAAACCTAGCATATATACAAAATATGTAGTTTCACTATGTATTCGAATCACATCTTCTACTTGTAAACCGTGATAATGCGCGACTTCTTCTAAATCTGGTCCATATTCTCCCCCGTAGCACACTGGTATAGAAATATGTTTCACATTCTGTTTTACTTCTTCTTTATAAGAATCACACAGTTCCTTTATATACTGGCGAACGTAATCATGTGACCTTTCACTTCTCTCATTTCCCTTCCATACTTCGTATACATTGTAGTAAACAGCTAATGAAGTAAACGACGGAACGCACTCTATCATTCCTGCAAACGGATGTTGCTGCAGTGCTTGAAATAACCGCTGTACTTTCTCATATATATCCATCTTAATTTCTTCACCAAATGTAACAATAATTGCTTGATCCCCTAACGCAGAAAATTTCATCCTACTCCCTCTTTCTATGCCAAAAAGCCGAGTTCTTTCGAAATGCGATGCGCTGTTTCTTTCACCTTCGCAATAAAATATGAAATGTTACTTTCGCTGTACTCAATTGCTAATCCCGAAATACTAATGCCTGCTACAACCATTCCACCGCTCGCAAAAATAGGCGCTGCTATAGCTGCTGTATGATTTTCTAACTCAGAGTAGCTAATTGTGTAGCCTTCCTTTTTTGCCATTTGCAACACTTCTAACAATTGTTCCTTATCCACGATTGTTCCATCTGCAAACTGTTTTAAATTCACTTCCTCTATGTATCTCCGTTTCTCTTCCTCAGAGAAATACGATAGTAAAATTCTTGGACATGCACCAGCATAAAGCGGTGCTCTTCTTCCAACCGCCGTATACACGCGTACTGGCTGAACACCTTCCATCTTTTCAACATAAATTGCGTCATTACCATCTTGAATTATTAAATTAACTGCCTGTCCTAAACTATCTCTAAGTTCTTTCATATAAGGAATTGCTATATTTCTTACTGATAATCGTTGTGAAACAAGTTGACCGAACCGTAAAAATACGACCCCTAAACGATATTTCCCCTTTTCGTTTTTTTGTAAAAACTCCATCTCTTCCAACGAGCCAATTAAACGATAAACAGATGTTTTCGGCATATTTGTAAGCTGAACCATCTCAGTTAAACTTAGCTCTTCATGCTCATAAAACAACTCTAAAATATCCATTGTCTTAACTGCCGTTTTATTTATACTCATTCTATCTCCCTTTCGTTCCGAATTATGGAACTTAAATTCCGTTTTTCGAAACAAATATATAATTTAAAATTATAAAATATTCTTTCAATTCAATCAATAGATTTTAAGCAAATAAAAAAGTATGGAAGGATACCTCTCCCATACTTCACCACACTTTATAACGCTCTTACTTGTTCCAACGGCCAGAAAACAGCTTGTCCTTTTCCGACGATTTCATCTTCTGAAATAAAGCCAAACATGCGACCATCCTTAGAAACTTCACGATTATCCCCTAAAACAAATACTTGGCCTTCTGGCACTTTCGTTTTCCCAGTGATTTGTTCTAACGTAAAGTCTGGAGTTAATACACGGCCTACTGCTTTTTCTTTAAACTGTTTTAAATATGGTTCTTCCATCGCTTTGCCGTTTACATATAAAACATCATTTTTATACTCAACTGTATCGCCTGGCAAACCAATTACTCGTTTTACTAAATCATATCCTTCTTTTCCGTGGAAGACGATAATATCAAAGCGATCTAATCCACTTATACTATAACCAATCTTATTCACGAGAACTCGTTCGTTATTTTTTAAAGTGGGCATCATTGATTCACCTTGCACTAAAGAAGGTGTAAATAAAACACCGCGAATAATAGCAATTAATACAAGGGTAAAACCTATCGTTTTAGCCCAAGAGAATAATTCTTTCTTCGTATTTTCCTTCATCGTTTCTCCTCTTTCTTAAGCACTTATTTTATTATTTCAACTAATTCTTGTACTAAATTAGGATCTATTTCAGAAAAACATGATTTCCCTTCTCTTACCGCTGTACCGACATGCGCCTGCTTGATTCCAGTTTCATCTAGCAATCGCTTTATATTTTCTTTCGTCACGCCAGCTCCAGCTACAAGCTGAATTTGACCATCACTTACCTTTTGCATTTCAGTAAGCACCGGAATATTCTCTACTATATTTCCTTGTCCACCTGAAGTTAGAACGTGAGTCACTTTATGAAACTTCTTTAAAGTGTTCATTGCTTCTACTGGATTTTCTATATCATCTATCGCACGGTGGTACGTTACATTTATTCCATCTACAACAGATAGTAAATCCGCTAATTTCTCTTCATCCACTTCATTTCGTTCGTTTAATACGCCTAACACTACACCAGCTGCTCCTAACTTCTGTGCAACTATAATATCTTCTTTCATCATTTCAATTTCTTCTTCCGTATATGTAAAAGACTTCGCATGCGGACGAATCATAACATGAATTGGTATACTTACCGCTTCTACCGCTTTTTTTATAAAAGCATAACTCGGTGTTAAACCACCTTCTGTATAAGATGAAATTAATTCAATCCGCTTCCCGCCAGCACTTTCAATTCGTTTTACATCTTCTAAACATGTTGCAATAACCTCTAGCATGAGATGACCTCTTTTCGTGCTTTTTTCTTATTATAACATTAGTAAAAATAAGAAGCCTAGCTTTCTCCTTTAAAACTTAAAAAAGAAGAATGAAAAGAAAGATTTTTTAATCGATATGTAAGAACATAGCTTTTTCTTTTATAGTTTTTATTCTATCTATGAGAAGTGTTAATATATTTCTTATGAAAAAGCCTCCCTTTATACTTACTTTATTTCAGTTTCTTATTTTTTACATTTTACCATTTAAAAATATACACCAAGTTTCCCATACATCTATCCCTAACGACTCAAATTATTACTATTTCATCAATTCTAAATGTAAAAATACCTATTAATCTTTAAATTTTGTTGATAACGATAATTATATTATCAACTTCAAATTCATCAATATCCCCTGCTTATTTTGAGTTAAGCAAGGGATCTAATTAGAGAATCAATGAATAACTCTTCCATCTTTTTATAATGTTTAATATTAAATGTTCTCTATTCAAAACCCACAACAATTTATAGCATCAAATAAAATGTTCTAAATCATATCGTACTACATCTGGTATATACATGGATTTATTTAATATAGTATAAGAAATTTGACGACTATCTCTACAAACAGAATATTTTTTCTCTTCTTGTATTGAAATTAAATCATAAACTAGGAAATAATCACTATCTTTTAATGAAAGTGCACATCCTATTTCCATAATAAGAAATGGGTCAATATGATAAGGAATAAACAATTCAAATCCCGCAGAAACTACAAAAGAATTCTCATTCCAACTAGGGTGACTTATACCTTTAGCTAAACACCATCCTTCCGGTGTTAACCGTACAAACTTTCGACTTCCCTTCTCTATCTGCTCAACCAATCCATATTGAATTGCCAAACTATACCCTAAGTTTTCAACTGATAAAATATTTAGGTCAATCCATTCCTCTGGACTCTCTTGATATTGCCCTACGCTTTGTAGCCAGGATACAGAAAAGTTAGGACTTAGTTTCTGATAGAATCGTTTTAAATTTGTAGCAATATCTCTTTTTCTCCAAATCAATAGCCCATCATCATCTACACTGTACTTCGAATCTTGTTTTTGTAGAACTCCAGTACATACAAAATAGTCTAGGAATTTATAAATCCACACTCGATCCTCCTCGCAAAAATATAAGCTTTGTATTGCTTTTCTAACAAATTTATCATTCTTTGTTTGCTTGCATACAAATTGTGGAACCTTTGTAACATAAGAAAAAAACAACATACATTTCAAAAAAGGTGTATACATTACCTTCTTTGCTTCTTCTGCGAAAACTTTTATCACACACGTCCTACTTTGTTTTCGTATTTCTTCTTGTATATCTGATGGGATCTTTTTATTAATTACTATACCAAAACGAGATAACTCTCGAATACTTACCTCCGATAGTAACTGACTCCTATAACTATAAAATATCATTTCGTTCTGCACCTCACTAGAGAGACAAGGAAAAACAAACTTTTGCAAATAATTTATGTCCATTAGTTTATTTGCAATTTGTGATATTATCCACTTTGTTGAAAAATTATCATTTTCATTCATAAGCTTCAACTCTTTGGCAATGCTAATAATAACTGATTGATTTAACTGCTTTAATGCCTCGGTTAGATTCATATCATTTCTCCTCTTGTTTTCCTACCCATCCCGCTTTGTGTACCTTATATGGAAATCCATAATGAAGAAGACTAACCCTTCTCTTTCTATAATCGTTTTCTTCAATAGTTCCATCTGACACAAGAGAATATAAAAATCCTTCTTCTTTCCCCTCCTCCTTCGGAAGAAGTTTTCCAACCCTTAAATATTCTTCTCTTTCAGATCCTTGTTGATACGATGTCGCAATAATAACCTCCACTCCTTTTAATAGGACTTTTTCCGCTTTTAAAGAAGAAATATTGCAACAACTAATCTGCTTATCATTGAACTGCTTAATCAATACTTCGTTTTGTTTTTCATCACTCTTCCCATATATACTATCTATGTCAAAAAGTTTTCTATACTTCTCTATTAACTCTGTACGATAGGATGTAATTACCGTTTGTTTTTTTGTATATTTCATTAATAATTCTTTAACAACATTATCTTTTTTAGCATTAAACGCAGCTAATTCCCTTTTTTTATTTGTATTATTACCATAACTATTATATTGATGCTTCACTTCTGTAGAAAGTGGTATACGCATTTCTATACAAGTAATAGGGACACTATACCCTTTTCTAATCAATTCTTGATGCAATATTTCATACCATTTTGGTCCAACTAAAGCAAAAACCTTAGCCCCTTGTTCATCCGCTCTTGCTAGCGTAGATGCTAGTGCCAACCTATAACGTGTTTGAATATCAATTGTCCTTTCATAAGATTTAGCAGGTAACTTATGCGCATCATCATAGATGACAAAACCATAACCATTAAATACATCCATATTTTTAACAATATCTGCGTATGTACCAATAGTAACAGGATATTTTTTTTTGTTTTTCAGTTCATATATCCCAATATAATGTTCTGTAAGATCCGTCTTGTCTAATAACTCTTGTTTCCAACGTTCTGCACTTTCCTGATTTTCAACAAGTATTAAGGTCATAGTCTGAAAATATTCCATTATCTTAAGCGCTACAATCGTTTTTCCAGCTCCGGGTGGCATAATAATTGTCCCACCTCCACTAGCTTTACTCTCATATTTCCGAAATGCTTCGGCAGCATCTTTTTGATAATCTCTTATTACGAAAGTCTTGCCACCATATGTTCTAGAAACTAAGTGAACACCTAATGGCTCTCCTGGGTTGAAAGTATAATCTTTGACGAACAAATCATGATTAAATAATATTTTTTTTATTTCTATTCGATGACGCATTGCAAACAATTTGGAATAAGAGTTTGGATTCCCAATTACTTTAGATTCAATAGATTTAATACCTTGAATTTTCTTGATAACATTTTCGTGTTTGGCTACAAGTAATAAATCACCACACTCTTCATGAAACTCCAGTGTCCCATACGCTTGCATATATCTCCGAATTTCCTCTTTAAACGTAACCGAAATTTTCGTATAGGAGTATTCATCTAGTACTTGCAAAATATCCTCAGTTACTAAACCTTTGGCAGCAGCCGTCCACAAAGTATAAGGGGAAATAAGAAAAGTGCTTACTCGCTCAGGGGTTTGAATTACATCAGTAAATGGTAAAAGCTTATTCATTACTTCTCGTTCGGGATCAAGCCAGTCTAACACATATAATTTTTTACTTTTTGCATGAACAATAAGCGGTTTGTTATACATTTCACATCGCTCCAATTCTTATAATCATGCTACTGAGTAATTGGATTGTTGAGTATACAAAGGAAAGGGCCAATCCATTTATTAATAATAAAACAAAACTAAACATAGCTATCCAAAAAATCACATTTTCAAAAGAAGAGCCTACCTTAAAAGTAAATGGAGCTTTATAACGCTTATTATCAAATGGAAGAAATAAACGTACCCCTTGATGAGTAAAATAATCTCCCATAAGATGAAATAAATATCCCATGCTTATTCCTAGCAAAAAAGAATACGGGAAAAGAAAATACAAAAGAGAGATAATAATCCAGGCCACAAAAGAGTGAGTAAGACCTCTGTGTCCAAGTTTCTTTTTTACAAATTTTGCAACGCCCAAAGAACGTCGCCCTATGTATGAATTTGGTTCATCAATATCTGGCAAAAGACTTCCTAACAATATTCCTGTTACATATCCAAATGAAAAAGGATAACCTGATATAAATGAAAGTGTAGCCCCTATTGCAACAGATGTGGCCATATGTGTATCATAACGCACTACTCTTTCCTCTCCCTTATAAGAAAATATAGTAATACTTTTATTACAATATGAATGCTACATATATACTATGACAAACACTATTTATACTGTACTTTTAAGCTTTATCTTATAAAAGTATTCAGCAGCGTTAAGTTAAGTAAAAACAGCAACTGATTTAATTCCTAAACATATTTCAACAAAAATAAAATACATTTTCAATTGTTACTTGTATCTAACAATCGAAAATGCATTTTATCTAGAGGTTACTTTACTTTTAACTAATAAATAGTAACCTTTTATTTTTTCTTCTATTTGTAATTCTCTGCATTCGATTTTTTAATCGCTGATAACCATGGGTGAATCATTTCAAAAATATCCATAAATTCACAACGATATTTTTGTGAGTTTATACTTTACCAAATTTTAATTGTTTGCAATTAAAATTTATTTCAGCTACCTTTTTAACTTAAATACAAAAAACTAAACTCAATAATTATATCAAGTTTCTCATCACCTTCTAATATGACTTCCATAATTATTCTATACTACATATAATAAATAAACCCTGAGGTACAGCGAAACAGAACAAAAATAGCAGAACCTAAATTAATTAGGTCCTGCTATTTTTGTTGAATCCCTAAAACATCACGACCGAAACGCCGCATCCGCAAGCATAGATAATGTTGCATCATCCATCGGTGGATTGTGTAATCCTGCTCTGACGTTTAAATAGTAACGATGGAGCGGATTTTTTTCTGATAAACTTTTTGCTCCTACGATGCGCATCGATTTATCCACTATAGATATCGCCGCATTTGTTACGGCGTATTTCACTGCCGCTAATTCTGCTTGCAGTGACAGTTTATCTTCTGCCTCATCGTATTTTTTCGCAATTTGATATAAAAAGACGCGAGCTTGCATAAGCTCGAGTTCTAATTCTCCAACTAATTTTCTAACATTCGGCAATAAACTAATAGAATGATTTAAACTATTTGGCTTGTATGATTCCGCAAATTGAACTGCATAATTTCTTGCTGATTGTGCAATTCCTAAATAACATGCTGGTATATGTAGCAACCAGCCAATACCCTTTTGTTTCACTTTCCCGCCTTTTACATCCGTAAAAAAGCGGTTGTCTATCTCTACATTTTGTAAGACAAGGTCGTGGCTAGCAGTCCCTCGCATTGCAACGCTATCCCACGTTTCTTCAATAGATACACCGAGTGTATTTCTTGGAATAACAAACTCACCAACTTCTTCACGGCCTTCCATACTTGCTGAAATAATAAAATAATCAAGTACTGGCGCCATCGTTGTAAAAGTTTTTCTTCCATTTATAACCCACTTCTCGCCTTGTTGAGCCGCTATTGTTTCTGGTTTGCCGCCACGCGTCGGACTCCCTGTTTTCGGTTCTGTTGCTGCCCTGTTAAAGAGCGCACCATTACGTACTTCTTCGCAAAACCATTTGAACATCTCATCATTCCAAGAGCGATTTTCCGCTAGCTCCTTCACAATGCCAAGATGCCAGCCAATCGATAATGCAGTAGCTCCGCAGCCTTCCGCGATTTTCTCTTGAAATAAAACGAAGTCATATAAAGAAATCGCACTACCACCAAATTCCTTCGGTAACGTTAATTTCGTATATCCGATATCTTTCAAATCATTTATATTTTCATACGGAAATGATCCTAATTCACTTAGCTGATGCTCCCTTTCCATGAACTTCGGGATCAATTTACTTATTTTCTCAATAATTAAAGATTGTTCTTCTGTTTCAACAAATGAGAGTGCCATACTATAATCTCCTTTATCCCGCTATTTGCGGGCAGTAAAACTCCCACCTAAAAATTCAGGTGAAGCAAAGGAAGTTAGGTGGGAGATCAACTGCCCGTAAACGCCCGATTGGTTCAACTAATAATCAGTGAGAAACCCACCCACTGATTAAAGTTTCACTTTATGCTCGATTCATAAACCGTTCATTTTGTCATTATGATTATATGAAGCTACCTCTCTATTGTTTCACTATTCCGATAAAAATACAATGTTTTTGACTAATAAGAAAAGTTCCTATTTAAGGATAGATCCTTTTCTTATATTAGTCCCCCTTCAATGCTTTTAACGGCAAAGAGGTTACATATCCAATATACGAGAATAATTCTTTAAAGAAGAATGGTATTTCTGTATCTAACGTTTTATATGCTGATGTCGGCGTTGGTGAAGCATATGCTTCAATATTAATATGTTTTGCGATTCTCATTGCGCGTTTCATATGAAGTGGATCACTTACAATCGTGTATGTTTGTATGCCGTTCTCTATTCCAACTTGCTTCGCATTCTTTAAATTTTCTTCAGTGAAAAGGGATTTTGTTTCAATTAAAATATCTTCCTCTTTTACACCTTGTTTCATTGCATATACTCTTGCAGTACGTGCTTCCTCAAGTTCTGCCTCGAACTTTGTACCACCTGTAAAAATAATCTTTTTAATATTTCCGTTCTTATATAAAGAAATCGCATGATTAATTCTTTCTTTAAATACAGGAGATGGTTTTCCGTTCCATGAAGCTGCGCCTAGTACGATACCAGCATCCGTTTTCACGTCATCATTTGCTTTAAAACGATAACTCCAAATATCGTAAGCTGCATAACTTACATATAAAATAGCAGAACAAATCATTAGTAAAAATACTTGAAAGATTCGTCTTTTCTTACTCTTCTTATTTTCTTTCATTTGTAATTGCCTCCGTACATCATCCATACTTCTATAAAAAACATTTATATCAAATCGTTTTGTTTGAGTTTATTTAAAAGAAGGAACTTTACTTGTTATTTATGTATAAAAGGGTTTTCATTTAAAATTGAGGATTATCAATTCATTTTCATTTGCGGTTTTCATTACATTTTTTAAATTCATAAGTTTATTACCATACAACTACATTGTAACGAATTTTTTCTCAGAAGGGAACGATGAAACAAAAGGAATTAAAATAAAGTAGCATTTTGTAAGAAAAAAGGTATATTTTTCATGTCTCACGAACAATATACCTTTCAAAACACGAATTATAACTTTTCTTTATACAACTCTAATTTTTCTAACAATTGTTCTTTTATGCCTGGCCATTCACTCGAGATAATACTGTACACCACCGCATCTCTCACATAACCATTCGGTAATTTTCTTTCATTTCGAAGCACACCCTCTTTTACTGCGCCTAATCTTTCAATTGCTCGTTGGGCTTTTTCATTTCTTGCATCCGTCTTAATTTGTACCCTAAGCATATGCAGTTTTTCAAAAGCATACTGAAGAAGCATATACTTACACTCTGTATTTATACTCGTACGTTGCACACTCGGATGATACCACGTTTGCCCTAACTCAACTGTCTTATCTTCTACTGAAATATTATATAACCGTGTACTTCCTACAATCTTATTCGACTGTTGATCTACGACTATGAAAGGTATTTGAGTACCTCTTCCGTAACCCTTTATTGCTTTTTGAACGTATTGTTGCATATCTTGCACACTATCCATTTTAGAGATTAAATACGCCCAAATATCCCGATTTCCTTCTACAATCGAAAACAAAGTTTCGACATCAATATTATCCATTAACCGCAACTTTGCTCTTTCGTGAATAATTTCCATTTTTAAGCCCCCTTTGTTGTTACTATAACACATCATTAACATAGTTTTATTAATATATATTAATAAATTAGCGACATAAACATATAGTACATCTAAAAATAAAAAATACGATGCCTTTATTCAAGCATCGCACTTATAATTTCACACTACCTACGCTTTTACGATAAATATTCATTTACACAATTTAGCAAACGCCATATATTCAGAACTTACATTATAGTTCAAAGCAACAAATAAGCAATCGGCGTAATAATAAGCAACGTTAAAATCGTTCTCTGCACATATAAAATAATAAGTTCAGATACTTTTAATGGAATATCTGTTGATAATATACAAGGAATGGAAGCGGAGAAAAACAAAATAGATGATACGGAAACAACTGCAATAACAAACTTTGTCACAAGTGGTGCATTAACTACTAATAATGACGGTAAAAACATTTCTGCAATACCAACTGATGCGGCTTTAGCAGCTAAGTCTGCTTCTGGTAATTGTAATAGCCATGTAAACGGATAGAAAATATAACTAATCCAATCAAATATTGGCGTGAACTTCGCTAAGACGATACCAATTAATCCTACTGACATAATGGATGGTAAAATTCCCATTGTCATAATAAATCCGTCTTTTAAATTCACTGCAATATTTTTCATAATGCTCGGTGCAGACTTTGATACTTCTAACGCATCTTCCCAAGCACGTTCTAACATTTTCTCTTTATAAACAGGCTCTGGGAACCCTTCTTCTGTTACATATGTATCTGGTTTTCTACTAAGGGGCGGGATTCTTACGGTGATAGCAGTCACGATGAATGTTACAACAAGTGTAGTCCAAAAATAAACATTTCATAAATGCATAATATCTAATGTTTTTGCGATGATGATCATAAATGTAGCGGATACTGTAGAAAATCCTGTAGCGATAATCGCCGCTTCTTTTGTCGTATACTTTCCTTCTTTATACACGCGGTTCGTAATAAGAAGGGCAAGCGAATAACTTCCAACGAAGGACGCAACTGCATCAATCGCCGATTTCCCCGGCGTATTCCATAATGGCCTCATAATCGGACGACAAAATGTACCGATAAATTCAAGCAATCCATATCCGACTAATAACGCTAAAAACGCCGAGCCAATTGGAACGAGCAAACTTACTGATATGACTAGCTTCTCATACAAAAACGGCCCAATATCTGGCGCAAAGAACCAAGCTGGTCCTACTTTTAAACAATATAATATGCCAAAAACAACGCCAACTACTTTTAAAATAGAAAAACAAATGTCTACGATAGATGCATTCCATTTCTTCGTATAAAATGGATAAATCGCACCAATCGCCATAACAAATAATGCATAATAAGGTACTACGCCAGGAACCGAAGCCCTAATCCACGATACGATATGATCAATCATAATAGACGATGCACCGTTTATCGTAACAGGAACGAAAAACATAAACACTCCAACAAGACTAGCAAGTATAAACCGAAGAATAATCCCCTTCTCTCGCCCTGTCTTAATTACATTACTCTTTAATTCAATTTCACTCAAAATTCCACACCTCCTATTATCTAAATATTCTGTATAATTATGTTATATTCCTTCTTTCCGTTTCTACTATTTAATCATGTGAAAAACCCTATTTTGAAATAGGGTTTTCTATTACCCTTTATAATCATCCACAATCACTTGAATGACACGATAAGATTCTTCGACCACCTTCTCATTACTATTCCTATTTGCGTCATATGTAATTAACGCCTTCCAAAGTGCCCATCCTCTCGCTCTATTCCACGTTTCTTCATCCATGCGTAATACTTCTTTAAATACATTTCTACTATTTTCATCAAAAAATGTCCACGCCATCGCTGCATCACAAGCAGGATCTCCTACACCTAAAATACCAAAATCAATTACAGCACAAAGCTTTCCATCTTTAACGAGTAAATTCCCTGGTGCTACATCTCCATGAACCCAAACTGGCTTACGGTCCCATGTTGAACTAAGTGCTACATTCCAAAGGTGCTTTAATAATGCCTCGTCAAAAACATCCTTATTATTTTCAATAGCAACTCTCGCCTCTTCATCATATACAGATATAAGTCCGCCTCGGTAAAAATTATGTGTTCCAGCTAAAGGTCCGTTACTCGCATTAATAGATTGCAATTCTACTAAAAAAGATCCTAAGTCCGCCGCAAATTCATTTAAATCCCGAACGTTTTGTTTCGTAACTGTTTCTCCCTCTATCCACTTATTAATAGACCAAGGCAATGGATACGCTTCAGACGGATTTCCTTTCGCAAGTGGGGTAGAAATCGGTAAAGAAAGCCCCTTATTTAATATAGGAAGCCAACTATTTTCTTTCTCTACTTGCGGTGCATATGCCACATCACTTGGCAATCTTACACTCATCTCATCCCCTAAGTGAAACGTCCTATTATCATGCCCACTAAACTTTACAGGTTTCACTTCTAAATGGGCCCATTCAGGAAACTGTTCCTGTATTAACTTTTCAACTAAACTTACGTTAATTGGATGCATTCACATTCTCCTTTTCTTTTGAAACTTACTAAGCCCATCCGTACTTCCAACATATTCAAAACTATTTTTCTTATAAAAATCATTCAACGTACGATTATGCCCCACGCAATCTAACTTCAAATACTCTTTATCACATTGCACATTCTCTTCTACCCACCGTAAAATCCATTCTCCTATTCCATTTCCCTTATACTTCCGTTTCACCGCAAATCTATGAATATATAATGAATTAGAAACTTCCTCTTTACCAAAAATATGTTCATCCCATTCATTTTGTTTAGGAGAAACTGTAACCGTACCAACTATTTCAGCTTCTTTCAGAACAACATATGTATATTTCTCTCTTATACATTCTAGTATTTCAGCCGTAGCTTCCTCTCCTAAAAGATACTGCCACTGATCCACTTCTTTATATTGTAGCCATTGTGCTACCTCTTTTAATAAAAGGATAATACTATCACTTTCATTTTCAGTAGCAATTCGAATTGCATATTCTTTACTTATATTTCTCTCCATATTGCCTTTCCCCTTTCAAATTGCTACCATACTGACAAACGCGTTCTACCGTCGTTTTCGTCTGTAACATATTTCACATAAAATCCTTGTTTCCGTACGTTTTCATACATTAATTCAATCGCTTTTTGATCTTTCGCATAAATTTGTATGTATTGAGCATCCACTGCTAATACGATTAGCTCACACTTACTTTCCTTAAACTCTTCATATGTTTCAATATCTATCGCTTTTTCTCCTTTAGGATATGCTTTTAAATCTGCAAAAATAAGATAATATATGTTGTCTTTAACTAACTTTTTCAATGCTAACCCTTCCACTACACTTGGTTCTTCTGGAAATAATGCCTCATCCAATTCACCACGTGCTATTAAGTAGGACTCCTCATCCCTCACTCGCCAATCAAATACAGTAATATCAATTGGCTTTAATACTTTCCAAAGTAAATTATCATATTCATCTAGAATATCTACTGTAAACCCTCTTTTCATATGCTTGCTCCTAACTTATTCATTTTCGTTTCATACATTATATATCAAATGTAATTACTATATTTTGTCGATACATATGTACATCATAAAAAACCGCTCCACTACTAGCGAAACGGTTTCCTTCTGCTTACATTTAAATATTTCATTCAATTGTTGCACTACGTTTTAAAATATTTTTTAATATATGCGCCACATCAGTCGTTCATTCTTAATGCTCACTTCGACTTCACGAAGTAATATAAAAACCATACTGCATGATTTTGTTCATCCGCAGCTATTCTCCGTAACAACTCTTTCAAATGTGCATCCGATGTCTCATCTGAAATTTCCAAATAAAAATCTACTGTTTTTTGTTCATCTTGTATAGCGAACTCTAATCCTTGTAAATACGTATTTGGGCAGTCTTCAGTAATTTGTGGTTTTGGCTGCCTACCAGTTAAGTTCGTATAAATTTGTACAAAGTGGTGGAAATGCTTTATTTCATCATTACGAATTTCAAGAATTTGTTTTTGTTCTACTTGATTTGGAGCCATATTTGCTAATTTTGCATAGCAGCTTATAGCGCTATACTCTCCATTAATAGCTTTTTCAATATCACTAATTAACTTATCATTCTGCCTATACCAATCATAATAATTCGAATTATACATCATATCCCCCCATACTTTCGCTTAACATTTTATGCATTTAGAAATAGTAGGAGCCTGTGTATATAACGGGACGGCTTTAGATTGAAAGAAAAGTTTGAGAAAAGGGTCTATTTTGTAAAGGAATTGCTTATTCATAAAGTGAAACTATAATCAGTGGGGATTTTACTACACGGCAAATAGCGGATAAAATATCACTATTTTTTTGTACGCTGTTGCTATAAATTCGCGAATGAATCAGGTTTCCAACCAGATGTGGTGTTGAGATGCGAAGCTATTATGAATCCAGTCATATAACTAGGAGGTACCACTATGCCATCTTTATTTAAAACTATGGCCTTCCAGCTGAAAACCGAAAGACTTGAGCTTAATATGTGGGAGGAATCCGATTCCGTTTGGCTGAGCAAATTAATTGGCGAACGTGGCGTGGACATTCCAGCCGTTGATTCCGTTCGTAACCGGCTTATTGAGATGCGCAAGAAGGCAGATGAAAATGGTATTTCCCTTCTCACTATTCGAAGGAGAGACGAAGGCGATTTCATTGGGTACTGTGGCTTAATTATCGGTCGTTCCACACTTGAAGAGCCGGAGATTGCATACGAGTTGTTCCGCAGCGCTCATGGTAAAGGTTATGCGACTGAGGCCGCATCTGTTGTACTGGACGCGGCGATTGCTACTGGGCGCCAAAGACTTTGGTCGACTGTAGGTGCTTGGAATATCGCTTCCCTCCGGGTACTAGAAAAGATAGGATTTAAGCGGCATCACAGTACGTGGGATGATGAACGTGGTGAGATTGTTTGGAACGTACGCGATCTTTAAAGATTTCGCCTTAATTCTAAACACTACACTTTTCAACAATCAAGCATTTACATTGAGAAAAAATCACAAACAAGCCGTTTCACTAATTAGTGAAACGGCTTGTTTTTAAGCGTTCAATTCTGTTTTATGCCCTTTTACTACACTACGTTTGAGTGCAGTTGCTAATATAGTAACCATACTTACTATACCAATCCAAACGAGTACAGTAACAGGTGTATTCCAGCTTAACCCTTTTCCGAAGAAGAAGATTTCTCTTAGGCCTTCAATCATAAATTTCATTGGTAACCATGAGTAAACCCAGTCTTGATAAAACGGAGACAACATCTCAGGTGCTAATGATAATAACGGTGCCCCGAAGAATAGTAATAAAGCGAATAAACCGATTCCTTTTAGCCCAACTAATGATAGTACTGCAGATATCATTAAGAAGAAACTAAAAGAAGTAATGGATAAGAATAGAACTGTATCCGTGAAGTTCGAAATATTTAACCCTACCATCCCATCTGCAATCCATGTAAGACCAAACCCAATTACAAGTGTCGCAATAGCTCCTGTTACGATTTGTTTTACTTTTAACAGAAAGTTTTCTTTTCTTGAGCTTACTGGCATTTTACTAATCGCAATAAAAATAATCGCTGCACTAGCTAAACTTGCAATCCATAACGGCTGGAATAATGATATTGGTGAGTTACCGTTCGCACTATTTTTGCCGACCTCATTCACATTTTTCACGTTCTTTACAATAGGTGTTACTAATTTCTCAGCTTGATCTGTTGTTACAGTAGCTCCTTTTGCTTTCAACCCTTCTAATATTTGTGTACGAACAGTATTGTTCATATTATCAACAATCGCCTGTAATATTTGCCCTGCCATAGTTGATGCAGCCGTATTCATTCCTTGATTAATATATATTTCTATCTCGGGTGAAGATGGTTGCGGTGTTCGTAATGACGCTTGTTTTGCGCTAAATTCTTTCTGAATGACTAACGCTGCATAGTACTCTTTATTATTTAACCCTTTTTGAACTGCTTCCTTATTTTTCACTTCTACCCACTTTACCGCAGGTTCTCCTCCATCTGATTTCGATGATTTTTTCACCGTATCAACAATTGTTTGCCCTATATTCATTTTAGCTTGATTTGGAATTTCTACACCTTGATCCTCATTTACAATTGCAATTGGCAAGTTTTTCGGCTGAGGTTGAACGGTTGGAAATAATGTTAATGAAAAAATAAAAACAACAAGTAGTGCAATAACTGGTGATAAAAATAAAAGTTTATTTTTAAACATTTTCTTTTCTCCTCCCTTAATTTGATCTATAATAACCAACAACGTGTTGTTTATTTATATTTTGAATTATATGTTCGAGTTGAACCTTATACAATAATCAAAAATCGTGAATGTGTTGGTTATAAGACACATTTTCCAAATGTGTTGAGTAAAATTAAGGAGGGATATGCTTTGCGCGATAATAATTTAGATTTGCGTGTTGTTCGTACGAAAACTGCCATACGAAATGCATTGGTGGAGCTAATTGAAGAAAAAGGTTTTGACGCCATTACAGTGAAAGATATTACAACGAATGCAAACATTAATCGCGGTACTTTCTATGCGCACTATCAAGATAAATTTGATTTAATGACAAAATGCCAAGAAGACATTATGTACGAGTTTTCTAGCATTGCTAAACAGAAATTCCCGGAAGTTATTGCTGACCTTGGATCAAATCTTTCTCCAACAATGCCATTTATACTTATCACTTCTATTCTTGAATTTCTAAATGAAAATAGTGATTTTATGAGAGCTGTACTAAGTCCGAAAGGAGATTTATCTTTCCAAACAAAACTGAAAGACTTTATGTGGAAAACATTATTTGAAGATACGAATGGTCCTCTCATTAATAAGGAGAATTTACTTGTTCCAAGCGAATATTTAACTTCTTATATGGCATCTGCACATATAGGTGTCATCCAACAATGGTTAAATAATGGACAAAAAGAAACACCTGAGGAGATTGCTCGTATTTTATCAACAATCGCCGTTCATGGACCTTTTTATGCGGCTGGTTTAAAGAAATGAGTTGTTGCAAAATAAAAGATCATCCACTATTTATAGCGGATGATCTTTTATTTCATTACAACACTTCAATATACCCTTCTGTTCCATGTACTCGTATTCGTTGCCCATCTTTTATTAATTTCGTAGCATTCTCTACCCCGACAACTGCTGGTAATCCATATTCACGTGCGATAACCGCTCCATGGGTCATCAGCCCGCCGACTTCAGTGACTAATCCTTTTATAGATACAAATAATGGTGTCCAGCCAGGGTCAGTAAACGCAGTAACTAATATATCTCCTTCTTCTAAATTCGCTTCTTCCATGTTTAAAATAACGCGAGCTCTTCCCTCAATCACTCCTGAAGAAACAGGCAGGCCTACAATCGCGTCAGCTGGAAGGTTTTCACGTTTATATTTACCTGTAATGATTTCTCCATCAGACGTCATTACACGCGGAGGCGTTAGTTTTTCATATAATTTATAATCATTTTTTTGTTTATGAATAATTTCGTAATCTAGTTTCTTCGTGCGAACAACTTCGTGAAGCTCTTCAAAAGTTAAATAGTAAATATCATCAACTTCATGAATAACACCGCTCTGCACAAGTTGCTCAGCTTCTTTCAATAACGCCTGCTTATATATGAAATAACGATTAATCATACCGTATTTTGGATATTCACGATAGCCAATAAAATTACGGATATTACGAATCATTCGCTTCGTTTCTTCTACTTTTTGTTTACTATCCGGCAAGTGCTGCAATCGGTCTAATAATTCTTCTTCTTTTTTTAAAGCTTCTTGCAGTCCTTCTTCAAACTTCCGCTTACTCGCACCATATTCAAAGTCTCTTATATTATTTAATATCATTGGGATAATGGTTGTTGGCTTCTCACTCCAGCGCGTTTTCGTAATGTCGATTTCTCCGCTACATCTCATTCCATATTTATTTAGAAAAGCAATGATTGTATCTCGAGCTTTTTCTCCGCCGTTATACTGAACAAGTTCATCTAAAAAGTTATCCTCTTCTACATGTTGTAAATACGCAATAACTTCTGGATACGGCCGAATCACATCAGCAACATCCATTAATGCTAGCCCCATTTCTGACGTAATATTATTTTGTACCGATTGAGAAAGCGCGTCTGCTACATTCTTTTCGCCTAGCCATTGCTCCATTTTTTCATTGATCCAAGCCGAAGCATTCATACCTGCCATAATGACCGCTATACTTTGCGGGTTAAATAATACTTTCTTTAATTGCTGAATGTCTTCTAAAATAAAATCAAGTACATCCACCCCTGATTTCGTTTGCATGTTTCGTTTTAACTCTTCGATTGATGCTTCACTATTCTTTATTAAATCTGTAACGATTGCTGAATCAATTTCGATTTCTGGTTGCGAACTTACTGGTGGCTTACTTTTACTAGCACTCTTTTCTTTTTCTTCATTCGGTAATAATTTAATAAAATGATCTCGCTCGATTATAGTCGTTAATGCATCTCTTACGAGTGGATCCGACTTCCCTAAAGTGTTTACTAAATAAGCTCTGCTAGCAGGTAAAGCTAATTGTTGCGTAGCATCTACAAACAGCCTTCCCCCCGCTTTGCGCATAGGAGCATTAGTCGTTAACAAGAAAAAGGATAACCCTAATGGTTTCATCGCATCGGTCATCATTTGTTGATGACCAACTGATATATACACATGGTTTCCCTCATCATTTTCTTCCGGAATTGGATATAAAGTTGTTATCGGACGACTTTGGACAATATAAAATGCATTATCAACTAAACACCATTCAATATCTTGCGGACAGCCAAAATAAGCTTCAATCTGCCTTCCAATCTGTGCGAGCTGTAATATTTGTTGGTCAGATAGTGTTTGAATTTTTTGCTGAACCGGATTATTCTGTTTCGTCTCAGTTCCGCCCTCTTTTAAAGCATAAATAGCTAATTTTTTAGTTGCAATCATCTTATCGATGATTTCGCCTTCTTTTACTTTATAATTATCGGCAGAGACGAGTCCCGATACTAATGCCTCACCAAGTCCAAAACTGGCATCGATTGATAACACCTTCCGGTTAGAAGTAATCGGATCAGCGGTAAATAAAATTCCTGAAGCCTGCGGGAAAACCATTTTTTGAACAACAACACATATAGAAACTTGATTATGTTCAAAACCATTTTGCATACGGTACATGACTGCTCGCTCTGTAAATAAAGAAGCCCAGCACTTTTTTACATGCTGTAAAATTGCGTTTTCTCCGATAATATTTAAATACGTATCTTGTTGCCCAGCAAACGAAGCATACGGTAAATCTTCAGCCGTAGCACTAGAACGCACGGCATACGCATGTTCATTTCCAAAACGTGAGAGATAATGAGCTACTGATTCCACTACATCAACTGGAATTTCCACCGCCATAATGACTTCTCTAATCTTCTTACTAATTTCACCAATTTGATCTCGTTCCTCAATTTTTAGCATTTTTAATTGATTCAACAAAGTTTGAAATGCTTCATTTTTTCCGATGGCCTGTTCATACCCTACCGTTGTAACACAAAATCCTTCTGGCACTTGTATCCCTTGAATATTGGATAACTTCCCTAAATTCAATCCTTTTCCACCAACAAGTGAAAGCTGCATTTTTTCTATTTCCTGAAAACCGAGAACGAAAGAACTCATTTGGCACCTCTCCTTACTATTCATGTGTTCTTGATTGTAGCAGTAGTAAATACGAATAAACAGTCTATTTCGAACTTGATTTACATGATATAATTAAGTTAGGAAGAGATTAAAAAATGCCCCAGTTGCATAATGAAGTAACTGGGGCTCCTTATTTCCGCTCAATTTTAAATTATAATTTATTCACAACTAACTTCAATGTACTTCTGTTTTTCCCCTTTTTTCTAAAACGCCATTAATTATCACACACAATTCTTACCTCGACAAATAGTATATAACCCGAAATACGCTTTAGTTTAACCTCCTGTGAGCCTTTTCACAGGAGGTTTTATACATACATATATTATTTATAATGAATTAGTTCTCCTATTTTCCCAAAAAAAGGATGATTGTATTGGAAATGAAAAAGCTTCAAGGAATTTATGATGATGTTATTAGTTTAGGGGAAAATTGTTATACCGCTATTCATCTGAAAAAATATAGGCTGCGGAAATATTCAGGTCCTCTAGATTGGTTTGAATCACCCAATCTTTCTTCTATCAATACATTATTGAAAAATAATTTTATAGACTTTATGGATTTAAAAAACATGCACGCAATGCCGGAACAAAATATTGTGTTTAATGATGGTGTGATACAACCTGTTTTTTCTCATATTATAAAAGACACAAAATATAACGTAACATCTTATCATGATTTCCCTGTTATTCCAAATGAAGATTGGTTCATCACATACCATGATTTTAAACAAAAATTAGATCGAAGAATTGATAACTTTTACGAAAAAATTCATCATTCACAATCCATTTTATTTGTTAGATGGGGCGGAAACTTGACTGAAGCACTAGAATTACAAACCGTTTTATCGAATATTGTTAAAAATAATTTTAAGATTCTTTTACTCTATCCAACAGGACTTGAAAATGAAATAAACGAATTAGAATGGGGGCTTGATCATGTTTTCCCTATTCAAGTTTCAAGTAATTATCAAAATAAAAGAACTTGGTATATCCTCTTAAAAGATATACACTTAAACTCAAAATAATAGTAGAAACTACGACTTTACAATCAATATTTTTTGTTTGCACTTTATATAAATTGATATGTCTCCACATTAATTCTAGGAGTAAATTATTGTTTTTTTAATCCCCCACTCATTCTTTTCTCAGATCCTCCAAAATGGATTTGAGAAATTAGGGAACTATAATGTCGTATTAACATATATTAAGGGGGATAAAAAGTGGACAATGAGATGAATTATGGAAGTGATTATAAGTTTATTCCAGCAACTTCAATTGAAAGTGGTCATGGCATCGAAGTATTGCCTGATTTATTTTGTTACACGATTCAAATCGTCAACATCTGTTTTGTTGGAAATCCCGAGAGCAATGATTTTGTTTTAGTTGATGCTGGAATGCCTAAATGTGCAAATGAAATTATCTCTGTCGCTGAGGATCGATTTGGTACAAACAGCCGCCCAAAAGCAATTATTTTAACTCACGGGCATTTTGATCATGTTGGTGGAATAATTGAACTCATTAAGTATTGGGATGTTCCCGTCTATGCCCATCAAATGGAGATACCTTTCCTGACCGGACAACAAAGCTATCCTGAACCAGATCCAACAGTTGAAGGTGGTATGGTAGCGAAAATGTCCCCTCTGTTCCCTAACGAACCGATTGATTTAGGAAGTAGCATAAAAGTACTTCCTACAGATGGAACTGTTCCCCATATGCCAGAGTTTAGATGGATTCATACACCAGGACACACTCCAGGTCATATTTCATTATTCCGAGAAAAAGACCGAACATTAATTGCTGGGGACGCTTTTGTTACGGTGAAGCAGGAATATCTATATAAGGTAATTACTCAGGAACAGGAAATAAGCGGTCCGCCTCGTTATTTAACAACAGACTGGAAAGCCGCTAAAGAGTCAGTTATTAAGCTAGAGAAGTTAAAGCCTCTAACCGCTGTTACTGGACATGGGATACCGATGTCAGGTGAATTGCTATCAACAAGCCTCAATACACTCGCTCAAGAATTTGATAAAATTGCTACACCTGATTATGGAAAATATGTAGATAAAAACATAAATTAAACAAAAAACTAAAATGTATCACAAAATCAAAACGTCAAAGGATATTAAAATATGTAAAAAACAATAATTTTAGACAACATCTTTATTTTAAGAATGGAACTATCCTTATTGAATAAAACTCGATATTCCGCAAACACTACCTGTAGTGTAGCCTGCTTCTTACCCAGGTTGTACTTCTTACCATAAAAAAGAGCAGTCATAATAAATAACTGCTCTTTTTACTTTTAACATACTTTTTTAAATTTTGTTCATACCATACTTAATCCATAATACGATTTAACTAAATTTTATTTCAAAGTTTTTAGTTTCAAAAAATCCGATACATCTCATGACCTTACTACATTATTAACTTTTGTTCTCTGTCTGCTACCCCTAGACCATTGCAAACAAAGTATAAAAATAAGAACAATATCAATGAAATCCCCGCCATAATACATCAGCACGCCTCCCATTTCAGCTTGTTCAGTAACTACACCAGTAGGCGGATGAGCATATATGTATTTTGATAATATCCCATGACCAGCTGATGCAATTATTAAAATAATTGATCGGTACATATAGCTATACCTATGGGATATTAAATCAACATAAATCATTGATGTGGTAAACAGATATCCTGCAATAAAAACGTGGAAATGTATGAACAAATGAAGAAGTATACTTTCGTGCATCATCGAGTATAAGCTAGTCGTATAGAGAATCCATAGTCCTCCTAAATTAAGCAAGGTTGCGATGATTGGATGAGTAAGAAGTTGTAGAGGCCTACTCTTTAGTATCCTTGAAAGACGTCGTGCTGCTTTCACATTGAGCGTTCGTAAAAAAAGAGTCATTGGAGCGGCTAATGCTATAAAAATTGGAGCAAGCATCCCAAGGAGTAAATGCACAAGCATATGCACTGTGAAATCATTATGAGCACGATGAGCTAAGGGCCCAACAACTGCTATTGCCACACAAATAAGTCCTAAAATCCAGAAGACACTTCGATATAACGGCCATCGTTTGTAATGGCGATTTGATAAAATCGTGGCTACTATATAAATTATTAACATAATTAAAATGAATACGAATAGTAAAATATCCAGTGCATTCCATATTTCATGATGAAGATGGTTATTGTTCATTTAAGCTTTTACCTCTCAATAATCTTTCATCAGTTCTTGTCTGAAAAACTAGCAGAATGCCAATTAAGAGCATTACAGTCGCAATTATGTTCCATATTACGTCGTAGATAAGAACATTATCTACGTATCGAATCTGATGTATTTTCATTAGTTTATGTTGAATTATACCGTCATATAATTGAAATCCACCACTACCAAGCATTAATCCGCTCCACCATCTTTTCAACCAAAATGCATTTCTACGACGAAGATCAGCAACCATAAACAAGGAACCAATCGTTGCAAACCAACTAAAAGCATGAAAAAGACCATCTGAAATGAGTCCAATATCTGTTGTAGATTTATCATAAAAATGGTGCCAATGCAGCAGTTGATGAAAAATAGTTTCATCTATAAAAGCTACTAACCCTAGCCCAAACAAGATACCTGACCATAGATTACGGGTCAAATAAACAGAAGAGGTTAAATAGCTTGTATTATCAGTTTTGGTAACCATTAAATCCTATCCTTTCCACTAATGTACATTATTATTTTTCCCAAAAGAAAAATGTGCTAAACATACTTAGTGCCAAAGGAAAATAACATTCAACTAGATGTATCATATAAATACTTATTCTCAAGCATATTTAATATTTGGTTAAAACTCACTAAAAAAGCTTTAAGAGGTTCACTATTCTAAAATAGCGCTAGTACAATTTCTTTAACACTTTAGAATGAATCTATATTTTTAGCATTTAATCAATTTATTAACAATGGAAATTACCATTGAGTCTTAACTAATTGACCTATAAATAAACTATAGTTTTCCTCTAAAGATAATTTCCATATCTTCATTTTAATATTGCATTTGTATTGCCTTTTGCACATTTTGAACATCATTTTTTAATAGTTGTTTTAAATCGTAAGCTGGATAGTAACCACGTTCGTACATAAAGTTAAAAACCTGCGCATGTAATTGTATAGCACCATTTATTTGACGGGTTAAAACTTCTCTAAGACGGGGCGTTGCAGTTTCAGTAATTGCAATTGCATAATTTCGAACAGATGTCTTTGCTAATCCAAGTAAATCTCCGGCGTAAAATCCAGTGTCATCACGATGCTGCGCTTGAAATCCAGGAGCATAAGGATAAAATTGTACTAACTCTTGTAAGTTGTTTTGGATGACATTTATAGCTTTAATATATAACGATTGAAGTGCTTGATCTGATACATTCCTAACTGATTTTTTTAATTTGATTAAACCGTTTGCTTGAAATGCTACTAATTCATGTAACTCCAATGTTTCATGCCAAGCTAGCTGATTAGGATAAGACATAGATGTTCCCCCTTAATATTCATTCATGCCACACTATGCAAAAAAATTCAAAAAGGGCCTATACTACTGAATTCATTTCAATCTAATTCATGATTACTTTTCATCCTTCTATGTTAATCACAATAAAGTATCCTTAATTCCTCTTCCCTACTTTTTTATATCCTTAATTTTGATTTTCAAAATGACTTCTTCGCCTTTACAATCTATAAATTTAATTTTTTCTTCCTTGAAAACCCCCATCATAATACATCCTTTCTTGTTTCGTTATAAACCATATTAGTTAGAAAATATAAATGTGAACATTGTACCTACATATTCCTTTTATATTTTTTAAATTTTATAGCTACTTAAATTTATACGTTATTAAAGATCCACTATTAAAGTAACTACATTGAAGGGGATTTTTCATTAAATCATTTTATTTTTATAGATTAAAAAATAATTATTCTAGCCGTGTTAGTCACCTATTCTTAAATAATTAATAGGTTATATATTATGACTTAGGAGGGATAAAAAGATGACTATACTTTATGATAAAGACTCTTTACAAAAAAATATTATTACCCTTCCACATTGGCAACAAGAAGCTTTCCGTTCTTTTAAATTAAAAATGACAGATAAAGATAAATTGTTTCCTTGTATACCAGCTCAACACGGCTTTACAGCAAATCACCTCAGGTACGGGTTCATTGGTGATCCTAGAGATACGAATACTAGCGAGGGTTTTGCTGCATTACTTAAAGAATATACTGAATGTTCTAGAGACACAGGTCAATACGCCTCACTTATTGTTTTTATTCATACACCAATAGATTTACTGCGAGAAACTACAGTTGAAGATTTTGAACATATTTATTGGTCTCTACTTAATAAAACCAGTTGTTTGGACGAGATGGAATGGCCTACGCACATTCCAAATGACCCTATGGAGAATACTTGGGAATTTTGCTTTCATAATGAATCATATTTCGTTTACTGCGCTACACCCGCCCATGTTAATAGACAAAGTAGACATTTTTCATGTATGATGCTCGCTTTAACACCTAGATGGGTTTTACAGGGAGTTATGAATTCTGAGAAACGCAGTCGAAAACTAAAAAACTTAATACGCCAACGTCTAGCCGCTTATGACAAAGCTCCTATTCATCCCTCTCTTAAAGATTATGGTGAAAAAGATAATTATGAATGGCAGCAATATTTTTTACGTGATGATGAAACCGTCCCATCCAAGTGTCCATTTTCTCGAATCATAAAATACTTTCATAAAAATAAGTAATTCACTCCGTTTTTTATTATTTAGTTGTACAAACTTTAACCACTGAATAGATTTAATATAGATCAAATTTAGTGGGAGGAGCATATTATACGTGGGCATATTTTTAAGCTATGTTTTCTTAGGTTTATCATTATCTGCTCCAATGGGACCTATAAATGCTGCGCAGCTAGAAAAAGGTATTAGGAGTGGGTTTTTTCACGCTTGGATTCTTGGCATAGGAGCCTTACTTGCAGATGTTATCTACATGGCACTTATTTATTTAGGTGTAATTCATTTCCTCGAAAAAGATATTATAAAACTTTTCTTATGGTCTTTCGGAGCTTTTGTTTTAATCTATACAGGCATTGAAAGTTTAAAAAATGCGAATCAAATTAGTATTAGTAATACTAGAAATGATGATTCAATTATTAAAAGCTTTTTTTCTGGTTTTTTTATGTCTTTATCGAATCCATTGACAATTCTATTTTGGCTTGGAATTTTCGGCTCTATATTAGCAAAAGCCGCTTCTTCCTATAATAAAGAGCAGCTTTTGTTATATAGCTTTGGTACTATTTTAGGTATTTTTATTTGGGATATTACAATGGCAAGTACTTCTAGTATATTTCGTAAAATTTTAAATACGCGTATATTGTCTCTTATAACAGTAATATCTGGAATATCACTTATTATTTATGGATTATATTTTGGTTTTCAAACTTACCAAATCATTTTTCAATAGCTTCTATTATTTAGTTGTTACATACTACTCATATTGTGTAAAAATAGATTCTTCATATAGCTGTATTCCTTTTCCTTGAGACAAAATGAACAATTATAGTAACAATAATAACTATTCCTAAAAACAACAAACTCACTAGGAAACCAAAACGCGTTGTTTTTTGCAATAATGTCCCACTAACAGCTAGTGCAATCATTATAAGACCAATAATGCTTTTTATCTGCATCCAACCTTTTGGATTCATTAATCTCCAAAATGAAAGAAGAATGAGACTCCATGTATATAACAACATTAATCCAGCTGCAGTTGTTACATATTCATATATATTTTTCGGTAGTAATAAAGCACTAAGGATAGAGGCACCAAGTCCAATTATAATAAGAATTAGGGCTGGGAATGAGATGTTTTTTTTGTTTTTTTTAGCAAACATTGCAGGTGCATCACCTTCTTCAGCTAAGTTCATGAGTACACTTGTCACTGCAAATAATGAACCAACTAATGTTGAAAAACCCGCTAAAATTAATACTACATTTAAAATAAATGGCACATACGGCAAATTATAGTCTTGTAATGCTACTACAAAAGGGCTTTCTTTCGTATTAAACTGGTTTAATGGAACCATCATAATTGCCAACCCTAAAGAGACTACGTAAATAATCGTTAAAATCATTAACATTACTCTTCCTGATTTTTGTGCATCTTTAGGGTCTTTCAGTCTTATTGTCATTAACCCCATAATTTCGATTCCTCCAAATGCATAAAATGCATAAATTAGAGAGGACCAAGTGCCTTTTAATCCATTTGGGAACCAGTCTTTAAAATTCCGCGGAATTTGTGCTTTATATAAACCACCTTTTATAAATCCTAAAATAACTAAAATAGCAATTACAATAAACCCTATAATAGCAGCGATTTTTATAATAGCCATCCATTTCTCTAAACGTTCGAATATTTTTACCCCTATAAAAATAATTAATATAGCCGCTACTCCATATATAGCAGCAAATATCCATAACGGTATTTTAGGAAACCAGTAGCGTGAAAAGATTCCTAACGCACTTAACTGGCTGCCCATAATAAGCAGTTCAGAACACCAATATGTCCATCCATGACTAAAACCCGCCCAATTTCCAAAAGCTTTTTTTGAATAAATGCGAAAAGATCCTTTTTGCGGATCTTCTACAGCCATTTTTGCCAATGCTTCAAATACAATATAAGTAGTAAATCCAGTTAAAATAAGAATAAGAATAATTGACGAACCACCTATTTTAATTCCTATACTGGATCCTAAAAAGAAACCGGTCCCTATTGTACAGCCAATCCCAATAAGTGAGAGTTGCCACCATTTTAAATCTTTTTTTTCTTTCGTTTCGTTCTCAACATCATGACAGGTCATATCACTATTCTCCTTTATTCATTTTGAGAATGCCCCTCATGATCACTTAAGTACTTCTCAGCAAGCTTTTCAACAACATCAACGACATCATGAGCCTTTATTTTATGGTTTGCTACTCTTTCACTTCCTACAGAAATCTCAACTGTAAATAACGCTTCATATTTCATTTTTTCTGCCCCTTTCGCATCAAATATAACCTCTTATCTTTTATTTCACAAAAATTAATTATGTATTTAAAACCTCGAGAGTATAAAAATTAAACAAATAAAGTTAAAAAAATTGTAACGCTACTAAGCTTATTTATTAAAAAAATGTATGAGGAAGGAGAGACGGCATGCCTCTCCTCTATATCCATTTCATATATAAAATTAGCGAGTAACGCCACCGCCAAGTTGTTGCTCAGCTAATGATACAAGACGTTTCGTAATTTCACCACCAACAGATCCGTTTGCACGAGCTGTTGCATCTGCACCAAGTTGTACGCCAAATTCTTGAGCGATTTCATATTTCATTTGATCAAGAGCTTGTTCAGCGCCACGTACTAATAATTGATTGCTGTTTCCACTGTTATTGTTTGACATGTTCATTCACCTCCTTCTTTCTTTAATATGTTAAATTACATGCTAAAATATATAGCTAATTAATTGGTAATTACGACCGTGAATTCAAAGGTATAGTTGATTCTCTTTAAACTAAAAATAATCGTGTATAGGAGAACGAAATACACCTTACGTGCCATGGGATATCATAAATAGGCCTCCAGTACAACATAAAACGGGTTAAGCTATTTAACAGCATAACCCGTTTTTAATGAAATATTGTATTCCATATACTTTTACACAATGGAGGAAAATGATGAAACATTTTGTTGCTTTATTAATTAAATACACAGCGATAACTGCAGTATTACTTATCGTACTTAGTATCTTTAAAGGCATTTCAATTCCTAGAGTATTACTAATTTCTCTTTTCCTTACAGGAGCTGCCTATTTAATCGGTGATCTCTTCATTTTACCTAAATACGGAAATATGATTGCTACAATGGCAGATTTAGGCTTAAGCTTCTTTGGAATTTGGTTACTAACATCCTTGTTTACTGATTTAGATGTTACTCGTAATATTGGACTTTCTTCATTTATAGCCGCTTTAATTATTGGTGGAACAGAAATTTTCTTCCACATTTATATGAAGAGGCTAGTACTGCGTAACGACAATGAATTAAGAAATCACAATCATATTCATCATGATAAATATGCTATAGAAATGTCAGATGAATATATAGATTCTTCCACCATAAATAAATCCAAGCTTAAGGATACATCTAAAAAATAAAAAAGTGGCCAACGCCACTTTTTTATTTTTGTTTATTAAGCTTGATCTGAATTTCTTACATGTAATGGAGGTGGAACTACCCATCCCTTTTTCTTACTTAAACGTAGCAGAGTTACACCTGCCTGCGCTTTTTTCATATGAAATTGTCCGAATAGCATACCTACATCTTCTCGAAGGCATTTTCCCATTACTTGACTACATGTCACAAGTCCAGCTGCTAACCCTGTAGAAACCGCTGCTGCAATTTCTGCATCATTAATACGTGCTCCAGGAGGAATGTCTTCAATAGATGCAACTGGTCGTTCTGGCGGAGCAGGTGGTAAAGCTATTCCATTAACCTTTAAAAGAGTTTTTAACTCTTCTATTTCCGAATTCATATCATTTTCAATTAAGCTTTCTAAAAACTTCTTTAAATCTTCGTCACCTGTGTGATTCATAAATACTTGATGGCTTGCGATTGCACCTTGTGCAGCAAGAAGATAACTCCAAATATCAAATACTTCTCCGTAATGTAACGGTTCATTTTGAGGATTTCCACTTAATATACCCATTTTTAAATTCCTACCTTTCGAAAATATCATAATAAATATTGATTTCAATATTGAAATCAAATTTTTAAGTATGCTTTTTCCTGCAAAAGATTTTCTACTATGCATGGAAAACACCTTTCCAACACTGCGTGTTTATTGTTTAGGAAAGTAGTTTACAAATTAAATACCCAAAGATTATGAAAGAAGATTATCAATAATCTTTGAGTGAGAATCTGTTTAATATAAGGTTTTTTATTTTTATGAATACACAAAAGAAATTGATTTACATATTTGCTATATTTTAAGCTAATTTACTTAGCGGTTAGCTCTACCACCAAGTTGTTGTTCTGCCATTGCTACTAAACGTTTTGTAATTTCACCACCAACAGATCCGTTTGAACGAGCTGTTGTATCTGCACCAAGTTGTACACCAAACTCTTGTGCAATTTCATATTTCATTTGATCAAGAGCTTGTTCAGCGCCTCGAACTAATACTTCATTACGACTTCCACTATTATTTTTTCCCATATTGTTTCACCTCCGATGTTTTTAATATGCTACAAATTATGAAATAATAATTATCCTTTTTATGGAAATTAGATTATGAATAAAAATTGATTTTTTTCTTAAAGTAGGGCAAAACATATAAGAAAGAATAACTGATATAACATACTTTCATAACAACACTATATATACTTTCTAATTCCCTTCAGTAAATAAAAGAAAGATTTCTATTTCACCAAGAGATTAAATAAAATTATGTTTTGAGACATAATTCAAAAGGAGATATGAGATGAAAGCTGTAACCTATCAAGGACCAAACCAAGTACAGGTTAAACAAGTGGATGATGCAAAATTAGAGAAAAAAGATGATATTATTGTAAAAATTACTTCAACCGCTATTTGCGGTTCTGATTTACATCTATATCAAGGCAACATGCCCTTACCTCAAGGATACATTATCGGCCATGAACCAATGGGAATCGTTGAAGAAGTCGGGCCAGATGTCACTAAAGTGAAAAAAGGCGATCGTGTTGTCATCCCCTTCAACGTTTCTTGTGGACATTGTTTCTATTGCCAACATGAAATGGAAAGTCAATGTGATAACTCAAACCCTCATTACGATTCTGGTGGATACTTTGGTTATACAGAGAAATTTGGTAATCATCCAGGAGGACAAGCAGAATATTTAAAAGTTCCATTTGGTAATTTTACTCCATTTGTTATACCGGAATCATGCGAACTTGAAGATGAATCCCTACTATTTCTATCAGATGTTTTACCAACAGCCTATTGGAGTGTAATAAACGCAGGCGTTAAGCCAGGTGATACTGTTATCGTCCTTGGTTGTGGACCTGTTGGATTAATGACACAAAAATTCGCTTGGATGCAAGGTGCTAAACGTGTAATTGCAGTGGATTACTTAGATTATCGGATGAATTATGCAAAAAAGATTAACAATGTTGAGGTATTTGAGTTTACAAAATTTCCAGATATGGGAGAACATTTAAAGGAAATTACACATGGCGGTGCCGATGTAGTCATTGATTGCGTGGGAATGGATGGAAAAAAATCGCCTCTAGAATTTCTGGAACAAAAATTGAAACTACAAGGCGGAACTCTCGGCCCTATTCAAATCGCTACGAAAGCCGTAAGGAAATATGGAACGGTTCAAATGACCGGCGTTTATGGTGGCAATTATAATGCATTTCCACTCGGGGCATTTTGGGTTAGAAATATTAATCTTAAAATGGGACAAGCACCTGTCATTCATTTTATGCCGGAACTATTTGAAAAAATAACAAATAAAGAATTTGATCCAAAAGAGATTATTACACACAAAATCCCCCTTGAAGAAGCGAGCTACGGTTATCAAATTTTTAATAATCGTGAAGACGACTGTATAAAAGTCATTCTGAAGCCTTAAAGATAAGATTACATTTCGTAATCTTATCTTTTTTTATTAAATGCTAAGTATCTATCCCCTATTTTCATCTCACATCTAAAATAGTTATTTTCAAAAACTTTGCATTTTGAGGCAATAAATAATTGGTAAAAACATGAATTAAAGTATTAAGTAACCAAATAGCGGACACGATAACAATGTTAACTAACTTAAAAGAGGTGTACTTCATGTTTTATTATAAAGAAGAACTGATTAATATTATCAAGCCGGACAAGCCAGATCCAGCTGCCGCAAAAGTTTTACAAGAAATATTAGGTGGGCATTATGGCGAAATGCGTACAATGATGCAATACTTCTTCCAAAGCTCAAATTTTAGAGGGAAAGAGAAGCAATATCGTGATTTACTTCGAGGTGTTTTTTTAGAAGAAATAAGCCATGTAGAACTTGTACAACATACAATTAATCAACTATTAACTGGATCTGGTGAACCTACACCAGGAAATGCAGGTGTTGACACGGCACCACTTGATGAAGCGGTTAAACATGCCAATCCTCATCACTTTATTGTAGGTGCTCAAAGTTCATTGCCCGTTGATGCAGCTGGCAACCCATGGAATGGATCTTGGGTATATAGCCATGGGAATTTAATTAGCGATTTATTAGATAACGTAGTACTTGAATCTACAGGTGTACTTCAAAAAACTAGAATTTATGAAATGAGTTCCAATCAAACTTTTAGAGAAACACTTGCATTTTTAATTGTACGTGATAATGCACATCAAAATGCTTTCGCAAAAGCTTTAGAGACATTGGGTGTTGAATGGGGGAAACTCTTCCCTGTGCCGAACTATGATATTAATAAATACCCAGAGTGCAGAAAGTATGTAGACATGGGATTCCATAACGCACAATTTAATTTTAGCTTAGATCCAACAAGAATGGGAGAAATATTCCAAGGTGAATCACCAAGTAGAAACAAAGGAACATTAGCAGTAACGGACCCGCCAAAAGGTTTTCCTGTACCAGAACTTCCTGAAATGCCAAATGAGCATAGTCCTGGATTAAAAGATATTGGTCTTTGAGATTATTATGGCCAACTATTGATTCATGGTTGGTCATAGTTTTTTATAAAGATTCATGTAAACTTGTTGTTAACATGATAAGATGTTTTAATAAATCCTCTTTATTTAAAAGTGATGTTGATTATATTGCTGCTCCTCTTAATTTTGTTTCTATGAACTATTAAACGCCACTGTTACTTACTTATAATCTCCCTACCTCTATTCACATATAAAATCCCTATATTGTAAACAAAGAGGAGGGACTTGTCCCCCCTCTTCTTTTAATTTTTCTCTAAAAGAGTTGCTCCTGCAATCCCTGGGTGTGTCATTTCGAATGGATCTAGAATTAACTCTAAGTCTTCTTGTGACAGTACACCATTTTTCACACAAAGTTCTCGAACGGATTGCCCTGTCGCGATTGCTTCTTTCGCAACG